>NZ_JAWIIP010000006.1:0-312100 GCF_034683865.1 Pseudomonas sp. C11
GGCGGCCTTCTGGACGCTGAGAAAATCCACCGGCAGTTGATTGCCATCACTTGCTGCGTTTTTACACGGTCTGGGCCGAAAGCTGCCTACCGTGATCGGCGGTACTTGTTTCCATTTTGATTCCAGTGGGAAACCAGCTCATCGGTACGATCCGGGATCTGTGGTGTCTTGCTGAGTACAAGGCACCGGAGATTACCCACGTACTCCTCGATCACATAGAGAGTGTCGCCAACGTCAACGCCTAGCTCTTGAAGAGCCTCATCCGGAATGCGGATAGCGCCATCGCCGTTCCAGTCTTCGATAGTCACTTGCTTGGGCCCCATTTTCCTGTTCTCCACTGTCATGATCACCTTCGGTGCGGTCGATCTTGAGGCACGGTCAGGCTGCTAGCCGGGATCATACTCTGTGGCGGTAGCTCTGGCCGCTAGCCGCAAGCTAGCGACAGGCTGCTTCTGGCCGATTCATGACGGTCGAGGCGTACCGGTGCTGTGGTCACATCCAATGCAAATGGCTGGTCAAGTCGGCGGCCAGGCAACCAGCAATCTGGATGCCGCTAGGGCGCTGGGAAAAGATGCCCCCTCTACGGCTCGGCTTGAAAAAATACGCCTGAGGCCTACAGACACAGCGCTGAACCACCGGCTCGGCCATAGATCGAGGGAATTATCTACAATTATCTCGACATAGATAATTGATCGTTCTCTTGTCACCCCCTCATGGTCGTTGTCGAAATGAAGGTCGGCGAGCTCAAGGCCACCTACAAAGGCCAGATGGAACTTTACCAGCGCAGGCTCGACAAGTTCGAGTGCAAGCCGGAAGAAGCCTCGCTATTGGGCATCATCCTGTGTACCGGCAAGAAATCTGAGCATATCGAGCTACTGGAATTGGGCAAGTCCAGCATCCACGTCGCCGAGTACCTAACCACCTTGTCGACGCGTGCCATGTTGGTGGAGCGACCACAGCAAGTGACCCGGCATGCGCAGTTGCAGATCGAGCAGCGCGACATGGACAAGAAAGGGCAATAAGTTCTTTCTAGTCGAAAAACATACACTGCGCCGATGTCTCGTCAACGGCGGGCAGTGCTAGTTGCCGCCCCTCACCTGGCCGTAATGCGCGCCAAGCATTAGCGAGCCTCATGACAAAACTTTTTTTCTGAGCGGGAGGTTGAAGAGCTGAGCGAACAGCTCGCCATGTCTCGCGCTTCATCTGGATTCCGCTATTTATGTTCCATGCGCCGTTCGGTGTCGAGGGCCGACCAGAGAAGAGAGGACGAAGATATTGAAGGAGGAAGCCAGGCACCCACGGGTAGTCGCGGACACCACCATGGAGATAAAAGTTGCTCCATCGGTAGATTTTCCAGATGTCATGTACGTCCACCACGAAGTCGATTTCCCCCTGCCGTTTCTGTATGGCCTCGAAGAGCTTGCTCAGGTCGATAGGGATCATGTCTTCTGGCCTACTCAGGTCCACGAGGCTAGACACGCAAAACGCATGTCGCAGACGTAGCTCAATCGCCGTGCGTAGCACCGCCACGGGTGCGTAAGGTGCCCTGTCGGCATGAGTCATACCTGAGTAGACACCGTAGATGATTTGCTCAGTACCTTTAAACACTTCAAAAGGGGTCTCGTGTCTGCGTCGCCATGCAGAGAAGTACCCTGGTTCTTTGGTCACTTCACGAGCGGCATCTTCTAGGAGCACGACTGCTAAATGCATCATTTCCAGTAGAGCTCGATGCAAGGTATGCACAACTGCATCAGCAGCAAAGGGTTCCTGCGTTTTGGCGAATTCGGCGATGCTCTTGCAGTAGCGCCTGGCCTCAGAGTCCAGCATGGTGAGCTGGGCTTGGTAGAACGATGGCTCTGACAGCTTCTTCCGCTCGGCCACCGAGACTATCAACCCCTGCCGCACTGCCTCGGCATCCTTCATCGGTTTGAGTTTCTGTGGTTCGGGCGGAATGCGTGCCATCGGGTGCTTCGGTCTCGACGCCAAGATTGCGCCGCCAAGTTCCTCCCAAAGCCACGGGAGCGCTTCGTCTTGAGACCACTCGCCTAAAGCAATCAGGTTTGCAGAGCTTATTTCTTGAAGCTGGTAGAGCTTGGAGTGATAGTCACTGCTGTTCATTGTCTTGCCTTTGTTGTTCTTCCCCGATATTGCGTTTCGACGTCCCGCCCGCAGGATGCACCCGGCGCTTCGTATCGAATCATCGCTATCCGGCGTTGATTCCTGACGCCCTTGATCCTTGACGGCTGCGTATCCAGCTTGCTCCAGATAACGGATTGCAGCCGATCTTCCTCGTGCGTTGCCTTGGAGGCGTACTGCTCAGTGGCCGTTACTAGGCTCTGTACGAAAAGTGCCTGCGCTCGGTGATGCTTCGTGAAAAACGGGTTCGGTCCGCTTCCTCACCCGTTTTTGCCTCGCCTGACCTTCGCTCGACGACTTTTCGTACAAACCCTAGCGCCTTCCTGAAGTAATGATGTTTTAAGGAAATGGTTTTTAGTCAGAATTTTAATAAGTCTTCTTCATTCTCTGCAAAAATACATTCCAGAGAGTTTCTCGCCATGAAAGCATTGAGCTCTTCTGCCTTGTCTTTTGTATCTATACGCTCATTGTTAGGGTTCTTCTTAGACCAAAGTGCAAGCTCTGGGCTTATAGGGAAGTAAATAGATGTTTCATTAGGTGCTTCGCCAGAAATAGCCAGAAAATTGTAAATTGGCTGATCCGAGGTTATCAATCTCACGCCGGTATTATTCTTTATGAGCTGTAGATCTAGATGGTCGCATATGGATGACCCAATCGCATTCGCTATGATGAATGCCATCGCGTTGTGAATTTTTCCTAAATCGCAGTCTCTGTATTTTTCTGGGGTATTGAGGTCTTCGTGTGTGGCAGAGAAAGAGTTTCTGGCTCTTTTAGTACGCGTGTACTGGTGCCCAAGATAGATGCAAAGATCAATTTTGCTCTGTCTATCTTCAAGTATCTTGGCATTTCCCGACCGGAGCTCTGTTAGCACCGGAAGCGCTTTGCCCTCTATCATTGAGTGAAACCATTCGATGCCGTATCTTGATACGTCACCTTTGGCATGGGCAATCTCCAAGTAAGTGCAGAGGCTGCTTAGGTTGGTAATCTGATTGATTTCTGGCCCACGCATTACCATGCTTTTGAGAAGATCTAATTCGGTTTGTGACAGCGGCTCTATTTCATAAAAATAGCGCTCTTGAGCGACGTTCTCGGTAGACGTCTTGAATAGCTTGCCAGTTCGTTTGCACCAAATCTGATCGTCAGTTGCCCACCCCTTCAGATAGAACTCCCAAACGTAGTGCTGCTTTTTTGTCTTTTCACTCATGCCTGAAGTTTCCTGAGTCTGCCCGCCCCCCACGTATGCAGTGTCAATCCCTGCGGATTGACCCGGTCGCGCAAGCCACAGGCAGCGGTGCGCTTTCACGCTACGACTCGGACGCCGCCAGGTGGCGTTCCGTCTCTGCCATCAGCTCGGCCGAGCTGCACCCAAGCGCACGTAAAATCTTGAGGATGAGCGCGAGCGTCGGCATGTGCTCGCCGCGTTCTACCTTACCCATGTGCGAGCGCTCGATGCCAGCCTGAAGGGCCAGCGTCTCCTGGGCCACGCCTTGGCCCATGCGCAACGCACGCACCGCCCCCCCAAATGCCCGTGCCGGCTCGGCCTCGAAGGTGGTGGCGCCGGACGGACGGCCGCGCTGGATTTGACGACTCTGCATACCCAGATGCGTCGATTCACGACACAATCAAAACCACGTTAAAGATAACTTATACTCCAATTCTTGGCCTACCATGCAAGCAACGCCACGGCCTGCATCCCTGCCCTTGGATAAATACGCAAAAGCGGATCACCACCTTTGTGCTTTCGTGGATTCGGTGATTACCGCGAGTACGCTTTCGTGAACTTCCGTACGGCTTTGAGGCTTTCTGTACAAGCACAAAGCCGACGCTCCCACAGAAGGCCGCGCTCATGAAGCAGCCCATCGTCACCTATGCCCAGTGCGCGCAAATGCTCGCCAGCGGGCGCTACGCCATGCTCGATGACGGTAAGGGGTGCATCCTAGTGCCGTGGCGGCCAATGATTGAAGCGTGGATGGAGCAGCAGATTGCTGCCTCCATGCATCAATAGGCCGCGCACCCAAGGTGTCTAATGGGGCTGCCCCTAGTCGAATGGTACCAATACCGCATCTGCCCCTGGGTCTTAGTGGGTTGTCCGGTAGTGGTCAAGTCGTTCAGGCCCACCAGACTATCGCCTGTGATCAGGCTCAACAGAAATCCGGCTCGGTGAGAAGTCCTGAAAGCGGCGAAATACTTGAAGAGACCTCAAAGCGAGACAGATCTACGATAAGCTCAGGTAAAACTCGAGCCACATCATGAATGTGGAAACTGGAGGGACGCCCAGCGCATTTGCTCAGCGAAAAATCTTCAAGATCGTTTGCATCGAACTCGGGCAACGTATCTTGTTCGACCATCTGCAAGTCCTTTGCAGCGCGTTTTTCGTCACATTGTGAACCAGACGAAGCTCAAATATAACTCTCACATAGTAGCGATCAACTACTGTTCGAGCTGCTGGGCGTTATGCCTCAGAAACAAGTCTCTGCTCCTAGCCGATCCTGTTGAAAAAGTAGATTTTGAGCGCGAATAGGTGTCGATCAGGCATGCGTATTAGTGTCGGAACCGATGCTAATACTCTTCTTTAAGCGACTGCCATGGTCGGCCAAGCAATTCTGAGCACGCTGCCTGCGCGCCACCGAAGCAGAAATTCAAACTTCGAGTGAATGCTTGTGGTGATGCGTATCGCAGCGACTCACCTTTCTCATTCCAGATATCGCCATTGACCGCCCGCAACAGAGCATGACCCGCAACCAGGTCATGGGGCGAAACGCTGTAGAGCGATACGGCAGCTACACCATCGCCTGCGGCAACACGCGCAAGGCGGTAAGCAATGCTTGGCATCGGGTGGAAAATAGCCGGGTGGCAAAGCAAAGCATTCTGCTTGGCTTTTTGGGTGCCCCCATAACTGACCATTACCGCTGTCCCCGGTGCCAAGATCGCAGATTGCAGGTCATTATTCACGGGACGACCATTACGCAGTAAAGCCGGTGCACCCTCAGCCCATGCTATGCAGTCAGGACCACTAGACGTGACGGGGGCGTAAACCACGCCCAGCACTGGCGTTGCGTTATGCAGCAATCCGATAGAAATGGCAGAGCCCGGCCGACGATTGAGGAAGTCGCCTGTTCCATCATTGGGGTCAACAACCCAACTAAATGGGTGGCCTGATAGCTCGCAGCCCGTTTCTTCTCCGACAAAATCGCAATTAAGGATGTGCTTCAGTCGCTGTCGCAGAAGTACCTCGATTTCAACATCGACGTCTGCCTTAAAGCCACTGCCCCTTGGGCCGTCTGATCTATTAAGCTCTGACTCAATAAGTCGGCCGGCTTCGTAAGCAAGCTGCATGACGGGTTCAAGAAGATCACTCAGCCGCAGTCCTGTCATCAACTCTTTTCCCAGTAGTTACCCTTGCTGACCAAGCCAAAATCCTCAGAGGAAAATGGCTGCTCATCATCGAACATGCCATTGACCATACGCTCCCGACGCACTCCACTCAGCACCCTGAAAAAGCAGGGCTCACAGAGATCCACCCGGTAGTGCTCCCCATCATGCTGGGAGCCATATCCCCATTGGGCTTCAAGCTTGCCGTATTGGGGACCATAGCCGGGAATACGCGTGCCAGAGCGGCACACGTCGCAGATCACATCTTCAACGACATCGACCAATGCCTGCGACTTAATCTCCATGCACACCTCACGATTACGTTCCACACGACGCCGGCCGGTTAGGGATACATGAACACCAACATCATTGGATCAGCCTCGACTGGCTGAGCATCAAAAACAAGCCAGTAGCTGCTGCCGATAATGCTGGGAAAAGCTGACCTGGTAAGCGGGCTCAATTGCATAGCCACCCAGCGAAATGATGTTCGTAGGCTGCGATCCAATACCCGGTTCTGCACCACCTAACCCCGCACCGTCGAAACCTGCGACATGACCCAAAGTGCCCATCGGCTCAGACCTGAAGCCTGGAGTAAAACCAGGCATCTGCACATCGCTCAAAACTGCCAGGTCATCAGGTAAGTCATCCGAAATTCGCTCCGCAAAGCCCTGAAGCGTTGGCTCCGCCAACATGAATAGCCATGCCTGGTCGTCGGACTCACCTGTGCGCCGCAGCACTCGCCCCAGCACTTGCCGGTAATGCAGTTCGGTGCGGATACGGCTGAGATAGCAGCACACTTGCAGGCGGGGAATGTCGGTGCCTTCGCTGATCATTCCGACGGCCACAATCCAGCGGCAGGCGCTGCTCCGGAATGCATTGATCACCTGCTGCGCATCCGGGGTTTTGTTGGTCACGATGCGGCACTCTTCACCCATTGCTTCTAGAGCCAGTGCAACTTGCTGGGCGTGTTCGATGTCTGTGGCCACCACCAAACCAGCGGCATCAGGTTTGATCTGGCGTAGCTCGTTCAGCTTGCTGCAGCCAAGATCAAGGATTGGATTGATCACCTCGTCATGACGCAGAAGTTCCTCATAGGTGACAGGTGACTCCCCTAAAAGCTTGGCGATGCTGGGAAACAGCCTCACGGAGCTATCCGCACCAAGCTCTTCCGTAAGTTTTACCTTCTGATTGTCGAGCAACACAATGCGAGGTGATCGGCACACGCCGTCGGAAATGGCATCTTTCAAGCCATAACGGTAATCACAGATCAAATGCCCGTCGGGCGAAGAGTAGCGAGCCAATGCGATGGCCTTGTCGTCCGAACGCCAGGGCGTTCCAGACAGGGCCAACGTGAAGGCAGCCCGATCCTGTATCCGATGCAGTATCTGCTGCCCCCAGGCATTGCTGAGCAGCGGATCGTGGCCGGCGCAATGGTGGATTTCATCGAAAACCACAAGCACCCGGTAGTCATCAAGAAGCTGCCAGAATCCCTCATCACGGTATTCCATGGCCTGATAGGTATAGGCCGCCCCCACGGCCCCCATCTGGCCATCGAGACGTCTGTATAGCACTTCTGAAAAAGTCGAACGAAAACCCTCCACCACCTGGCAGGACGGCGCAAAGCACAGCACCAGGTCAATTCTGTCCTGCTGAAGCAGTCGGCTGGTCAGCTCCGCGGCCATGCGCGTCTTCCCGGCTCCCGGCGTTGCCTGGCAGAAGAAGTGCTGCGTGACGGTAAAGTGCTCCAACGCCTTGGTGATGCAGCTGTTCTGCCAGCTGCGTAGCGATCTGCTCATCGTGGCGCAGCGAGCGTTGTGAGGGTCTTTTCTATGGCGCGTAAATGGCCCAGAAGGCGAGAACTGCGATCCCTGGCCTCCAGGTAATCGCCTTCAACCTTGTCGCGCAAATGCGGCATCTCGTCCAGAAGCAGCTTGAATCGCTCTGCCTCGCCCATTGAAGTGAGAAAGTCCAAGCGGATTTCCTTGTGGAGCGCCTCCAACTGCAAATCCGTATTGGCTGACGACTTAAGCGGCAAAGCCTCCACGTCGCGCACCACCGTGTCTGGTTCGCGCACTCCGGCAGCCTTAAGGCTTCTTTCAAAGCCGTTGTCGATTAGTTCCAGTTGCAGGTGTGCCGGAATCGACTGCAGGTGGTAGACCTGTCCTCGGATACGACGGTTCTCATCCAGTGCAACCCAGCCCGCGCGCACTAATCGACGGATCTGCTCATACACATAGCGTCGCACATCGGCGATACGGAAATGTGTGCTGTTTAGGCGAGTAGCATAGGCATCGCGCAGTTCACGGGTAGTAAAGGTTGTACGCCCTGGCTCCTGAAGCAGCTCATACAGACGCCTGTCGAAAATAAACGAGGCCGAATTCATTGAGGCACCAGAAGAGTTAGCACGAAAGAAATGCGGATTATAATCCGTGGCTCGTGCGTCCGCAAACGCACGATAGTGCCGCCTCAAGTTGAATTGAGACGGTCATGGATAAGTTGGCGAAAGCGTTAGGGGAACGCATCCGAACGCAGAGAAAGCTCTGCCGGATCTCTCAAGATGCACTCGCGCTTGCCTGCAGCCTTGATCGCAGCTACATGGGGCGAATCGAACGAGGCGAAGTAAATATTACCGTCGAAAAGCTTTACCGAATCGCAGGTGAGCTATCCTGCGATCCGTCCTACCTACTTCCCGAAGTCGCAGAGCTGCAGCCCAACGGATAGCGATAGCTTCTCGTGGTCGGTCGCGGCATTGAACAGGGCGTCCAGTACGCGCTAGGAAAATCGGCCGTGCATCACTTGTTCCATCGAGTGATTGTTCACCTAGTTATCACTGTCCTCTTGATGACTAATGCGCTGGGCGATGCTGGTGAGAAACTGCGGGTGGCCGTCATCGCTCGCCTCGGCGCCGAAGATATGGTTCAACGCGACGAAGATTTCCGACAGGCGCCTCTATCTGGTCATGGAGCTTACCGCTGTAGGGGCTTGTGGTTTGGGCACTTTATTCCTAAGGTCCTGACCCACTCGCGCTGGTGATTCTGACCCAGCCACTCCAGCGGTTGGCAAGCTTTTCAGGGCGAAGGTATTGCTGGTCAGCGCATGGGCACAGGCCTCCTCCAGTCGGACATCGCCATGTAAACGAGCCTCTTTGCGCAAAGCGCTGGCAGCCTTGTACCCGTTGGCCACATCGGTACATTCGGACAGGTGATACTGCAGGTGACGTAGCAGCGCAGGCCGCCCCTTTCAACTCTGGCGAGCAATGCGGCGTGCTCACTCTCGGTGTAATACTGGTGGTTGGGCGGCCTGTGGCTCCGACTACATGCTTATTCCAGAGACATACTGCCGAGGGAGTGCTAACACGCAGATGGTTGTGGAAGACCTCCAAGACCTCGCCCGTAGCGCGTACATCCACTTGCTGCTACACCAATCGGCTCGGTACGGAATAGTGGTGGTTGAGTTTCTCAACTCTATCGTATATGAGGAGGTGGCGGTTGCGCCTGGCATTATCGACCATGATCTAGGGGCCTATCAAAGCCGCTAAAAATATGGATAAGCGATGCCACAGTATTTAAGGACAAGCACCGTTCGCTTGCTTGAAGCAAGTCAGGAAGCTTTGACTCTTGCGCTCCTTGGCTTGGGAATGCCCAACCGTGGAACCCTTCGCGTTGATTGTGCGCGATTCGCCGCTCCAGTGGGGCTTATTGGCGCGGCCGCAGAACAAGCGCTATCAGCCATACTGGTACAAGTTCGTGGCGACGAAGCCCTCATGCTGTCCCCAACTCAATTCAAAAGTGCGCGGGATGTACTTCGGGATGTCCGAGACATACTGAGAGCTCCTGTCCCAAGGGCTTCGTTCCTGACTGTAGGGGTCGGAGATCCAGTTCGGCATCGAGACCAGCTTATCCAAGCGACCGAAGGTCTATCACTGCTTTTCGGTCAAAGAGCTGCCGGATTCCATGCAGGGAGAGGCCCCTCAAGGGCCGTCGCCCTCGTGCAGGCGCATAAGGTACTGAATTTTCTCAGCCTCCTCGCAGAGTCGACGCGTGTCCGGCCCTATCTTGAGTGTGTTCCACGTCCACCAGACGAAGTGTTAAACCGGAACGTGCTAGTCGATGATCTGGCAAGAAGGTTTCGAGAGGCTGAAACAGCCGGGGAGCGAGGCGACTCATTGCGATCGCTGTTTCTGGTTTTGCCAGAAGTACCTGCAGAGGCACCAGAGTGGCTGGATGCTTTTGACAGGTCAGCAGTGGAGCCAACAGCTGAAGATATCAATCTACTGCTGGGGACTTTGGAGCGTGCCGCTCCTGTGCGTTTTCAGCGCCTTAACGCTGCAGGTCAGGGGCTACATGTGGTCGTGCGCCCACAAGATGTCAACGCCTTACCAATAGCTCCGCACCATATGCGGCGCGCATTTGCCGACATTGCAGATCAGTTCGCTGCGGACGTCGGTAACGCCAATGGCAGACTCGATGTAGGCATCCTCGACCTGCCCCCGGAAAGTTTCTTACTTGACTTAAGCGTCCTTGGCCCCGAACAGATTCGGCAAGTCCTAGGGCGGCTGACGCTGACAGCACATGAGGTGTGGCCGTTCGTTGCTACAGCACTCTCTCAGCAAGGCACAGAGAGACCATTTTGGTTCATCACGTCTCTGGTAGATGACTTGGGGCAGCTTATTGGCCAAATGCGACGGGCGTTCGATGCGGCTCAGCGCAACCCATTCCGTCAGCGCCGAGCTGCAGCATTGGAGGCTTTTGAGGCATTGCGCCAACGTCAGCTGCTCGCACCTCCAACAGAACTGGCGGTGTTCATTAGAACCGCATATGCAAAATCAGAACGAGCAAGAGAGGCTCTTATTGCAGCAGTAGAGCGAAACAGAGGAACTGAACGGGGGGCGACTGCCGAGGCCGAGGCTGTCCTGCGCAGGGTGGCAGCCGGAGACGTTAATGCGGGTCAAGCGCTTACCGCTATTGTCGCTTCTAACAGTCTGGAGGCTCGCCGATATTGGTCGCGACTATTGGCGGAGGCCGCCACTGATCCTGAAGACCGCAACATGCTGGTGGAGATACTCCGGCATGCGGACCTCGCTCCTGCAAGGACTGCAGCAAGGAAAGCCTTGAAGCTCGTTGACGCGATTGCCTATGGACCGCAAATTGAGCTGGAATAATCAAAACGGCGCAGCTCAATAATATTTGCAATTATCCAGATAGGCACAGCGAAAAGTGTTTTTAACGGAGAGTTATTGGCATGGCTAAGCTGAAAGAGCAAAGTAATCCATTTTCCACTGGGGGTGGTGGCGTCAATTTTGAAAGCCGGGTGCAGGCTTCATTTCTAGTCGCGCTTCTAGCTGGAACACCTATCCCATGCATGCCTACCAATGCTCGCGTAAAGGAAATTAGCTTCCAGAATAGATATGCCGGCGTGCACACAGATGATTTGCTTGTCATCTCTGAAGACTCAACCAATAACAAGCGAGTTTTACGAGCCCAAATTAAACATGAAATAACGACAAGCGACTCTGAAGACTCTGTATTTGCCGAAGTGATTTGCGCCGCATGGGAAGACTTCAATAGCCATGACTTCAATAAAAATCTTGACTCCATCGCGCTTGTTACTGGCCCATTGACCAGGGTCGATCTTGCCAGCACCATTCCTATACTTGAGTGGGCTCGTCATTCATCAAGCCCCGATGAATTTATCAAAAAAACAACAGCTAAAGGCTTCACAAGCGCTAAGAAAAAGGAACGACTAAGTGCTTTTCGAACGCAATTAAATCGGGCAAATGGCGGCGCATTGTCAGACAATGAATTCTGGGAATTCCTGAAGACATTCCATCTTATTTCATATGATTTGGATCAAGTGGCATCAGTTACAGCTGCAATGCTTGGCTCGCTCATTCATCAACACTCTGACCTACCGCCCTCAGCAGTTTTGGCACAGATTGTAACAACCGCTCAAGAATTCAACCAGAATGCAGGTACACTAACAATCGATAACATTCCTGCCGACTTGAGTTCTTTATTCAGAACCAGAGTAACTCAGTCACTAGAGGCGGATATAGATAAGCTACAGGAGAGAAGCCGCCATATATATCTAGGCATTTCTAATTCGATATGCGGGAGTCATGTATCCCGAGACAACATAGTTGAAGAGATACGCGACTCTTACGAAGAAGGTGGATTCGTATTCGTTACCGGCGAACGGGGCGCCGGTAAATCTGGCGTTGTCAAAGACTATGTACAGTCCAGAGATTCTAGCGCGGCCACCTTCTACGTCAGGGCCGAGGATTTCGACAAGCCCCATCTTAATGATGTGTTTGCATCTATGGGGATCAGCTCAGGCCTACACCAATTGGCGAGCCATTTCTCTCTCCTTAAAGAAAAAATCCTGATCATTGAGTCAATTGAAAAAGTATTAGAGCTTAATAACTCGGCAGCTTTTATAGATTTATTGAACTTCATAAGATTGCAAGGGGGGTGGTGCGTGATTGCGACAGGACGCGATTATGCATACCAGCAGCTGGCGTTTAATTACCTTCAACCCTGCGGCTTGAACTTTAAGAGCGTAAAGGTTTCAGGCTTCACCGATGGGCAAGTTGAAGAGATCTGTAATAATGCTCCTGAGCTGCGGCAGTTAACGAGCAATCCGGCCATCTCGGAGCTTTTGCACAATCCGTTCTTTATTGATCTTGCTGTTCGCGCGTTTGCAAATGGCGCCAAATTTGAGTCCAGCAATACCGAGGGCGACTTCCGAACAATTGTCTGGAATTCAGTCATTGAAAGACAATCGGATCGCAGGAATGGAATGCCCGCTCGGCGCAGAGCTACTTTTATTGAGGTGGCAAAGCTGCGAGCAAAACGAATGGTATTTGGTGTACCTGATACAGATTTTGATCCTGCGGTTGTCGCCAAGCTAGAAGAAGATAATCTTATTCGCCGCGATACCCGTAGCTCTTTGATAAGCCCTTCTCATGATGTATTGGAGGACTGGGCTCTCGGCGAATTCATTGAAAACGAATACTTAGCAAATTTGGGGTCGCCGAATAATTTTCTAGCCGCAATCGGAAGTGAGCCCGCAATTGGTCGCGGCCTACGCTTGTGGATGGGCTTCAAGCTTGCAGCTGAAGCTGAATTGACAGACCTAATCGAAAGCATACTTACAGCGGATGATATTGCCAGCCACTGGAAAGATGAGGTTGTTGCCACCGTACTGTTAAGCCCGGATCCATCTAAATTTTTTAATCTACTGCAAGACAAATTATTAGCTAATCAATGCAGCCTGCTGATTAGATTCAGCTTCATACTGCGTATTGCTTGCCAGCGCCCTGTAGAAGGAGCAAGCGGATATCCGGATAAAAATTCCGACTCTGGATTCTTGCTGTTATTGAAACCATATGGTAGCGGGTGGGAGGCGCTGATAAATTTCATATTTTCGAATAGGGCGTCTTTGTCTAAGTCAGTTCTTCCTCATGTTGTAGAGGTGGCTTACTCATGGTCGGATATTATAAGTATCTGGAGTAAACTGCCCGCAGAGGCACCTGCGGTTGGTGGCATCTGCTTATTTTTACTTGAATGGGTAGATTCGTATAAAAGAGAGAAGCTACGAACCAAGGTTCTGAAAGTCCTGCTGAAAGTAGTTCCGGCTATACCTGAAGAGTTCAATGCACTGGCAGAACGCAATGTATTTGCATCAAGGCTGAGGCGCGACCGCCCCAACTATGTGGAGGAGCTTGTCAGGTTGGCTCTTGCTAGCGATTTGGCTCCCATGCTCTGCCGACATCGCCCTGATTTCATTATACGGCTTGCCAAGCATGAATGGTTACAACCTGAAACAGATTACGACAACCAGGGTGGCTATCGCCCTTTATCCGGAATGGGTCTGGATGAAGCTTACGGCCTGCAAAATGAAAGAGACTATTTTCCTGCAAGTGGCTTGAGAGGTCCATTTAAGTACCTGCTGCAACATCATCCCCGCAAAGGTCTAGACTTCATTCTTGACCTTTGCCGCGTTTGCTCCGCGAAGTTTGCAGCATCTGAGTATGGCCAAAATCGTGAAGATCAGCTTCAGGAAATGCCTGATGAGATGGAGGTTCGATCAGTTCTGATTCGCGCTAACGATGGAACCCAGATATCGCTCTTTGCATCACCTCATCTGTGGAAAGGATATCGCGGCCACTCCACTGTGCCTTATTTGCTCCAATGTGCATTGATGACCCTGGAGAACTGGTTAGTTGAGTACGTGGAGAATCCGCCACCCAAGAATGAACTTTCTTGGATATATGAATACATACTCAAAAATAGTAACTCAGTTTTAACTACAGCTGTGCTTGCTTCTATAGCCGTGGGATTTCCTAAGCAGGTCGGTATTGCAGCGTATCCGTTGCTTAAATGCACCAATCTCTACACATTAGATCTAATGCGTCAACTCGAAGAAAAAGGCAGTCAGGAACTAAATTGGTTTGCGATGCGCTTCGATCCCTGGTCTGAGTTCTTTGCTGAAGAGAGAAAAAATTCAGCTCTTAAGCCTTGGAGAGGGGAATCTCTAGAGGCATTACTGGTTAAATTTCAGTTCATTGAAGAGGATAGATCTGCGGCGTATGAGATTATTGATGAGCTGAGAGCACTTGCGGAGGCAGGTAAAAGCACCAGCCTGAAGTTCTTGGTTCATCGAGTTGATACGCGAAACTGGGAGGCTGTTCCGGACGAGGAAAACAATAGGATCATCTTTCAATCCACTCAGCCCCTTAGCGAAGAACTTCAGCAGGCTCAGCGTGAACACCAGGAAAATCATGCTCATGACTTTTCCGTCCAGCGACTCTATCTGTGGTCTAGGAAAAAATTTGAAAACAGTGAAACTAGCAGCTCTGGGCTGATTGGAGTCGACGAAGCTATCGGAGATGCAAGAAAAATCTTGGATCTTTTAATAAAGGGGGAAGTTGGGCGTTTTGAAATAATGGCGCTAGGTGCGGTTACTACTACGGCTGCAGTAGCAGTAAGAGATTATTTTGACGCTCTGTCAACTGATGATGTTAACTGGTGCCTGGAGGTGATAACTCAAGTAATCCACTTGAACTCGGATGACAGTAGCAACCATATGGCGGTCGATGCTACCGATTCTAATGGAGCTGCCGCTTGTGCGTACGTTCTTGCGAAACTATTGGAACTTGAGCTTGATCCAGAGCTGCGCGAAGAGATTTATTATGCAATTGCTACGGCGATAACGCATGTCAACATACATGTATGTGCGTCTGCTGCTAAAGGAGTGCGCGATTACCTCTGGAACATGGATGAGAGCTTTGCTAACAGCTGCATTAGTGGGGCTTTGGAATTTGCGCGCTTCGAGCTTGCATCGCGCTACACATCCGTGCGAGCGGCTCAAAATAGCGACCCTGATACGCCGCCTAGCGAATGGAGCACGCTTGTTTCAGAGTTTCGAGAAAAGATTCTCGGGGCAGAGTTTGAGTTTTCCCCATCTGAAATCACACCGGAATCTCACTCCTTGTGGCGTATCCATATTCCGCTGCTGATGCTCCCTCTCGGCAACTATAATGATAACAATCTTAGTCTTTTATATAAGACCGTTGCGATAGTATATGAGGAGAAAAATGAACAGAAAAAGCGCTCATCAGACCGACCATATCGATTGAATCATGATGTGGCAATAGTGATACAGAACTGCTTGGCCGAGCATGTCATTGCCAGCCAAAGTGATAACTTTAGGCCCATACGTGATCTTCTGCTGGCAGGATGCCAACAAGCGCCTAGCTTTATATACCTTGTTAAGCTTCGATTCGACACCGCTATGGAGCAACGGTCTGACTATAAAGGTATGTGGGAGCTCTGGTGCTTATTGGAGCACCAGTTGCATGAAATTGCACTTAATGCCGTATATACACCTTACTCAGGTCATCAGCATGATCTAAATACTTTTTTGCGCGGTATGCTGTACAGCGATGGCGTGTATCAGAAACATCCAAACCGGGTCAAAGCGATAACGATAGGATCGCAATACTTGCTTGAATTTTGTAGGCGTTCAGCATGCAACAGCTTGGTTTTTGAGTCGCTATGCTCGCTCATGTATCAATTCCACGACTTATTTTTTGACAATGGCATTCATATTTTGGCAGCTGAGTACAGGAAGAATTCGAGCATCCTGACATCTCAAGGAAACTCTGCATATTGCCTAGAAATGGCAATCGCTAAGTTTTTTAAGCTCACTGACAAGCTAAGCCTTAAAATGTACGAAGCTTGTTTGGATCTTCTTACGGGAATAGTAGAGACAGGGTCTGCTAGAGCATACTATCTCCGTGAATCACTGATCCGAACACGCAGAATTTCTAGCTAATTTCCGCTAATTGATGATTGGTGCATAGATCTAGGTATCCCTAGCCGCTCACTTTTAGCATTACTCTGTCGATTACGATTAGTTGGAGATAGCCGGGGCGAGTAAAAGTACTGGCCAAGGCCAGTGCATGCACGAGACTAACCCAGATGTAAGTCTGCGGCTAAATATTGGCAGGTAGCAATTACTCGCTTCACATCTGCGGCGACCAGTTGCCTAGGGAAACTCTGAAAAATCCCGCCTTCTTCGAGTATGCAGGCCTATAAGCCGCGTATCTACTGGGGCGCATTTTTCGAGTAGGGGCTTTTTCAGACCATCCCTAGCAACGTTGGCGTCGTGGATCACAACTACTGCAATGGCTGGACACAACCTCCAGCGCGGGTGGGTCACAATAACTGGAAACGAAGAACAGCATCACTGGAAGACACACAGCTGCCCATATCGCTGCTGGGTTTGAGGGTGTACTCGCCCTCTTCTTCGCTCAGCCGCTATTGATGCTCAGCGCGCTTGCTTACCGAAGAGATGATAGAGGGGGGAAACCTCAGCGCCGTACATCTCTTGCAAATGCGGTTGGATCTCGCGCACGGCCATACCGTGTACGTATAACGAGAGATTCTCGAAGTCGAACCCCGCCCATAGATCCTAGCGCTTCTCTATTTTTTGCGGATCGAAGGTGCCATCTTGGTCTCGTGGTGCTTCGATGGCCAGCTCACCAAACTCACCTTTGGGCTTCTTCCAGCTGAAGCTGTTGGGGGTGTTGTCAGCTGGATTGTTGACAGATTGACGCTTGTCATGGCAGGGATGGTAGATCAGCTCCGTATCCAGTACGCGCTTGGCCAGTTCTTTGTCAGCTGCTTGAGGATGCCGTCAGCATCGATCAGACCTTCAGATTTCTGAAGGTTAGTTAGGAGCTGGTTCTACAACACGTCAGTGATGGGGATTGCGTCTTGCTCATGCTGTCTCCAGTTTGTAGCGACAGTGCCGCTTATGAGCCGGTTACACAAATTCGTGCCCTCGTGCCTTGAGAAGAGGCAATCACAGGGACACTTACAAAAAGTTAGGTTTTGGAGCTTAAATTCGAGCCAAAATCAGCAAAACCTAACTAAAACACCACCATAACCACAGGATTAAGAAGAGGGAGATGCAGAACAGGCTGGAAAGCCAGTGGCCATAAGGTCTCGACTGCAGATTTTAAAACGTGACTAAAACCTAATAGGGCAGATTGGAGTACTGAGCCATGAGAACCTGACTTGATGAATAAGTAGAATGAAGACGGTGCGCACGCCGCGCGCTGTGCAGATACCTTAGCCGCTACCCGGGCAAGTGCCACCTGATGCCATGCAGGAGACGCAACAGCGGATCATGACGTGTGCGGCGCAAAGCTACCGGAATGCGGCAGGCAGGGCAAACCGTCGCTCGTCGACTTCACTGGCACTTCGCCACATTTAAGGGCATGCTAGCCGGCTGGCGTGCCAGCACGCCCATCAAGCATCGCCCAGACAGCTGCAAGCAGCAGGTTCACCCTACGTGCCGACGTCTTCCACATTGCCTTCACCGCCGCCAGGAGAACCGCAACCGAGGCGTCGCGAGTCGCTTAGACGCGCCCTGATCGTGCTGGTGCTGGCCATGCTCGGCCTGCTCGCCTGGCAGTTGATGCAGGAACACCACCAGTTGCTGGACAACCAGCGACGTTTGAGCCAGACCTACGCTGACCAGCTCGCTCGGCATCTGAGCCTGAGCATGCGCTTGAAGGCCCAGGCGGGGCAGGCGATTCTTCAGGGCCGACCGAACGAGCCCCTGACCCTGCCGGTGCAGGCCGATCAGATCAGCGCTCTGCGCAGCCTCTTTTCCAGTCTCGATAGCGTTGTCCGCCTGGACGCGGAAGGCCAGTTGCTGAGCGAAAGCAACGCAGGCAGCGGCGACCTGCCCTTCGTCCGCAGCCTGCTGCTGCGCAACGGCAACGCCGCCTACCGCTACGCGATGAGCCCACGCGACGGTGGCCTGCTCTATCTTGCGCTGCATCAGCCGGACGGCGGCCTCGCGGTGCTGCGCATGAGCACCAGCGCCGTACGCAACTGGCTGCAGGAACAGCAGCAAGGCGAATACCGCTGGCTGCTCGAAGACAGCACCAGCCGCCGGGTGATCTTGCGTTCCGATGGCGCCACGGTACCGGCCCAGGCGCTTGAACCGGTCACGGCAGAAGAACATGCCAGCAGTATCCGCCTGTTCCCCCTCGACGGCAGTGAGTGGCAACTGCGCGCGCTGTTCGACAGTTCACGCGCGAGCAATAAGTTGATGCCGGTGCTGGCCGGCAAATTCCTCCTGTTCGGCCTGCTCAGCCTGCTGACACTGCTGGCGCTGCATGGCCTGCAACGCGAGCGGCGCAGCCTGCAACGCCTCAACGCCGAGTCGCGGCGCTCACTGCGCCAGGCCGCCAGCGCCCTGGGTGCGGTGGAGGAATGCATTCTGGTCACGCAGGCCGATGGCGCGCTGCGTTATCTGAACCCGCAGGCCGAGGCGCTGTTCGGACTGGACGGCCAGGCAGTCTGGGATCGTCATCTGCTCGACTTGCTGCCGGATCTTGACCCGCTGCTGCTCAACAGCCCCCACCTGGCGAGCGACCTCGGCCCCGAGCTGGTACGCCTGGAAATCCAGGGTCGCACCCGCCTGTTCGCCGTGACCCGCAGCGACATCAGCGAAGGTGCCCATCATGGCGGCTATGTCTGGGTGCTGCGCGACGTCACCGATGAACAGCAGGCCATGCGCGTGCTGCAGGAAACCCGCCGGCGCTACCAAGACATCTTCGAGGGTACTGGCGTTGCGCTCTGCGTACTCGATCTGTCCGAGCTGCGCAGCTTCCTGCTGCAACAGCGCGTGCGCGACTCCGCCGGCCTGCAACGCTGGCTGCAAGCCGACCCGGAGCATCACGAGCAACTGCGGCAACAACTGCACATCACCGAAGCCAACCAGGTGGCGCTCAATCTGCTCGGCGCCAGCAGCACCGAACAGGCCTGGGAACAGCTGTTCGATTGCGGCGCCATCGAAGCCGAGGATCTGCGCTTCAAGCTCGCGGTCGCCGTGGTGGAAGGCCCCAACCTGGTCGAGCTGGAAACCCAACTCGTCACCCGCCAGGGCTTGCGCCGTCACGTCTGGCTGGTACTGCGCCTGCCGGAGATGATTCAGGATTACCAGGCGGTGACGCTGAGCATCAGCGACATCACCAGCCGCAAGCGCATCGAGCTGTCGCTGATCGAGCGCGAACGTTTCTGGTCGGAAGTGGTGCGTTCGGTACCCGATCTGCTCTACGTACACGACATGCAGAACAAGCGCGTGCTGTTCAGCAACCACAGCCTGGGCCTCAAGCTGGGTTACAGCCGCGACGAACTCAAGGCCATGGACGATGACTTCTGGGTGGAAGTGCTGCACCCCGATGACAGCGACTATTACTGGCGCATCCGCAATCTGCAGAAGGTCGTCGGCGACGGCATGCTGCTCGAGTCCGTGCTGCGCTGGCGCCATCGCGACGGCCAGTGGCGCTGGTTCAGCATCCGCGAGCAGGCCCTGGCGCGTGACGCCCAAGGCCGAGTCAGCCGCCTGATCGGCGTGGCCAAGGACATCACCGAGCAGATCGAACAGAACCAGTCGCTGCGCGACAGCGAACAGCGCTACCGCCTGCTGGCCGAAAGCATCAGCGACGTCATCTTCTCCACCGACAACAGCCTGAAGATCAATTACGTCAGCCCCTCGGTAGAGCCGGTGCTGGGCTATACGGTCGACTGGATGATGAGCAACGGCTTCCAGAACCTGGCCGCCAACCCGCATCAACTGAGCGGGCTCAATCTGCTGCTCGAGCGCATTCGCGATGCCCTGGACGAACGTTCCCGCCTCGACCGCCTGCGCGAGGAGTTGCCGGATCAACTGTTCGTCTTCGATTGCCTGCGTGCAGACGGCCACAAGATCCCCGTGGAGCTGCGCCTGGTGCTGATGTGGGACGAGAATGGCCGCTTCGAAGGCATCCTCGGTGTCGGCCGCGACATTAGCCAGCAGCGCCGCGCCGAGAAAGACCTGCGCATGGCCGCCACCGTATTCGAGCACTCCAGCGCGGCGATTCTGGTCACCGACCCGGCCGGCTACATCGTCCAGGTCAACAAGGCCTTCAGTCGTATCAGTGGCTATTCCGCCGGGCAGGTACTGGATCAGTTGCCCGGCATGCTCACCGCCGATCGGCAGCAGGCTTCGCACGTGCAGTACATCCTCGGCCAACTCAATCAGCGTGGCTCCTGGGAAGGTGAGGTGTGGCTCAAGCGCCGCGACGGCGAGAACTTCCCGGCCTGGGTCGGCATCACCGCCGTGCAGGACGAGGAAGGCGACCTGGTCAGCTACGTTTGCTTCTTCAGCGACATCAGCGAGCGCAAGGCCAGCGAACAACGCATCCACCGCCTGGCCTACTACGACGCCCTCACCCACCTGCCCAACCGCACCCTGTTCCAGGATCGCCTGCACAGCGCCCTGCAGCATGCCGAGCGGCATGACGAATGGGTGGTGCTGATGTTCCTCGACCTCGACCGCTTCAAACCGATCAATGATTCGCTCGGCCACGCCGCCGGCGACCGCATGCTCAAGGACGTGGCCGTGCGACTGTCGGCCTGCGTCGACGGTGACGATACCGTGGCGCGCATGGGCGGCGACGAGTTCACCCTGCTGCTGCAGCCCCGCGCCACCCGAGAAGGCGCCCTGAACCGCGCCATCAGCGTTTCCGAACAGATTCTCGCCAGCCTCGCCCGCCCCTTCGTGCTCGAAGGGCGCGAGTTCTTCGTCACCGCCAGTATCGGTATCGCCCTTGCCCCGCAGGATGGCAACGAGCTGAGCCAACTGATGAAGAACGCCGACACCGCGATGTACCACGCCAAGGAGCGTGGCAAGAACAACTTCCAGTTCTACCAGGCGGAGATGAACGCCAGCGCCCTGGAACGCCTGGAACTGGAAAGCGACCTGCGCCATGCCCAGGAACAGGGCCAGTTCGTCCTCCACTATCAGCCGCAATACTCCAGCGATGGCCGTCGCCTTACGGGCGTCGAGGCGCTGCTGCGCTGGAACCACCCGACTCGCGGCCTGGTGCCGCCCGACGAATTCATCCCCGTGCTGGAAGAGCTCGGCCTGGTGGTGCAGGTCGGCGAGTGGGTACTGGAAGAGGCCTGCAGCCAGCTCAAGGCCTGGCACGAAGAGAAGATTCGCATCCCCAAGGTGTCGGTCAACCTGTCCGCCCGCCAGTTCGCCGAAGGCGATCTGGAAAGCCGCATCGCCGTCATCGTCGAACGCACCGGCCTGCCGCCGGCCTGCCTGGAAGTGGAACTGACCGAAAGCATCCTGATGCGCGATGTCGGCAGCGCCATGCAGATGCTCAACGACCTAAAACGCCTCGGCCTGTGCATCGCGGTGGACGACTTCGGCACCGGCTACTCCTCGCTGAACTACCTCAAGCAGTTCCCCATCGACATCCTGAAAATCGACCGCAGCTTCGTCGACGGTCTGCCGGATGGCGAACAGGATGCGCAGATCGCCCGCGCCATCATCGCCATGGCGCACAGCCTGAACATGATGGTGATCGCCGAAGGCGTCGAGAGTCAGGCGCAACTGGAGTTCCTGCGCGAACACGGCTGCGATGAAGTGCAGGGCTACCTGCTCGGCCGGCCGATGTCGGCGCAAAAGCTCAGCGAGCAGCTCATGGGGGCGACGCTGTTCACCCTCGATTGAGACGCCACACGAGACACAGCCCTCCGTAATGAAGGACGTTCGTCTGCGCCATGACCGACCTTCATATGCCTGAATGCGACCTTTGCGGTAGAATCCGCCGCTCTTTTCATCCGCCCAGCTGATTTCAGGGGAACGCCATGTTCAGCCGTGATTTGACCCTCGCTCGTTATGACGCCGAACTCTTTACCGCGATGGAGCAGGAAGCTCTGCGCCAGGAAGAGCACATCGAGCTGATCGCCTCGGAAAACTACACCAGCCCGGCGGTGATGGAAGCCCAGGGCAGCGTGCTGACCAACAAGTACGCCGAAGGCTACCCGGGCAAGCGCTACTACGGTGGTTGCGAGTACGTCGACGTGGTCGAGCAGCTCGCCATCGACCGCGCCAAGGAACTGTTCGGCGCCGACTACGCCAACGTCCAGCCGCACTCCGGCAGCCAGGCCAACAGCGCCGTTTACATGGCCCTGCTCAACGCTGGCGATACCGTACTGGGCATGAGCCTGGCCCACGGCGGCCACCTGACCCACGGCGCCAGCGTCAGCTTCTCCGGCAAGATCTACAACGCCGTGCAGTACGGCATCAACGACCAGGGCCTGATCGACTACGACGAAGTCGAGCGCCTGGCCGTCGAGCACAAGCCGAAGATGATCATCGCCGGCTTCAGCGCCTACTCGCAGGTGCTGGATTTCCCGCGTTTCCGCGCCATCGCCGACAAGGTCGGTGCCTACCTGTTCGTCGACATGGCCCACGTCGCTGGCCTGGTCGCTGCCGGTCTGTACCCGAACCCGGTACCGTTCGCCGACGTCGTCACCACCACCACGCACAAGACCCTGCGCGGCCCGCGCGGCGGCCTGATCCTGGCGCGCAAGAACGAAGAGCTGGAGAAGAAGTTCAACTCCGCCGTATTCCCGGGTGGCCAAGGTGGCCCGCTGGAGCACGTCATCGCCGCCAAGGCCGTGTGCTTCAAGGAAGCCCTGCAGCCCGAGTTCAAGGCCTACCAGGCGCAAGTGATCAAGAACGCCCAGACCATGGCTCAGGTGTTCATCGAAAACGGCTACGACGTGGTTTCCGGTGGCACCGAGAACCACCTGTTCCTACTCTCGCTGATCAAGCAGGACATCACCGGTAAGGACGCCGACGCCGCCCTGGGCCGCGCCTTCATCACCGTGAACAAGAACAGCGTACCGAACGATCCGCGTTCGCCGTTCGTCACTTCCGGTCTGCGTATCGGCACCCCGGCCGTGACCACGCGCGGCTTCAAGGAAGGCGAGTGCCGTCAACTGGCGGGCTGGATCTGCGAAGTGCTGGCCAACATCGGCAACGACGAAGTCGAAGGTCGCGTACGCGAGCAGGTCAAGGCCCTGTGCGCCCAGTTCCCGGTCTACGGCAACTGATACGCCGCTTGAAATGAAGAAGCCCGCCGAATTGGCGGGCTTCTTTTTGCCCGGGATTTACCTCAGGCCGGCTGTTTCACATAGCGCGCCAGCTGCGCATCGCGGCTCATCACATCGAGAGTGGCTGCCAGCACTTGTTCGCTGGTGGCGTCGGCTTTGCTGAAGATGCTGCCGAAGTTGTCGTGGGTGACCTTGGCGAAGTGCGCCCGATCCTTGGCCTCGACCCCGAGCAGGGTGGCGTAGGCATCCAGTGCCTCGCCCTGACCGAGCGCCATGTCCTCGGCGATGGAATCGAGCATGCCGTTCATCGCCAGCATGGAGCGGCCGTTGTAACCCAGCGCGCCGCTGGTGTCGCAACCGTTGGTGCCGGAGGTCATGCCGAAGGTGGCGTTACCCGAGGTACCGTTGGTGGTGGTGGCCAGGAAGTGTGGCGCCATGCCACGCTGCCCTTCGAACAGCATGTTGCCCCAACCACAACCGTTACCACCGGCTGCATCGGCAAAGGCCCCCAGACTGGCCATGCTCAACACCCCGAAGACCAGCCCCTTGCTCAGCATTCGCTTGCTCATAATCTGTCACTCCGCAATATCGAGTAATAAAAACAGCATAAGGAGCTTTGGCGACACTTGGCGAACTGTCAAACTTCCGCCTACCGAACCGACCAATAGTCAGGCAGCCAAGCGCTATGTCGATAGCGCCTGGGCCAGGATGCCAAGTGAGGCGACCGAGGCCACGCAGCACCGTGCCGTTGGCTATAGTGTGAGAAACCCTTCAGGAGCTTGATCCATGACCGATACCGCCAACGAGCGTCGGCGCTTCCAGCGCATCGCCTTCGACGCCCCCACCGTCATCGCCCAGGGCGAGCGGCGCTGGACGGCCACCCTGCAGGATCTTTCGCTGAAAGGCCTGCTGATCGAGACTCCGGCGGAGTGGGATGGGGATCCAGAACAGCCATTCGAAGCGCTGGTGCAGTTGGGCGATGAAGCAACGGTGCGCATGGAGACGGTGCTCGCACGTGCTCAGGAAGGCTATCTGGGATTCGTCTGCCAACACATTGACCTCGACTCAATCAGCCACCTGCGCCGCCTCGTCGAACTCAACCTCGGCGACGAAGAGCTGTTAGAGCGCGAGCTGGCTGCACTAGGCAACTAGCACGTCGCTTGGTCTAGCCAAACCCGCCACCTCGATGAAGTCCAGGCGGTTTTCGTCATCGGGCGAGCCATCACCGCTGAACACCAGACGGCGTAGCTCGCCCACCATTACCACCCCGCATTCGAGCGCAACGGCATATAGCCAACGCGCGCCAGCAAGCCTTCGCTCAAGACGTCGAGACACACGCCCGGTTCGGGGCATCCATGCGATCCTGGGCTCAGTTTGCTTGTATGTTAAAAAGAGGGGCATATACTGGCGCACGAACCATGCAACATGTTCAAAAGCAATAGCGACGCTAGATTCAGAAATACTTCACAAGGACAGGGATACGAGCATGCTTTCTCTCAACGCCCGAATCAGCAAGCGACAAGACCAACTCACATCAGAAATAGATGGCAGAATAATCCTCCTGGATAGCGACTCTGGCAAATACTTCGCATTTGATGATATCAGTACGGATATCTGGAATCGACTCGACGCCCAACCACTACTCGCGGATTTATGTAGTACCCTGGCCACTGACTACGACGCAGACCTGAAAACTATACAAGTGGATGTCTGCAAGCTACTCAACATGCTGGCGGTGAACAACCTGATAGAAATCAATTAGCGATCTCGCCCTGTCACTGTTTACACAAACACCAAGCCTAACAAAGGACTGTAAGATACGCCATGTTTGATTATTCATTGTGTGGATGGCACTTACACTCAGATAGACCCCTCTCTCTGGCTGCTGTTCTCGGCACTTCAAAATCCACACCAGACATATATGTCACGCATGCCACCATCCCACCTATCGACCAGCCGATCTTGTTCTCCAGCCCATTTGTAACACTCTACGCCAATGATCAGGCTCTCATTCGCATAGGCGGCACATTGTCAATTCTGGTATCGGCAGGACGGCAGATCACTATAGAGACGGGAGATGCAACCACACAAGGAGAGATCATGACTTTCCTGCTTGGCCCGGCACTGGGACTCATCTGCCATCAAAGGAAAGCATTACCCTTGCATGGAGCGTCTATCAAGATAGGTAATGTCGCTGTCATATTGGCAGGACAGTCTGGCGCAGGGAAATCAACTACTGCCACGGCACTAATCAACCGTGGCCATCAATTACTGTGCGATGACATCACCGTTGTAGACCCACTTAAAACAGAAGTAAAACCCAGTTTTCCGACCATAAAACTGTGGCAGGATGCCGCCAATGCGCTAGCCGTCCAGACTGACAACCTCAGTAAAGTAAGAGCCGGCCTGCAAAAGTTTCATTACCCAGTAGACTCAAGCTTCAGCAACCATCCCACCCAGCTACAGACCATTATCATCCTGGCCCCCAGAAGCCATATTGCCTCTGCCGAACTGATCCCCTTAGAAAAGATCAGCGCCCTCGCCCAACTCCGTCAGCACATCTATCGACACCGTTTGTCTCGACTACTTGGCGCAGAACAGATCTACTTCCAACAACTGGGACAATTGATCAGCAAGATTCAAGTAATGGTTCTACACCGCCCCGATGACCTTTCACACCTGGAGAGCGTTATCGAACTTATCGAGCATGTGGTCGCATCATGAGTACCTTCATCTGGCTAGCGTCTTATCCCAAATCCGGCAATACCTGGGTCAGGGCCTTTCTAAGCAGCGTCAAACAAGATGGTCGCCCCATAGACATCAACAAGCTGGATATCGTGACGCAACCCTCGTCTCGTTATTTACTGGATGACTTGCTCGGCATAGCTACGGCAGATCTCACCATGGAAGAGACACTGTCAGCACGACCTGCGGCCATGGTCGCCTACAGCCGAATGGTCAAGGGCGTAACCATGCACAAAGTTCATGATGCCTGGGTACGCAATGCTGAAGGACAGCCACTTTTCCCCCCGAAACTGACCCAAGCCAGCATCTATATAGTGCGTGATCCGCGCGATGTGGCAGTCTCCT
Organism: Pseudomonas sp. C11; assembly: GCF_034683865.1. Classification (NCBI taxonomy): domain Bacteria; kingdom Pseudomonadati; phylum Pseudomonadota; class Gammaproteobacteria; order Pseudomonadales; family Pseudomonadaceae; genus Pseudomonas; species Pseudomonas sp. C11. Next base: position 26,079 of record NZ_JAWIIP010000006.1, read on the forward strand.
TCGCCCATCACCTAGGCATATCCATTGATAACGCTATAAAACGCATGACCACTTTCAACTCAGCTTTAAGTCAAGAGGCTATCAGGTTTACGCCCAACACAAGACAGCCTCTTCTCACATGGAGCCAACACGTGGAAAGCTGGCTAGATCAGGCTGATCCCACTCCTCTTTTGGTGCGTTATGAAGACTTGCTTACCGACCCTGTTCAACAGGGCGCACGTATCGCACGCCACGCGGGGCTCAACAGGACAATGGACGTCTACGAACAAGCTGCCCAAAACACTCGCTTCAGCGAACTGAGCAAGCAGGAGGCGCAGAATGGTTTCAAAGAAACGATGGCGCCAGACAGGCGTTTCTTCCGTTCAGGCAAGGCAGGAGGCTGGAAAGATACGCTAACGCCTGATCAGGCCGCCCAAATCGAGCAAGAGCATGGTCAAGTCATGCGACGCCTGGGGTATCTCTGAGCTCTGCAAGGACAACCAATGAGCGCTATCTGTGGCCTTATACGGCTAGACAAAACGTCCAATGCAGCCAGGCGCTGCAATATCGTAAATGCGGCCCTGGAACCTTTAGCGCCCACTCCATTGCTGGATCGCTGCAGCCGAACCAGTTTTGCATCAGATGCACACGCAGCATCGCCATCAACGGGTAGGCCGGCCGACCACCTTTCACCCCTGGGATAGTGCGGCTCGATCAGTGCCACCAATCCCTTCCATGGCACGACCTGATCCATCTCGATCAGGAACAATTCTCTGCGGGTCTGCTACGTTTGCCGGCATATTCAGCGTCTGCGAAGGTCATCTGTTTCATTGACATATCCGGGGTAGCAATAATGCTTATTCCATAAGATTCTGGAAGTTAAATTCAGAGTTTCCTTACTTCCGTAATGGCCGAATACAGGTTTATCACGAAAAATCCATGTAGACAGGATAAAGGGACACCTTCTACAGCTTAATCAGCCCCCCCTTATCCCCTTCACACAATCACTCAGCTCGAACCTGCGCCATCAACGGTGTTCGTGGGCCCAGTCATTGTCAGGTCCTCAACCTCATGCACCTCGACAACCGGAGCCACCCACTGCTTAGACGCAGGAGCAGACATATTATTCACGCTTACATCCACCTGATTCTTATCCATTTCCATCATCACCTCCGATTACGTTGATCGCTGACCAGCGAAGATCAATTTCTAGCACATCCCATAGACCACGTCCAATTAGTCACTCCCACCCTAGACGGCCCCTTGCGCACCATATCACTGGGAAAACTGCAAACAATCACATCATTTGCAATATTTGGGCGCCGTACTACAGTAAAAGAGCACCTGCAAAAGCGGATGCATTAATGAAAAGGAAATTATTAACAGTTCATGTGGGCCTCGACCATACAGCCTGTCATTTCAATTGCAGCCCCTGATGTTCTGCTGTGAATGATCTGCCTGGCGGCTCACCGTATACAAGGAAAAAATATGGAACCCTTCGTAGGTGAAATTACTCTTTTTGCATTTGACCGCGCTCCCCTGGGCTGGCTACCGTGCAATGGCCAAATACTAAACATCAAACAATATAACGCGCTTTTTAGCCTACTAGGTTCAGTTTATGGCGGCGATGGCAAAACAACATTCGGCCTACCGGATCTGCGCGGCAGAGTGGCTGTCAATCAAGGCACAACAGCCGCACCGTTTTATACCATGGGGCTGGCGGCAGGATCGGAAAGCGTCACATTAACGACCAGCAATATCCCCCTCCACACCCACACGATGTATGCGACGAATCTTATCCCTAGCAGTAATACCCCCAAGGACAACATGTTGTGCAATGCAAAAACAGCTATATACGCCCCTGGCACCTCCCCGATTAAAGCGCTTGACACCGGAAGCATGAGCGCATCAGGGAGTTCTACACCACACGAAAACCGACAGCCATCCATTGCGCTGCAGTTTTGTATCGCAACCATCGGCATCTACCCGCCGCGCGGCTGAATCAATACAAAATCTTCAACACCCATCAAACAAAGGTATTTACCATGGACGCTTATGTGGGGCAGATTCGCCTATTTGCCGGAAATTATGCTCCAAAAGACTGGGCTTTTTGTAATGGTGCAATAATCAATATTTCCGACAACGAGATACTGTACTCCTTGATCGGCACTGCTTACGGCGGGGACGGCAAAACTAATTTCATGTTACCCGATCTCCGCGGCAGACTACCTTTGCATATAGGCAAAGGGCCTCAGACCACAACCAACTATACCCTTGGCCAAACAGTGGGCGCAGAGACCGTCACCATCACCACGAGCAACCTCCCCACTCATAACCATGCAGTCAATGCGACCGCTGTCGCTGCCACACAGACAAGCCCAGAAGGTGAGCCACTGCTGGGTAAATCTGAACCAGGCTTCTATATGCCTAAGACAGCTACTGATTTTACCCCATTACAAATGGACAACGCAGCCTTGGAAGAAGCTCCTGGGGGTAACGAACCACACAACAACTACATGCCGACGATCGCAATGAACTATATCATTTGCACAGTCGGCCTATACCCTAACTTCCAATGATCCAAATTATAGATAAATATGGAGAATGACATGGATGATGCATTTATCGGAGAAATCCGGATCATACCTTGGAACTGGGCACCAGAGGGCTGGTTTCTGTGCAATGGCCAATCATTACCAGTAAACCAGTTCCCAGCACTCTTTAGCATATTGGGCTACCGATTCGGAGGTACTCTAAACGTCAAGTTCAATCTGCCAGATTTACAAGGCAGGGCCGTTGCCGGTTACGGCCAGGGCATAGGTCTGTCCAATCTCGAACTCGGCGAAAGATATGGTTACGAAAGCGTGACGTTGGACGACACTACAATTCCACCTCATAACCACAACTTGTTTGGCGGAGCATCATCTGCAGGTCCGTCTGCCTATGTACCAACCCCTGCAAACGACAACTATATCGGCCATGTACCAGGCATAGGCCAGCAGAGTTTCACCTCACAAGCTGGCCCCCTGATCCCCATGAGTGTGTTAGCAATCTCCCCTGTAGGCGGAGATGCCGCACATGAAAACCGCCAACCGTTTCTCGTGATGAACTACATCATTTGCTACGACGGAGAATACCCGATACACCCATAATTCTAATCCGTTACATAGGCAAAGCTCTAAATAAGCCGTTATTGCTGAACTCACCCATTACCGCCACCAGCGAGAACGGCGATCTGATTAGCACATGATCAGATCGCCGCTTACCTCGTACTTTTCGCTGCTGCAATAAAACGCGACTACCACTCCCCGGCTCGCAAGAGCATCGTTTCCTCCGCATTTCCACATCGGGAATTAAATACGCAGAGCGGTAAAAAACGCATTCAGTGGATACGGCAGGCAGCCTCGGTGGCATGGCGCCGCTGACGACGGGCCTTGATGCGCTGCGCCTCACGCTGTGCATCGTGTGAATCGACAGCCTTGGCGTCGAAATTGAAGGCCCGGGAAAAGAAGTCGAAGAACAGGAACATGATGGTGTCTCCTCGTGTGGATACGCCTTCATGCTGCGCGCCGATAGCCTGCTATCTATTGATTCGGGTCAATTTCCACCCGGGCCGGGTCGCGGCAGAACGCCGCATGCCGGGATAGCAGCTGAAGCCCCTCCCAGGGCAGACTCCGGGTCTCGGTGGGAGGGGGCTTTAGCCGCGACTTTCTTTATTCGAACAGCGCATCCAGCGCCTGCTCGAGGCGCGTTACCGGGATGACCTGCAACCCCGGCGGAGCCTCCTTCGGCGCATTGCCCTTGGGCACTATGGCGCGCTTGAAGCCGTGCTTGGCGGCCTCCTTCAGACGCTCCTGACCGCTTGGCACCGGGCGGATTTCGCCAGACAGGCCGATCTCACCGAACACCAGCAAGTCGTGCTGCAGTGGCCGGTTGCGCAGGCTGGAGATCACCGCCGCCATCAGCGCCAGGTCGGACGCTGTTTCCAGTACCTTCACGCCGCCAACCACGTTGAGGAATACGTCCTGGTCATAGGTCGGGATCCCGCCGTGGCGGTGCAACACCGCCAGGAGCATGGCCAGGCGGTTCTGATCCAGGCCCAGGGTGACGCGGCGCGGGTTGCCCAGATGGCTGGTGTCGACCAGTGCCTGCACCTCCACCAGCATCGGCCGCGAGCCTTCCCAGGTGGCCATCACCACACTGCCGGGCACCGCTTCCTGGGCGCGATTGAGGAAGATCGCCGAGGGGTTGGACACTTCCTTGAGGCCCTTGTCGGTCATGCCGAATACACCCAGCTCGTTGACCGCACCGAAGCGATTCTTCACCGCCCGCAGCAGGCGCAGACGGCCGTCGGACTCGCCCTCGAAATACAGCACGGTGTCGACCATGTGCTCGAGCACGCGCGGGCCAGCCAATGCGCCCTCCTTGGTGACATGGCCGACAAGGAAGATCGCCGTGCCGCTCTGCTTGGCGAAACGCACCAGCAGCGCTGCACTCTCGCGCACCTGGGCAACGCCGCCAGGGGCCGACTGCAATTGCTCGGTGAAAATGGTCTGGATCGAGTCGATCACCATGACCTTGGGCTTTTCCTGACGGGCTGTGGCGATGATCGACTCGATGCAGGTCTCGGTCATCACCTTGAGCTTGTCCTGCGGCAGATCCAGGCGACGCGCACGCATGGCCACCTGCTGCTGCGATTCCTCGCCGGTGACGTACAACGCCGGGAAGCGCTGGGCGACGTTGCACAGGGTCTGCAGGAGGATGGTCGATTTACCGATCCCAGGGTCACCGCCGATCAGCACCACCGAGCCATCGACCAGGCCGCCACCGAGCACCCGATCCAGCTCACCGGAGGCGGTGGAGAAGCGCGGAATCTCCTCGACGCTGACCTCGGCCAACGTCTTGATATTGGCCTTGTCACCCGCCCAACCGGTGCGACCGCTGGGCGTAGCGCCCTCGACCACGGTTTCCACCAAGGTGTTCCAGGCGCCGCACTCGCCACATTGCCCTGCCCATTTGGGAAAGGTGGCACCGCACTCGGTGCAGCCGTACATGCGTTTTGCCTTGGCCATTGCGCTCGATCCTGCCGCTGTAACGAAGGCTGGCACGATACCGAACAACTGGATAAATTTACAGACCGATGCCCCATTCAGGACACGCCATGCAGATCGAACTGCTGCCTACGACCGCCGAGCAACTGCCGCTGATCGCCAATCTCTACCAGTTCTATGCCTATGAAAGCTCCGACTGGGAGCAGGAGGACGTGGAGACGGATGGTCGCTTCTATATCCACCAACCGCACCTGCAGCGCTACTGGCAGGCGCCGGGCTGGAGCGCGCAGCTGATCCTCGCCGATGGCTTCATCGCCGGCTTCCTGTTGATCGAGCACAGCGAGCTGCCAGGCATCGATGCGCCGGAGTTCGCCGATCTGTTCGTCTTGAAGAAATACCGTCGCCTGGGCATCGGCCGCGCGGTGGCGCAACAGGTGATGGGCGATGCTCAACCCTGGCTGCTGCGCTTCTACCGCCAGGACGAAACGGCCCGCGCGTTCTGGCAACAGCTACTGAGCGACTGGCCGAGACCGCCGCGGGCGGTCTGGACAGAAGATGAAGCGGACGGACTGCTCACTTACCTGATCAACCCGCCCGTACATTGAAGCAAGGCTGCAGGCTCAGCCCTTGCAGCCATTGCCGCAGCCGCAGCATTGCCCGCCGGCACGCTTGAGTTGCCGGGCCAGATCATCCTTGAGCGCGACACGGCTCAGTTTCAGCGCCTGTAGCGTCACGTCGTCGAGCAGTTCGACGCCGTCCTCGATGCGGCAGATGCGCTTGTCCAGCGCCTCGTACTCATCGGCCTGACGGGAAAACTGCGCGTCCTGCTGGCGCAGGCGCTGCAGTTCCTGACGAAGTTCGGGAAAATCATGAACCAGCGGATGGTGTTCGACGTGCATGGCAAGACTCCTGAGTGAGAATGAGGCCAGCCTAGCTGCACGCGTCCCTGCCACCGTTGATCCGGATCAAGCTCAGCGAACCTGCTGCAACAGCGCGGCAATCTCATCCTTGAGGGCCACCCGCTGCAACTTGAGCCCCTGCAGCAACAGATCGTCGGCAGCAGCACGACCGTCCTCAATCTCGTAGACCCGCTTGTCCAGCGCCTCGTACTCGGCGGCCAGGCGTACGAAGTGAGCATCGTGCTGCAACAGGCTGCGCAGCGCCTCCAGTTGCTGGGGAAATTCTCGGGACAACGGGTGATGTTCGAGCGGCATGGACAACCCTCCGATTTCGGTGACTTCCTTGAGCCTAGCCGATGCACGGAGGCTTGCCGCCTGCGCGTCGGGATTGTCTTTGGCCGCCGACTGGGGCTGAATCACAACCTACACTCTTGGAACACCATCACCCTAGGGAGCAAGCATGAGCATTCTCAGCGAATTCAAGGCCTTCGCGGTCAAAGGCAACGTGGTCGACATGGCCGTGGGCATCATCATCGGCGCGGCCTTCGGCAAGATCGTCTCGTCCTTCGTCGGCGATGTGGTGATGCCGCCGCTGGGCATTCTGATCGGCGGTGTCGACTTCTCCGACCTGGCCATCGTGCTCAAGGCAGCCGAGGGCGATAGCCCGGCCGTGGTGCTGGCCTATGGCAAGTTCATCCAGACGGTGGTCGACTTCACCATCATCGCCTTCGCCATCTTCATGGGCATCAAGGGCTTGAACAGGCTCAAGCGTGAGGAAGAAGCCGCCCCTGCAGCACCGCCCGCGCCGACCAAGGATCAGCAACTGCTCAGCGAAATTCGCGACCTGCTCAAGGCGCAGCAAGGCAAGGAATAAGCGTAACGGCCAGTGGAGCCTGCAGGGGCTCCGCCGGCGCGAGACACGATTTGTTGCAGCTTGCTGAACTGTACTGACGTGTTTTTCGTTAAATTGGTCAGCCCTTGGCTACCTACCCCCCTACATGACACTCCTGATAGCGTTCGCTGTCCTTTCCATCCTGGTTTCGTTCATCTGCTCCATCCTCGAAGCCGCCCTGCTCTCCCTCACGCCCAGTTACATCGCACAGCAGAAGGCCGAAAAACCTCAGCTGTACGAGCGACTGAAAGAGCTCAAAGACAAGATCGACCAGCCCCTGGCGGCTATCCTGACCCTCAATACCGTGGCGCATACCGTTGGTGCGACGGGCGTTGGCGCGCAGGTGGCGATTGTCTTCGGTGACGGTTACCTGGGTATCGCCTCGGCGGTCATGACCCTGTTGATTCTGGTGCTCTCGGAGATTCTGCCGAAGACCATCGGTGCCCGTTACTGGCGCGCCCTGGCGCCTTTCCTGCCGGGCCTGCTGCGGGCGATGATCCTGCTGCTCAAACCGTTCATCGTGATGTCAGACCTGATCATGCGCCTGTTTGGCGGCAAGGAACCTGAGCACGACATTCGTCAGGAGATCAAGGCGTTGACCCTGCTTGGTCGTGAAGTGGGCAAGCTTGACGAAGACGAACAGCGGGTGATCAGCAACATCCTCGACCTGCACGAGATTCGCCTGCGCGACATCATGACGCCGCGCATCGTCTGTGAGTCTGCTGCGCCGGATGAATCCATCGCAGCCTTCAAAGCCCGTGCCCGCGAGAGCCAGTTCTCCCGTTACCCGGTGATTGGCGAGGATGAATCGCCGCTGGGCGTGGTGTTCCGCTACGACGCCCTGGCCGCCGAGAACGATGGCGAGCCGATCACCCAGATCATGAAGCCGCTCAAGGTCGTGCCGGAAAGCATGAACGTGGAGAACCTGATGACCCTGCTGATGCAGGAACGTCAGCACATGTGCCTGGTTTACGACGAGTTCGGTAGCTGGCGCGGCCTGGTGACCCTGGAAGACATCATGGAAACCATCATCGGCAAGCCGATCCTCGACGAGACCGACGATATCCCCAACATGCGCCGCTTCGCCAAGCGCCGCTGGGAGCATCGCATCAAGGCCATCCGCGAAGACTGATCACCAGTAGTTTTCCACCGCCACCTGGCCCGGCCTACGGGTCAGGCTCAGATTGAGGCCGCGCGCCTTCAGACGCTGACGAATGTCGTCGATCATCTGCGGATTGCCGCAGATCATCACCCGCGACTGCTCGGGCGTCAGCTCCAGCCCGGCGGCACGCTCCAGCTCGCCACTGTCGAGCAAGTCGGTGATCCGCGCAGCCAGGCATCCCGGCGCCTGTTCGCGGGTAATCACCGGCAGGTAGGAGAGCTTGTGGACGAACTCGGCCAGGTGCTCCAACTCCGCCAGGCCTCTGATCAGCGGCTGATAGGCCAGCTCGGCGCTAGTGCGCGCGCTGTACACCAGCACGATGCGCTCGAAGCGCTGCCACACCTCGAAGTCCTGCAGGATCGACAAAAACGGTGCGATGCCGGTGCCACTGCCCAGCAGCCACAGGTCGCGGCCATCGACGAAGCGATCCAGGGTCAGGAAGCCGGTGGCCAGCTTTTCCACCAGCAGGCTGTCGCCAACCCGCAGGCGGCTTAGCTCGCTGGTAAATTCGCCGCCCGGCACCACGATGGAGAAGAACTCGAGAAACTCGTCATGCGGCGCGGACACCAGCGAATAGGGGCGCCAGACCACGCTGCCATCGGCTTTTTCCACGCCCAGGCGAACGAACTGCCCGGCACGAAAGCGAAACCCCACGTCCCGCGTGGTACGCAGGGTGAACAAACTGGGCGTCAGCGTCTGCACGTCGAGCAAGGCCTGACGGGTGAAGTTGTCGTCGCTGACGGTCATAATCGCCTCCTTCATTGAATACCTGCCCAGTCTGGCGCAATCGACCGCCGACAAACACCGAAGGTTTGCATGCCTACTCTCGACACCCCTTTCGCCAGCCTCGAACTGCAACGCCAACCGCACCAGGCCAACGAGCCACTGCAGGCCTTCGACGCAGCCGACGAATACCTGCTGGGTCATCTGCACGAGCACGGCGTCGAGGCCGGCAGCCGCGTGCTGCTGCTCAACGACAGCTTTGGCGCCCTCGCCTGCTCGCTGGCCGGGCACTGCCAGGTGACCAGCAGCAGCGATTCACATCTGGGCTTTCTCGCCTTGCAGAAAAACCTCGCCAGCAATGGCCTGAGTAGCAACACAGTCACTTTTTTGCCGAGCAACGAAACGCCGCAAGGGCCGTTCGACTGGGTGCTGATTCGCGTGCCCAAGACCCTGGCGCTGCTGGAAGAGCAACTGATCCGTCTGCACAGCCAATTGGCGCCGGGCGCTCGCGTGATTGCCGGAGCGATGATCAAGCACCTGCCGCGCGCGGCGGGCGATCTGCTGGAGCAATACATCAGCCCGGTGCAGGCCTCGCTGGCGGTGAAGAAAGCCCGCCTGCTCAGCGCCACGCCTGAGGCTAAAGCCACCCCACGCTCGCCCTACCCGAGCCGCTATCGTCTGGACAAACCGGCACTGGAACTGATCAACCACGCCAACGTGTTCTGCCGCGACGGCCTGGACATCGGCACCCGCGCTTTCCTGCCGCACCTGCCACGCCACCTCGACGCACGCCGCGTCGCCGATCTGGGCTGCGGCAACGGCGTGCTCGGCATCGCCTATGCCCTGGGCAGCCCGCAGGCGCAACTGACCCTGGTGGACGAGTCCTACATGGCGGTGCAGTCGGCTCAGGAAAACTGGCAGGCGGCGCTCGGTGAGCGACCGGTGACGATCCGCGCAGGCGACGGCCTGGCCGAGCAGCCGGCCGACTCGCTGGATCTGGTGCTGTGCAACCCGCCGTTCCATCAGCAGCAGGTGGTCGGCGATTTTCTCGCCTGGCGCATGTTCCAGCAGGCCCGCGCGGCATTGGTCACCGGCGGCGAACTGTGGATCGTCGGCAACCGCCACCTGGGCTATCACGCAAAGTTGGCGCGTCTGTTCCGAGGCGTCGAGCAGGTAGCGGCCACCCCGAAGTTCGTGGTGCTCAAGGCGAGAAAGTGACTCGTTGATTGTCACGGCCGAAAAGTATCACTAAAGTGGCACTTTCATCTTCGCAGCGGTCACCGTCCATGAAAGTCGAGTTGGTCACGAACTTAAAGCGACAGGCCACCAAGATTCTGGCCGACCTTCACGAGTCCAAAGAACCCGTACTGATCACCGAGCATGGAATGCCTTCGGCTTATCTGGTGGATGTCGATGACTACCAGTTCATGCAGAAGCGCCTCGCCCTTCTGGATGCATTGGCAAGCGGTGAACGGGCCGTCGTCGAGGGCAATACGTTCAGCCACGAGCAAGCCAAGGAGCGGCTGGCCAAGTGGCTGAAATAGTCTGGACAAGCGTCGCGCTGGAGCAACTCAACGACCTCGCCGAGTACATCGCCCTCGACAAACCGGATGCCGCCAGAGCGCTGGTCGGCAAAGTGGTGGACGTCGTTGCACGGCTGGAGCAGTTCCCCCTCTCAGGTCGGGTGCCGGAGGAGCTTCCCAGCTCCGTCTATCGCGAGATCGTCGTGCCTCCCTGCCGAATCTTCTATCGGTATAGCGATGAAAAGGTCTTCATCATCCACATCATGCGAGAGGAGCGCATGCTGCGCGCTCACATGCTCGGATGAACCTCACAGGGTCAGGGTAAAGCGCGATAGCAACGCCCCCGGCAGCGCCATAGACCCTGTCTGTCGGGCGCCATAGGTACCGCCAGGCAGCAACAGCTCGGGCTCGCGGGTCAGAGCCTCCAGTTGCGGGCCGAGGAAGTCGAACAACGAATCATCGAAGCGCATGGTGCCCACCGGTGCCTGGATCTGTCCGTACTCGACCCAAAAGGTGGCGAAGCGGGTCATACCGGTCAGGCGCCCGGCCGGCAGGTCGGAGAAGTTGCCGTACCACAGGTTGCCGATATACAGCCCGGTGCCGAGGCGCTGCAGCACCTCGTGCTCATCCAGATCGCCGCCGTGCATGTGCAGTGACAACGGGTATTCGCCGCGTCCGGCACCATTGGCGGTCAGGCCGTACTCGGCAGCGCTGCGCGAGCTGACCAGGCGTTCGCCGGGACGCCCCCGGTCGATCAGACGCAGTGGCTGGCGTGGCCCTTCAGGCGTGAAGGCCGGAGCCAGGCCGCCTTCGATACGCTCATCAACGGTTACTTGCGCGTTGAGTTCGGCCTTGCCGCCGAACAGCCGCTGCAAGGGGCTACCGCCCGAGGCCAGCGCCTGTGCGCCGAAGCCCCAACAGCACAGGCTGACCAGCTCCTCCAGCGCCGCCGGCGCCAGATAGGCACGGTAGGCACCCGGCTGCAGCGCCTTGGCCGGAAGGCCGAGAAACACTAACTGCTGCCGCGCGTCATCGAGTTTGCGGATGAACGACTGGGCATCCCAGTGCTCGCCGGCATAGGCACTTTTCACCGCCTGACCGTTGCCGTGGAACAGGCTGAAATCGAGATTGAAGCTGCTGGCTGCATACCAGCCGAACGCGCCCCAGGAACTGGCGAAGCCCTGGTACTGCGGGCCGACGGCGAGAAAACCGACCAGATCCAGGCCCTGCGCTGCCGCAACCACCTGCTGCGCGATGGACGCGCCGTCCAGCGCAACTGCTTCGCCCACCGACTCGCTGCGCCAGGCCTGACGATTCAGGCGCAGATACGGATCCTCGCTCAGAGTTGGCAGCATGCCACGCAGGCGCTGTAGCGCTTGCTGCAGCAGGGGCACATCTTCATCGAGCACACCACTGAGCGCCAGCTTGTGCTCGGCATGGCGCTGGCCCTGATACAGCGACAAGGTGACGTACACCTGCTGCACCTGCCCGGCCTGACGCACCTGCCCCTGGTTGAAGCGGATAAAACCGGACACCTCGGCGCTGTAGGCCAGGGTGAAGCCTTCCTCGCCCACGACTTGCGCCTGCAGATGCGCAAGCAATGCATTGAAATGCTGACGAGCATCCATCAGGCCGCCCCTCCGAAAACGTCGATATCGGCAAACACACAGGCCGGTGAGGCATGCCCGACACGGATCACCTGATTGGGCTCACCCTTGCCGCAATAGGGCGTGCCCAGCACCTCGAAGGTACTGGCGTCGCCGACCGCCTTGAGGTTGCGCCAGAAGCGCGAGCTGATGCCGCGGTAGTTGGGGTTCTTCACCACGCCCTTGAGCTCGCCGTTCTCGATCAGTTGGCCCCACTCGCAGCCGAACTGGAATTTGTTGCGCGCATCGTCGATCGACCAGGAACGGTTGTTGCTCATCAGGATGCCGCGCTCGATGCCGCCGATCAGCTCGGCCAGGGTCTGGTCACCGGGTTCCAGATTGAGATTGGCCATACGGTCGATGGGCGGTCGATTCCAACTGCACGCGCGGCTGTTGGCGACACCCGGCAGCCCGCTGCGCCACTGCGACAGCGCACCGCCGAGCGGGCGCTGAAGGATGCCATCCTCGATCAGCAAACGGCGCTCGGCCGGTGTGCCATCGTCGTCATGGCGGTAGCTGGCCAGCTCGCCCGGCACGCCGGGATCGAAGCTGACGTTGAGCAGCGGCGAGCCGTACTGGTACGACCCGAAATCTTCCTGGCGGATGAAACTGGTGCCGGCGAAGTTGCGCTCGTCGCCGAGGATGCGGTCCAGCTCCAGCGGATGGCCGATGGACTCGTGGATCTGCAGGATCATCTGATCCGGCATCAGCAGCAGGTCACGCGAACCGCTCGGCGTGTTGGGCGCCAGCAACAGTTGCAGCGCCTCGTCGGCGATACGCGCGGCGCTGCCGATCACACCCAGTTGCGACAACACCTCGGCACCGCCCTGGCGCGCCAGATGCGTGCCACCGAAACTGCGACTCTGGCTGTCACGCTCATCGCTGGCGGTCACGCCTACCTGCGGGAACACATAACGCTGGGCGCGGCGCAGGCAGGCACTGGCACTGTTGAGATAGATCTGCTCGTGATCGGTGAAGGTCAGGCCGACATGACTGTCCACCAGGCGCGTATCGCGGGGAATCAGCGCCGACTCGGCCATCAGCAGCTCGAACCAGTGCGCGGCACTGGCCTGCGGCTGCTGGTAGCCAGGCATCACATCATCGGCCTGTTCGATTGGATACGGCAGGTCAGCAAGGTCCAGCAGGTTATGCCCGGCCAGCGCGCGAGCCAACTGCTCCGCGCGCTCCAGTGCTGCTTGCAAACCGGCTTGGCTGAGATCGCTGGTGGCTGCATAGGCTTCGACACCGGCGATACGTACGTTCAACATTGCGCCGGAATCGTCGACGAAGGACGGCGCCTGCGCTACATGCCGCCGCACCGAGTAGGAGGCACGGCTCTCCTGCACATAACGCAGCGACCAGAAGTCCGCAGTGGATTGCAGCGCGGCGAAGCGGCGTTGCAGGGTATCGCTGAGGGCGAACATCAGGCCTCCTGGATATGCAGACAAAGGAGGTCAGTATGGGAACAACGCGGCAGCGCGATCAACCACGCAGCCCTATCAGTGGGCGAGGCCCTCTCTTTGCCCTCGCACGCGCTTGATATCGCGGTTCGGCGGATCGCCGAATAAACGGCTGTACTCGCGACTGAACTGGGAGGCGCTCTCATAGCCGACACGGGTAGCCGCGCTCCCGGCATCCAGGTGCTCGTTGAGCATCAGTTGCCGGGCATCGAGCAGGCGTAGGTTTTTCACGTACTGCAGGGGGCTCATGCCGACCACGGCACGGAAATGCTGACGAAATGTCGACGGACTCATGTGCGCTCTAGCCGCCAAGTCATCCATCGGCACGTTCTCGGTGTAATGCTGCTTAAGCCAGGCAACGACCTTGGCCACTTGCTGGCTCGGCGAGCCGACCGCAATCAGGCGGCGTAGGCTGGGGCCATGCTCACCACTGAGCAAGCGGACGACGATCTCCTGCTGGATCAGCGGTGCGATGGAGGAGATCAGCGACGGCTCGTCCAATAGACGAATCAGCCTGATCAACGCCTCCTGCAGCCCCGCATCCAACGCTGCCAGGGATATTCCGCGCCCCGCCGAAGCCTGAACAGGCCTCGCAAACTCCATTTCCGCTGCCACCTGGGCAATCATCCGTGCATCCAGTTGCAACCACATGCCGAGAAAAGGCTCTGCAGAACTGGCACGAGTGACATAGGCGACCACGGGCATGTCCACAGTGGTAATCAGCGTTTGTCCTGGCCCGTAGTCGAATATCTCGTCGCCCAGCATCAACCGCTTGCCGCCCTGCACGATCAGCGCCAGGCCCAGACCGTAGATACAGGGCATCGGCTCAGTGGTGGAACTGCAGCGGCGCATCTTCAGCGTCGTAATCGCGGTATCGCAATCCCCATCAGATTGGGCAATTGCTCCAATTAAATCGGTAAGTCTGTCGATACCCGTTCCAGCCTTAAGCGTCATTTAAAGCCCCATTAAATCGGTCGTCCGCCAGTGATCTGGATGAAAAAAGCTTAGCAGCGTGACGAACAAGTCACTCGACCAACGAGCGATCTTCAGCGAATCAGGCAAAAAACAAAACGATTCCGACAACCGCCCTGCGCCTCTTCGCCGTGATACTGCCCCCAACCACGATGCCCTACTCAGCTCACGGAGATGCAGTGCTATGACGTCTAGCGAATCGAGGCTCTTCCAGCCTCTGACTTTCAACAATGGCCTGACCTTGCGCAACCGCGTCGTCATGGCACCGATGACCACATGGTCGGCAAACCCCGACGGCACCCTCTCCGCACAAGAACTCGTCTACTACCGAGCTCGCGTCAACGGCGTTGGCATGGTGATTACCGGTTGCACCCACGTAACGCCAGACGGTATCGGCTTCACCGACGAGTTTGCCAGCTACGACGACAGCTTTACCCCCAGCCTGCGCAGCCTCGCCGAGGCAGCCAAGAGCGGTGGTGCGCCGGCGATCCTGCAGATATTCCATGCCGGCAACAAAGCCTTGCCGTACCTAGTACCCGATGGCCGCGTTGTCAGCGCCAGCGCACTCAAAGTGCCACCGAGCCCATTCAACAACGCCGAAGTGACCAGCGATGCACTGAGCGAAACAGAAGTCGAGACGATCATCAAAGCCTTCGGTGAAACCGCTCGCCGCGCCATCGAGGCCGGTTTCGACGGCATCGAGCTGCATGGCGCGCATGGCTTTCTCATCCAGAACTTCTTCTCGCCCCTGTACAACCAGCGCGACGATCAGTGGGGCGGCTCGCTTGAAAACCGCATGCGCTTCCCCTTGGCCGTGGTGCAGGAAGTGCAGCGCGTCATCGCCGAGCACGCCAAGCAGCCGTTCCTGCTGGGCTACCGCATATCACCGGAAGAATCGGAAGAAGGCGGGCTACGCATCGACGACAGCTTCGTGCTGATCGACCGACTGATTGAGGCCGGTATCGATTACCTCCATGCCTCGCTCTTCAACATCCCGCATGCACGCCCAATAGGCCATGAGCGCACGACCGCCGAGCTGCTCGCCGAGCATGTCGGTGAGCGCCTGCCGCTGATTGCTGCGGGCCTTATCCGCACGGCCAAGGACGCGGAGCAAGCGCTGAAAGTCGGCCTATCACTGGTCGCCGTCGGCCAGGGCCTGGTGATAAACCCAACGTGGGTGGAACTCGCAAGCCAAGGCAAAGCAGCCGAGATTGCCACCGCGCTCGACCCCAAGCTCGTGCCGAACCTGGTGATCCCTGACAAGCTGTGGGGCGTCATCCAGATGGCGAAGGGCTGGTTCCCCCTTGTCGAAGACACCCCCGCAAGCGCCTGATGGATGCCGCAAGGGTGGACAACGCGAAACGTGTCCACCTTCTCGGACTGGATGACGCGTCAGCCACTCTCGCACCACAACGTTACGCGACCAAGGCGTGCCCCCGCCAAGCCTATCGAACGTAGCGTGAAACGTTAGGCGACGCAGAGACACCGAGGCCAGCCGACCAGCAATCAGAAATCCAGCGTGGCCGACAGCTTGAAGGTACGCGGCGCGCCCTGAGTCAGATAGCCGCCATTGGCCGAAGCCCAGTAGTTCTTATCGGCGACGTTCTCCAACAGCGCATTGAAGGTCACGGCATGCTCGTCCAGGCGGGTCGTGTAGCGCGCCCCCAGGTCGACCCGCGTCCAGGCCGGGATGCTGTAGTCGTTGGCGCTATCGACGAACTGCCCGCCGGTGCGCAACAACAGACCGTTGAGGCTCAGCCCCGGCGCACCCGGCACGTCCCAGTCGGCACCGACGTTGAACTGGAACTCAGGCACGCCGACAGCCTGGTTGCCATCGTTGCTGCCGCCTGCGGTACCGCGCAGCTCGGCTTCCGTCCAGGTCGCCCCGCCGAGCAGACGCAGGCCACTCAGCGGCTCGCCGAACAGGCTCAGCTCGACACCACGGTTGCGTTGCTCGGCATCCACTGCGTAGTAGCCATTACCATCGGTCACGCCCTGTGGCTGCTCGATGCGGAACAGGCTCAGGTTGCCGCCGAAACGCCCCCAGTCGAGTTTCACCCCCGCTTCGGTCTGCTTGGAGCGATAAGGCGCGAACATCGTACCGCTGTTTTTAGCGCTATTGGGCGCGGTCGGCCCCTGCTGCAGCGCCTCAATGCGATTGGCATAGAACGACAGGTAATCGGTGGCCCTGAACACCAGGCCGTAGGCCGGCGTGGTGATGCTTTCCTGGTAATTGGACGTACGCGCTCTGCTCGCCGCACTCCAGGCATCGGCACCGATGGACTGGCGGCGTAGGCCGAGCGTCAGCAGCACACGATCATCAAAGAAGCCCAGGGTGTCAGAGACCGCCAGGCTCTTGTTCTGCACCTTACCGGTGGTGTCCGGGTCATGCAGGTCGCCGGAGGGCTTGCTGGCCTTGGGTACGGAAACCGGCGAGCCGTCGTACAGATTGCCCTCCTCGCGATTGTCCGCACTGGTCAACTCGAAGGCGTTGCGTTTTTCCTGCCAGATGCCGTTGGCCGCCAGGTTGACCCTGTGGCTTACCGAGCCGCTCTGCAGCTCGCCGCGCAGGCCCGTGGCCAGGCTCAAGGTTTCCTGATCGAGCGGCGAATACAGCCGGCCGATGCGCGCCGCGCCATCGGCGCCGTACACGTAGTTGGAGGCATATACGCCGTTCTCCCGCGTGTACTTGCCACCGCCGCTGACGTAGGCCGTCCACGACGGCGACAGGTCGTACTCAGCGCTGAACATGCCGTAGGTGTCTTCAAGTTGCGACCAGCTCCAGGGTTGGGCGTAGTTGTGCTTGGAGTCCGGCGCGTCCGGCACCTTGCCATTGAGGGTGGACGTGCTCCCCGTGGTGGTCAGGTAGACCACCGAGCGTCCCTGGTTCACACGCTGCTTCTGGTAGCCGATGTCCGCGGCCAGGCGTAGGCGCTCACCGCGATAGTCCAGGGCCAGGGAAGCCAGACCGAAGCGTGAATGCTCATCGTCGACGCCCGTTTCCCCTTCACGTTGCGCCAGGTTCAGGCGCACACCGAAACGGTTGTCTTCGCCAAAACGCTGCCCCAGATCGAGATGACCACCCACCCGACTGTCGCTGGCATAGTCGAGGGTGAAGCGGCGTGTCGGGGTGTCCTCGGCACGCTTGGACACCACGTTGATCGCCCCACCGACACCACTGCCGCCAGGCGCGACGCCATTCAGGAAGGCATTGGCACCCTTGAACACCTCGACCCGCTCGACAGACTCGGTGGCAATGATCTGCCGTGGCAGTATCCCGTACAGGCCGTTGAAGGCGATGTCGTCGCTGTACAACTGGAAGCCGCGCACGACGAAGACCTGTGAGAAGTTGCCGAAGCCGTAGGACTGGCGCACGCCCGGATCGCTGGCCAGCACGTCAGCCAACGTCTGCGCCTGGCGCGTTTCGATCAGTTCGGAGGTGTAGCTGGAGAAGGCGAAGGGCACGTCCTGCATGTCCTGGTTGCCCAACAAACCGATATTGGCACCGCGTGCTACCTGATCACCGGCATAGTGGCTCGGCAGATCCGCACGATCATCAAGCCGACCGCTGACAGTGGTGGTGCCCAACTCCAGCACATCGCCGCTGGCGGGTGCGGGGATCAGCGTGACGGTGCCATCGCTGCCAATGCTGAACGTCAGCCCGCTGCCCTGCAGCAGCCGCTGCAACCCGTCGCTGACGGAATAGTCGCCCTTGAGCGCAGTGCCTCCACTCATGCCCCGAGTCAGGCTGGCGTCGTACAGCAGACGGATGCCCGCCTGCTCGGCAAAATCGGTTAACGCCGCATCCAGTGGCTGAGCCGGGATGTCGAGTTCGACGGCCTGCACCTGAGCGGCAACGAGGCCGAGTGAGAGGGCGATCAACGTCGGGATGAAGGGAATCGAACGCATGCGGATGTCCTGTGCTCTGCTGGCTACTCATGCGAAGAAGTCGCATTTGCAGAAACAGAAGACGAAGGCGTTGCGCATTCCTGAACCTGCGCCCGAATATTTTTTGAAATCCGCCCAACATCGCCGTCATTCGTAGCCCGGACGCCATCCGGGAAACGGCGGCACAAGCACGGTGTCAGCTGCGCGATGACACCAGCAGCACACCTGGCAAGCGAGTCAGCCTGACCGGCAACGCCGTTTCGATGGCATGCAGCAGCGCCGCCGGATCATTCAGGGCGAACACGCCTGTCACCTTCAACTCGCGCGCCTGACCATCGAGAAACAGCACTTGTTGCGCCTGTTGCCGCTGCAGCTCCTCGAACACCTCGGCCAGTGGCCGGTCGCGAAAAACCAGGCGCCCGCGCTGCCAGGCCAGGGCGCGCGCCGCATCCAAAGGCTGCGGGGCTTGCAGTTGGCCGTCGAGCCAGGCGATCTGCTCACCGGCGCTCACGGCACGCGCGTGGCCATCAGCATCGCTGACCTGCACATGCCCCTCAGTCACCGCCAGCAACACCTGGTCGCCCAGCAGGTTGAGGTCGAAGCGAGTGCCGGTGACACGGATATGCGCATCTCCCGCATCGATCAGGAAAGGATGCTCGGCATCGGCAGCCACCTGAAAATCCACCTGCCCCCGGTACAGACGCACTCGCCGCTGCCCATTTGCATTGGCATCCCAGTCCAGGGCCGTGGCACCGTTGAGATGCAGCCGCGAGCCATCTTCGAGCGTCACTTCACGCCGCTCTCCCGCCTCGGTGCGTACATCGGCATGCCAGCCCGGCGGCGCCATCCACAGGGCAAGCAGCAGGCAGGCAGCAGTCGCCAGGGGTAATGGCCAGCGCCGCTTGCGACGCGGCAGGGGCTGCACAACGGCGGCGGGTCGTTCGACCTGGCCAAGCAGCGCCCACAAGTGCTCCACCTCGGCCATCGCCCTGGCGTGCTCGGCACTGCTCTGACACCACTGCTCGGCTGCAGCCCGCTCGGCCGCACCAGCCCGTCCGGAATTCAGCAGCACCAGCCACTCCCGAGCCTGGCTGCGCAAATCGGGCTCATTCATGACGGGTCATCCATGCGTTCCTGACAATATTCGAGGGCCTTGAGGATATAGCGTCCGGCCATGCTTTCCGAGACACCGAGGCGCTCGCCGATTTCGCGCTGGGTGAGGCCATCCAGACGATTCCACAGCAGCGCCTGACGCAGATGCTCAGGCAACTCGTGCATCAAGGTCTGCAAACGGGCCAGGCGCCGGCTGTCTTCAGTGGCACGTTCGGGTTCAGGCAGTTCGCTTTCCAGCGCCTCGTCGAGCGGCGCCAATTGCGGACGAGCCTGCTGCTGGCGGTGGTGATCGATGAGCAGATTACGCGCGATGCGGTAGAGGAAGGCGCGTACATTGCCGATCTCCCCCACCGGACGGCCTTGCAGGCGCAGCCAGGTTTCCTGACGCAGATCGGCAGCGAGTTCGCTGCAACGTGTCTGCCGGGTGAAGAAACGCAGCAGCTCCGACGAATGACGCCGGAACTGCTCTTCGGGAGGCTGTGGATCGACAGGCGTGGACACGAGCGGCTCTCGGTGCCGGGAAAGCACGAGAAAATAGTACAAACGCAAATGATTTTCAAATGAATCCATTCGACCCTGTAGCGAATGGAGGTCGGCTGGATCGCCGGGCTCAGCCCGGCGCCCCCAACCCCGCCGCGCTCATGAACAGGCGCAATAGCCAGGCCACGATACCCAGCGTGGCGACGCTACAGGCCCAGATCAGCACCAGCCAACCTAGGCGCTGCCATAGCGGCTTCTTCTCTTCGGTTTCGGTCATGGCCGCGTCCTCAGTGGTAGCCATCATCCACCGTCACCTTGCCGCGAAATACATAGTAGCTCCAGGCGGTGTACATGAGGATGAAGGGGATGATGAACAACGCCCCGACCAGCATGAAGCCCTGGCTCTGCGGTGGCGCGGCGGCGTCCCAGATGCTGATGGAGGGCGGGATCACGTTCGGCCACAGGCTGATGCCCAGGCCGCTGTAGCCGAGGAAGATCAGCACCAGGGTGAGGATGAACGGCGCGTAGTGGGCATTATTCGCCACCGCTCGCAACAGTGCCCAGGTGCACAGCAGCACCAGTACCGGCACCGGCATGAACCAGAACAGGTTGGGCAGGCTGAACCAGCGCTCGGCGATGTCCGGGTGGGCGAAGGGCGTCCACAGGCTGACGATGCCGGTCACGCCAAGCAGCACCAGTACCAGCGGCCGGCCAAGGTCATGCATCTGCTGTTGCAGGCGGCCTTCGGTCTTCATGATCAGCCAGGTGCAGCCGAGCAGCGCATAGGCAGCGATCAGCGCCAGGCCGCAGAACACCGAGAACGGCGTCAGCCAGTCGAAGGCGCCGCCGACGAAGCGTCGGTTGACCACCTCGAAACCGTCGATGTACGCCCCCAGCGCCACGCCTTGGAAGAAGGTCGCGGTCAGCGAGCCGCCGATGAAGGCCTTGTCCCACAGGTGGCGCTTGGCGGCCTTGGCCTTGAAGCGAAACTCGAAGGCCACGCCGCGGAAGATCAGCCCTAGCAGCATCAGGATCAGCGGCAGGTAGAGCGCATCCAGCACCACCGAGTAGGCCAGCGGGAAGGCGCCGAACAACGCCGCGCCGCCCAGCACCAGCCAGGTTTCGTTGCCGTCCCAGACGGGTGCGACGGTGTTCATCATCACGTCGCGCTCGCCCTCGTCACGGACGAAGGGGAAGAGGATGCCGATGCCCAGATCGAAGCCATCCATCACCACGTACATCATCACACCGAAGGCGATGATCACCGCCCAGATCAGCGGAAGGTCGATACCCATGTTCAGTTCCTCTCCGGCAAGCTGTCGGTTTCACCTTCGTCCATGCCCTCTTCGGCCGCCGACAGCGGTCGCGCCGGCGTACGCGGCTGGCCAGGACCACCGGACGATACTTCCTTGCCCTCGTCGAGCTTCGGCCCCTTGCGCACCAGGCGCAGCATGTACCCGATACCGGCGCCGAACAGCAGGAAGTACACCACCACGAACAGCACCAGGGTGAAGCCAAGCTGCGTCGCGCTGTGCCCGGAGGCCGCATCGGCGGTGCGCATCAGGCCATGCACGATCCACGGCTGGCGGCCGATTTCAGTGGTGTACCAGCCAGCGAGAATGGCGATGATGCCGCTCGGCCCCATCCACAACGCAAGGTGCAGGAACGGACGCGAGCGATAGAGCCGATCGCCACGGCGCAGCCAGGTGCCCCACAGGCCGGTGAGGATCATCAGCAGCCCCATCGCGACCATGATGCGGAAGGTCCAGAAGATGATGGTGGAATTGGGCCGATCCTCGGGGGCGAACTCCTTGAGCGCCGGCACCTGCTTGTCCAGGCTGTGGGTCAGGATCAGGCTGGCAAGACCGGGAATCTCCACCTTGAAGCGGGTTTCTTCGCGCTGCATGTCTGGCAAGCCGAAGAGGATCAGCGGGGTCGGCTCGTCACCGACGTTCTCCCAATGGCCTTCCATAGCGGCGATCTTCGCCGGCTGATACTTGAGCGTGTTGAGCCCGTGCATGTCGCCGATGAAGGCCTGTATTGGGGCGACGATCAGCGCCATCCACAGCGCCATCGAGAGCATCTTGCGAATCGCCGGGTTGTCGCGTCCGCGCAGCAGGTGCCAGGCCGCCGAGGCGCCGACGAAGAACGCGGTGGCGAGGAACGCCGCCGTGGCCATGTGCGCCAGGCGATAGGGGAACGACGGGTTGAACACCACGGCGAACCAGTCCACCGGGATCACCCGCCCGTCGACGATCTCGAAGCCCTGCGGCGTATGCATCCAGCTGTTGGAGGCGAGGATCCAGAAGGTCGAGATCAGCGTGCCGATGGCCACCATCACCGTGGAGAAGAAGTGCAGCCCCGGCCCGACGCGGTTCCAGCCGAACAGCATGACGCCGAGGAAACCCGCTTCGAGGAAGAACGCGGTGAGCACCTCGTAGGTCAGCAGCGGCCCGGTGACTGCCCCGGCAAAGTCGGAGAAGGCGCTCCAGTTGGTACCGAACTGGTAGGCCATCACCAGGCCGGAGACCACGCCCATGCCGAAGTTGACCGCGAAGATCTTCGACCAGAAATGGTAGAGGTCGCGGTACACCGTGTTGCTGGTCTTTAGCCACAGGCCTTCGAGCACCGCCAGGTAACTGGCCAGACCGATGGTGATGGCCGGAAAGACGATGTGAAAGGAAATGGTGAAGGCAAATTGGATGCGGGCGAGTTCGAGCGCCTCTAGGCCAAACATGACACGTCCTCATTCAGGGTTATCTCGGCCCCGGCACGCAAAGCCGAGCCACAGACTCCAGGTATTGGAGTCGCACGAGCGGTAGTTGTTCTTATCGAGTGAAAAGGCACGATGGCCGGAGGTACAACGCGCGAAGTGCTGCATTGATCTGGATCAATGCGCATTGAAAGACTAGTCGCTAATCACGCAACTGGCGCTGTGGTCGTTTGCCGCGCGACAGGCCACCGCAGCGAGGAGGCAGGAGGTACGCCGGCTGGCGGCCCCAGATAGGCGCTAGCGAGCCTGGGCTTGCAGGCATGAAAAAAAGGGCGGCCACGCGCTACGCGGGCCGCCCGAATCACGGAGTTGCTACATCGAGTGACCGCGATGACTTGCGATCACCGCTATTGGATTACCGTTCGAGGATCGCGGTCACACCCTGGCCACCTGCGGCGCAGATGGAGATCAGCCCACGTCCCTCGCCGGCCACCGACAGCAGCTTGGCCAGGTTGGCGACGATGCGCCCGCCGGTGGCGGCGAAGGGGTGGCCGGCAGCCAGGGAGCTGCCCTTGACGTTCATCCGGCTGCGGTCGATGGCGCCCAGCGGCGCGTCGAGGCCCAGGCGTTCCTTGCAGTACTCGGCGTCTTCCCAGGCCTTGAGGGTGCACAGCACCTGGGCGGCGAAGGCTTCGTGAATTTCGTAGTAATCGAAGTCCTGCAGGCTCAGGCCGTTGCGCGCCAGCAGGCGTGGCACGGCGTAGACCGGCGCCATCAGCAAACCTTCCTTGCCCTGGACGAAGTCCACCGCCGCCGCCTCGCCATCGCGGAAATAGGCCAGCACCGGCAGGCCACGCGCCTTGGCCCACTCCTCGCTGGCCAGCAGCACCACCGAGGCGCCATCGGTCAGCGGCGTGGAGTTGGCCGCAGTCATGGTGCCGCGCGGGCCGCGCTCGAAGCAGGGCTTGAGGCTGGCGAGCTTCTCGGCGCTGATATCCGGGCGCAGGTTCTGGTCGCGGGT
Organism: Pseudomonas sp. C11; assembly: GCF_034683865.1. NCBI lineage: Bacteria > Pseudomonadati > Pseudomonadota > Gammaproteobacteria > Pseudomonadales > Pseudomonadaceae > Pseudomonas > Pseudomonas sp. C11. Next base: position 49,601 of record NZ_JAWIIP010000006.1, read on the forward strand.
CAGGCCACGGAATGGCGTAAGCAGGTCGTCCTGCCAACCTTCGGCATAGGCCGCTGCCAGCTTCTGGTGGCTGGCCAGGGCCAGTTGATCCTGCTCATCACGCGGGATGGCCCAGCGCTGCGCCATCAGTTCGCAGTGCTCGCCCATCGACAGCCCGGTGCGTGGCTCGCCATTGCGCGGGATGGCCGGAGCCAGGTGGCGCGGGCGAATCTTCAGCAGGCTCTTGAGCTTGTCGCCGGTGCTCTTGCCGCGATTGGCCTCCAGGAGGATCTGCCGCAACCCTTCGTTGACACCGATGGGCGCGTCCGAGGTGGTGTCGACGCCGCCGGCGATGCCGCAGTCGATCTGCCCGAGGGCGATCTTGTTGGCCACCAGGATCGCCGCCTCCAGGCCGGTGCCGCAGGCCTGCTGCAGGTCGTAGGCCGGGGTTTCCGGCGCCAGGCGTGAGCCGAGCACGCATTCGCGGGTCAGGTTGAAATCCCGCGAGTGCTTGAGCACGGCACCGGCCACCACCTCGCCGAGGCGCTCGCCATGCAGGTTGTAGCGCTCCACCAGGCCTTCGAGGGCGCTGGTCAGCATCTCCTGGTTGCTCGCTGTGGCGTAGACGGTGTTGGAGCGGGCGAAGGGAATGCGGTTGCCGCCGACGATGGCGACCCGGCGTAACTGGGCCATGCTGACTCCTTGCGGATGAGAATGAGGCGAACGGGCCGTTTTGAAACGGCCTGCCAAGGCTAGCGTGAGTGGGCCAGGCTGCATTGGCCGCCTTGCCGGCCAGCCGCGCAGAGCGGTCAATTGCGCTTTGACCATGACTGCGTACAGTGACACGACTTTCGATCCGCCCGCAGGAGCTTTTCATGTCCGACCGTTACCTCGCCTTCGCCAACTCGCCGACCGGCCGCCGCCTGGTCGGCGCCCTCGGTCTGCCGGCGCCAGTGCGCCTGGAGCGCTGGATGGCCGGCCGCATGCGCCCGGTGGACGGCGCCCTGCTGCTCGGTGGCGAGGGCGATCTGCTCAAGGCCCTGCCCGCTTTCGCCAGCAAACTGACCGATCAGCTATTCGCCGCCCGCGAGGGGCAGCTCGATCTGCCGCGCTGGACGGCCGAGCACGGCCCCAAGCTCAAGGCGCTGGTATTCGACGCCAGCCACCTGACCCGCTTCGAGCAATTGATCGAGCTGCGCGACTTCTTCCAGCCCACCTTCAAGGGCCTGGCGAAATGCCCGCGCGTGCTCGTGCTGGGCCGTGCGCCCGAGTCGATCAAAGACCCCATCGCCGCCAGCGTGCAGCGCTCGCTGGAGGGGTTCACCCGTTCGCTGGGCAAGGAGATCCGCCGTGGCGGCAGCGTGCAGTTGCTCTATGTCGGCAAGGGCGGCGAGCAGCAACTGGAAGGCGCGCTGCGCTTCTTCCTGTCGCCGAAGAGTGCCTACGTGTCCGGCCAGGTGCTGCGCCTCGGCGCCTGCGGCGAACAGGTGAAGGACTGGACGCGTCCGCTGGCCGGCAAGAAGGCGCTGGTCACCGGTGCCTCACGCGGTATCGGCGCGGCCATCGCCGAAGTGCTGGCGCGTGACGGCGCCGAGGTGGTGCTGCTCGACGTACCGCCCGCCGCCGACGCGCTACAAGCGCTGGCTGCGCGCCTGGGCGGACGCGCCGTGGCCCTGGATATCTGCGCCGAGGACGCGCCGCAGCGCCTGGTCGAAGCGCTGCCCGAGGGCCTGGACATCGTCGTGCACAACGCCGGCATCACCCGCGACAAGACCCTGGCGAAGATGAGTGACGCCTTCTGGAACTCGGTGATCGACGTCAACCTCAAGGCCCCGCAGGTACTGACCCAGGCGCTGCTGGATGCCAACAAGCTGCACGACAATGGCCGCGTGGTGCTGATCGCCTCGATCAGCGGCATCGCCGGCAATCTCGGCCAAACCAACTACGCGGTGAGCAAGGCCGGCGTGATCGGCCTGGCCCAGGCCTGGGCGCCTGCTCTGGCGAAGAAGGGCATCAGCATCAACGCGGTGGCGCCCGGCTTTATCGAAACCCAGATGACCGCTGCCATCCCGCTGGGCATCCGCGAAGCCGGGCGACGGATGAACTCGATGAGCCAGGGCGGCCTGCCGCAGGACGTCGCCGAGGCCGTGGCCTGGTTCGCCCAGCCGGGTTCGGGCGCGGTGACCGCGCAGGTGTTGCGCGTGTGTGGGCAGAGTTTGTTGGGGGCTTGAGGCTGTTGCGGTGGTGCTGGTGCTGGTGCTGGTGCTAGTGCTGGTGGGCTAAAGCCCACCCTACGACTGCCTGTAGCCCGGATGCAATCCGGGCTACAGGCGGCACGCAGCGCCCAGGATTGCACCCGGTGGGAGGCGCTTCAGCGGCGACGGTCGCGGCTAAAGCCCCTCCTACAACTCGCCCTTTCCGCGCTTGCGAAACTCCACGGGCGTCTCGCCGACCCAGCGCTTGAACGCGCGGTAGAAGGTGCTCGGCTCGGAAAAACCGGTGCGCTCGACGATGACCTCGATGCGCTCGTCGGTCTTGAGCAGCAGCTCCTTGGCCAAACGGCAGCGGTAGTCGGTGATCAGGTCGTTGAAGCGCACGCCGGCCATGGCCAGGCGCTCGCGCAGGCGCCGGGCCGGCATGTTCAAACGCGATGCCACCTGTTCCAGGGTGGCGCCGCCATCGACCAGCAACTCGGCGATCAGCTCACGCACCTGGCGCACCAGATCCAGGCGCTCGACCTCGGCCAATTGCCGCCGCGCCAGCGACTCGTGCATGCGCAGCAGTTCTGGGGCGGCATGGCGCGACGCCTTGTCCAGCACGGCAGCGTCGAAGACCAGCGCGCACGACTCGGCGCCCAGTCGCACCGGGCAGCCATAGACCGCCTGGTAACGCTCGGCCGGCGCGCCCTCGGTGTGCATGAAGCGTACTTCCTGCGGGCGGAAGTCGTTCTCGGTCAATGCGGCGAACAGGCGGATCACCGCACCGGCCAGCATCTCGGGGAAGTGGCGTGGCGTCTCGGGCTCCACGCTCAGCGTCAGCACGGCCAGTTCGCCGTCCACGTCGAGGCGAGCACTGAGGGTATCGGACAGCAGGCGCACGTAACGCAGGGCATGGCGCAAGCCAGTGCCGAAGGTTTCGCTGGAGAGGAACAGGTATTCCAGAAGCAGGCCATGGAAGGGCGGCAGGTGCTGCGCCAGGAACAGCCCGACGTGCTCCTCGCCGCATTCCTCGCTGGCAGCCTTCCAGAACAGGGTCTGGGCGGCATGCGGAAAACGGCCAGCCGGCAACCCGCCTGGCGGCAGGCCGACACGCACCAGCACGCGGTCTGGGTCGGTTCCGCTGGCGCGCAGGGCATCGATTACCGGGCGCATCAGCGCCACATCGTCGGTCAGATCACGCATGTTTATCGGCTGTTGTTATTCGTGAGCGGCGCCATCTTAGCAGGCTGCCGGTGAACTACCTACGCTGGCGATACAGGCTGCAAAGGCGCTCAACAGGCTCTGACCCCGCCTCTTGATCGCGCTTGCTGCACGGGCTCGGTGGAACCGTGCCAAGGCCGGTACGAAGTTTCGCTGCCGATCCGACTCGACAGGCCAGGCGAATTGGCTGTTCGGCACACGGGCGGGTCAGCACAGCCAATGCCAGCCGACGAACGCCGGTTAAGCTGCAGCCATCCACTGACCAAGGAGTTCCCGAATGGCCATCGACTGGCTCGACCTCGATACCCCGCCAGCCCTGCCCGGTCTTTTCCTGCGTGCCGCCCTGCGGCGCAAGGTGAGCGGCCGCCAACTCCCTGAGTTCGGCCTGCGCAGCCGGGTGGAAGTCAGCCCCGAGCATCTGGCGCGCTATCGCCAGGTCTGCGGCATCCAGGCAGACGGTTATCTGCCGCCGGTCTACCCGCACATTCTCGCCTTCGCCCTGCAGATGCAGTTGCTCACCGACAAGCGCTTCCCCTTCCCGCTGCTCGGCCTGGTGCACCTGAAAAATCGCATCCGCGTGCTGCGCCCACTGGGCGGGCTGGGGCCCTTCCAGGTCAGCGTCCATGTGGCGGATCTGCAGGCGCATGACAAGGGTGTCACGTTCAGCCTGATCAGCCGCCTGGAAGATCAGCTCGGCCTGCTCTGGGAGGGCGACAGCCGCATTCTCTGCCGCGCCCTGCGCCTCGATGACCAGGCGCAGCCGCGCGCCGAGCAGGTACCGTTGGAACTGACGCCACTGACCGACTGGGCCGCGCCTGCCGATACCGGCCGTCGCTACGCCCGTGTCGCCGGTGACTACAACCCGATCCATCTCAGTGCCCTCAGTGCCCGCCTGTTCGGTTTTCCACGCGCCATCGCCCACGGTTTGTGGAACAAGGCGCGCAGCCTGGCGGCGTTGCGGGCGCACCTGCCAGTGGCCGGTTACGAGGTGGACGTGCGCTTCCAGAAACCGGTGCTGCTGCCCACCCATGTCGCGCTGCAAGCCAGCGAGCCCGGCCCCAGTGGCCAGTTCCGTCTGCTCGGCGAGCACGACACGCCGCATATGGCCGGGAGCTGGCAGCCGCTGGAAAGCTGATCTGTACATCCTGTAGGAGCAGCCGGACGGCATTGCGCTTCAGCCGCGAAACGGACCGCGGCTGAAACCGCTCCTACGCGTCAATAAGCGCGCCGGACAGCTTGCAGCGCGCCGCATTCCCCCCGAAGCTATGCGGCTCGAAAGGAGCCGCACCATGAACCTCGCCGAACTTACCGCCCGCATGCACGCCATCCGTGATCACAACGACTGGCGTCGTTACCAGAGCCCGAAGAACCTGGTCATGGCCGCCAGCGTGGAAATGGCCGAGCTGGTGGAAATTTTCCAGTGGCTGAGCGAGGAACAATCCCGCCAGTTGCCGCCCGAACAGCTCGCCCACGCGGGCCAGGAAGTGGCTGACGTGGTGCTCTACCTGCTGCAACTGTGCAGCGAACTGGGCCTCGACATGAACCAGGCGGTGCTCGACAAGCTGGCCGACAACGAACGGCGCTTCCTCAAATGAGCGACCGCCACTTCGACGAACTCGCCACCCGCTTCGCCGAGAAGATCTACGGAGGTGCCAAGGGCGCCATTCGCCTCGCCGTGCTGCAGGCCGACCTGGCCGAAACGCTGCCCGACCGCCCGCTGCGCGTACTCGACGTTGGCGCAGGCCTCGGCCACATGAGCCTGTGGCTGGCCCAGCGCGGCCATCAGGTCACCCTGGCCGAACCGGCCGAGCCCATGCTGGAAGGCGCGCGTCAGCGCTTCGCCAAGGCCGGTCAGAACGCCACCTTCATCCAGGCGCCCTGGCAGGAACTGCTCGGCCAGTTGCAACAGCCCTTCGACCTGGTGCTGTGCCACGCCGTGCTGGAGTGGCTGGCCGAACCGGCGGCCATCCTGCCGGTGCTGCATCAGCTCACGGCCAAGGAGGGTTGGCTGTCGCTGGCCTTCTACAACAAGGACGCGCTGATCTACCGCAACCTGCTCAAGGGCCACTTCCGCAAGTTGCGCAAGGAGCGCTTCGCCGGCGAAGGCCAGAGCCTGACTCCGCAGCGCCCGCTCGATCCGCGCGAGCTGGCCACGCAACTCGGCGCAGACTGGCAGGTCGAAAGCCGTAGCGGCGTGCGTGTGTTCCACGACTACATGCCGCCGGAATTTCAGGCCAAGGCCGAGCTGGTCGATCTGCTGGAGATGGAACTGGCGCACCGTCGCCACCCCAGCTTCGAGGGGCTCGGCCGCTACCTGCACTGGATCTGTCGGCCAACCTGAACGCACCAGAGGGCGCGTTGGACGAACGACAGAGCCCGGCGTAGCCTGAGCGAAGATCGGTGATGTCGAGCGCGACCACGGAGATGACCATGCGCAGCGTCATAGCCTTACTCATTCTGCCCCTGCTGGCGGCCTGCCAGAGCCAGAACCCCTATCAGGCCGAATCCTTGCCGATGCCGCCGGCACCGCCCGGCGCAGCCAGTACCTTCGACCGCAGCGCCTACCCCGCACCACCGCGTGACTACGGGCGCTATCGCACCTGGAGCTGGGACGCTGGCCGACCTCCGTCCGGCGCGGCCTGGCTCAATGGCGAGCAACTGGCCGACAGCGTCAGTGCCGGCCTCGACCAATATGGCCTGCGCCCAGCACAGAACGGCAGCGGCGACCTGCTGGTCAACGCCCGACTGACGCAGGAAACCCGCCTGCGCCAGTATCAGGACGACGCTGGCGCCTATTACGGCGGCGGCCCCTGGGGGCGGCATTACGGCGCCTGGGGCAGCACGCCCATCGTCCGTACCTATGAAGAGAAGGTCGCGGTGGTGCGCCTCGAACTGATCGACCCACGTGACCGCCAGGTGGTCTGGTCAGGCAGCGGCGAAGCCCTGGCCGGCAAGGATCAGAGCGCCCAGGCCGAAGCCATGCGTGCGGCCATTCGCGCGGCACTCAACGGTTACCCGCCCCACTGATCGCCAGGAGTTCAGCATGCGTACCCTGCCCTGCCTGCTTCTCGTCCTGCTGCTGAGCGGCTGCGCCAGCATCAGCCTGGAGCGCGACTTCGACCCCAGCCGCGACTTCGCCACCTATCGCAGCTGGAGCTGGATGAGTGACAAGCTGCTCTATCAACCCGACGACGCCCGCCTCAAGAGCGACCTCACCGAACAACGCATCAGCCAGGCGGTGAACGACCAGCTCGAGCAGCGCGGGCTGCGCCAGGCCAGCGACGGCCAGGGCGACCTCAAGGTGCAGGTCATGCTGATCGTCGACCAGCGCCAGGATCAGATCACCACCCAGTACGGCGGTGGCTGGGGCGGCTATTGGGGAGGTTACTGGGGCGGCCCGGCCTTCACCGAAACGCGCCGCGTGGACTACAAGGTCGCCACCCTGCAGATCGATCTCTACGACGCCAAGGACGGCAAGCTGGTCTGGCGCGGCAGCGGCGAGCAGATCATGCGCAGCCAGGCACCCAGCCCCGCCGAACGGGGGCGGGCGATCCGTGAAACCGTGACCCAGGTACTCTCGCAGTATCCACCGCGCTGAAACCTGCATCGTTCCTGAGCAGGCCGCTTACCGACTCTCGCATCAGGAGCGGCCATCGCAACATATCCAGCCACGCGTGCCGGTTCAAACGGCTGACGGACGGTCGAAAAATGCTGGCAATCCGCTGGCTCACTCGCCTCCAAAAGACGCTATGCTCGGCATACACATCTGTGATCACAAAAACCTGCGGGAGAAGGGTTTGACGTCGCTTGCGACGGCCCGCAGCCGGCCGCCAACGATGGCAGGCCAACCACCATGACCGACGCCGAAGTACCGCGCCAGCCCATGACATTCGCCCTGTGGCGCGAGGTGGACGATACCCACGTCCGCACTCGCCTGGGCGGTTTCTTCTACCTGCTGGCCTGGCTGCTGACCTGGGTCTTCAGTGACTCACCGGCCCAGGTCATCGGCAGCGGCCTGCTTGGCATCGTCACCTTCGCCGGCCTGCTGGCGGCCCGCCTGATGCACCGCCCCAAAGGGCTCACCACGCCAGAGCAATTGCAACGCTGGCTCGACCATCACTGGGGGCTGATTCTGCTGACCGCCCTGTGCTGGGGCCAGGCCCATGCCTGGGCGCTGTACCGTGACGAATACAACGACTCGGAGCTGATCACGACCCTGGCCACGGTGGCCTTCAGCACCGCGATGACCTTCAACTTCGCCATGCGCCGCGGCCGTGCCCTGCTCGCACTGGCGCTGCTGTACCTGCCAGGGCTGATCCTCATGGCACTGGATTGGGAAAACCGCCACACCCTGCTGCTGACCCTGAGCTTCTATCTGGCCTATCTGGTACTGGTGCTTGGCCGTAATCACCGTGAATACCATGCCACTCTGGCTCTGGAGGTGAAGCTGCTGGAGCAGCAGACGCGCCTCGACCTGCTCAGCCGTACCGATACGCTGACCCAACTGGGCAACCGCTACCAGTTCAACAACCTGTTCCCCAGTCTGGTGGCCAATGCGCAACGCCAGAACGAGCCGCTGTCGCTGGTGCTGCTGGACATCGATCATTTCAAGAAGATCAACGATGCGCACGGCCATATGGGCGGCGATGTCTGCCTGAGCGCCTTTGCCGAGCGCATGCGCGAAATCTTCCGGCGCGACGGCGATGCCCTGCTGCGCCTGGGTGGCGAAGAGTTCGGCGTGCTGTTACCGAGCACGCCGTTGCAGCAGGCGCTGGAGCTGGCCGAGCGCTTCCGTCAGGGCCTGGAGCAGGACGGTCTGCAGCTGGATGAGCAACGCCTGAACCTTACCACCAGCCTTGGCGTGGGCAGCTTCGACAACCGCCTGGATCGCGACGCCGATGCCTTCTTCTCACGGGTCGATGGCGCGCTGTACCGCGCCAAACGGGAAGGTCGCAATCGCCTGGTGATTTCCGAAAGCTGACTCAGGGGCCGACGCTGAACGCCAGCCTGGCCGTATTGCCACCCTCGTCCAGCACGCTGAGTTGGTGCTGCCCGGGCGCGAAGGCATGGGTGAACGGAGCATCGGCGCTGGTTTCGCCCTGCGGCTCGCCATCGACGAACCACCAGCGCCGGCCGCTACCGCCCAGCGTCGACAGGCTCAGACGCAAGGGCTCGCCAAGGCCCTGTGGGCGGCGCAGGCGATCACCCTCACGCGCGCCGACAATGGTCAATGGCGCCAGTTGCGTACTGCGCGGCGGCGGGCACGCGGGATCGCTGGCGGGCAGGCGCGCGACACGCCGCTCGCGGCGTGGCAGCCAGGGCTCCAGCGGCGCCGGCCAGAGCACCAGCTCATGGGGCTCGGCGCCGGGGCATTCCGGCGCAACGTGCAAGCCCTCGGCATTCACCCAATAGCGCTCGCGCAGGCCGCTGCCCAAGGGTTGATCGGCAGCCAGCAACGTCGGCGGTGTGGTGCCATCCAGCGTCCAGGCGAAGCGCTGGCGGCGGCAATTGGCATCGTCCCGGTTCATGGGCTGGCCCAGTGGCCAGCAGATCGCCGCGACACCGACCGTTGGCGGTTGCGGATCAGCGGGGGGGGCCAGGCCGCGCTGGCTGTCGCGGCCGACCAGCAGGTCGTGCACCTGCAGCAGCAGGGGCGCGGCGGAGGCCAGACCGAACTGGCCTGGCACCGGCGTGCCGTCCGGCCGACCGATCCACACGCCGATCAGGTGACGCGGGCCAACGCCAATCGCCCAGGCATCGCGAAAGCCATAGCTGGTGCCGGTCTTCCAGGCCAGGCTGGGACGCTGCGCCAGTTGCGCGCGCGGGTCGCGATCCGGGCGGGCCTGGCCGCTGAGAATACGGCGGATGATCCAGGCCGCGCCTGGCGACAACAGCCGCCGCTCACGCAGCGTCTCGCTCGGCTGCAGGCGCGGGCGCGCGGCCATGCCGCCGCGGGCAAAGGCGCTGTAACCGCCGACCAGCGCCTCCAGGCGCGTGCCGCCACCCCCGAGGATCATCGCCAGGTTGGGCTCGGCCAGGGCTGGCAGACGAATCGGCAGGCCGGCACCGCGCAGCTCACCGGCGAAACGCTTCGGCCCGTAGGCCTCGAGCAGTTGTACGGCCGGCAGGTTGAGCGAAGTGGCCAGGGCTTCACTGGCCGACACCGGGCCGCTAAAACCAGCGGCGAAGTTGCCGGGACGGTAGTCGCCGTAATGTCGCGGCACATCCTGCAGCAGCGACTCGGAATGAATCATCCCGGCATCCAGGGCAAGGCCGTAGAGAAAGGGTTTCAGCGTCGAACCGGGTGAACGCAGCGCCCGCACCATGTCGACATGACCAAAGCGGGCAGTGTCGGCGATATCCACCGAGCCCAGGTAGGCGCGCACCGCCATGCTCTCGTGCTCGACCACCAGAATGGCGGCCGAGGTGCGCTCAGGCAGGCGTGCGCGCCAGCCCAGCAGCAGGTCTTCCAGGCGCAGTTGCAGCGAGGCATCGAGGGTGGTTCGGATCAGCGGCGGGCTACCGGGACGGTTCAGCCGGCGCGCCAGCAAGGGCGCCAGGCTCGGCTCGCGACGCGTGGCGAGTAGCACTGGCTCCTCCAGCGCTTCGTCGACCTGCGCCTGCGGCCAGACCTGGAATTCGGCCAAACGTCGCAAGACCTTGTCGCGCGCGGCCTGGGCGCGTTCGGGGTGGCGATCCGGGCGCAAGCGGCTGGGCGCTTGCGGCAGCACCGCGAGCAGCGCCGCCTCGGCACGGGTGAGCTGGCTCGGCGGCTTGCCCAGGTAGCTCCAGCTTGCCGCCGCCACGCCCTGCAGCGTGCCGCCGAAGGGTGCACGGTTGAGGTACAGCGCGAGGATTTCATCCTTGGACAGATGCCACTCCAGTTGCGCGGTACGCCAGAGCTGCTTGAGCTTGCCGGGCAGGTCGCGCGAGTGTGGGTCGAGCAGGCGCGCCACCTGCATCGACAGCGTGCTGCCACCGGACACCACGCGCCCGCCACTGAGGTTCTGCCAGGCTGCCCGGCCCAGCGCCAGCGGGTTGATGCCCGGATGCTGGCGGAACCAGCGATCCTCGTAGGTCAGCAGCGCGTCGAGGTAATAGGGCGACACTTCGTCGGGTGTCACCGGGTAGCGCCAGACGCCGTCGCGATCGGCGAAACGCCACAGCGGCGTGCCGTCCTCGGCCAGCACCACACGGGCCAGATCATCCTCGGGTAGCGGCAGCGGGAAGAGGCGGTCGGCGAGCCAGAGCAGGGACAGGGGGAGCAGGAGGATCGGTAGCCAGCGGCGAGTTAGGCGGCGCATGCAATGCCCTCTCCCCCACCCCCTCTCCCACAAATGGGAGAGGGGTGCGGATCGGTGTTTTGCAAAGCCTCGTGGCAACATTCACAGCTCTTGCTAGTCGATTTCAAGGCGAATCTGCTCAAGTACGGCCTCGGTTTCCGCCAGTACCTGATGATTCCAGAAACGCAGCACACGATAGCCACGCCCCTGTAGATAACCGTCACGTTGGTGGTCGTACTCTGCCTGCTGCTGATGGTGTCCGCCGTCCAGCTCGATGACCAGACAGCGTTCGGTGCAGACGAAATCGACGATATAGGGGCCAATGGGTTTCTGCCGTTTGAACTTCAAGCCAAGGAAGCGATGAGCACGCAAGTGATACCAGAGCCGTTGCTCGGCATCGGTCATGTCGCGGCGCAAGCGCTTGGCGTTGTCGAGTAGGGTCATGGCTCCTCCTTGAACCGGGTTTGCCCTCTCCCCAACCCTCTCCCATAAATGGGAGAGGGGGCTGGCCGTGCCATGTTTCAGGCGCGTGCCATATTGCTCCCCTCTCCCGCTTGCGGGAGAGGGGCTGGGGGAGAGGGAAGCTTTTTACCGCCCGCGCACCACCATCCCCTGCGGCGCACTGCCAAGCGCTTGCCAACTCGGCCGGTACATCGACTCCACCTGCGGGGGCGGCACCCGGTAGCTGCCCGGGGTGACAGCGCGGGCCAGGTACAGCAGGTGCGTGGTGTCGTAGCTGTCCACGTCCACCGCCGCAACGTAGCGGTCGCCACGAAACTCCTGGTGCTTGATTCGCGCGTTCTGCATCGCCTGGCTCCACTCCTTGACGTTGCTGCCCGCGTCGTCGAGGCTCGCCGCGCTCTGCGCCAGGTTCTGGTTCTCCAGCTCCAGACCGGCCGGCAGCAAGTCCACCACCAGGGCATCGGGCACACGCTGCTTGGCCCGGATAGCCAAGTGCACCAGCACCAGTTCGCCGCTATCCAGGCGCTGCAGATCGAGCGGACGGCCATCCATGCCGAGGTATTCGCGCTCGATACTGAGGTTCTCGCCACCTGCGCGCGGCGCCTGGCTCGGGTAACCGGACAGGGTCAGTTGCTGATACAGGGGGCTGCTGCCGGCATTGCTCACACTCAACGGCTCGCCCAGTTCGGCACGCTCCAGCTTGATGCCGGGCTGCAGATTGCTCAGGTCGAACTGGAAGGCGCCGCTGGCAAGCTTGGCGCTCCAGGCCTGTTCAGGCTTGCCGAGGATGCCGCGCCCGGCGAGGAACAGCGCGTTGCGCTCCTGGGTCGACAGCCAGCGCTGGCCTGCCAGCTCGTCGGCCAGGTCGAACAGGCGCTGTTCACGCTGCCCGGCGGCCATGTCGTTTTCCTCCAGCACGGCGAGGATCAGTGCCTGATCACGCAGGGCGCTGCCGTAGTCGGCCATCCAGCGCTCACCATCGCGCTGCAGGGTGAGCCCCTGGGCCAGTGCCTGGTCGGCACGCGGTGCATCGCCCATGAGTTTTAGTGCGGCAGCCAGTTGCACCAGCGGCAAACCGGAGCGCGCCTCGCTGCGGCGCTCGAACAGGCTGCGCAACGTCCCCAGCGGCGCCTGCTGGCTGCGCGCCAGAACGTAGCCGGCATAGGCCTGCACGGCGAAGCGGGTGTGCGCGTTGTCGTCGCTGTAGCTGACCTCGATCAGGCTGCTCTGCTGCAGGTAGCGCAGCAGCCGATCCGTGGCCTTTTTCAGCGCCTCGTTGGGCACACCGAAGCCCTGTTCACGGGCCCGCAGGAGGAAGTCGGTGACATAGGCGGTGAGCCAGTACTCCTCCTCGCTCTCGGCGCTCCACAGGCCGAAGCCACCGCTGTAGCGCTGCATGCCGAGCAGGCGTTCGATGCCCAGCTCGATGCTCTTGCGCCGTTGCTCGTCCGGCTCGCCTTCCAGGCCGAGTTGCTTGAGGCTGGCGGCATCGGCATAGAGCGAGGGATACAGGCCACTGGTGGTCTGCTCCAGGCAGCCGTAGGGGTAGGCCTTGAGCGCACGGATCTGCTCGCCGAGGTTGAGCGGTGGGCGGCTCGACAGTGCCAGCACCGCCTCCAGCCCGGCCGGTTCGAACTGGCTAAGGGTGCCCGACGGCAGGCTCCACGGCTCGCCCTCGTTGAGTACCGCGCGGAAGTGTTGCAACTGCGCCGGATAGGCCGGGCGCACGCCCAGCGTCCAGTCGCGGCTGAAGCTGCCGAACTGCTCGTTGGGCAGGCTCAGCCCCTGCACCTTGACCTGGATATGCCCCTGCCCCAGGCCACCCTCGGCGCGCACCGGGATGCGCAAGGTGGTGCGCTGACCATCCTTGAGGCTCAGCGGCGCCTGCGCGTTGCCGAGCAGGCGCAGTTGGCCGCTGACATCGAGCTGCACGTCGAGTTTCTGTTCGGCGCCGGAGAGGTTGGTGACGTCCAGCGCCAGGGTGGTTTCGTCGCCCCCGGCAAGGAAGCGCGGCATCGACAGCTCGGCGATCAGCGGCGCAGCCACCACCGTCTTCGCCTCGGCCACACCGAAGCGCTCGTCACTCCAGGCCTGCGCCATCAGGCGCAACTCGCCATTGAAGTCGGGGATGTCCAGGCTGACTTCACCCTCGCCCTGCTCGTTCAGCTTCAGCGCTTCGCTCTGCTGGGCAACGATCAGCACGCTGGTATCCGGGCGCTTGCCCCCGGCCTCCAGACCGGCATCGCCACCGAAGGCCAGGCTGGCGAGGCGGCCCTGGGCCTCGATCAGTTGGCCGTAGATATCCATCTGGTCGGCGCCATAGCCCTTACGCCCGAAGAAGCTGGCGAAGGGATCGGGCGTGGCAAAGCTGGTGATGTTGAGGATGCCCACGTCCACCGCAGCGACCAGTACATGCACCTTGTCGGGGATGCTGCCGTCGGGGATGCTGCCGTCGGCATTGCGCGCCACGACCTTGACCTTCAGCGGCTGCTTGGGCCGCATCTTCTCAGGTGCCTGCAGGCTCACCGCCAGCTTGCGCGGCGCGCGATCCAGCGGCAGGTGCAGCAGGCCAACGGCACGCTTGGGCGTGACCTGCGCCTTGCGCTCGCCAGGGCGAATCACCAGGGCGCTGAGGTACAGGTCATGGCGCGCCCATTTCTCATCGATGGGCAGCTCGAAGGTTTTACCTTCTGCCGGCACGCTGATTTCCTGCCACCACAATGGGCCTTCGCTGGACTCGACCAGCAGATAACCATTGCCGGCAGCCGGCGGGGTGACGGTGATTTTGGCCACATCGCCTGCCGCATAACCGGGCTTGTCCAGGGCCAGCTTGACCTGATCCGGGCGTACCGCGCCGCCGTCGGCATTGTCCTGCCAGCGGTAGCCGGCCCAGAAGCGCAGGCTGCTGACCAGGCCGGTCTGGTTGTCCACCACCTCGACCCGATACGGCCCCCACTCCACCGGGAAGCTGACCTTGGCAGTACCGCCCGCCTCGATCTTGAGCGGCTCGTCGCTGAGGGTAAGGAATTTCTCGTTGTAGTTGTGACGCCAGCCTTCGCCGTCGGAGAAGCTCCAGAAGTAATCGCGGCGCTCGCGCACCAGGCGCACATTGAGGTTGTCGGCGGCCAGTTTGTTGCCGGCGGCATCGGCCACCAACACCTCGAATTCGGCCAGGCTGTCGGCATCGACCTGTTCGCCCTCGAACACGCCACGTACCCCAGGCAGGCGTTCGGCCGGCCACACGGGCTGGATTACGCGACGGGTGATCGGTCGGCCACCGGACTCCTGCAGGCTGGCCTGGAGGATCAGGCGCAGCGGCGAGCGGGCATCGGCCCAGCGATTCTCGGGCGTCAGCGTGGCGTGCCCCTGGTCGTCGAGGCTCTGCTCGTCCAGTTCCAGATCCTGGCTCAATTCCGCTTCGGTGATGTCGCCGAACTGATAGCCCGGCAGGCTGGCCACCGCCTCGCGCAGCGGCCGCACATAGAGCTGCCCGGACAGGCGATTGCCAGCCGCCGGGGCGCCATAGAGGTAACGCCCGGTGACGCTGAAGTGCGCCTCGTCTGCCGGGGCGATGGGGCTGTCCTGGCCTTTGAGTTCCAGCGCCATGCGCTCGGGCAGGAAGTCCTCGACGAGAAATTCGTAGACCTGCGGATTACCGTCACCCAGGTCGAGCAGCAGTTGCCAGCGACCGGTCGGCGCCTCCTCGGCCAGCGGCAGCTGGTATTGATAGAGGCCATCCTCGGCGGCGTTCCAGACGAACTTGCGGCTGATCTGCTCATCCGGGCGGCGCACCTCGACGCTGACCGGCTGGTCCTTCACCGGCTTGCCATCGACATCACGCAGCAGGCCGTTGAGCAGTACGGTCTCGCCCGGACGATAAAGGTCGCGCGGGCCGAACACGAAGAACTGCAGCGGATGGGCCGCAGGACCGGTGATGTCGAACTCGGCCAGATCCAGCGCCGGCGCGTTCAGGCGCAGCAGGCTGGTCTGTTCGTCCTGCCTGGCCAGCAACACCTCGGCCTTGGCCGGCAGCGGCAACTGTGCGTGGCCGGCGGAGTCGGTCTTGCCTTCGGCCAGCAAGGCTCCATCGCCATCGAGCAGTTCGAGCTGCACGGCGGACTGCGCCTTGCCACCTTCCAGCGCCTGGGTGAAGACATCCAGACGGTCGCGGTAGCGGTGCGCGGACAGGCCGATATCGCTCAGGGAAAACAGCGTCGCCGGTTGCGAGTAGCTGTAGCTGCCGGCCTGGCGCATCACCGCCAGGTAGACCCCAGGCTGCTTGAAGGGCTCCAGCCCGGCGATGGGCAGCAGCAGGGTTTCACGGGTGTTGCGCGCCGGGTTGAGGTCGAAGCGACCGCCATAGACCAGATCAGCCAGGGGCAGCAGCTCGCTGGCCTCCCAGGTATCGAGGTTGCTGGAACGGCCCCAGCGCGAGAGGAAACGCGGCAGCGCCTCGGGCTTGATACGGAAGAACTCGACGTTGACCTTGTCGACGTTCAGCGCGATCACCGGCAGGCCCTCGGCCAGGCGCGTGGGCAGCAGCGAGCCACGGCTGGCGAAGCCGACGCTGGCCTGCAGGTCACGGGTTTCGAAGCGGCTGACGTGTTCGGCCGCCAGCTTGCTGCCATTGATCGCGGCAAGGCCCGAGTCGATGGTCAGCACCAGCTTGCGCTTGGGTTCCAGGTGGCGCAGACGCAGCTCGTTGAGGCCATCGGTCAGCTCCCAGGCGCCATCGACCTTGCCGTCCTTGCTGTCGACCAGGTGCAAACGCTCGGCGAACCGCTGATCCGGATCCAGCGGTACGGAGAAGGTCACCGACAGCGCACTGGCGCCGTCGAGCTGCACTTCGGAGACATCCACCACTTCCAGCTCGCGACCGGCATAGCGTTTGGCCAGCGCAGCGCGGTCGACCGCCGGCTTCGCTGCCTGCGGCTGCTCGGCGGCAGGCGAAGAACCGGTCACGGTAGCGGGCGACTGGGAGGAATCACAGGCACTGAGCAGGCTCAGGGCCAGGGCCAGAAGCAGTCCTTTGTTCGGCATTGCAGGCTCCGGGAGAAGGGGGCGCGGGAGGCGATACTATAGCCGAGCGCCCATGCACCGAAGGCGCCAACCGACGAATACGCCAAGCCGCGCACACTCGGCCGACAGCCCGCCCGTGCCTATAATCGGCGTTTTGCCGGAGCCGCCCATGTCCGCCCTGCTCGACGCCTGGCGCCACGCCCCAACCCAGCGCAAGGTCTGGGCACTGGCCGCGCCGATGATCCTCTCCAATCTCTCGGTACCGATGGTGGCGCTGGTCGATACCGCCGTGGTCGGCCATCTGCCGCACGCCCACCAACTGGCGGCGGTGGCGGTCGGCGGCAGCCTCTACACCCTGCTGACCTGGGCCATGGGTTTTCTGCGCATGGGCAGCACCGGCTTCGCCGCCCAGGCGGCAGGCCGCGAGGACGGCGGTGCCTTGCGCCAGGTGCTACTGCAGGGGTTGGGCCTCGGCGTACTGCTCGCCCTGCTGTTGAGCCTGCTGGCCATTCCATTCAGCAGCGCCGCGCTGAGCCTGATGCAACCTTCGGCCGAGCTGGATCGACTGGCCCGCGACTATTTCCAGATCCGTCTGTTCGGCCTGCCCGCCAGCCTGGCGACCTACGCGCTGATTGGCTGGTTGCTCGGCACGCAAAGCGCGCGTGGCCCGCTGGCCATTCTGCTCACCGCCAACCTGCTCAACGTGACGCTGGATCTGCTCTTCGTGCTCGGGCTGGAATGGGGCGTGGCGGGTGCGGCCTGGGCCTCGGTCATCGCCGAATGGAGTGGTGCGCTGCTCGGCCTGTGGCTGGCTCGCGGCGCGCTCAGGCGTTACCCCGGCAAGCTCGACCTGGCCGCATTGCGCCGCTGGAGCAACTGGCGGCCGCTGCTGGCGGTCAATCGCGATATCTTCATCCGCACCCTGGCGCTGCAACTGGTGTTCTTCCTGATCACCGTGCAGGGCACGCGTCTGGGTGATGCCACGGTGGCGGCCAATGCCCTGCTGCTCAACGGCCTGACCCTGACCGCCTATGCCCTGGACGGCCTGGCCCATGCAGTCGAAGCGCTGTGCGGGCATGCCCTCGGCGCACGCGACCGCACCGCCCTGCGTCGCTCGCTGCTGGTAGCCGGCACCTGGTCGGTGCTGGCCAGCGCCGGCTTCGCCCTGTTCTTCCTGATCGGCGGGCACGCCTTCGTCGCCCTGCTCACCGACATTGCCGAGGTGCGTGAACACGCCTCGCAGTTCCTGCCCTACCTGGCCGTATTACCGCTGCTGGCAGTGTGGAGCTACCTGCTCGACGGTCTGTTCATCGGCGCCACCCGCGCCCGGGAGATGCGCGATGCCATGCTCATCGCCCTGGCACTGAGCCTGCCGCTGGCCTGGCTGCTGCTGGGCCTGGGCAATCACGGCCTGTGGCTGGCCTTTCTCGCCTTCATGTGCCTGCGAAGTCTGGTATTGGCTGGCTATGCTTGGAGTTTGAGTCACCGCGACCTGTGGCTCCCCCCGCCAGCAGAAGGAGAGATCGCCCATGCTCAGCGTGCCCGTGCCCGCAAATGAAGCCGAACGCCAGGCAGCCCTGGATCGTCTGGAAGTGCTCGACACGCCAGCCGACCCCTGCCTGGATGCGATCACCCGCCTGGCTCGTGAATTGTTCGGCGTGAAAACCGCGCTGATCAGCCTGGTCGACCGCGATCGCCAGTGGTTCAAGAGTCGCCAGGGTCTGGAAGTGGCAGAGACTTCCCGTGACATCTCCTATTGCTACTATGCGGTACTGGCCGACATGCCGCTGCTGATCGAGGACAGCGAGACGGATCCGCGCTTCGCCGGCACTGACCTGGCCAAGAGCAACCCCGGCGCGCGCTTCTATGCCGGCTGGCCACTGCACGACGTCAGCGGTATGCCGCTGGGCACCCTGTGCCTGGCCGACCCGAACGTGCGACGACTCAATGCCCGGCAGAAATGCCAGCTACGCGATTTGGCTTACCTGGCCGAGGGCTATCTGCGCCTGCAACACAGCTCGCAGCAAGCGCAGGAACTGCGCGACGCTCTCGACCGCGAACAGCGCAAAGGCATGCTCGACCCACTGACCCAACTGTGGAATCGCGCCGGGCTGCTGCACTTTCTGCCCCTGCAACGAGCGGCAGCCGAACGCAGCGGCCTGCATCTGGGGCTGATCTACTGCGACCTCGATCACTTCAAACAGGTCAACGACCGCCATGGCCACGATGGCGGCGACCGTGTGCTGTGGGAGAGCGCCAGGCGTATGAGTGCGGCGGTCAGGCCGCAGGACGTGGTGACGCGTAACGGCGGCGAGGAATTCGTCATCCTCACCCAGGTGCACGGAGCCAAGGAGTTGCTGCAGATCGCCGAGCGCGTTCGCCTGGCCATCGCCGAACTGCCGATCACCCTCGACGACGCCGAACTGCAGCAGACCGTCAGCCTTGGCTGCACCCTGCTGGACAGCGGCGAAGACAGTGGCGATGCTCTCAAGCGCGCCGACCAGGCGCTGTATCGTGCCAAGAACGGTGGTCGCAACCGCAGCGAACTGGCCACCTGAACAGCCTCGACCAAGGAGCCCACATGGCCACGGCGTTTTTTGCCTACCTGCACTTCATCGCGATCTTCGCCCTGTTCGCCCTGCTCAGCATCGAACACGTGCTGTTCAAGGCGCCACTGGACATCCCGCGCGCCCGCAGCCTGATGATCACCGACATCGCCTACGGCATCTGCGCCGGTGTGGTGCTGCTGACTGGCGTGGCGCGAGTACTGTGGTTCGGCAAGGGCGCTGCCTACTACCTGGGCAACAGCCTGTTCCACGCCAAGGTGGGCCTGTTCATCCTGATTGCCCTGCTGTCGATTCTGCCGACCTGGGTGTTCTTCAACTGGCGCAACACCCTGCAGGCCGGCCAGGCGCCCACGCCAAGCCCGCGCCAGGTACGCCTGGTGACCTGGTGCATCCGCCTGGAGTTGCTGCTGTTGCTGGTGATGCCGCTACTGGCCGTGCTGATGGCGCGCGGCTACGGCGTGATTGGCTGAGCCTTGGCGGGCACCTCAGCGTGCACTGAAGCGCCCGCGACCGGGGCTCACGACGACAGGTAGGACGAACGGGTCAGGCCCAGGCGCAGCGCGTCGAGGAACTGGGTACGCTCACGCGTGCTGATCTTGGCGCTGGCCACCTTGTCGCGGTAGTGGGTCATCAACTCCTCGGGCGACAGGTGCACGTAACGCAGCATGTCCTCGATGGTGTCGTGGGTCTCGATGCCGGCATGCACCACGCTGCCATCGGCGGCCTGGTAGATGTTCACCGAGTCGGTGTCGCCGAACAGGTTGTGCATGTCGCCGAGGATTTCCTGATAGGCGCCGACCAGGAAGATGCCCAGCACGTAATCCTCACCTTCGCGAACCTCGTGCACCGGCAGGCTGGTCTCGATGGACTGCTCGTCGACGTACTGGCGGATCTTGCCGTCGGAGTCGCAGGTCAGGTCCTGCAGCACGGCGCGACGCAGCGGCTCTTCGTCCAGACGCGACAGCGGCAGGATCGGCAGGATCTGGCCGATGGCCCAGGTGTCCGGCAGGCTCTGGAACACCGAGAAGTTGCAGATGTACTTGTCGGCGAGCTTGTCGTTGAGCTCGTCGAGCACGGCACGGTGCGAACGCTGACGCGCCTTGAGCTGGTTGTACAGACGACGGCAGATGGCGAAGTAGCACTGCTCGGCCAGCGCCTTCTGCGCCAGGCTCAGCTTGCCGGCGGAATACTGCGCGGCCACTTCCTCGATGTAGTGGGTAGCGCGCCAGTAGGTCTCGGCGACCATTTCCGGGTCGCTGTCGTCGAGCAGCTCGATCAGCCAGCGCAACACCTCCGGTTGCTCCACATCCGGGTCGATCTCCGGCACCTTGTCGTTGTGCCGCTCCACATCGGTCACCTGCACCAGCAACACGGCGTGGTGCGCGGTCATCGCCCGACCGCTCTCGGAGAAGATGTGCGGATGGGGGATTTCCTGGCGGTCGCAGAATTCCTTGAGCATGTCGACCACGGCATCGGCGTAGTCCTGCATGTCGTAGTTAATCGAGCTGGCATTACGCGAATGGGTGCCGTCGTAGTCCACGCCGAGACCGCCGCCGACGTCGATGTGGTCGACTGGTAGGCCCATGGCGCGCAGCTCGCCGTAGTAACGGATGGCCTCGCGGAAACCCTTGCGGTAGTCGGCGATGTTGGCGATCTGCGAGCCCATGTGGAAGTGCAGCAGCCGGATGCCCTGATCCAGCCCGGCCGCGTGGAAGCGCTCGACCACCGAGAGAAGCTGCGCGGCGGACAGGCCGAACTTGGACTTCTCGCCGCCGGTGTCGGCCCACTTGGAGGATGCCAGCGAAGACAGGCGAACGCGCAGGCCGATCTGCGGGGCGACCTTGAGTTCGGCGGCCTCCTCGATCACCAGGGCGACTTCCGATTCCTTCTCGATGACGATGAACACGTTGTGGCCGAGCTTCTGCCCCATCAGCGCCAGGCGGATGAACTCGCGATCCTTGTAGCCGTTGCAGACGATGGTGCCGCCCTTCGGCGCCAGCGCCAGCACGGCCAGCAGCTCGGGCTTGGAGCCGGCTTCGAGGCCGATGGAGACATCCTGCGTGGCGATGATGTTGTCGATCACCGCCTCCTGCTGGTTGACCTTGATCGGGTACAGGGCGGTGTAGCGGCTCTGGTATTCCAGGCGCTGGATGCTGGCGTCGAAGGCGCCGGTCAGGCGCCGTACGCGATCTTGCAGGATGTCCGGGAAGCGCACCAAAAGCGGCAGCGACAGGCCGCTCTGACGCAGTTCGTCGACCTGCTGGCTGAGGTCGATGGGCTGGCTGTCAGGGCCGTTGGGGCGCACCTCGACACGACCGGCATCGTTGATCGAAAAGTAGCCGGCACCCCAGTGGCGAATGCCATAGACACTGCGGCTATCGGCTACAGTCCACTGGCTGCCGTCGTCTTTGCGGGTGCGTCGTGCGGACATCGGGTTCTCCCATGAGAAAAGCCTGACCTTGCTGGCGGCCAGTTTAGAAATGATGAAGGCAAGATGACGTTTGCTCGGCGGTTGACCGCATGAGCGTCATCGAAGTTTAGAAAAGGGGGCGTCAGCCGCCGGACTTCTTCGCGGTAAAGCCGCGCTTGCTCAGTTCGGCGAGCAGCAGCTCGACGTGGTCGCCCTGGATCTCGATGATCCCTTCCTTGAGCGCACCGCCGGTGCCGCAGCGCTTCTTCAGCGCGCTGGCCAGTTCCTTGAGCGGCTCCTCGGCCAGCGGCACGCCGCTCACCGTGGTGACGGTCTTGCCGCCACGGCCCTTGGTTTCACGGCGTACACGGGCAATGCCGTCGCCTTCCGGGATATGCGTCTGCTTGCAGATACAGGCATCCACCGGCTGGTTGCAATCCGGGCAATGGCGACCGCCATCGGTGGAGTAGACGAGACCGCTCAAGGCGGAAAATGAAGAGGCTTTCTTGACCACCGGCTTGTCCTCGTAGGGGTCAGGATAGCGACTGGCCGACCTCAGTCGACCGCGAAGCCCCACTCAGGCAGGGGCAGCGCTAGCGGACAGACGTCCGCTGAAAAGGCCGCGCAGTGTAACGGCAAAGGCCGCACTTGCTAAGTATGGATTTGCGTCATTGTGCGGCACTTTGGCGACGCAACCGGTAGGGCGAGTGCAACCCGCCACAACAAAAACGGCGGGTTGCCCCCGCCCTGCGGCTTGCGCAGCTCAGCCGGCTGCGAGCGGCCTGTTTAAGTAGCGCTCCAGCGCCGCCAGCGAATCCGGGCAATAGGGCAGACGACGGGTCTCCTCCAGCGCCTGGTCGATACTGATGAAGCGCGCCTCCAGCACCTCTTCCGGCTGCAACAGCAGCGGCGCATCGGAGACCGCCGAGTAAGCCATGCACCACAGCCGGCTTTCCGGCGCGTCATAGAAAAAGTGCGCATGCTCGACCAGCTCGGCGTCGACGATGCCCAGTTCCTCGGCCAGCTCACGCTCGGCAGACAGGCGATAGTCCTCACCTTCGAGCACCATACCGCCCGCCGCTACGTCCCAGTAGCCTGGGTACAGCGCCTTGCTCAGGGTACGCTGATGCACGCACAGCAAACCGGCCGAGTTGAACAGGAAGATATAGGTGCCGCGACCGATCAGCCGGCGCTCGCGCAACTCGACGCGGGAAACGCCGCCGAGCGGCTGGTCATGCTCATCGACCCAGGCCACGCGCTCCTGATCCGAGGCCGCGCGATGCGCCGCCTCGGCTGCCGAGATCGCCGCCATCAACCCTGGCTCAGCAACTGGCGCAGGTCGATCAGGCCGGCGTTGGCCCGCGAGATGTAGTTGGCCATGACCAGCGAGTGGTTGGCGAGGATGCCGTAGCCGCTGCCGTTGAGGATCATCGGGCTCCACAGGGTCGCCTGCGCCGCCTCCAGCTCACGGATGATCTGGCGCACGCTGACGGTGGCGTTCTTCTTCGCCAGCACGTCGGCGAAGTCCACTT
The DNA here is from genome assembly GCF_034683865.1 of Pseudomonas sp. C11. Lineage (NCBI taxonomy): Bacteria > Pseudomonadati > Pseudomonadota > Gammaproteobacteria > Pseudomonadales > Pseudomonadaceae > Pseudomonas > Pseudomonas sp. C11. The sequence continues at coordinate 72,272 of NZ_JAWIIP010000006.1, forward strand.
CGACGGCACGCAGCAGATGCGCCAGCGCCCAGGCCTGACCACGGGCTTCGTAGAACACGTTGTCGATCTGCAGCCAGGGCGTCTCGTACACCCCGCCCTCACCGACCAGACCGGCCTCCTCGGCATCGTTGCCGACCTTCAGACTCTCGTTCAGACGTACCTGACCGACGCTGGCGGACAGCCGCTGGGACAACGAACCCAAACGAGTACCGGCATCACCCAGCCAGTTGTTGAGGTTGTCGGCGCGGGTATAGAACTGCGCGTTCTGCTGGCTCAGGTCGGCCAGGTAGCGATCCAGCGACTTGATGCCTTCGCGGTATTCGGACTCGGAAGCCGGCAACGCCCAGCTCTTGTTATCGAAGTGAAAGCGCGGCTCGGCCTTGGCCAGATCGGTGTTCTCCGTGGACTGCGACTGCGAGCGCGAGAAGTCCTTGCGCAAGGCCCGGGAGAAATCGCGCACCTGTACCAGCACGCCGTATTCCCAGCTGGGCATGTTGTCCAGCCACAGACCGGGCGGGGCCAGGTCGTTGGAGAGGTAGCCACCGGGCTTGTCGAGCAGCGTGGAGGCCACCTGCTTGAGGGTTTCCACCGTGGTGTAGCCGGTCACCAACTGGCGCTGGGCCTGCTGCGCGGCCGCCTGAGCGTGCTGCTGCACCTGGAAGGCGGCAGGCTCCTGACTCCAGTACCAACCCACCACCAGGGCGATCAGCAGGTAGACACCAACCAGGCCACCCAGTGCGCGAGCGATCAGGCTGCCGCCACTGCGGCTGCCTCCGGTGGCCGTGTCGGTGCCGCCGTCCGAGGGCGTCGCACGATTCTTCCAGTCCAGCATGGCAGTGTCCTTTCATCAGCGAATTCATGTGTTCGACCGCGAACCCCGGCATGGGTTGCGACCCGTTCCGCACTATAAGGCAAGCAGACGGCAAAGCGCAGGGCGAGGCGGCAAACTTACCGCCGGGATGAGAAATCTACATTTTTGTCGCCTAGTCGACAGAAATAGAGGCGTCAATTGATCGACGGCAATGTCAATGACCATGGCGCCAGTGATAGCATCCAGCCACCACTTTTTGCCACCGGAAGTCGGCCCCATGACCGAGTTGCCAGACCCCAGTCGCGATCGCCTGAAACATCACTTCGCCCAGCGCGTGATCCATCAGGCGCGCCAGGTGCTGGAAGTCTGGCAGCGCCTGCAACGCAGCGAATGGAACGAATCCGGTATGGCCGAACTCGGCGAGGCCACGGTGCGCCTGTTGCGTTACGCCGAACGCTTCGAGCAGGCCGAACACGGTCAACTGGCACAAAGCATCTGCAACAGCCTGGACGCCGTCGGCGAGAACCGTGGCCGTCTCAACAGCCACTTGATCGCCCAGCTCAACCAGACCATGCAACGCCTGTCGCGCACCGGCCTGCGCCATGGCGACCACTTCGAGCAGACCTTCCTGCCGCCGTTGCGCAAGCCGGTCTACCTGGCCCTGCAGGACGGTGACCGCGCCGAGCGCCTGGCTCAACAATTGGAGTTCTTCGGCCTCGCCGCGCGTGCTCTGGCCAATGCCGATGCCTTCAAGGCCGCCGTGGGCGAGCGCCACCCTGCCGCCATCGTCATGGACGTGGATTTCGCCGGCGCGGGCCTGGAACTCGCCAATGCCGTGCAACAGGGGCTGGAGCACAAGATACCGGTGCTGTTCTACAGCCATTGCGATACCGATACGCCGACCCGCCTGGCTGCGGTACGCGCCGGCGGCCAGGAGTTCTTCACCGGCTCGCTCGATGCGTCCAGCCTGCTGGAGCGCATCGAAGTGCTGACTCACGTCGTGCAGTACGACCCGTACAAGGTGCTGATCGTCGACGACTCCAAGGCGCAGGCGACTCACACCGAGCGCGTGCTCAACAGCGCCGGCATCCTCACCCATACGCTGACCGAGCCCATCCTGGCCATGGATGCGCTGACCGAGTTCCAACCGGATCTGATCATCCTCGACATGTACATGCCCGAGTGCAATGGCACCGAGCTGGCCAAGGTGATCCGCCATAACGACCGTTACGTCAGTGTGCCGATCATCTATCTGTCGGCCGAGGACGACCTCGACAAGCAGCTCGACGCCATGAGCGAGGGCGGCGACGACTTCCTCACCAAGCCGATCAAGCCGCGCCACCTGATCGCCACCGTGCGCAACCGCGCGGCGCGCGCGCGCAACCTCAAGGCGCGCATGGTGCGCGACAGCCTCACCGGTCTGTACAACCACACCCACACCCTGCAACTACTCGACGACGCCTGCTTCCGTGCCCGCCGCGAGGAGCAACCGCTGGCCTTCGCCATGCTCGACATCGACCATTTCAAGAAGGTCAACGACACCTATGGCCACCCCATGGGCGACCGTGTGATCAAGGGCCTGGCCCTGTTTCTCAAGCAGCGCCTGCGCAAGACCGACCACATCGGCCGCTACGGTGGCGAGGAATTTGCCGTGGTGCTGCCCGACACCGACGCGCAATCGGCGCTCAAGGTGCTGGAGGAAATCCGCCAGCGCTTCGCCGAAATCCACTACCCCGCGCAACCGCAGGATCTGAGCTGCACCTTCAGTTGCGGCATCGCCATGCTGGAGCCTGGCCTGGACGGCAACACGCTGTCCAAACGTGCCGACGAGGCGTTGTACGTTGCCAAGCATGGTGGGCGTAATCGGGTGGAGCTGTACCGCGCCGAGTGACGAATGGCACTGTGACAGGGCGCACAGCGTCATAAGACTGTCACGCATCTGAAATATCTTCAGGGCTCATCGTTCAGTCGTCGATCGAGCCCGCCATGCGCCTCAAGCTGCTTACCAACCTCAACACACTGCTGCTGGTCACCGTTTGCGTGGCGCTGGCGGCCACGCTGTGGTGGTCGCAACGCGCCCTGCAACAGCCCGTGCAACTGATGGAGCGTTACCTCGGGCTATCGCAGCAGTTCCAGCATGAGGTGGCAGACAACATCCAGGCCTATCTGGCCAGCGGCAATGCCGTGCAGCACAGCGCGGCCACCCAAGCCATGGAGGATTTCGGCCAGGCACTGGATGAGCTGCCCCCGCAACTGGCCGAAGAGCTGCGCCCCAGCCTGGAACAACTGCGCCGCTTCACCGCCAGCGAACTGCTCGCCGCCGGCAAGTTGGCCGGCGATCCGCAAGCGCTGCTGGTACAGGCCGAGCGTGAAATGAGCGGCAACCTGGGTCAACTCGCCGCATACGCGGGCAGCGCCACTGGCAGCCCGGCCGAGGCCTACCGCGCGCCGCTGTTCGAGGCCAGCAGCCGCCTGCTGCGCCTGGCGCATGCGCGCAACCGGTTCGTCAGCCTGGGCCGCAGCGAACTGATCAGCGACGTGGAGCGCGAGCTCGGCGCCCTCGGCCAGCAGGTGGAGCGCCTGGAAGCACTGCCGCTGCTCGGCGTGGAAGAGGCCTCCAGCTCGGCCAGTGACGGCTTCGCCGCCATGCTCGGACTCGACGACAGCGAACAACAAAGCCAGGCCGAGGATCGCGGCATCGCCCTCAAGCGCGAGCTTGGCTCACTGCTGCGCCGCTACCCGGGCGAATTGCAGCGCACCCGCGAGCTGGTCGAACAGCGCCAGAGCCTGGCCAAGGCCACCAGTGCGCGGGTCGCCGAAGTGCAGCAGGCGCTGGCCGCACTGGAGCCGCTGGTCAAGGGCGAGTACGGACGCATCCAGGCCGAGGTACGGGTGATCCAGGGCCTGATGATCGGTCTGATCCTGCTCATCGCACTGATCATCGACCGCATCCAGCGCCGCCTGTCACGCGTGCTGGGGCAACTGGTGCCGGCCTTGTCGGCCTGGGCTGGCGGCAACTTCACCAGCGCCATCGGTATCGACTCGCGCATTCGTGAGCTGCGCGACATCGAAGCCTCGCTCAACCACCTGCGGCGCTATTTGGTGGAGCTGGTGGGCACTATCAACGGCCACGCGGGAGAAGTCGCCGGTGCCAGCCGCTCGCTTGCCGAACTCAGCAGCGGCCTGCACGGCAGCGCCCAGCACCAGACCAACGACACCGCGCTGATCCGCGACGCCCTGGGCGAACTGGAAGCGACCATCGGCCAGGTCGCGGCCGACGCCAGCCAGACCGCCGAGGCCAGCCAAGCCGCCGACCTGGCCCTGGGTCAGGGCCAGCGCGTCATCGGCGAAAGCCTGCAAGGCCTGCATGCGCTGGTCGGCGAAGTGCAGAGCAACGCCCAGGCCATCGAGCGCCTGGCCGAGGAAACCACCACCATCGGCAACGTGCTCACGGTGATTCGTGGTATCGCCGAACAGACCAACCTGCTGGCGCTCAACGCCGCCATCGAGGCGGCGCGTGCCGGCGAAGCGGGCCGCGGCTTCGCCGTGGTCGCTGACGAGGTGCGCTCGCTGTCGCAACGCACCGGTCATGCCACCGCCGAGATTCAGGATGTCATCGGCCGCCTGCAGACGGCCGCGCGGCAATCGGTGCACGCCATGCGCGAGCAGGTGGAACATGCCGAAGCCACCGCAGGCAAGGCCGAGGCAGCGGACGGCGCCCTGGACGAGATCGTCACCGCCATCCGTACCATCGCCAGCATGGCGGCCCGCATCGCCGAAGCCACGGCCCAGCAGAGCGAGGCGGTCGGCGAGATTCGCGAGCACGGTGAACGCATCCACCAGTTGGGCGACGACAACCTCGGCCTCATCGCCACCGGGCGCAACGAGAGCGAGCGCCTGCTGCAACTCGGCGGCCAGTTGCACGAGGCAGTGCAGGCATTTCGCGTTTAGCAGGCTCAGGCTGCGACAAGACGGCGCACGTGGGAACTCGTCGCGCACCGGCCTTTCCAAGGCTCCGCCCATCCGCAGCAATCGACAGCCCGGCGCGGCGACGGCGCTGTGGGCGGGAGCTTTCCGGTATCATGCCGCCACCTTTCGCCGAGATAGTCGTCCGATGTCACTGCGCCGTCTGCTGCTTCCGCTGCTACTGCTCTGCCTGAGCCTGCCCGCCGCCGCCAGCTTGCTGGATCAACGCCCGGCGCCTGCGCCTCTGGGCGCGCCGCTGAACAACAGCAGTGACTTCCTGCCCGTGCGCGAGGCCTTCAAGCTGAGCCTGGTGAGCAGCGATGCCAAGAGCGTGACCCTGCGCTTCGTCGCCACCGAAGGCTATTACCTGTACCGCCACCGTCTGAATTTCAAGGTCGAACCGGCGGATCTGCAACTCGGCACGCCCGAGCTGCCACCCGGCAAGCCCAAGCACGACGAGTTCTTCGGCGACACCGAGGTCTACTACGGCGTGCTCGATGTGCGCCTGCCGCTGGACAACCCGGACAACCGTCCACTGCGCCTGCAGGTCGGCTACCAGGGCTGCGCTGACAAGGGCCTGTGCTATCCGCCAGAAACCGAATTCATCGAGATTGGCGATGTACCCGCCGGCACCGCGAATGGAGCTGCTGCGCCGGCGAGCTGGGACTGGAAAGACCTGGCTCTGTTCTTCCTCGCCGGGCTGGGCCTGACCTTTACCCCCTGCGTGCTACCGATGCTGCCGATTCTCTCCGGCGTGGTGCTGCGCGGCCGCCCGAGTAATTCCCGTGGCCTGGTTCTGTCGCTCGCCTACGTATTGCCGATGGCGGCCTGCTATGCGCTGCTTGGCGCGCTGATGGGGCTGTTCGGCGCCGGCCTCAACCTGCAGGCCATGCTGCAGTCGCCCTGGATTCTGGTGCCCTTCGCAGCCTTCTTCAGCCTGTTTGCCCTGGCCATGTTCGGCGTCTTCGAACTGCGCCTGCCGGCATTCATTCGCGAGCGCCTCGACCAGCGCGCCAACAAGACACGCGGCGGCACCATCGCCGGGGCCGCGACCCTCGGCGTGCTCTCCAGCCTGATCGTCTCGCCCTGCATCACGGCGCCGCTGACGGCCCTGCTGCTGTATATCAGCAGCACTGGCGACGCAGTGGGTGGCAGCTTGCAACTGTTCGCGCTGGGCCTGGGCATGGGCACGCCACTGGTGTTGTTCGGCGCGGGCGGCGGTGCGCTGCTGCCAAAATCCGGCCCCTGGCTGGTGACGGTACGCAACGCGTTCGGCGTGATGCTGCTGGGCGTATCGGTCTGGCTGCTCGAGCGCGTGCTGCCAGGCAGCCTGAGCCTGGCGCTGTGGGGCCTGCTGGCCGGCGGCGTGGCAGTGTTCCTCGGCGCCCTGGAGTTCGGGCCGAAGACGCACCGGCAGAAGCTCGGCCAGATCGCCGGCCTGGCCCTGCTGGTCTACGCCCTGGCGGCCTGGGTCGGCGCCCTGCAAGGCGCGACCGATCCGCTCAAACCGCTCGGCCAACTGCAGGCTGGTAACCTCAGTACCAGCAGCGCCAAGAGCGATGCCTGGCAGACGCTCACCAGCCCCGCCGAGCTGGACGCCGCACTGGCCCAGGCCAAGGCGGCGGGTCAGCCGCTGCTGCTGGACTGGTACGCGGACTGGTGCATCAGCTGCAAGGTGATCGAGCGCGAGGTGTTCGGTAATGCCGATGTCGGTAGCAAACTGGCCGGCTGGCGCCTGGTTCGTTTCGATATCACCGAGAGCAACGCCGCCCAACGCGCCCTGCTCGATCGTTACAAATTGTTCGGCCCACCGGCCATTCAGCTGTTCGCCGGCACTGGCGAGGAGCTGCAGGATCTGCGCGTCGTCGGTGAAATCGACGCGCCGGCCTTCGCGGCTCGCCTGGAAAGCGCGAAGGCTTCCCGGTAACGACCGAAACGCCTGCTATAGTCATATTTCTGCCGCAATTGGCGGGCAACGTGCCGGGTATTGCTGACAACAGGCCGCCTGCGGCATAGTCCCGCGCAGCCTGAACAACAAGGAATTCGAGCATGGCCACCCTACTGGTGTTGCACGGCCCCAATCTCAACCTGCTGGGCACCCGCGAGCCCGACAAATACGGCGCCACCACCCTGGTTCAGATCAATCAGGATCTGGAGCAGCGCGCCCGCGATGCAGGCCACCACCTGCTGCATCTGCAGAGCAATGCCGAGTACGAACTGATCGACCGCATTCATGCCGCCAAGGGCGAGGGTGTCGACTTCATCCTGATCAATCCGGCCGCTTTCACACATACCAGCGTCGCATTACGTGACGCGTTGCTGGCGGTGAGCATCCCATTCATCGAAGTGCACCTGTCCAACGTGCACAAGCGTGAACCTTTCCGCCATCACTCCTACTTTTCCGACGTTGCAGTAGGAGTGATCTGCGGCCTGGGCGCCAGCGGTTATCGGCTGGCCCTGGAAGCGGCACTCGAACAACTGGCCGAGCGCGCCTGACGCGACGCTCGGTAGACAAGTCCTACCTCACCTCTGGGAGTTGAACCTTCATGGATATCCGTAAAGTCAAGAAACTGATCGAGCTGCTGGAAGAGTCCGGTATCGACGAGCTGGAGATCAAAGAGGGCGAAGAGTCCGTACGCATCAGCCGTCACAGCAAACAACCGGCCTACGCCCCGCAACCGATGTACGCACCTGCACCGGCTCCGGTAGCCGCGCCTGTCGCCGCTGCCGCTCCGAGCGCTGAAGCCGCCCCGGCTGCCGCACCGAAGCTGAACGGCACCGTCGCTCGCTCGCCGATGGTCGGTACCTTCTACCGCGCTGCTTCGCCGACCTCGGCCAACTTCGTCGAAGTCGGTCAGACCGTGAAGAAAGGCGACATCCTGTGCATCGTCGAAGCCATGAAGATGATGAACCACATCGAAGCCGAAGCCAGCGGCGTGATCGAGTCCATTCTGGTGGAAAACGGCCAGCCGGTTGAGTACGACCAGCCCCTGTTCACCATCGTTTGATGCGCGGGGAGCCTGCAATGCAGAAGCTGGAAAAAGTCCTGATCGCCAACCGTGGCGAAATCGCCCTGCGTATCCTGCGCGCCTGCAAGGAGCTGGGTATCAAGACGGTGGCCGTGCACTCCACCGCCGACCGCGAACTGATGCACCTGGGCCTGGCCGACGAGTCCGTCTGCATTGGTCCGGCACCTGGCGCGCAGTCCTACCTGAACATCCCGGCCATCATCAGCGCCGCTGAGCTGACCGGCGCCACGGGCATCCACCCGGGCTACGGCTTCCTCGCCGAGAACGCCGACTTCGCCGAGCAGGTGGAGAAATCCGGTTTCGCCTTCATCGGCCCGAAAGCTGACACCATCCGCTTGATGGGCGACAAGGTATCGGCCAAGGACGCCATGATCAAAACCGGCGTGCCGGTGGTTCCCGGCTCCGACGGCCCACTGCCGGAAGACGAGGAAGAAGCCCTGCGCATCGCCCGTGAAGTGGGCTACCCGGTGATCATCAAGGCCGCTGGCGGCGGCGGTGGTCGCGGCATGCGCGTGGTGCACAAGGAAGAAGACCTGATCAAGTCGGCCAAGCTGACCCGCACCGAAGCCGGTGCTGCGTTCGGCAACCCGATGGTCTATCTGGAAAAATTCCTCGGCAACCCGCGTCACGTCGAAGTCCAGGTGCTGTCCGACGGACAGGGCAACGCCATTCACCTGTATGACCGCGACTGCTCGCTGCAGCGTCGCCACCAGAAGGTGATCGAAGAAGCCCCAGCCCCGCTGATCGACGAGAAGGCCCGCGCCGAAGTGCTCAAGCGCTGCGTCGATGCCTGCGTCGAGATCGGCTACCGTGGCGCCGGTACCTTCGAGTTCCTCTATGAGGACGGCCGCTTCTACTTCATCGAGATGAACACTCGCGTGCAAGTGGAGCACCCGGTCACCGAGATGGTCACCGGTATCGACATCGTCAAGGAAATGCTCAGCATCGCCGCTGGCAACAAGCTGTCCATCAAGCAGGAAGACGTGAAGATCCTCGGCCACGCCATCGAGTGCCGAATCAACGCCGAAGACCCGGACAACTTCATGCCCAGCCCCGGCAAGGTCAAGCACTTCCACGCTCCAGGCGGCAACGGCGTACGCGTCGACTCGCACCTGTACAGCGGTTACAGCGTTCCGCCGCACTACGACTCGCTGATCGGCAAGCTGATCACCTACGGTCGTGACCGCGACGAAGCGATGGCGCGCATGCGCAATGCCCTGGACGAGATCGTCGTCGACGGCATCAAGACCAACGTACCGCTGCACCGCGATCTGACCCGCGACAAGGGCTTCCTCAAAGGTGGTGTGAACATTCACTACCTGGAGAAGAAGCTGGGTATGGACAAGCACTGAGTCCTGACTCGCTGTCATGACAGGGGCTGCCTTCGGGCGGCCCCTTGTCGTTTCGGCACCGAACTGGCAAGCCGCCTTGCCCTTCAAGTAAGCTGCGCGGCCAAACGCGCGCCCTTCACGAGGTTTCCCATGCCCTGGTTACAAGTTCGTCTCGCCATCACGCCTGAGCAGGCGGAAACCTACGAAGACGCCCTGCTCAGCATCGGCGCGGTGTCGGTGACCTTCATGGATGCCGAAGACCAGCCGATCTTCGAGCCGGATCTGGGCACCACCCCGCTGTGGTCGAACACCCACCTGCTGGCGCTGTTCGAAGCCGATACCGACGAAGCGGCACTGATCGCCCACCTGACCCTGCTGTGCGGCGGCAGCCTGCCCGAGCACCAGATCGAGCACATCGAAGATCAGGACTGGGAACGCAGCTGGATGGACAACTTCCAGCCGATGCGTTTCGGCCAGCGCCTTTGGATCGTGCCGAGCTGGCACGCCGCACCGCAGCCGGAAGCGGTCAACCTGCTGCTCGATCCAGGCCTGGCCTTCGGCACCGGCACCCACCCGACCACCGCCCTGTGCCTAGAGTGGCTCGACGGCCAGCCGCTGGAAGGCTGCGACCTGATCGACTTCGGCTGCGGCTCGGGCATTCTCGCCATCGCCGCCCTGCTGCTCGGCGCGCCCAAAGCCGTCGGCACCGACATCGACCCGCAAGCCCTGGAAGCCTCGCGCGACAATGCCTCGCGCAACGGCATCGACCCGGCGCGCTTCCCGGTCTACCTGCCTGCGGACATGCCGCAGCAGCCTGCGGACGTGGTGGTTGCCAACATCCTCGCCGGCCCGCTGGTTTCTCTGGCACCTCAGATCAGCGCGCTGGTCAAAGCCGGTGGACGCCTGGCGCTCTCCGGCATCCTGGCCGAGCAGGCAGAAGAAGTACGCGCCGCCTACGCAGACGCCTTCGTCCTCGACCCGACCGCCGAGAAGGATGGCTGGGTGCGCATCAGCGGCGTCAAGCGCTGATGCGGCAGGCTGCAGGCGAACCGGGATAGCATTCGGCCGCGCTGGCATCTGCCTGCAGCCTGTGGCTTGCAGCCTGAAGCCGCTCCTTTAGACTAAGCGCCTCGATCAATCGGACTCCTGCATGAGCGAAAGCCACGTCACCCAGTGCCCCCATTGCCGCACCAGCTTCCGCGTCAGCCAGGCGCAGCTGGCCGCTGCCCATGGCGCCGTGCGCTGCGGGGCCTGCCTGCACGTGTTCAACGCCGCCGAACAATTGTTCGGGGCGGCAGCGCGAGTCCCCAAGCCCGCAGCCCCGGCCGCCAGCGTAACGCCGCCAGCGGCGGCCGCTCCTAAAGCAGCCAAAGCGACCGACGACACCCTGTGGATCCACGACGATCTGGATCTGGATGGGCTCGACCTCGATGAAGAACTGGCCAAGCTGGAAGAGCAGGAACAACAGCTGTCGAAACAGTTCCTCGCCCTGGAGCCTTCACCGCGCCCCAGCGAAGGCTTCAAGCCGGCCGACGAACCCCGCCAGGTTGCGCACGACGAGGCCTGGGCCGAAGCCCTGCTACGCGAAGAGGCGAATGCCGAGCACCAACGCAAGGCACATGCACGCGCGCAGGAACCAGACGAGCCCATAGTCCCGGCCTTCCGCCCCGCACCGCCAGCACCGCCAGCACCGCCTGCGCCCGTGAGCCAGGCCCCAGCCGACAGCATCGACGAGGAACCGCACGAACCTCGCCTGGGCCGCCTCGACATCGAGACCGATGACTCTGCTGACGAATCGCCCGCAGAGCCGGAGCCGGCCGTAACCGAGCAAGCGCAACGGCCGCAACGCAGCGAACCCAATCTGGGGCGCGAACGCCTGTTCGAACTGGATGACGAACCGCTGCAACTGGATTGGCAGCCGCGCCAGGGCATCGCCTGGGGCCGCGTATTCGGCTGGGGCCTGCTCAATCTCGTTGCGCTGGCGGGCCTGCTGGGTCAGTACGCCGCCTACAACTTCGACGAGCTGGCACGCCAGGATCGTTACCGCCCCTGGTTCGAACAGCTGTGCCCGAACATCGGCTGCAGCCTGCCGTCGAAGGTGGACATCAGCCAGATCCGCAGCAGCAACCTGGTGGTGCGCAGCCACCCCGAGTTTTCCGGCGCCCTGGTGGTAGACGCCATCCTCTACAACCGCGCGCCCTTCGCCCAGCCGTTCCCGCTGCTGGAAATGCGCTTTGCCGACATGGGCGGGCAACTGGTGGCCAGTCGCCGCTTCAAACCCAGTGAATACCTTGCTGGCGAGCTGGCCGGGCAGAGCGAAATGCCCCCGCAAACCCCTATCCATATCTCGCTGGACATCCTCGACCCGGGCCCACGCGCGGTGAACTACAGCCTCAGCTTTCACTCCCCGGAATAGCCGCAAGCCCGCGTCCAGCCTGAGTTTGCGCCTTGCGACCTAACCTCCGGCAATAAGCCGGAGGCTGTTCAGAATTTGTTCAAAACGGCCTTTATCCGGTCATCCAGAGCGGGTATCATGCCCACCCTTTCGCGAGCACCCGCCCACCATCGTCTTCCCGCCGAAGACAGTGGAGGCAAGGTGTTGATCGCCATTCGACTCAACCCAGCAGGGATGCCCCATGTCGGCCCCACGCATTGGCCCATACACATTGCCCAATCGGTTGATTCTGGCCCCCATGGCCGGTGTCACCGATCGCCCGTTCCGCCAACTGTGCCGCCGCCTCGGCGCCGGCCTGGTGGTGTCGGAGATGGTCACCAGCGATGTGCGCCTGTGGAATAGCCGCAAGTCCAGCCTGCGCCTGCTGCACGCCGGTGACCCCGAGCCACGCTCGGTACAGATCGCCGGCGGTGACCCGCAGATGATGGCCGACGCCGCCCGCAAGAACGTCGAGCTGGGCGCGCAGATCATCGATATCAACATGGGCTGTCCAGCGAAGAAGGTCTGCAACAAGGCCGCCGGCTCCGCCCTGCTGCGCGACGAGCCGCTGGTACGCGAGATCCTCGCCGCGGTGATCGGCGCGGTCGACGTCCCGGTCACCCTGAAGATCCGTACCGGCTGGGACAGACAGAACAAGAACGGCATTACCGTGGCGAAAATCGCCGAAGATGCCGGCATCACTGCACTTTCTGTACACGGACGCACCCGCGCTGACCTGTACACCGGCGAAGCCGAGTACGACACCATCGCCGCCATCAAGCAGGCGATCAGCATTCCAGTGTTCGCCAATGGCGACATCGACTCCCCACAAAAAGCCAAAGCCGTGCTCGACGCCACTGGCGCCGACGCGCTGCTGATCGGCCGTGCCGCCCAGGGGCGGCCGTGGATCTTCCGCGAGATCGATCACTACCTGCGCACCGGTGAGCTGTTGCCGCCGCCGGCACTGATCGAGGTGGAACGCATTCTGCTAGAGCATCTGGCCGCACTGCACGCCTTCTATGGCGACGTGATGGGCGTACGCATTGCCCGCAAGCATGTCGGTTGGTATCTGGCAACCCTGCCGGGCGCCAGGGAGTTTCGCGCCCAATTCAATCGTCTGGACAGCACGGACGCACAATGCGCCCAGGTTCGCGCGTTTTTCCGCGAACGGCACGAAGAAGGGAACGAGGTGGCCGCATGACGTTGATGACTGAGACCTTAGTGAGTGGAATTGCACCCGTGAGTGACAACACCAGCCTTAAACAGCACCTGAACACGCCGAGCGAAGAGGGTCAGACCCTGCGCGGCGCCGTGGAAAAGGCGCTGCACAACTACTTCGCCCATCTCGAGGGCGCGGACGTCACCGACGTCTACAACCTGGTGCTCACCGAAGTCGAGGCGCCGCTGCTGGAAACCGTCATGAACCACGTGAAAGGTAACCAGACCAAGGCCTCCGAACTGCTCGGCCTGAACCGCGGTACGCTGCGCAAGAAGCTCAAGCAGTACGACCTGCTGTAACCCAGAACTCCCGAAAAGGGCGGCCCGCATGAGCCGCCTTTTTTGCTGATATCCCCGCTCTGATGGATAGTGAAATGACCGACCAGACCACCCTTCTGCCCGTCCGCCGCGCGCTGATCAGCGTTTCCGACAAAACCGGTGTCCTCGAGTTCGCGCGCGAACTGGTCGCCCTCGGTGTCGAGATCCTCTCCACCGGCGGCACCTACAAGCTGCTCAAGGACAACGGCGTGGCCGCAGTGGAAGTCGCTGACTACACCGGCTTCCCGGAGATGATGGACGGCCGCGTGAAGACCCTGCACCCGAAGATCCACGGCGGCATCCTCGGCCGTCGCGCCCTGGACGGCGCGGTGATGGACGAGCACGGCATCAAGCCGATCGACCTGGTGGCGGTCAACCTCTACCCCTTCGAAGCCACCGTAGCCAAGCCTGATTGCGACCTGGCCGATGCCATCGAGAACATCGACATCGGCGGCCCGACCATGGTGCGTTCGGCAGCGAAGAACCACAAAGACGTGGCCATCGTGGTCAACACCGGTGACTACGCCGGCATCATCGAATCTCTGAAAGCCGGCGGCCTGACCTACGCCCAGCGCTTCGACCTGGCACTCAAGGCCTTCGAGCACACCGCTGCCTACGACGGCATGATCGCCAACTACCTGGGCACCATCGACCAGGCGGCGGACACCCTCTCCACCGAAAGCCGCGGCGCCTTCCCGCGTACCTTCAACAGCCAGTTCATCAAGGCGCAGGAAATGCGCTACGGCGAGAACCCGCACCAGAGCGCGGCCTTCTACGTCGAGGCGAAGAAGGGCGAAGCCAGCGTCTCCACCGCCGTGCAACTGCAAGGCAAGGAACTGTCGTTCAACAACGTGGCTGATACCGACGCCGCGCTGGAGTGCGTGAAGAGCTTCGTCAAGCCGGCCTGCGTCATCGTCAAGCACGCCAACCCGTGCGGCGTGGCCGTGGTACCGGAAGACGAAGGCGGCATCCGCAAGGCCTACGACCTGGCCTACGCCACCGACACCGAATCCGCCTTCGGCGGCATCATCGCCTTCAACCGCGAGCTGGACGGTGAAACCGCCCAGGCCATCGTCGAGCGCCAGTTCGTCGAAGTGATCATCGCCCCGAAAATCAGCGCTGCTGCCCGTGAAGTGGTGGCTGCCAAGGCCAACGTACGCCTGCTCGAATGCGGCGAGTGGCCGGCCGAGCGCGCTGCGGGCTGGGACTTCAAGCGCGTCAATGGTGGTCTGCTGGTGCAGAGCCGCGATATCGGCATGATCAAGGCAGAAGACCTGAAGATCGTCACCCAGCGCGCACCGAGCGAGCAGGAAATCCACGACCTGATCTTCGCCTGGAAAGTGGCCAAGTTCGTCAAATCCAACGCCATCGTCTACGCCAAGAACCGCCAGACCGTCGGCGTCGGCGCCGGCCAGATGAGCCGCGTCAACTCCGCGCGCATCGCCGCGATCAAGGCCGAGCACGCCGGCCTGCCGGTACCGGGCGCGGTCATGGCCTCGGATGCCTTCTTCCCCTTCCGCGACGGCATCGACAACGCCGCCAAGGCCGGCATCACCGCGGTGATCCAGCCGGGTGGTTCGATGCGTGACAACGAGGTGATCGCCGCTGCCGACGAGGCTGGAATCGCGATGGTATTCACCGGCATGCGTCACTTCCGTCACTGATTGGCTGGTGGATGGCTTCGGCCATCCACCCACGCTCGGCATTGCTGGCAACGTAGCCCGGATGCAATCCGGGAACGCCCTCATTCGAAAGCCCCGGATTGCATTCGGGCTACGCTCAGGAGAACCCCATGAACGTACTGATCATCGGCAGCGGCGGCCGCGAGCACGCCCTGGCCTGGAAAGTGGCGCAGGACCCGCGCGTCGAAAAAGTCTTCGTCGCCCCGGGCAACGCCGGCACCGCCGTCGAAGCCAAGTGCGAGAACGTCGCCATCGACGTGTTGGCCATCGAACAGCTTGCTGATTTCGCCGAGCAGAACGTGCAGCTGACCATCGTCGGCCCGGAAGCGCCGCTGGTCAAAGGTGTGGTCGACCTGTTCCGCAAGCGCGGCCTGGACATCTTTGGCCCCACGGCCGCCGCCGCTCAGCTGGAAGGCTCCAAGGCCTTCACCAAGGATTTCCTCGCTCGGCACAAGATCCCCACCGCCGACTACCAGAACTTCACCGAGGTCGAGCCGGCCCTGGCCTACCTGCGCGAAAAAGGCGCACCGATCGTCATCAAGGCCGACGGCCTGGCGGCGGGCAAGGGCGTGATCGTCGCCATGACCCTGGCCGAAGCCGAGGACGCCGTGCGCGACATGCTCTCCGGCAACGCCTTCGGTGACGCCGGCGCCCGCGTGGTGATCGAAGAGTTTCTCGACGGCGAGGAAGCCAGCTTTATCGTCATGGTCGACGGCCACAACGTGCTGCCGATGGCCACCAGCCAGGATCACAAGCGTGTTGGCGATGCCGACAGCGGCCCGAACACCGGCGGCATGGGCGCCTACTCGCCGGCTCCGGTGGTCACCGCCGAGGTGCACAAGCGCGTGATGGACGAGGTGATCTACCCGACCGTGCGCGGCATGGCCAGCGAAGGCAACGTCTACACCGGCTTCCTCTATGCCGGCCTGATGATCGACAAGGCCGGCGCGCCGAAGGTAATCGAGTTCAACTGCCGCTTCGGCGACCCGGAAACCCAGCCGATCATGTGCCGCCTGGAAAGCTCCCTGGTGCTGCTGGTCGAGGCCGCGCTGGCCAAGGCGCTGGACAAGGTCGAAGCGACCTGGGATCCGCGTCCGACCGTGGGCGTGGTGCTGGCCGCTGGTGGCTACCCGGGCGACTACGCCAAGGGTGACGTGATCGAAGGCCTGGATGACGCCGCCAAGCTCGACGGCAAGGTGTTCCACGCCGGAACCGCGCTGAAAGACGGCCAGATCGTCACCGCCGGTGGCCGCGTGCTGTGCGCCACCGCCATCGGCGCCAGCGTGGCCGACGCCCAACAGCAGGCCTACCGCCTGGCCGAGAAGATTCGCTGGAACGGCATGTTCCACCGTAACGATATTGGCTACCGCGCCATCGCCCGCGAACGCGGCGAAAGCTGATCCTTTCAGTCGAAGATGCGACGCAGGCCGACGGCAGGTCTACAAATGCCTGCCTGCGTCGTATTCCCCCTGGCAGATGCTTGGCTATAATCCGGCCACTCGTTTAGAAGGGAATTGCCCGTGTACCGGCTCAGGACTGCCATAGGACTCCTCGTCAGCTTGCTGCTGCTCGCCCTGCCTCTCGCGGCCAAGGCGGTAGGCACGCCAGCAGGTGGACAGAATTGGTCCTACCTGGTCGATGAAAGTGCACGCCTGAGCCTGGAAGAGGTTCGCGCCCAGCGCCAGCAATTCAAACCCCTCGCCAAACAGTCCTTCACCTTCCCTCCCAGCGAACACGCCGTCTGGCTGCGCGTTGAGCTACCGCCGCAGAGCGAACCGACCTGGCTGTGGATCTTTTCGCCACGGGTGCAGTACCTCGACTACTACCTGCTGCGCGACGGCCAACTGGAGCAGAGCCTGCACACCGGCGAAGCCATGCCGCTGGACTCGCGTCCGCTGCCCTCGCGCTTCTACCTGATGCCCCTGCCCAATGACCAACAGACGCGCATCGCCTACGTACGCCTGACCTCCAACCACCCGCTGATGACCTGGTTCAAGATCATGGATCAGGCCGAACTGGTGGGGCTGGAGAAACCCGCTTATCTCTACGGCGTGCTGTTCGGCGCGCTGCTGCTGCTGACCCTGTACAACCTGGTGCGCTTCTTCTACAGCCGCAGCGCCAGTGGCCTGTGGCTGGCCAGCGTCAACTTCAACCTGAGCATCTGCTCGGCGGCCAACCTCGGCGTATTCGCCCAGTGGCTGCCGCAACTGGGCTACAACCAGTCACTGATCGCCGATCTCTCGGCCCTCGCCGCCGCCTTCAGCGTGCAGGCCTTCGGCCTGGCCTTCGTCCGCGGCTCACAGGTACAGCGCAGCTCGCTCAATCGCCTGCTGCAAGTCAACGCCCTGCTGATCCTGATCTATGGGCTGATCATCGCCCTCACCGGGCTGCTCTGGTTCAGCTCGCTGGTCTATGCGCTGGTGGCGCTGAGCACCATCAACCTGTTGCTGGTCAGCACCCTGCACTGGCGCGCCGGCTACCAGCCGATGCGCCTGGTGATGGTCGGCACGCTGGTGTTCAACATGGGCTTCGGCCTGTTCGTGCCAGTGCTGTTCGGCCTCGATCAGCTCAACCCCGGCTGGTTGGTGCTTGGTGTGTTCAGCGTCGCGACCCTGGCCGGCCTGATCCTCAGCGTGTCGCTGACCGAGCGTCAGCGCCAGATCAACTACGACACCCTCGACAGCCGCACCGCGCTGGCCGCCAGCAGCGCCGAGCTGCGCGCCAAGGCCGAGTTCCTGGCCAAGATCAGCCACGAGATCCGCACGCCGATGAACGGCGTACTGGGCATGACCGAGCTGCTGCTGGGCACGCCGCTGTCGGCCAAGCAGCGCGACTACGTGCAGACCATCCACAGCTCGGGTAATGAGCTGCTCACCCTGATCAACGAAATTCTCGACATCTCCAAGCTAGAGTCCGGGCAGATCGAGCTGGACGACGTGCAGTTCGACCTCAACGCGCTGATCGAGGATTGCCTCGACATCTTCCGCGCCAAGGCCGAGCAACAGAAGGTCGAGCTGATCAGCTTCATCCAGCCACAGGTGCCACGGGTGATCAGTGGTGATCCGACGCGCCTGCGCCAGGCCCTGCTGAGCCTGCTGGACAACGCCTTCAAGCAGACCGACGAAGGCGAGATCCTGCTGGTCGCCGCGCTGGACAGCAGCAACGGCCAACATCGCCTGCGCATCGCCGTGCAGGACAGTGGCCGCCCCCTGCAGGCCGAAGAACGCGACGCCCTGCTCAACGCCGAACTGCAGAGCCGCGACTTCCTCTCGGCCACCCGCCTGGGCGGCCGCCTCGGTCTGATCATCGCGCGCCAACTGGTGCGCCTGATGGGCGGCGAGTTCGGCATTCAGGGCAGTGGCAACCAGGGCACCACGCTGTGGCTGGCACTGCCGCTCGATGCCGCGCGCCTGGAACAGCCGGAAACCGACCTCGACAGCCCACTGCAGGGCGCTCGCCTACTGGTGGTGGACGACAACGACACCTGCCGCAAGGTGCTGGTGCAGCAGTGCAACGCCTGGGGCCTGCAGGTCAGCGCCGTGCCGTCCGGCAAGGAAGCCCTGGCCCTGCTGCGCACCAAGGCGCACATGCGCGAATACTTCGATGCGGTGCTGCTCGACCAGGACATGCCCGGCATGACCGGCATGCAACTGGCCGCGCGAATCAAGGAAGACCCGAGCCTCAACCACGACATCCTGGTCATCATGCTCACCGGCATCAGCAACGCGCCAAGCAAGGTGATCGCGCGCAATGCCGGGATCAAGCGCATCCTGGCCAAGCCGGTGGCCGGCTACACGCTCAAGACCACCCTGGCCGACGAACTGGCGCAGCGCCCCAACGACACACCCGCCCAGGCCGCACCGACACCGGTCAGCACACCGCTCAACGTGCCGACGGACTTCCGCATTCTGGTGGCCGAGGACAACACCATCTCCACCAAGGTCATCCGCGGCATGCTCGGCAAGCTCAACCTCAAGCCGGACACTGCCAGCAATGGCGAGGAAGCCCTCAGCGCGATGAAAGCCCAGCACTACGATCTGGTGCTGATGGACTGTGAAATGCCGGTGCTCGACGGTTTCTCCGCCACCGAGCAACTGCGCGCCTGGGAAAGCGCCGAGCGTCGGCCGCGCACCCCGGTGGTCGCACTGACTGCGCATATCCTCGACGAACACAAGGAGCGCGCGCGCGCCGTGGGCATGGATGGCCACATGTCCAAACCGGTGGAGCTGTCGCAACTGCGCGAGCTGCTCGAACACTGGATCGCCGAACGCGAATTGCAGCGCCAGCGCGAGCCGTCGTAGTGTCTATGAACCCCGCCGCCTGATTATCGATGGCGGGTTGCGCCCGCCCTACTCCGTTGCACCACTCTCACTGCTCCCTGCACACGAGCCCTCGATGTCCGAACTGTTCACGCTCTACCTGAAACTGCTGGTGCTCTACAGCCCCTTCTTCGTCCTGTCCTGCTTCATCGGCCTGAGCCGCGGCTATACGCTCAAGGAACGCAAGCGCCTGGCCTGGAAAGTGGCCGCCGGGGTGCTGGTGGCGAGCGTGCTGCTGTACCTGTTCGGCAAATACATCTTCACCCTGTTCGGCATCACCATCGACGCCTTCCGCATCGGCGCCGGCAGCGTGCTGTTCATCTCCGCCCTCGGCATGGCGCAGGGCAAGTCGGCGGTGCAGAGCGACAACGTGCAGCAGGACGTGACCATCGTGCCGCTGACCATTCCTATCACCGTCGGCCCCGGCACCATCGGTGCGCTGCTGCTGATGGGCGCCGGTCATCCGAACTGGGACGACAAGCTGGTAGCCGTGGCGGCTATCTTCCTCGCCAGCCTCACCGTCGGCGTGGTGCTGTACCTGTCCAACCAGTTCGAACGCCTGCTCGGTGATCAGGGCCTGCAGATCGTCAGCCGCCTGATGGGCCTGTTCGTCTGCGCCCTGGCCGCGCAGATCATCTTCACCGGGGTGAAGAACTACCTGGTGCCTTGAGGCGACAGGTTCATATCGCACTCGCTCGCCGGGTGCGCGGCGTTTACCGACAACCGCCCAGGCTCTGCACCATTGGCTTGCAGGTGAGCCCCAGCTCGGTGCGCCAGCGCTCGCCAGCCCCCCTGCCGCCGCGCTGCAACCCCTGACAATACTGGCTTGCGCCGACCTGGCACCGTCATTGCTCTGCTGATCCCAACTTGGATACAAGATGGGATCTCAGCACATGCTCACTGCACCTCACGCCTTCACCCTCGCCCAATGGCAACAGGCCTACTGCGAGGGCCAATCCCCGGCCGAGCTGATTGACGCCCTGCGTGCCGAACTCGACGCCGCCGATAACGCCTGGATCGCCCTGGCCAGCGAAACGCAGCTCGCCACGCAATTCGCCGAGCTGGCCGCTGCGCTGCAAGCGGCTGGCGGCGACAGCAGCAAGCTGCCGCTGTACGGCGTGCCCTTCGCCATCAAGGACAATATCGACGCCGCCGGCTGGCCGACCACCGCCGCCTGTCCCGAGTTCGCCTACAGCGCCGAAGCCGACGCCACCGTGGTCGCACGCCTGCGTGCAGCCGGAGCGATCCTGATCGGCAAGACCAACCTCGACCAGTTCGCCACCGGTCTGGTCGGCACGCGCTCGCCTTATGGCGCGGTCAGCAACAGCTTCGACCCGGCCTACGTCAGCGGCGGCTCCAGCTCTGGCTCGGCCAGCGTGGTCGCCCGTGGCCTGGTGCCCTTCGCCCTGGGCACCGACACCGCCGGTTCGGGCCGCGTGCCGGCCGGCTTCAACAATATCGTCGGACTGAAGCCGACCAAGGGCTGGCTGCCCAACACCGGCCTGGTGCCGGCCTGCCGCACCGTCGACTGCATTTCGGTATTCGCCCTGACAGTCGGCGATGCGCTGGCCGTAGCCACTATCGCTGGCGGCTATGACGCCGCCGATGCCTACAGCCGGCAGAACCCGCACAGCGCCAAGGTCGGCATGCCGGCCCAGCCGCGTCTGGCCGTGCCGAGCAATCCCGAGTTCTTCGGCGACAACCAGAACCAGGCCGTCTACGAGGCCGCGCTAGGCAAACTGCGCGAACTGGGCGCCGAGCTGGTGGAGATCGATTTCGCCCCCTTCCGCCAACTGGCCGAGCAGCTCTACTACGGCTCCTGGGTCGCCGAGCGCACCGTCGCGGTGGAAGGCGTGAACCCCGAGCACATCAACCCGGTGGTGCGCGGCATCGTCGAAAACGGCCACAAGTACAGCGCCTGCGACGCCTACAAGGCGGAATACACCCGCGCCGAACTGAGCCGCGTGATCAACGAGGCGCTGGTCGGCTTCGATGCCCTGGTCGTGCCGACCTCGCCGACCATTCGCACCCTGGCCGAGATGCAAGCGGAACCCGTGCTGTTCAACAGCCAGTTCGGCACCTACACCAACTTCACCAACCTCGCCGATCTGTCTGCCCTGGCCGTGCCGGCGGGCTTTCGCGAGGACGGCCTGCCGGCCGGCATCACCCTGATCGCCCCGGCCTGGCATGACCAGGCGCTGGCCGCCTTCGGCCAACGCTGGCAGCAAGCACTGGCCCTGCCGCTGGGCGCCACCGGCAAGCCGCTTCCAGCTCAAGAACAAAGCAGCCAGCCGGCACCGGGCAGCATTCGCGTGGCCGTGGTTGGCGCGCACCTGACCGGCATGCCGCTGAACTTCCAGCTCACCACGCGCGATGCCGTGCTAGTGGAGCAGACCACCAGCGCCGCGCATTACCGCCTGTATGCCCTGCCCGGCACCGTACCGCCCAAGCCGGGCCTGGCACGGGTCGCCGAGGACGGCGCCGAGATCATCGTCGAACTGTGGGACGTGCCGCAGGCGCGCTTCGGCGAGTTCGTCGCGGAGATCCCACCACCACTGGGCATCGGCAACCTGGAGCTGGCTGACGGCCGCTGGGTCAAGGGTTTCATCTGCGAGCCCTATGCGCTGCATGGCGCACGCGACATCACCAGCTTCGGTGGCTGGCGCGCCTTCATCGCCAGCACCAAGGCCTGAGGCCGCTCATGTCGAGTACCGCCGAACGCCCGCAGAGCCTGGCCGAGCGCATCTATGCTCGGCTCAAGGACGACATCTTCGAGTTCCGCCTGATGCCCGGTGATCGCTTCTCCGAGGGCGAAGTCGCCGCGCGCATGGCCGCCAGCCGCACGCCGGTGCGCCAGGCGCTGCATCGTCTGCAGCGCGAGGGTTATCTGCAGGTGCACTTTCGCAGCGGCTGGCAGGTGCGGGCACTGGACTTCGCCCAGTTCGACGAACTCTACGAGCTGCGCATCGTCCTCGAACTCGAAGCCGTGCGGCGCATCTGCCAGCGCCCCATCGACGAACACCCCGATGCACTGCAAGCGCTCGCACGCACCTGGCTGGTGCAGGAAGAGCAGCGTTTGCAGGATGGCGCCGCCGTGGCCCAGCTCGACGAAGCCTTTCATTGCCAACTGCTGGACGCCGCCGGCAATCAGGAGATGGCCCGCGTGCACCGTGAGGTCAGCGAGAAGATCCGCATTCTAAGGCGCCTGGACTTCACCCAGGCGCCGCGCATCGACCTCACCTACGCCGAGCACGGGCAGATTCTGCAGGCAATCCTGACCCGTCGCTCAGAAGAGGCACAGCAATTGCTCAAGAGCCACATAGAGGTCAGCCAGGCGCAGGTGCACAGCATCACCCTGCACAGGCTGTACGGCGCCCGCCAGCGTGTGGCGCCGGCAACCGAGCCATGACCTTCACTGCATGCCCCATAACAACGCTGTCCACTTACTCACATTCGTGAATGGAGATCGCACCATGCAACGTCGCAGCCTGATCAAGGCCTTCACCCTTTCCGCATCCATCGCCGCGATGGGCCTGTCCTGGACCATCCAGGCCGCCGAGACCATCAAGGTCGGCATCCTGCACTCGCTGTCCGGCACCATGGCCATCTCGGAAACCTCGCTCAAAGACATGGCGCTGATGACCATCGACGAGATCAACGCCAAGGGCGGCGTGCTCGGCAAAAAGCTGGAGCCGGTGGTGGTCGACCCCGCCTCCAACTGGCCGCTGTTCGCCGAGAAGGGCCGTCAGCTGCTGACCCAGGACAAGGTGGCGGTGACCTTCGGCTGCTGGACCAGCGTGTCGCGCAAATCCGTGTTGCCGGTCTATGAAGAACTCAACGGCCTGCTGTTCTACCCGGTGCAGTACGAAGGCGAAGAGATGTCGCCGAACGTCTTCTACACCGGCGCCGCGCCAAACCAGCAGGCCATTCCGGCGGTGGAATACCTGCTCAGCGAAGACGGCGGTGCGGCCAAGCGCTTCTTCCTGCTCGGCACCGACTACGTCTACCCGCGCACCACCAACAAGATCCTGCGCGCCTTCCTGCACAGCAAGGGCATCGCCGACAAGGACATCGAAGAGATCTACACCCCCTTCGGCCACAGCGACTATCAAACCATCGTCGCCAACATCAAGAAGTTCGCCGCCGGCGGCAAGACCGCCGTGGTCTCCACCGTCAACGGCGACTCCAACGTGCCGTTCTACAAGGAACTGGCCAACCAGGGCCTGGAAGCCACCGAAGTGCCGGTGGTGGCCTTCTCCGTGGGTGAAGAAGAGCTGCGCGGCATCGACACCAAACCGCTGGTCGGCCACCTGGCGGCCTGGAACTACTTCCAGTCCGTGGAGAACCCGGTCAACGAGAAGTTCGTTGCCGACTGGAAGGCCTACGCCAAGGCCAAGAAGCTGCCGAACGCCGACACCGTGGTGACCAACGACCCGATGGAAGCCACCTATGTGGGCATCCACATGTGGGCCCAGGCCGTCGAGAAGGCCGGCACCACCGACGTCGACAAGGTGCGCGAGGCCATGGCTGGGCAAACCTTCGCCGCGCCGAGCGGCTTCACCCTGACCATGGACAAGACCAACCACCACCTGCACAAGCCGGTGATGATCGGCGAGATCCAGGATGACGGTCAGTTCTCCGTGGTCTGGCAGACCGAAAGCCCGATCCGCGCCCAGCCGTGGAGCCCGTACATCGAAGGCAACGACAAGAAGCCGGATCACCCGGTCAAGTCGAACTGAGGCAAAGCCGCTCTCCCCCCAGCCCCTCTCCCGCAGCGGGAGAGGGGCGACAAGCGGCACGGAGCGATGCACTGCACCGTACCCGCCCCTCTCCCCCCTTTCTTTTATGAAGAGGGGGAGAGGGCTAGGGAGAGGGCAAAAAGTAGCCCGGATGCAATCCGGGAAGAGCCGTCCCGGATTGCATCCGGGCTACGCCAAGGACACACCTGATGCACACTGCCCTTACCCGAATTTTGCTGAGCCTGCTGCTCTGCCTGCCATTGGCAGCGAACGCGGGCGAGGCCGACGACTTCGTCGCCGCCAACGCCGGCAAGCAGGCCAAGCTGCTGCAAAGCTGGGCCGCCGCGCCCAAGGCTGAACGCATGCCGCTGCTGCAGGCCCTGCAGCAGGGCCGTGTCGGTAGCGATGCCGACAAGCGCGCCTTCATCGAACAGAACGACGCCACCTGGCTGGCCGTCGAAGGCGAGGCCGCAGCCAACGGCACGCCGCGCAAGGTGCGCCTGAACAACCGTTTGCGCGGCCTCACCGCCACCGCGCTGGCCAGCCATCAATTGCTCGGCGACGATGCGGCTCTGCGTCTGGAAGCTGCCCAGCAACTGCAACGCAACACCCCCGCAGCCCTGCTGCCACTGCTGGAAAGCCGTCTGAGCATCGAAGCCGATGACGCGGTAAAAGACGCCATCACCCTGGCCCTGGCCAACCTGCAACTGGTGGCCGAAGATCCTGCCGTGCGCCTGGCCGCCGTGCAGCGCCTGGGCGAAACTGGCGAGCCGCTGGCACGCACCCGCCTACAGGCGCTGCTCGACGGTGGCCAGGAAAGCGACGCCGAGGTGCTCAGCGCCGCGCGTCAGAGCCTGGCGCGGATCAACAACAAGTTGATGATCGGCGAGGTGCTCGGCCAGGCCTTCAGCGGCCTGTCGCTGGGTTCGATCCTGCTGCTCGCCGCCCTCGGCCTGGCCATCACGTTCGGCCTGCTCGGGGTGATCAACATGGCCCACGGCGAAATGCTGATGCTCGGCGCCTACACCACCTACGTGGTGCAGCTGAGTTTCCAGAAGCTCGCCCCTGGCTATCTTGAGCTTTATCCGCTGGCCGCGCTGCCGATTGCCTTCGTCGTCACCGCCTGCATCGGCATGGCGCTGGAGCGCACGGTGATTCGCCACCTCTACGGCCGCCCGCTGGAAACCCTGCTGGCTACCTGGGGCATCAGCCTGATCCTGATTCAACTGGTACGCGTCACCTTCGGTGCGCAGAACGTCGAAGTGGCCAACCCGGCCTGGCTCTCCGGCGGCATGCAGGTGCTGCCGAATCTGGTGCTGCCTTACAACCGCATCGTCATCATCGGCTTCGCCCTGTTCGTGGTGGTGCTGACCTGGCTGCTGCTGAACAAGACCCGCCTGGGCCTCAACGTGCGTGCAGTGACGCAGAACCGCAACATGGCCGCCTGCTGCGGCGTACCCACCGGCCGCGTGGACATGCTGGCCTTCGGCCTCGGCTCAGGCATCGCCGGCCTCGGCGGCGTGGCCCTGAGCCAGATCGGCAACGTCGGCCCGGATCTCGGCCAGAGCTACATCATCGACTCCTTCCTGGTGGTGGTGCTCGGCGGTGTCGGCCAGTTGGCCGGCAGCGTGCTGGCTGCCTTCGGCCTGGGGGTGGTGAACAAGTTCCTCGAGCCGCAGATCGGCGCCGTGCTGGGCAAGATCCTCATCCTCGCGCTGATCATTCTGTTCATCCAGAAACGCCCGCAAGGCCTGTTCGCCCTGAAAGGCCGGGTAATCGATTGATGAGCGCGCCCTCGACCGTAGGGCGGCTGAAACCCGCCACCTCTACCGAACGCCATCGCTGTGCGGCGGGTTGCACCCGCCCTACGCAAATAACAGACGAGTGATCGACTGATGAATGCGATAAATCAAACGCTGCTGGCCCGCGCCAGCGCCAAGCTTGGCCCACAGGTCTCACTGGGCATCGGCCTGCTGGTGCTGGCGATCCTCATCGCCATGCCGCTGCTGCACCTGCTGCCCGCCGAGCATGCCCTGCATGTCTCCGCCTACAGCCTGACCCTGGTGGGCAAGATCCTCTGCTACGCCATCGTCGCCCTGGCGCTGGATCTGGTCTGGGGCTACGCCGGCATGCTGTCGCTGGGCCACGGCCTGTTCTTCGCCCTCGGCGGCTACGCCATGGGCATGTACCTGATGCGCCAGAGTGCCGGTGACGGCCTACCGGCGTTCATGAGCTTCCTCGCCTGGAACGAGCTGCCCTGGTACTGGTACGGCACCTCCAGCTTCCTCTGGGCCATGTGCCTGGTGGTACTGGCGCCCGGCCTGCTGGCCCTGGTATTCGGCTTCTTCGCCTTCCGTTCGCGGATCAAGGGCGTGTACTTCTCGATCATGACCCAGGCACTGACCTTCGCCGGCATGCTGCTGTTCTTCCGCAACGAAACCGGCTTCGGCGGCAACAACGGCTTCACCGGCTTCACCCGCATCCTCGGCTTCGATATCACCGCGCAGGGCACCCGCGCCGTGTTGTTCATGGCCACCGTGGCGCTGCTGGTCGGCAGCCTGTACCTGGGCTTTCGCCTGGCGCGCAGCAAGTTTGGCCGGGTACTCACCGCCCTGCGTGACGCCGAGAACCGGGTGATGTTCTGCGGCTACGATCCGCGTGGCTACAAGCTGTTCATCTGGGTCTTGAGCGCGGTGCTGTGCGGCCTGGCCGGGGCGCTGTACGTGCCGCTGGTGGGCATCATCAACCCCAGCGAGATGGCGCCGACGCAATCGATCGAAGCCGCCGTCTGGGTCGCCCTCGGCGGGCGCGGCACGCTGATCGGACCGTTGCTCGGCGCCGGCATCGTCAATGGCATGAAGAGCTGGTTCACCGTGGCCTTCCCGGAATACTGGCTGTTCGCGCTCGGTGCCCTGTTCATCGTCGTCACCCTGTATCTGCCGCGTGGCGTGGTGGGCTTGCTGCGCAAGGAGAAGGATCAATGAGAGCCACTCCGGTACCTGAAATCATGCTCGAAGCCGCGCTCGATCCCGCCGCATTGGACACCCGCCCGGTACTGGGCAAGGGCGTCAACGTGCGCCACGGCACCATCCTCACCCTGGAAGATATCAACGTCAGCTTCGATGGCTTCAAGGCGCTGACCAACCTGACGCTGTACATCGGCGTCGGCGAACTGCGTTGCATCATCGGCCCCAACGGCGCCGGCAAGACCACCATGATGGACGTCATCACCGGCAAGACCCGCCCGGACAATGGCGTGGCCTACTTCGGCGAACAGTTCGACCTGACCCGCATGAGCGAGGTGGAAATCGCCCAGGCCGGCATCGGCCGCAAGTTCCAGAAGCCCACGGTGTTCGAAGCGCTCTCGGTGTTCGAGAACCTGGAACTGGCGCAGAAGACCGACAAATCGGTATGGGCCAGCCTGCGCGCCAAACTCAGCGGCGAGCAGCGCGACCGCATCGACGAAGTGCTGCAGATCATCCGCCTGGACAGCTCACGCAACCGCCCGGCTGGCCTGCTCTCGCACGGGCAGAAGCAGTTCCTGGAGATCGGCATGCTGCTGATGCAGGAGCCGCACCTGCTGCTGCTCGACGAGCCGGTGGCGGGCATGACCGACGCCGAGACCGAGTTCACCGCCGAGCTGTTCAAGTCGCTGGCACGCAAGCACTCGCTGATGGTGGTGGAGCACGACATGGGCTTCGTCGGCTCCATCGCCGACCACGTCACCGTGTTGCACCAGGGCAGCGTGCTGGCCGAAGGCTCATTGGAGCAGGTGCAGAACGACGAGCGGGTGATCGAGGTTTATCTGGGGCGCTGAAAAGCCCCTCTCCCCCAGCCCCTCTCCCGCAAGCGGGAGAGGGGAGAAGGCTGGCGCTCCGTAGGGTGCGCCGTGCGCACCGAACAACGGTTAAGGACATTCCCATGCTGCAAGTCCAACAAC
Source organism: Pseudomonas sp. C11 (assembly GCF_034683865.1). Lineage (NCBI taxonomy): Bacteria > Pseudomonadati > Pseudomonadota > Gammaproteobacteria > Pseudomonadales > Pseudomonadaceae > Pseudomonas > Pseudomonas sp. C11. The sequence goes on from NZ_JAWIIP010000006.1 coordinate 100,059, forward strand.
TCCACCAGTATTACGGCGGCAGCCACATCCTCCGTGGCCTGTCGTTCGATGTGAAGGTCGGCGAAGTCACCTGCCTGCTCGGCCGCAACGGCGTGGGCAAGACCACCCTGCTCAAATGCCTGATGGGCCTGATCCCGGCCAAGGACGGCAGCGTGCAATGGGAAGGCAAGGCCATTACCGGCTTCAAACCGCACCAGCGTGTGCACGCGGGCATCGCCTACGTGCCGCAGGGCCGCGAGATATTTGGCCGCCTGACGGTGGAAGAAAACCTGCTGATGGGCCTGTCGCGTTTTCCCGGCAGCCAGGCCAAGGCCGTGCCCGAATTCATCTACGAGCTGTTCCCGGTGCTGCGCGAGATGAAACATCGCCGTGGCGGTGACCTGTCCGGTGGTCAGCAGCAGCAGTTAGCCATCGGCCGCGCCCTGGCCAGCCAGCCGCGCCTGCTGATCCTCGACGAGCCCACCGAAGGCATCCAACCCTCGGTCATCAAGGAGATCGGCGCAGTGATCAAGAAGCTCGCCGCCCGTGGCGACATGGCCATCTTGCTGGTGGAGCAGTTCTACGACTTCGCCGCCGAACTGGCCGACCAGTATCTCGTGATGAGCCGTGGCGAGATCGTCCAGCAAGGCCGTGGCGAGAACATGGAGACCGAAGGCGTGCGCGGCCTGGTAGCGATCTGACAAGCAATGTAGGGCGGGTGAAACCCGCCAGATACCTCCAGGAAGCTTCAATTGGTGGGCTGAAGCGGAGCGCCGCCCGGCCCACCCTACGGCAGGCGAGCGATTTGTAGGGTGGGCGACGCTTCACCCGCCCACCAGCCAGTTACTCGGCGAAATCCGAGCCTTCGCGCAACAACTGACGCTTCACGCTCTCAAGGTGCAGGTGCGCACTTTCGGCGTTGCCTTGCAACATCTGCCGGCACGCCGCACTGGCAATCTCCGGCGCCACGGCCTTCAGCGGCCGGCCGCTGGCCATGGCCTTGAGCTGCACCTCGGCGGCGCGCTCCAGGTAGTAGAGGTCGTCCCAGGCTTCGGCAATGCTCGGCCCCAGCACCAACGGGCCGTGGTTCTTCAGCATCAGCACATCGGCATCACCCGCCGCACGGGCGATGCGCTCGCCCTCGGCGTAGTTCAGGGCAAGGCCCTGATAATCCTCATCCACCGCCAGACGCTCATAGAATTTCAATGCCGTCTGCCCGGCCCAGACGAAGGGCTCGCCCTCCAGCATGCACAGCGCCGTGGCGTTGGGCATATGGGTGTGGAACGCTGCCGTGGCGCGCGGATTGAGGCGGTGCAACTGTGCATGGATAAAGAACGCCGTGGCCTCCGGGCGGCCCTCGCCCAGCACCACGCGCCCGTCAAAATCGCAGATCAACAGCGACGAGGCCGTGACCTCGGCGAAGGCCAGGCCATAAGGGTTGACCAGAAACAGCTCGGGCCGCCCCGGCACCACCACGGAAAAATGATTGCAGATGCCCTCGCCCATGCCGAGCCGGGCGGCCATGCGCAAGCAGGCGGCCAGGTCGATACGCGCCTGGGCGATCGCGGGGCTGGTCAGGCCCTCAGTAGACGCCGGCGGGGCGCTGTTGATTTCGAATGCATGGGCCATGGCTTCACTCCTGAAAGGGATGCCCCAGCCTAACCGGCAGGCTGAGCACGCCTAGGGACAGTTGCCCGGCGTCATTGAGCCAGACGCACTGACCCGGCCACTTCCGGCATCTGGCCCTACGGCACGCAGGTGCTTTGTTCCTAAGGTGCAGCCATCCGCAACGACCAGCCCGAGGTCATCATGAGCACACCGATCAGCAACCAGTACGTCCACGATCTGGATCGCCAGCACGTCTTCCACTCCTGGTCGACCCAGGGCGCCCTCAACCCGCTGGTGATCGCCGGCGGCGAAGGCTGCACGCTGTGGGACTACGACGGCAAACGCTACCTCGACTTCAGCAGCCAACTGGTCAACACCAACATCGGCCACCAGCACCCGAAGGTGATCGCCGCCATTCAGGAGCAGGCCGGCAGCCTGGTGACCATCGCCCCGGCCACTGCCAACCTGATGCGTGGCGAAGCGGCCAAGCGCATCCTCGCCCGCGCACCGGCCGGCTTCTCCAAGGTGTTCTTCACCAACGCCGGGGCCGATGCCAACGAGAACGCCATGCGCATGGCGCGCCTGTACACCGGTCGCGACAAGATCCTTTCCGCCTACCGCTCCTACCACGGCAGCACCGGCGCGGCCATCGTCGCCACCGGCGATCCGCGCCGCGTGCCCAACGAATACGCCCGTGGCCACGTGCACTTCTTCAATCCCTACCTGTACCGCAGCGAGTTCAACGCGGTGAACGAGGAAGAGGAATGCGCGCGCGCCCTGCAGCACCTGCGCCGGGTCATCGAATGCGAAGGGCCGGGCGCCATCGCCGCCATCCTGCTGGAGAGCATTCCCGGCACCGCCGGCATTCTGGTGCCGCCGAAAGGCTACATGCAGGGCGTGCGCAAGCTGGCCGACGAGTTCGGCATCCTGCTGATCTGCGACGAAGTGATGGCCGGCTTCGGCCGCACCGGCGCATGGCTGGCGCTGGAGCATTTCGGCGTGGTGCCGGATCTGATCGTCTTCGCCAAGGGCGTCAACTCCGGCTACGTCCCGGCCGGCGGGGTGATGATCTCCAAGCCGATCTGCGAGCACTTCGACAACCACTTCTTCCCCGGTGGCCTGACCTACTCCGGCCACCCGCTGGCCATGGCCGCCATCGTCGCCACGCTAGATGCGATGAGCGAGGAAGGCATGGTGGAGAACGCCCGTGAAATAGGCGCCCAGGTGCTCGGCCCAGGCCTGAAGAAGCTGGCCGAACGCTACCCGATGATCGGCGAGGCAAGGGGCGTCGGCCTGTTCTGGGCCCTGGAATTCGTCAGCGATGTGCAGAAGAAAACGCCGATGCCGGCGCCAGTGATGCAGGAAATGAAGGCGGCGCTGACCGCGCGCGGGCTGCTCAGCTTCGTGGTGGAGAACCGCATCCATGTGGTGCCGCCGTGCATCGTCAGCGCCGCGCAGGTAAACGAGGCGCTGGCGATCTTCGACGAGGTATTCGCCCTGTTCGCGCCGCGTTTTGGCTAGCTTTTCTCCCCTCTCCCGCTTGCGGGAGAGGGGCCGGGGGAGAGGGTTTGATCAATAATGCAGAGCAACCTTCACCACCCTCTCCCCAACCCTCTCCCATAAATGGGAGAGGGAGCTACAACCCCGCCAGCACCTCTCCCAGCTTCTGCACGCCTGGCCGAATGCGTTCGGCATCAATGGCATGGAAGCCCAGGCGCATGAAGTTCTTCGGTGCCTCGCCATCACCGAGGAAGAACTGCGCCCCGGATTCGATCAGCACGCTCTGCTGCGCCGCCGCCCAGGCCAGGTGCTGGGTATCGACGCCCGCAGGCGCGGCCAGCCAGCAGGCGCTGGCACCTGGGCTACCCATCGGCTGGCAATTGCTCAGGTCACTGCGCAGCGCCTGGTAGAGCAGCTCGCGGCGGCGGCAATGCTCCTCGCGAAAGCGCCGCAGGTGCGCGTCGTAATGCCCCTGGGCGAGGAAGTCGGCGAGCATGCGCTGGTTGTTCAGCGGCGGGTGGCGGTACATCAGCCGGCGCAAGGCTCGTAGTTCGTCGATCAGTTCGGCGTCGGCGACCATATAACCAATGCGTAGCCCCGGCGCGAAAGCCTTCGACAGGCTGCTCAGGTAGATCACCCGACCGCTGCTGTCGCTGGCCTTGAGCGCCGGCAGCGGGTGGTTGTCGAGGTTGAACTCGGCGTCGTAGTCGTCCTCGATCAACACCTGATCGTGCTCACGAATCTGCCGCAGCAGTTGTTCGCGCCGCGCCGTGCTCATCGCCACGCCGGTCGGTACCTGGTGCCCTGGCGTCACGTAGAGGTACTGGCAGTCATCCAGCCGCCGATCCACCACCAGGCCCTGGTCGTCGACATCCTGCAGGTGCACCTTGGCGCCGTGCAGGTCGAAGATGCTCGCGGCATCACGAAACCCCGGGTTCTCCATACCGACGCGCACCCCGCGCGCCATCAGCAGGCTGGCCAGCAGGTACAGCGCGTTCTGCGAACCGAGAGTGACCAGAATCTCGTCGGCCCGCGCCCAGATGCCGCGCTTGGGCAGCACGCGGGTGCGTAGCTGCTCGATCAACTGTTCATCGTCACGGTCGAAGCGGTCGCCCAGCCAGAGCTGGTCGCGCTCACCGCTGAGGTTCTTGCGTGACACCTCGCGCCAGCGCTCCAGCGGGAACAGCTCGCTGATCGGCTGGCCGTAGATGAACGGGTAGGTGAAGCGGCTCCAGTTGCTCGGGCGCAACACGCCGTGCTTCAAACTGGGCTGCATGCGAAAGCGCGCGGCCCAATCCGGGGCAGTGGCGGCGCTACTGGCATCCGACGGTTCCGGCTTGCGCAGCGGCGTCATGCGCAGCACGGCATCGGTCTGGCCGCAGTAGTCGGGGTGCAGGTAGTAGCCACTGCGTGGACGGCTGATCAGGTAGCCGTTGTCGAGCAGGCTCTCGTACACCAGCGCCACGGTGTTGCGCGACACCGACAGCTGCTGGGACAGCTTGCGACACGACGGCAGCGGCTCGTCGGCAGGGAAACCGCCACCGAGAATGGCCGACACCAGCGACTCGCGAAGCTGCTCCTGAAGGCCGCGCTGACGGTCGAAATCGAGGTGGTAGAAGTGGTCGATCATGGCGCCCTCCAACAGCCAAACAACCCTGTGGTTTAGCAAGTAGCGCGCCACTGTCGCTGGCCAGAACAAAGGCCAGAACTGCCCCTATCTCCGCCGTGCCGGGCGTCTCTAAGGTGAAAACGAAACCGCCGCCGAGCGGCCTGGACAACCCTTGTCGACACCTCTGGAGCACGCCCATGAAGCCATCGAAAACCGATTCCAAACCCTTCGGCCTGCTGCGCAAGCTGGCCCTGGCCAGTTGCCTGGTCGGCGCCTCGCTGAGCGCCCATGCCGACCTCGACGACATCAAGAGCAAGGGTGTGATGACCGTCGCCACCGAGGATGACTACGCGCCGTTCAACTTCATCGTCGACGGCAAGCCGGAGGGCTTTCACAAGGAGCTGCTGGAAGACCTGAAGGCGTACGCCAAGGCGCAGGGCTTCGACGTCAAGCAGGAAATCCTGCCCTGGACAGGCCTGCTCGCCTCAGTTTCGTCCGGCCAGTACGACATGGCCTTCACCGGCGCGCTGGTCACCGACGACCGCCTGCGCGTGTTCAACTTCGCCCCGCCCTTCGCCTCCGCGCAGCACTTCTACGTCAAGCGCGCCGGTGACGACCGCCTCAGCGACATCGCCAGCCTGTGCGGCAAGACCGTCGGCCTGCAGGCCGGCAGCGCCCTGCTCGCGCGCCTGCCGGAGTTGAAGAAGATGATGGCTGACAAAGGCTGCGAGATCGGCACCGTGACCGAATACCCGTCCTACCCGGAGGCCTACGCCGACCTGGCCAATGGCCGCCTGGACTACGTGATCAACGCGCTGATCTCGGTCAACGACCTGGTCAAGACCCGTGGCGATACCTTCGCCAAGGGCATTGCCGTGTCCGGCGATGGCTTCGCCGCCTGGCCGGTGCCCAAGAGCAGCCCCGAGTTGCTCAAGTTCCTCACCGGTTTCATGAGCGAAGTGCGCGACAACGGCCGCCTCGCCGAGCTGCAGACCAAGTGGTTCGGCGAAGCCTTCCCGGCCATGCCCAAGGAGCCGATCACCACGGTCGAGCAGTTCCACAAGCTGGCCGGCATGTGACACCGCCGGGGCGCCCGTGTCGGGCGCTCCACTCTCAGAGCCTGTTCACGATCTCGCGAGCTAGAGCCAGGCAACACCGATGGCGGCCCCGCGAAACCAGGCGAAAAACGCTCGGAGTCGCGTTCGACTTTACGAGTTGTAAATGAGCATTTTGAGGCTGGTTTCAACGCAGCATGGCCGACGCGCAGCAGATCGTGAACAGGCTCTCAGGGCCAGCGCTGGCCCTGACCTTGCTAGACACACCCCATCATTTTTCTGGGAGCCCGACATGAACGGACAAGCCTGGTTATTGCTGCTCGAAGGCGCCTGGACGACTCTGTGGATCTCCTCGATCGCCATCGCCCTGGGGGTGGTCATCGGCCTGGGCATCGCCCTGCTGCGCATGGCGCGCATTCCCTTCCTGGAACAGGCGTTGGTGCTCTACGTCAGCCTGGCGCGCGCCACGCCGCTGGTCACCCTAGTGCTGTTCATCTTTCTCTCGGCACCCACTTTCGGCCTGGCCATGGATCGCAACACGGCGGCGATTCTCGCCCTCACCCTGAATACCGCGGCCTTCAATGCCGAAGTCTGGCGCACGGCCTTCATCAGCTTCTCCCGCGAGCAGAAGGAAGCGGCACTGGCCTGCGGCATGACCAACGGCGTGTTCTTCCGCCGCATCATGCTGCCGCAGATGATCACCAGCAGCCTGCCCGGCCTGGTCAACGAGATGTCCTTCCTGATCAAGAGCAGCCCGGCCATCGCCGTGATCGGCATCGTCGACCTGACCCGGGTGACCAACCGCATCAGCGCCGTGACCTACGAGCCGCTGCCACCGATTCTCGCCGCTGCCCTGCTGTACATGCTGATCATCGGCGTGTTGCTCAAGGTGCAGGCCGTGGCCGAGAAGAAAGCCAACCGACTGGCCATGTGAGGACGCGACCATGACCGAATGGAGCATCATCTGGGAGGCGCGCGGCGCCTTCCTCAACGGCGCACTCAACACCCTGATCCTGTTCGTCCTGTCGGTGCTGGCGGCCTTCGCCATCGGCTGCTTCAGCGTCTACCTGCTGGAGGGCCGCACCTGGCTGTCGACCCTGCTGCGCGGGGCGATCAACCTGATGCGCATGCTGCCCTTCCTGGTGCTGGCCTACCTGCTCTACTACGGCCTGCCGGCGCTGGGCATCAAACCCAGCGCCTGGGGCGCGGGCCTGGTGGCGCTGGCCATCTATCACGCGGCCTACTTCGCCGAGATTCTGCGCGGTGCGCGCCTGGTGCTGCCGCTCGGCCAGGTCGAGGCGGCCAAGGCTCATGGCTTTCGCCCTGCTCGGTTGTACTGGCGGATCATCCTGCCGCAACTGGTGATCCGCACCCGCCCGCTGCTCGGCAATCAGCTGATCTACGCACTCAAGGACACCGCCTTTCTCACCATCATCACCGTGCAGGAACTGACCGCCGCGGCCAACTCGGTGCAGGCCACCTACTTCATCCCCACCGAGGCGTTCATCGTGGTCATCGCCCTGTACTGGCTCATCAGCATCTGCCTGGAACTGGCGCTCAAGTGGGCGAGCCGGTTCGGCGCCAAACGAGGTTTCGAACATGCCTGAGGCACCTGCGGTACAGATCGACAATCTTTCCAAGAGCTTCGACGGCGTCGAGGTACTGCGCGACATCTCGCTGACCGTGAACAAGGGCGAGGTGGTCAGCGTGCTGGGCTCGTCCGGCTCGGGCAAGTCCACCCTGCTGCGCTGCATCAACTGGCTCGAAGAGCCGGATCGCGGCAACATTCACATCGCCGGCCAGCGCATCGGCGTGGATGCCCTGGGCAAGCGCATGAACAACCGCGACCTGGCGGCGATTCGCGCCAAGACCGGCATGGTGTTCCAGAGCTTCAACCTGTGGCCGCACCTGAACGTGCTGCAGAACGTCATGGAAGCGCCGATGCAGGTGAAGAAGATGCGCAAGGACGAAGCCCGCGCCATCGCCCAGACGCTGCTGGAAAAGGTCGGCATGGAACAGAAAGCCGAGGCCTTTCCCTACACCCTCTCTGGTGGGCAGAAGCAGCGCGTGGCGATTGCCCGCGCCCTGGCCATGAGCCCGGAGGTGATCCTGTTCGACGAGCCGACCTCGGCACTCGACCCGGAGCGGGTCGGTGAAGTGCTCACCGTGATGAAGAACCTCTCCAGCGAGGGCTACACCATGATCGTGGTCACCCACGAAATGGAATTCGCCCGCGCGGTGTCGGATCAGGTGGTGTTTCTGGAAAAGGGCCTGCTGATCGAGAAATCCGCGCCAGAGAAGTTCTTCACTAACCCGGAAACCGAACGCGTGCGCAAGTTCCTCGAACTGTCCGCATGAATCCGCGACCAGCTGTGGCGCGCGCCCTAGCGGCCAAGGCCATACACTGACGCACCGCCCCAATAGGACTGTTCTCACTGCCCCAACAGCGGATGCGGGAGCAGGCCATGAACCCTGATAGCAAAACGAGGTTATCCATGAGCAAGGTGGCATTCATCACAGGCGCGACATCCGGTTTCGGCCGCGCCACGGCACGACGTTTCGCCGAGGCCGGCTGGGCGCTGGTACTCAGCGGCCGACGCCTGGAGCGCCTGGAAGAGCTGAAGGCCGAACTGCAGGACAAGGTGCCGGTGCATATCGCCGCACTCGACGTGCGTGACGCCGCCGCAGTGAAGACGCTGGTCGACGGCCTGCAGGCGCCATTCGACCGTATCGACGTGCTGGTCAACAACGCCGGCCTGGCGCTGGCCCCGGAGGCGGCGCAGAAGGTTGCCCTGGAAGACTGGCACACCATGATCGACACCAACGTCACCGGCCTGGTCAACGTCACCCACGCCGTGCTGCCCAAGCTGCTGGAAATCGGCAAGGGCACCAGCATCATCAACATCGGCTCGGTGGCCGGCGAATGGCCCTACCCGGGCGGCCACGTGTATGGCGCCACCAAGGCCTTCGTCAAACAGTTCAGCTTCAACCTGCGGTGCGACCTGGTATCCACTGGCGTGCGCGTCACCGACATCGCCCCCGGCATGGCCGAAACCGAATTCACCCTGGTGCGCACCAAGGGTAACCAGGCCGCTTCCGACGCGCTGTATGGCAGCACCACGCCGCTGACCGCCGAAGATATCGCCGAGCAGATCTTCTACGTCGCCACCCTGCCCGACCATATCAACATCAACCGCCTGGAAATCATGCCGAGCCGCCAGGCCTGGTCGCCCTTCGCCATCGACCGTGACTGAAGGACGCAACTCACCGTAGGGCGGGTGCAACCCGCCATATCACCCGTGTCTGGTGATACCCCTGCCCTACGCCCACAACGCCCGCAGCAGGCTGCCCAGCGACAGCAACACCAGCAGCCCACCGACCAGCACCCGCAGCGGTAACGGCTGCCAGCGCGGATGCAGCCACTGGCCGAGCAGGTTGCCGACCAGCGCCGGCAATGCCAGCTCCAGCGCCAGCCGCCACAGCGCGCCGTTCAGCACACCTGCAAGCCCCAACCCAACCAGCGCCGCGCTACTGCTGGCGAGGAAGAACAGCACCGCCGTGCCGCGCAACTGGCGTCCATCGAGGCCGCTGCGCAGCAGGTAGATCATCAAGGGCGGGCCGCCGGCCGAAGCCAAGGTGGTCGCCAGCCCGGATGCCAGCCCCGCCAACCAGGCCATGCCCTGGCTCACCGGCTTGGCAACGGTCGGCCGCCACAACACCAGCACGCCGCCGCACAAACACAGCATCGCCACCAATGGAGCCATGATGCGGGCCGGCAGCCACAGCAACAGCCAGGCGCCCAGCGGCACGGCCAGCAGCATGCCGACCAACAGGCGGCCCAGCACACGCCCATGCACGGCGCGCAACGCTGCCGGCCACAGCGTGACGCTGCAGGCCACGTCGAGAATCAACGCCACCGGCACCGCCTCGGCCGGCGGCAGGCGCAGCATCAATCCGAGCGCCATCAGCATGGCGAAACCGAAGCCGCTGTAGCCGCGCACCAGGCCGGCGGCGAAGGCGATAAAGGTGAACATAAGTGCTCCACACGAATCGACGCCCCACTCTAGAGCCGGCCAGGCGTGAGAAGGCAGAGCCAGATACGGCAGCACGACTGGCCACAGGCGCAAAGGCGCACCGAATTGGTTCAGGGCACGCCTCTTGCTTGCCCACTCGGTCAACTATCCTGCGGAACCGCTGCCTCGACATGAATCTGCCTGCTGCCCTGTTCACGCCAAGCTGGCCCGCTGAGCTGGAGCTGGCCTACGCGCGCCACGGCGAACGCACCACGCCGGTGCACAGGCGCCACCTCGGCCCTCTTAGAGTGCAGAAGCATCTGTACGCAGAAGGGCCGGAAGTCTGCCAGCACATCATCGTTCACCCGCCCGGCGGCATCGCCGGCGGCGACCGCCTGGACATCAGCGCCCATGCCGGCGAGAACACCTGGGTGCAGCTCACCAGTCCCGGCGCGGCCAAGTGGTACCGCGCAGCAGGCGTGGCCCATCAGGACCTGCGCCTGCGCGTCGACGCCGGCGCCACCCTGGAATGGCTGCCGCAGGAAACCATCATCTACGCTGGCGCCCAGGCCGAACTGCACACGCAGATCGAGCTGCAGGGCGACGCCCGCCTGTTCTACTGGGACATCGTCGCCCTCGGCCGCCCGGCTGCCGACGAGCGCTTTACCAGCGGCCACTTCCAGGCCGCGCTGGATGTCCGCCGCGACGGCAAACTGCTGTGGCATGAGCGCCAGCGCGTCAGCGGCGGCGACGGCCTGCTCGATTCCCCCATCGGCCTCGACGGCCAACCGGTATTCGCCACCCTGCTGGTCAGCGGCGAGCTGGATGCCGAGTTACTGGAGCGCTGCCGCGAGTTGAAGATTGAAGGTGTGCGCGGTGATCTCAGCCAGCTGTCGGGCCTGCTGGTCGCGCGCTGCCTGGCCAGCGAAGCGCTCAAGGCGCGTGCCTGGCTGATCGAACTCTGGCGCCTGCTGCGCCCGGCGCTGCTGGGGCGTGAAGCCGCGCCACCCCGAATCTGGAGCACATGACGGCGGATGTAAAAGCGACACCCGCCCTACCCCACGACGCATTTCGGCGATGCCAGGCAACGCCCTTTTGGAGTAACACGATGGATCTGAGTCCACGCGAGAAAGACAAGCTGCTCATCTTCACCGCCGGCCTGGTGGCCGAGCGCCGCCTGGCGCGCGGGGTGAAACTGAACTACCCGGAAGCCATGGCCTATATCTCCGCCGCCCTGCTCGAAGGCGCCCGCGACGGTCAGACGGTGGCCGAGCTGATGCACTTCGGCACCACTCTGCTGAGCCGCGATCAGGTGATGGAAGGCGTACCGGAGATGATCCCGGAGATCCAGATCGAAGCCACCTTCCCCGACGGCACCAAGCTGGTGACCGTTCACCAGCCGATTGCATAACTCATGAGTTATTCCATAGCCGACGCCGGCGAAGCCGATCTACCTGGCATCCTCGCCATCTACAACGATGCCGTGGAGTACACCACGGCGATCTGGAACGAGACCCTGGTGGATCTCGCCAACCGCCGTGCCTGGCTGGCCGAACGCACGGCCGCGGGCTTTCCCGTGCTGGTGGCGCGTGACGCTGGCGGCGAAATACTCGGCTACGCCAGCTATGGCACCTGGCGCACCATCGAAGGCTTCCGCCACACCGTCGAGCATTCGGTCTACGTGCGCGCCGACCAACGCGGCCAGGGCCTTGGCTCGGCGCTGATGCAGGCACTAATCGGACGCGCCCGCGCCGCCAAGCTGCACGTCATGGTCGCCGCCATCGAGTCAGAAAATGCCGCCTCGATTCGCCTACACCAGCGCCTCGGCTTCGTCACCACCGGACAGATGCCCCAGGTCGGCCGCAAGTTCGGCCGCTGGCTGGATCTGACTTTCATGCAACTGATCCTCGGCGCCGAGGAGTGACCCAGTGAGCGTGACACTTCAGCGAATCGACAGCGCCAACTTCGCCAAATACCGCGAAGGCTTGATCGTCCTGCTGCTCGATGCGGTCAACGATGGTGCATCGATAGGCTTTCTCGCCGATCTCGACGAGCGAGGCGCCGCCGAGTATTTCGCCCAGGTACAGGCGGGCGTTGTCGACGGTTCCATGCTGCTCTGGGTGGCCCATGAGCAGAGCCGCGTACTGGGGAGCGTGCAGCTGAGCCTGTGCCAGAAGCCCAACGGGCTGAACCGCGCAGAGATTCAGAAACTGCTGGTACTCAGCACGGCGCGCCGTCGCGGCATCGCCTGCCTGCTGATGCACGCCGTCGAGCAGGAAGCGGCGGCCCGTGAGCGTGGCCTGTTGTACCTCGATACCGAGGCTGGCAGCGATGCAGAACAGCTCTATCACCACCTCGGCTACCAGTGCATCGGTGGCCTACCCGACTACGCCTGCGGCCCGGACGGCACCTACCGGGCCAATGCCATCTACTACAAGACGCTTGCGAGGCCTAACTGATGATTCCCGGCGAATACCAGATTGCCGACGGTGAGATCGAGCTCAATGCCGGTCGCCGCACCCTGACCCTGTCCGTGGCCAACAGCGGCGACCGACCGATTCAGGTCGGCTCGCACTATCACTTCTTCGAAACCAACGACGCGCTGCTGTTCGACCGCGCCAGCACCCGTGGCATGCGCCTGAATATCCCGGCTGGCACAGCGGTGCGCTTCGAACCCGGACAGAGCCGTGACGTGGAGCTGGTCGAGCTGGCCGGTGCACGCCGCGTGTTCGGCTTCGCCGGCCGGGTGATGGGCGACCTGGATTGAGGTGACACTTGTAGGAGCGGCTTTAGCCGCGATAACGGTTTCGCGGCTAAAACCGCTCCTACAGAAGAACCGCAGCCTCTCATCCCCTGACAGACAAACACGCGCCAGCCTTCGCGCCACAAGGGAAGCGAATATGAAAATCAGCAGACAAGCCTACGCCGACATGTTCGGCCCCACCGTCGGCGACAAGGTGCGCCTGGCCGACACCGACCTGTGGATCGAAGTGGAGAAGGACTTCACCACCTACGGTGAAGAAGTGAAATTCGGCGGCGGCAAGGTGATCCGCGACGGCATGGGCCAGGGCCAGCTGTGCGCCGCCGATGTGGTCGATACGCTGATCACCAACGCGTTGATCATCGACCACTGGGGCATCGTCAAAGCTGACGTCGGCCTCAAGGACGGCCGCATCGCCGCCATCGGCAAGGCCGGCAACCCGGATATCCAACCGGACGTGACCATCGCCATCGGCGCCGGCACCGAGGTGATCGCCGGCGAAGGCATGATCCTCACCGCTGGTGGCATCGACACCCATATCCACTTCATCTGCCCGCAGCAGATCGAAGAGGCGCTGATGAGCGGCGTCACCACCATGATCGGTGGCGGCACCGGCCCGGCCACCGGCACCAACGCCACCACCTGCACCTCCGGCCCCTGGCACATGGCGCGCATGCTGCAGGCTGCCGATGCCTTCCCGATGAACCTGGGCTTTACCGGCAAGGGCAACGCCTCGCTGCCAGAGCCGCTGATCGAGCAGGTCAAAGCTGGCGCCATCGGCCTCAAGCTGCACGAGGACTGGGGCACCACTCCGGCCGCCATCGACAACTGCCTGTCGGTCGCCGACCAGTACGACGTGCAGGTGGCGATCCATACCGACACGCTGAACGAGTCCGGCTTCGTCGAGACCACCCTCGGCGCGTTCAAGGGCCGCACCATTCACACCTACCACACCGAGGGTGCCGGCGGCGGCCACGCGCCGGACATCATCAAGGCCTGCGGCTTCCCCAATGTGCTGCCGTCCTCGACCAACCCGACCCGGCCGTTCACTCGCAACACCATCGACGAACACCTGGACATGCTAATGGTCTGCCACCACCTCGACCCCAGCATCGCCGAGGACGTGGCCTTCGCTGAATCGCGTATCCGCCGCGAGACCATCGCCGCCGAGGACATCCTGCATGACCTCGGCGCGTTCTCCATGATCAGTTCCGACAGCCAGGCCATGGGCCGCGTCGGCGAGGTCATCACCCGTACCTGGCAGACCGCCGACAAGATGAAGAAGCAGCGCGGCCCGCTGCCCGAAGACGCGCCCGGCAACGACAACTTCCGCGCCAAACGCTACATCGCCAAGTACACCATCAACCCGGCGATCACCCACGGTATCAGCCACGAGGTGGGCTCGATCGAAGTGGGCAAGTGGGCAGACCTGGTGCTGTGGCGCCCGGCCTTCTTCGGCGTGAAGCCAACGCTGATCCTAAAAGGCGGGGCGATTGCCGCCAGCCTGATGGGCGACGCCAACGCCTCGATCCCGACGCCACAGCCGGTGCACTACCGACCCATGTTCGCCAGCTACGGCGGCAGCCGCCATGCCACCAGCATCACCTTTATCAGCCAGGCGGCGTTCGAGGCGGGCGTACCCGAGCGGCTTGGCCTGAAGAAGAAGATCGGCGTGGTCAAAGGCTGCCGCGAGGTGCAGAAGACCGACCTGATCCACAACGGCTACCTGCCGAATATCGAGGTCGATCCGCAGAACTACCAGGTCAAGGCCGACGGCCAGTTGCTCTGGTGCGAGCCGGCCGACGTGCTGCCGATGGCGCAGCGGTATTTCCTGTTCTGAGATGACTGGCCGAGACAACAATGGCGGGTTTCACCCGCCCTACGGGGTAGGTGATTGCCCGCCTGCCCAAACCTGTAGGGCGGGTGCAACCCGCCAATTCATTCACCGACACCCAAGTTATCCATCCCCATATCCCCGCCCCAATCGACGGGGTAAACGCCCTCCTTCACCCAACGATGAAACGACGACCAGGGCCAATCCCGCACACGCGTCACCAGCCCATGCTTGAGCGGGTTGCCGTGCAGGTAGTCGAAGTGCCTGGCGTAGTCGTCCTCGTCACGAATCAGATGCTCCCAGAAGCGTTGCTGCCAAAGCGTGCCTTGTCCCTTTGCCTGGCGTCGCTCGCTTAGCAGGTCGATACGGTTGTAGTTGCGACAAGCATGGGTGACATGCCGCTTGATCAGTCGCCAGCGATTGGAAAAGTCCGCGTCGTCAGGCGGTAAACGCCAGATGGCATGCAGGTGATCGGGCAACAATACCCAGGCGTCGATGGTGAAGGGCTGGGTCAGGCGTACCGTCTGGATTGCCTCGCGCAGAGCCTGGCGAATATCGGGATAGGTCAGAATCGGCTGGCGCCGCTCGGTGACGAGGGTGAAGAAATAGATGCCGCCAGGAACGGCGGCGCGACGGTAGTCGGGCATGGCAACGTCCTTGTTGCAGATGTGATAGGTGGCGGGTTTCACCCGCCCTACGGTCATGTGTAGGGCGGGTGAAACCCGCCGCTGCCATTGAGGCTAGCCCATTCAGGACGCTTGCTTCATCTCGTCATAAGCGCCGAGGTAGTCACCGGCCAGTCGCTCTTTTTCCTTGTCGCGCAGCAGCTTGCCGGCCATCTGGAAGAAGGTGTGCTCCTCTTCCTTGAGATGATGCTCGACCTTGTGCGCCAGCGCCTTGGCCTGCGCCAGCCAGCTCGGGCTGCTGGGGTCGGTTGCCTCGAGATCCTCGATCATCTCGTCCATCTGGTGATGCTCGGCAATCGCATGGCGCGACAGGTCGACGCCCGCATCCTGCTGCATCAGGGGGATATAGAAATGGCGTTCCTCAGCCACCGAATGCACGGCCAGCTCCCGCTTGAGCTGAGAGAACAGGGCATGGCGCTCAGCGCTATCACCCTGGGTGGCGACCAGTTTCTGCGCCAGGTCGCGCTGAATGTCGTGGCTGATACGCAAGGCTTCGAAAATCGTCATGCGGGCATCTCCTCCTGAGTCACGGTCTAGTAGCACTAGACCATCAGCTCGGCGAGAGGTGCCGCATCGCTT
The DNA here is from genome assembly GCF_034683865.1 of Pseudomonas sp. C11. Lineage (NCBI taxonomy): Bacteria > Pseudomonadati > Pseudomonadota > Gammaproteobacteria > Pseudomonadales > Pseudomonadaceae > Pseudomonas > Pseudomonas sp. C11. Next base: position 115,683 of record NZ_JAWIIP010000006.1, read on the forward strand.
GCTCAGCGCAGTTGGCTGTCCTTGCTGCCGCGACGGTTGTACCCCGTGAAAGCGGCGTTCTCCCGGTCATGCTCGGCCTGGCAGTTGACGCACAGGCGCACACCGGGAATGGCCTGGCGACGCGCCTCGGGAATGACGGCATCGCACTCTTCGCAGTGACGCAGGCTCTCGCCTTTCGGCAGTTGGCTACGGGCACGCGCAATGGCGTCCTCGATGCTGCTGTCGATCTGTTCCTGAACCGCGTCGTCGCTTGCCCAACCACCTGCCATGCTCGATCTCCTCCTGCTTGCCGGACAGATATGCGCCCGGCGCAGGCGAAGTGCAAGAGCTGCCCGTCGTTACTCGCGGACTTCCATGAACTCCTTGGCCCAGACGATGTAGTCCTCGGGCATGGTGTACTTGTGCGTCAGCTCGGTGGCGTTGAGGTCGCAGGGCTGGGCGCCGCGCTGCTCGCGCAGGCAGTCGTAGGTGGCCTTGATCGCAGCGAAGTAGGCGGCGTGGCCGTTGACCACGATGCGCACGCCCAGGCGCGCCAGGCGCTCGTTGTCACGCAGCTCCGGATTGCCGTAGGTGACCAGCATCAGCGGCACCTTGAGGCCTTCGGCGATCTGTTCCAGGTGGGCGAAATCCTTGACCCCGACCAGGCAGATGCCATCAGCACCGGCAGCCTCGTAGGCGCGGGTGCGGCGGATCACTTCGTCCACCTCCAGTACGCCGGCATGGGTACGGGCGATGATCGCCAGATCCGGATCGACGCGTGCTTCCAGCGCCGCGAGGATCTTGCCAACGCCCTCTTCGACGGAAATCAGGTCAGTGGATTTGCGGCCGAACTGGGCCGGCAGCAGGGTGTCTTCGATAGTCAGCGCAGCGATGCCGGCGCGTTCCAGCTCGACCACGGTGCGCATCACGTTGAGCGCATTACCGTAGCCGTGGTCAGCATCGGCGATCACCGGCAAGCGGGCGACGCGGCCGATGCGCGCAGCCTGCTCGACGAATTCGCTGAGGGTGATCAGTGCGAAGTCCGGCGCGCCAAGCACCTGCAGAGACGCGACGGAGCCGCCGAGGATGCCGACCTCGAAGTCGAGATCGGCGGCGATGCGGGCCGACATCGGGTCGAAGACCGACGCGGTGTGATAACAGCGGTTGGAAGCCAGCAGGGCCCGAAAGGCGCTGCGCAGCTCATGATGGGATGCACGTTGAAGGATGGGCATGGGGCGTATTCCAAAGTCGGTTGAATCGCTTTTTTCTCTTTTTAGTAATCGCGTAGACGTGGTCAATGCTAGCGCAAGGCACTTGCGCCAAGCTTTCGCCCGTACTGCGCGTTCGGCGCATGTTGAGCGCCAATGCTGCTTCTACAGCAATTTATCGGCCAGCCAGCTCGGCCGGCAGTTGGGTGAAGAAACCACCACTGGTGAGCAGGCCGTAGGCCATCCAGATGGCTACCACCAGATAGGCGATACGCGGCAGCCAGACCGCCAGCGCCTGCTGGCTGGCCGCGAGCTGCTCGCCCTGTAACTGGGCAAAGCACAGCAGTGCCTGGCCTGGGCGACCGATGGCTTCGGCACTGCTCAGCAGGGCGATGAGCATCGGCTTGCCCGGGAAGGACAGCGCCTCGAACGCCCTGGCCAGGGACAGTCCGGCGGCGACGTGGGTCGCTGCCCTGGCGAATTCCCGCCGCAGGCGCGCGTTGCCGAGCGTGTCACAGGCACGTGGCAGCGCATCGAGCACCGGCACGCCGGCCTCCAGCAGCAGGCCGAGGCTGTCGCAGAAATTGCGCAGTTCCGCCCAGCCCTGCAGGCGCCCGAGCAGCGGCAGCGCCAACGCCACATCGTCGAGCAGCCCCGGGCGCTGCGCTCGACGCAGGTGCCAACGACGCCAGGCACTGCGCAGCACCAGCCAGGCGGCGAACAGTGCGACAAGCGGCAGCAGCACGGCAGCCAGGTAACCGGACAGGCTCAGCGTACCGGCGACCAGATTGGGCAGCGGCTTGACCACCAGCGCCAGCAACAACACGCCGGCCGGCAGCAGCAAACGGGATTTGAGCGCCTGCGCCTGACGGTGCTGGGCGGCATAACGCTGCGCCAGTTGCGCCTGCATATGAGCGAGGTTGCCGGCGTCCTGCGCGGCTTTCAGCAGGGTGACTTCCAGTGGCGTGAATACGCCACTGAGTTGGCCGGAAGTCGCCAGGTCGCGCCCGCTGCTCACATGCTGGCGCAGCCGCTGCAGACGAGCGGCATGCCGCGTTTCCAGAGTCAGGCTGGTCAGCGCCTGTGCGATCGGCACGCCGGCCTGCTCCATGGCCGCCAGATGCTCGAACAGACGAGCACGTTGCTGAAGATCGAGCGAGGCTGCAGAGCTAGGCATGGACGCAATCCGATGAGGCAATGGCATACAGCGTAACGGCCTGATCCGCGGGCGGCTACGGCTCCAGCGGCGGCACGCTGGCCTGGGGCAGCCAGCGGCGCAGAATCTCGCCCAGGCTACCGTCGTCGTGCATACCGGCCAGCGCTTGGCGCCAGCGCGCCACGAGGGCTGGATCGGTGCGTCTGGAAAAGGCGATGTAGTAGGCCGAACGCATGAAGGGGATGTGCGCCGTCACGTCATCCGGGCGCAGTTCGACCGCTGCCAGCTCGTAGGCCAGGGTCAGATCCTCGGTGGCGACCAGGTTGACGCGCCCGAACTTGAGCATGGTCAGCATCTGCCGCGAACTGGGTACGCCATAGAGGTTGGTGAAGCCGCGGTTGCTAAGTTCTTCGTAGGTGTACCAGCGCTTGGGCACCGCCAGCGGCCCGCTGGCAGCCGCCTGCTCCAGGGTGGTGATATTCAGCCCACGGGCTTTCATCGAGTAGAAGCTGGTGGTGCCGACCACGATCGGGCCGACCCATTGAAAGCGCGATTCCCGCTCGGCGGTGCGCACCGTGGAGAACAGCCCGGTATCGGCCTGGTGTTCGGCAAGATGGATGGCCCGCGTCCAGGGCATCAGCTCAATCCGCGCGTCATCGCCGGTACGCGCGATCAGTGCCCGTACCACCGCCACCGAGAGGCCGTCCAGCTTGCCGTCACGCTGGAAACTCATCGGCGCGGCGTCTTCGGTCAACAGGCGCAACTGCGCTGTCGCGGGCAGCCCCCACAAACAGATCAATGCGACAGCGAGACGTCCCCACACGGCAGTTCCTCCACTACAGATATCAGCCTAGCAGCCTCGACAGGATGCAGGCGAGCCGGCCGATCAGCGCCCCAGCAGCTCGGCCACTTCATCTTCCGTCGCCTGTGGGAACCACTGCCGATACAGGCGTTCCAGCGTGCCGTCGGCACGCATGGCTTGCAGTTGCGTCCGCCACTGCGCGACTCGTTTGGGCGAAATCTGCGCAGAGAAGGCGATATAGGAAGCGGTCGGCATCAGGTCGAACTGCCATTGCAGCTCGTCGGCGCACATGCCCTGCTCGGCCAGCATCGCGTCGAGACTCAGGTCGTTGGCGACGATCAGCTTCACCCGGCCATAACGAAACAGGCGCAGCATGTCGACCGGCGTCGCCACGCCGTAGAGATTCTTCAACCCCTTGGCCGCCAGCACCTCGTGGCTGTACCACTGCTTGGGCACGGCGAGGGTGCCGACCTGGCGCAACTCGTCGAGGTTGCGCACATGCAGGCGATCACTGCGACGGCTGTAGAAACCGGTACGCCCGACGGCGATGGGGCCGACCCACTGAAACTGATCTTCGCGCTGAGCCGTGCGCACCACGGGAAACAGCGCGGCATCACGCTGTTGGCGAACCTGATGATAGCCGCGCGTCCAGGGCACCAGCTCGATCTGCGCGGGCTCGCCGGTGCGGCGTACCAGTTCCTCGACCACCTGCACCGCCATACCCTGCGGCCGCCCTGCTTCGAGGTAGCCGAACGGTCGGTTCTCCTCGGTGTACAGGCGCAGCTCAGCCGCCATAAGCGAGTGACTCAGGCACGACAGCAGCAGGCAAAACGCAGTGGACTTGAACATGGAGCACCATCGGCCAGGTGGGTGACCGACAACCAAAACGACCCACCAGACGCCGATCTTAAGGCGACCAAGCCGAGCCGTCACCCCGCCTGCAGCGCCCGTGGCAGGCCGACCTGGCTGTCTGCAAGCTGTCACCGCTCATACTTTTTCATACTCCAAGCGACGGTCGGGCTGGCTCTGCGCGCGCGCTCAGGCGATCATCAGCGTCCCATTCCGCTGTTCGATCGCCATGACCTCCACCACAGACAGCTCGACCCCGACTCACAAGCCGCGCCCGCTGATCGACCTGGCCATCAGCATCCTGATTCCCTCGTTCATCCTGATGAAGCTCAGCGGCGAACACCGCCTGGGGCCCGATGGCGCCCTGCTGCTGGCCCTCGCCTTCCCGCTGGGCTGGGGCGCGTTCGAGCTGATCAAGTACCGCAAATTCAACTTCATCGCCCTGCTCGGCCTGGTCAGCGTGGCGCTGACCGGCGGCATCGGCCTGCTGCACCTGGACACCCAGTGGCTGGCGGTCAAGGAGGCGACCATCCCCGGCCTGATCGGCATCGCCGTGCTGGTGTCGACGCGCACGCGCTACCCGCTGATCCGCACGCTGCTGTTCAACAAGACGGTGCTCAACGTCGACAAGATCCACGAGCGCCTGGAGCAAGGCGGCCATGTCGAGCATTTCGAGACACGCCTGATGCGCGCCACCTACTGGCTCAGCGGTACCTTCTTCTTCTCCTCGGTGATGAACTACGTGCTGGCCAAGTGGATCGTGGTCAGCCCCTCGGGCACCGAGGCCTTCAACGACGAACTGGGCCGCATGACCCTGCTCAGCTACCCGATGATCGCCATTCCCTCGATGATCATGCTGATGGCGATCTTCTACTACCTGTGGAAAACCATCCACGGCCTCACCGGGCTGAGCCTGGAAGAGATCATGGCCAATCAGGAGCGCCAGTCCTGAGCCGCTGACGCGGGCTGCCCATGCTGCTCTCGTCCGCTTATCTGGGGCTATTCCTCTCGGCATTCGGCGCCGCCACCCTGCTGCCTTTGCAGTCGGAGGCGGTGCTGGTGGCGCTGCTGCTTGGCGGCGCCCATCTCACCTGGCTCTTGTTGGCAGTAGCCACGCTGGGCAACGTGCTGGGCTCGTGGGTCAACTGGCTGCTGGGGCGTTCGCTGGAGCATCATCGGCACAAGCGCTGGTTCCCGGTCAGTGACGTGCGCCTGCAGCAGGCGCAGGCCTGGTTCGCACGCTGCGGCCGTTGGTCGCTGCTGCTGAGCTGGCTGCCCCTGATCGGCGATCCTCTCACTCTGGTGGCCGGGGTGATGCGTGAACCGCTGTGGCGCTTTCTGCTCATCGTCACCCTGGCCAAAGGCATGCGCTATGCAGTTCTTGCCGCACTGACCCTGGCCTGGATATGAGCCGCGCACGCGATAAGCAGGAGCCCTTACAGTGCGCAAGGACATACGTGGTTACGCGCGGATCGTGCAAGGCAGTTGAGCAACGGACGCGCCTCCGTGATACTGCGCAGCGCGCTGCGCAGGCAAAGTCCCTGCACGGTCGCAGCAGGATCGGCCCACAAGGCCTGCCATCATCGAGCCTCGCCGCGGCTCGAGGCCCTGTTCAACGCCTCGGGGCCTATCGATTGAGGATTTGCAGTGTCCGTTGTTGAAGCCAAACCCAAACTGAAACGCAGCGATCTGATCTGGACGCTGATCGGTCTTGGCGCGGTGGTGCTATCCGGGTTCCTCCTCTATCGCGAACTGCGCAACATCTCCCTCGCCGAGATTCAGGGCAGCATCGAAGCGATCTCCCATATGAACTGGATGCTCGCCGCCGGCGCCACGCTGGGCGCCTACTGGGCGCTGGCCTGGTACGACCGCATCGCTGTCGCGCATCTGGGCAAGCGCATCCCCTGGCGCTTCATCACGCTCTGCTCCTTCACCACCTACGCCCTGGCCCACAACATCGGCGCGTCGGTGTTCTCCGGCGCCGTGGTGCGCTATCGCGCCTATCGCAGCAAGGGGCTGACGCCGCAGGAAATCGGCATCCTCATCGTCTTCTGCTCCTTCACCTTCGCCATCGGCACGATGCTGGCCAGCGGCTGCGTACTGATCGCCCAGCCCGACCTGATCCACCGGGTGCTGAACGTCACGCCGCTGCTGTCCGTCGCCATCGGCTCGCTGCTGCTGGTGATCGTCGCGCTCTACGTGCTCGGTTCCTGGCGCCAGTTCAAGCCCTGGACGCTGGGCAAGCTGCACATCGAATACCCGCGCCTGCCCATCGTCGGTCGCCAGTTGCTGGCCGGCCCGCTGGAGCTGCTCTGCGCGGCGGCGATCATCTACTTCGCCCTGCCTGCCGATAACCATCCCGGCTATCTGGTGGTGCTTGGCGTATTCCTCGCATCCTTCTCGCTGGCCCTGCTGTCGCATGCCCCAGGCGGCCTCGGCGTACTGGAAGTGAGCTTCCTCGCCGCGATGCCGGAGGTGCCTGCCGCCGACGTGCTCGCCGCGCTGATCGTGTTCCGCGTGTTCTACCTGCTGCTGCCATTCGCCCTGTCGCTGCTGGTGGTGCTGGGCTTCGAGTGGAGCCAGTGGAAGGAACGGCGACACAACGCCAACCTGCCCTCCTGAATCACGACTCGCGATGACGGCAGCGCTGACATAGAATGCGCGGCCGTTTTCGTGGCCTGCCCGCTGTGGCAGCCACCCTCCGGGTCGTCGCCGTGCGACGTCGTCACCCTTCCCGGTAATTTTTCTGGCTGTCTGCATCATGTCCTTCTCCACGCCCGCCCGCGCCTGCGGCATCGACTTCGGCACCTCCAACTCCACCGTCGGCTGGTTTCGCCCCGGCCAGGACAGCCTGCTGCCCTTGGAAGACGGCAAGATCACCCTGCCCTCGGTGATCTTCTTCAACACCGAGGAGCGCCGCCCGGTCTACGGCCGCCTGGCCCTGCACGAGTACCTGGAAGGCTACGAAGGGCGCCTGATGCGCTCGCTGAAAAGCCTGCTCGGCTCCAAGCTGCTGAAGAGTGAAACCACGGTGCTGGGCAGCGCTCTGCCATTCAAAGAGCTGCTTGCCTTCTTCATCGGCGAGCTGAAAAAGCGTGCTGAAGCACAGGCCGACCACGCCTTCGAGGAGGTGGTGCTGGGCCGCCCGGTGTTCTTCGTCGATGACGACCCGGCGGCCGACCAGGAAGCACAGAACACCCTGGTGGCCGTGGCGCACAAGCTCGGTTTCAAGGACGTGTCTTTCCAGTACGAGCCCATCGCGGCGGCCTTCGACTACGAGTCGAATCTGAACCGCGAGGAACTGGTGCTGATCGTCGACATCGGCGGTGGTACCTCGGACTTCTCTCTGGTGCGCCTGGCGCCGGAACGTCATCACCTGGCCGAACGCCAGGGCGACATCCTCGCCACTGGCGGCGTGCACATCGGCGGTACCGACTTCGACAAGCAGCTGTCGCTGGCCGGGGTGATGCCGCTGTTCGGCTACGGCAGCCGGATGAAGAGCGACGCCTTCATGCCCACCAGCTACCACCTCAACCTGGCCACTTGGCACACCATCAACGCGCTGTACGCGCAGAAGACCCAGCTCGCCCTGCAGAACATGCGCTATGACATCGTCGACGCCACCGGCATCGACCGCCTGTTCGGCCTGATCGAACAGCGCGCCGGGCACTGGCTGGCGATGCAGGTGGAAGACAGCAAGATCACCCTGAGCGACCAGGACGCCCGCCCCATCGACCTGTCGCGCGTCGAACCGGGCCTGGTCGCCGAGCTGACCCGCCCGCTGTTCGAGAACGCCATCGAACCGTTGCTCGAACGCATCCGCGCCAGCCTCACGCAGTTGCTCGCCGATGCCGGCATCACGGCCGATCAGGTCGACACGCTATTCTTCACCGGCGGCTCCAGCGGCGTGCCAGCGCTGCGCCAGAGCGTCGCGGCGATGCTGCCCAACGCGCGCAGCGTCGAAGGCAACACCTTCGGCAGTATTGGTAGTGGCCTGGCCATCGAAGCCAAGAAACGCTACGGCTAAGTTTTTTGTGGGAGGGGCTTTAGCCGCGACAAGAGCTCGCGGCTAAAGCCCCTCCTACGCCAGAAGCCCAACCTGTTCTCCCGTGCATCGAACTACAGGCCCTGAGTTATGCTTGCCACCCATCTGAATGTCCGAGGAATAGCGAGATGAAAGCCCAGCTGGAAGAACTGATCGCCAAGATAAGCTCCGGCTGCCTGCCCGCCGACGAGATCGCCCGCATCGCCGACGAAGCCGCGCAGGCTTATGCCGACCCAGCCGCCTTCCTCGCCGCCAACCCGGACGTCAACTACGACGACGAATTCCCCATCCCGCTGGGCGAGTGGGTGGTGGTCGGCAGCCTGCCGGAGACGGTACTGTTCCAGGCCGACAGCTATGAAGAGCTGTTCCAGCGCATCACCGAATCCTTCGGCCCGCAGGTGCAGTTCGTGCTCAAGGCCAAGCAACTGGCCAAGACCGAACCGCTGAAAGCGCTGAACCGCATTCAGGTGCAACTCTCGGCACTGTCGCCGGAAACCGGTGGCTACGTGCTGGTGGACTTCAGCGAACCGCTGGATGACGAGCTGCAGGCGGTGCTGGTGTATGCCAACGACCTGCCTCGGGTACTGGCGCTGGCGGTGGAGGTGGGCATCTATGCGGCACCGGCGCTGGAGGCGGCACAAGCCCAGGCGGATGCCTGAGCCCTGAGGGAACGCCCGTCTCTGGCCGCAGTCACTAGCTCTATTCGATCAGCCACAACCGCAAGGAAATCGTCATGAAGATTTTGCTGGTACTGACTTCCCACGACCGCCTCGGCGACACCGGCCACAAGACCGGCTTCTGGCTGGAAGAGTTCGCCGCGCCCTATTACAGCTTCAAGGATGCCGGCGCCCAGTTGACCCTGGCGTCGCCCAAGGGCGGGCAGCCGCCCATCGATCCGAAGAGCGATGACGAGAGCGCACAAACCGACGCCACTCGGCGCTTCGCCGGTGATGCCGAGGCCCAACGCGAACTGGCCAACACCCTGCCGCTGGCGCAGGTGCGTGCAGAAGACTTCGATGCGCTGTTCTACCCCGGCGGCCATGGCCCGTTGTGGGATCTGGCCGAAAGCACCGACTCCATCGCCCTGATCGAACGCTTCCAGGCGCTCGGCAAGCCGGTCGGTGCGGTCTGCCATGCGCCAGGCGTGCTGCGCCACGTCAAGGGTAGCGATGGCAAGCCGCTGGTCGCTGGCAAACGCGTCACCGGCTTCAGCAACAGCGAAGAGGAAGCGGTGCAACTGACCGATGTAGTGCCCTTCCTGGTCGAGGACATGCTCAAGGCCAACGGCGGCCTGTATGCCCGTGGCGATGACTGGCAGAGCCATGTCGAGGTCGATGGCCTGCTGGTCACCGGGCAGAACCCGGCTTCTTCCGAGGCCAGCGCCGAAGCGCTGCTCAAGCTGCTTGAGGGGCGCGCATGAGCATCGCCATCTTTGCCAGCATCCAGGCCAAGCCCGAACACCGCGACGAGGTGCTGCAAGCGCTGCGGCAGATGGTCAGCGCCACCCGCGCCGAGCCCGGCAACCTGCGCTACGACCTGTTCGAACGCGACGGCGCGCCCGGCACCTTCGATCTCTACGAGTTGTACGTGGATCGCGAAGCGGTGGAGGCGCATCGGCAAAGCGCGCATTACGCCGACTACCGCCAGCGCACCGCCGCCTGGCTGGCCACCCCACCCGAGGTGAAGGTCGGCCTGCCGCTGGATCTGGCCCCTTGAACCGACCTGCGGGCGTCATCTGACGCCCGCACTCAGAAGCCCATCAGCATCATCCAGGCCGGCAGGCTGATTGCCGCCAACAGCGTCGATAGCGAGATCGCCGCACTGACGCTGCGGTTGTCCTCGGCCGTGCGGGAAAACGCCATCACGTTGACCCCGCTCGGGCAGGCTGCCAGCAGCACCATCACCGTCCGCGCGGCATCGTTGAGGCCTGGCAGCAGGCCACTCAATGTCCACACCAAGGCCGGGAACAGCAGCAGCTTGACCAGCGCCACGCCCCAAGCCTCGGCAGTCGGGCGCAAACGATAGCGCGACAGACTCGCGCCCAGCACGATCAGTGCACAAGGCAGGGCAGCCTGGCCCAGCCAGGTCACCGCGCGCCACAGGCTGTCCGGCACCACCAGCCCGGAAAGATTGAGCAAGGCCCCCAGCAGCAGACCGATGATCATCGGGTTGGCCAGGTTCTTCAGCAGGGCGCGACCATCGACCCGCTCCTGGCTGCCGAAGGCCGCATAGAAGCTCTGCAGGGAAAACAGCGTGAGGCTGTGGAACACCAGGATGGCAAACACGTATACCAGCCCGGACGCCCCCATCAGACTGGTGACCAGCGGGATGCCCACCAGCACGTTGTTGGAGAACGCCGCCACCAGCCCCAGCGGCGTAGCCGCGCCGCGCCGCCAGTGGGCGACAGCGTTGACCAGCACGAACACCAGCAACACCGGCAGGTAGTAACCCAGCAGCAACATCGGCGATAGACCTTCGGCCAGGTGCGCCTTGGCGATACCGGTGAACAGCAGCGTGGGCATGAACAGCTTGAAGGTGATATTGGCCAGCCCGGCGGCTGATTCAGCATTGAGCCACTGGCGCCAGCCCAGCACATAGCCGAGCACGATCAGGGCGAAGATCGGCAGGATTGCCTGAACCGCGAGCATGAGTGAGCCAGCCTCCGGGGAAATGCCAAACAGGCGTGAAGCGAAGCGAATCCGCAAAAGCCGCCCAGCATACGCGTGCCCGCGGCGCGATGCGACGACTCTGGACAACGCTGAAACGAGCGAGCTAGAGGCCGCCGGGCAAGTATTGAGACCATCGATGATCACTATCAGGCCAGTCAAGTTCTGCTCCCGGCCCTGGGCCGGGACAATTGCCTCCGACGCTACTTATCACTCCCGACGGAGACACAGACATGAAAATTCAACTGACCCTCACCGCCCTTGCCCTTACCCTGCTGACCTCCAGCGCATTCGCCCTGCCGAGTGGCGCGCCGTTCCCGCTGGTGGGCGAACATCAGGACAGCCAGATCCAACACCAACCGCTGACGCCCGTTGCCGAAAACGGCTCCGAACGCACGCCGGGTGCACGGCACGCACAAGTCGCCGAAGGTGGCTATGAACGCACCCCGGGCGCACAGCACGTACAGGTCGCCGAAGGTGGTTACGAACGCACGCCGGGCGCACAGCACGTACAGGTCGCCGAAGGTGGCTACGAGCGCACTCCAGGCGCACAGCACGTGCAACTGGCCGAAGGCGGCTCGGATCGCCTGATCGAACAGCGCGCTCACGACGCCTGAGCGTCTGTTCCCTTCCTCTCAAAGCCCGGCGGACGCCGGGCTTTTACTTTCCGCTCAAACCGTAGCGACCGGTGGCAAACGGTAGATCCAGATCCGCCGCAGCACCGTCGCGAACTGACCCCACAGGCTGCCGCAGTTGTAGTGCTGGCCATAGCGCTCGGCGATCAGGCGCACCTCACGAGCCAGTTCGGCATAGCGCCGTGCGGGCAGATCAGGGAATAGGTGATGCTCGATCTGATGGCTGAGGTTGCCGGTGAGGATATGCAGCAACGGCCCACCAGACAGGTTGCTCGAACCGCGTAACTGGCGCAGGTACCAGTGGCCACGTGTCTCGCCCTGCAAGACGTCGGGCGAAAACACCGCTGCCTTCTCGGTGAAATGGCCGCAGAAGATCACCAGAAAGGTCCACAGGTTGCGCAGCAGATTGGCGACCACGTTGCCCGCCAGCACGGCCAGGGCGTTGGCGCCCAGCAGCAGGGCCAGCAATGGGAAGATCAGATAATCCTTGCCCCACTGCCGCGCCAGCTTGGCGCCGAACTGGCGAGCCAGCGGACGCACTTCGTCCTTGCTGATACGCCCCTTGATCAGCTTGTCCAGGCGCAGGTGCTGGATGGCCACGGCGTACTGGAACAGCAACGCCTGGATCGTCACCCACAGCGGCTGCCAGCGGTAAAAAGGCTTCCAGCGCTGCTCGGGGAACAGTCGCACCACGCCATAGCCGACATCGTCGTCCATGCCCAGCACGTTGGTGTAGGTGTGGTGCACGTGGTTGTGCGTGTGCCGCCAGAAATCCGCAGGGCCGACGATGTCCCACTCGTACTGGCGCCCGGCAAATTCCGGGTCGTTCATCCAGTCGTACTGGCCATGCATAACGTTATGGCCCAGCTCCATGTTCTCGAGGATCTTGCCCAGCCCCAGCAAAAAGGTGCCGAGCAGCCAGGTCGGCGGGAACCAGCCGAGCATCAGCAGCACCCGGCCACTCCAGCAGCACAGACGCACCGCGCCACGTATACGGCGGATATAACGCGCATCGGCCTCCCCCAGGTCAGCCAGGGTACGCTGGCGCAGGGCATCCAGTTCGGCACCGAAGGCCTCCAGCTCGGCGGGACTCAGTTCGCGATCAGGACGGACGTTCACAGGTCGATCTCCACATCCCCGTGTGGGGCACTGACACACAGTCGAATGGGTTGATTGGGCTCGGCGAACAACGCGCCGCTGCGCAGATCCCGTACCACGCCACCGAGCAGGGTGCAGGTACAACTGGCGCAGATACCCTGGCGACAGCCATGAGCCGGGCGTAAACCACTGGCCTCGGCCTGTTCCAGCAGGCTCAGTTGACTGCTTCCCTGCACCTGCTGGCCGCTACGGGCGAAACGCAGTTGCACGTCGCGCACGTCATCGGCGGCGAGCGGCTGCAGCGGGCTGAAACTCTCCACCTGCAGCGTGCCGCTGCGCGTCCACCAGCCGTGCAGTTGTTCAACAAAACCCTGTGGGCCGCAGGCGATCAGGTGCTCGCCGCCGATCTCGTCGAACTGCTCGCGGCTGATACGTCCGCCCGGCGCACCACTGACGACCCAGCACAACTGCAGATTGCGATGGCGCTCGGCCAAGGCCTGCAGCTCCTCGACGAAGGCACGCTGGCCCTGCCGACGCACCTGGTGCAGCAGTGTGATCGGCGCGCTGAAGCCACGCGCCAGGGCGTCGCGCAGCAGCCCCAGCAGCGGCGTGATACCACTGCCGGCAGCAGCCAGCAGCACCGCACGCCCGTCATCCGGCCATTGCAGCTCGCCAAAGGCCGGCGCCAGTTCCAGCACCTGGCCGACCGCCAGGCGATCCAGCAACATGTTGGACAGACGCCCACCCGGCTGCCGCTTGATCGCCAACTCGATACGCCCATCGCGCCCCACGGCGGTCAGGCTGTAGCTGCGCCCATGACGCACGCCGTCCTGCTGCAGATAGAGCTGCACATGCTGGCCGGCACGCCAGCCCTGTGGATTGCCATTACAGCGCAGCGTCAGCGCCAGCATGTCCTCGGCCACCCAGCGACGCGCCTCGACCTGAGCGAATACGCGCTGCAGCCGCAGCACCGGGTGCAGCAGGCGCAAACACAGATCGACATCAGCCTCGCGCAGCCAGCCACGCGCGCAGAGCCAACGCAGCGGTTGCAGGGCGGGCGCCAGGCGGCGCGCGAGGGAAAACGGAATCATGGGCATGCAACGGCCTTTTCAGTGAACAACTGTTCACAATGCTGGCAGCGCTGGCAAAACGAGTCAACACTCGTTCACTGAAATGCCCCACCCGGTTCGACGCTGCCCCGGCGCATTTGCTAGAGTGCCGCATCGCTCAAAGACCCGATCCGCATGACGCCACGCGCCGAACAGAAGCAGCAGACCCGCCAAGCCCTGATGCACGCCGCCCTCACTCTGATGGAGAGCGGGCGCGGCTTCGGCAGCCTGAGCCTGCGAGAAGTGACGCGCGTCGCCGGTATCGTGCCCACCGGCTTCTACCGCCATTTCGCCGATATGGACGAACTGGGCCTGGCCCTGGTGGCGGAGGTGGGCGAAACCTTCCGCGCCGCGATCCGTCAGGTACGCCGCCATGAGTTCGAGATGCGCGGCATGATCGATGCCTCTGTGCGTATCTTCCTCTCCGAGGTGGCCAGCAACCACGGCCAGTTCCTCTTCCTCGCCCGCGAGCAATACGGTGGTTCGCGCCCCGTGCGCCAGGCCATCGCCGCCCTGCGCGAACGCATCACCAGTGACCTGGCCGCCGACCTCAAGCTGATGAACCGCATGCCGCAGCTGGATGACGCCGGCCTCGACGTGGTCTCGGATCTGGTGGTCAAGACCGTGTTCGCCACCCTGCCCGAGCTGATCGACCCGCCCGCCGACAACCTCCCCGCGCACCTGAGCGCCGAGGCCAAGGTCATCCAGCAACTGCGCTTTATCATGATCGGCGGCAAGCACTGGATGGGCCTGGGCAAGCCGACCGAATGAATCGCACCAAATAAGTGCAATAAATCGCTATCCGCACCAAATAAATCCTGACCACACTGCCAACTCAGCCACTGACGGCCAAAATGCGCCGTGCCACAGCCTTGGCAAGGCCCTTGCACTATTTCCGGGCACACTGCCCCGGAATCGATGCACATGCTGGTTATCCACACCCGAATCGCACCACAGACCACCTGTGATGCCGAACTGGAACTGACCTTCGAGGCGCGCAGCAAGAGTCGTCTGCGCTGCTTCACCACCAGCGGCGAAGAGGTCGGCCTGTTCCTCGAACGCGGCCAACCCGCCCTGGCCGATGGCGAATATCTGCAGGCCAACGACGGCCGCATCGTGCGCGTGCGCGCCAAGGCCGAGCCGCTGCTGCATGTCACCTGCGCCAGCCCCTTCGAGCTGATGCGCGCCGCCTACCACCTGGGCAATCGCCACGTCGCCCTGCAACTGGGCGATGGCTGGCTGCGCCTGCCCGACGACTATGTGCTCAAGGCCATGCTCGAACAGCTCGGTGCCCAGGTCGACACCATCGAAGCGCCTTACCAGCCGGAGCAAGGCGCCTACGGCGGCGGCCATCATCATTCGCACCATGGCGACGCCGAGTTCAACTACGGCCCGCGCCTGCACCAATTCGGCGTACGCACGTGACCGCATCCCTGTCCGGATCGGCCTGGGCACTGCTGCGCCTGGCCAGCCCGCAACTGCCAATTGGCGGCTACAGCTACTCGCAGGGCCTGGAATGGGCCATCGACAGCGGCCTGATCAAGGATGCCGAAAGCGCCGAGCGCTGGCTGAGTGATCAGTTGACGCTCAACCTCTCGCGCTTCGAAGCCCCGCTGCTGCTGGCGCACTGCCGTGCCGCTGCCAGCGCTAACTGGGCGGATCTGCTGGAACTGGCCGAGCGCCATCGCGGCAGCCGTGAAACCCGCGAGCTGGCCCTGGAAAGCCGGCAGATGGGCTATTCGCTCAGGCAACTGCTCGAAGGCCTGCCGGAACTGGATGACGACGCCCGCCACGTTCTCGCCGAGCACTCCGAGCCGGGTCTGGCCCTGGCCTGGGCGCTGGCCGCGCGCGCCTGGCAGATCGCCCCGGACGATGCCCTGGCCGCCTGGCTCTGGGGCTGGCTGGAGAACCAGCTTGCCGTACTGATGAAGGTGCTGCCCATGGGCCAACAGGCTGCCCAGCGCCTGACCAGCCGCCTGCTGCCGCAGCTCGATGCCGCGCAACGGCAGGCAGCCACTCTTTCCCCCGAACACTGGGGCAGCGCCGCCTTCGGCCTGGCCCTGGCGAGCATGGCGCACGAGCGCCAGTACTCGCGTCTCTTCCGCTCCTGACGAGGAACAACAGCAAATGAACAGCCAACCCCTGCGTGTCGGCATCGGCGGCCCGGTCGGTTCCGGCAAGACCGCCCTCACCCTGGCGCTGTGCCGCGCCCTGCGCGAGCGCTACAACATCGCCGTGGTCACCAACGACATCTACACCCAGGAAGATGCCCAGTTCCTGGTGCGCAACGAGGCACTGGAGCCCGAGCGCATCATCGGCGTGGAAACCGGCGGCTGCCCGCACACCGCCATCCGCGAGGACGCCTCGATCAACCTGGAGGCAGTCGAGCAGCTCAACCGCCGCTTCCCGGGGCTCGACCTGATCATCGTCGAATCCGGCGGCGACAACCTCTCCGCCACCTTCAGCCCGGAGCTCTCCGACCTGACCCTGTACGTGATCGACGTCGCCGCCGGTGACAAGCTACCGCGCAAGGGCGGCCCGGGCATCTGCAAATCCGACCTGCTGGTGATCAACAAGATCGACCTGGCGCCGATGGTCGGCGCCTCGCTGGAAGTGATGGAGCGCGACACCCTGAAGATGCGCGGCGACAAGCCCTTCGTCTTCAGCAACCAGAAAGTCGGCCAGGGTCTCGACGAGATCATCGCCTTCATCGAACGCCAGGGCATGCTCACCGCGGCCTGATTCCCTCAAGGAGAACCACATGAATCTGCGCAAGACCCTTTCCGCCATCGCCCTGTTCTGCACCCCGGCACTGGCCTTCGCCCACCCCGGTCACGGTGAATCGGGCCTGCTTTCCGGTCTGGCCCACCCGGTGTTCGGCCTGGATCACCTGCTGGCAATGCTTGCCGTTGGCCTGTGGGCCGCACAGCAAAGCGGTACGGCGCGCTGGGCGCTGCCACTGACCTTCGTCGCCACCATGCTGGTCGGCGGCCTGCTCGGCTTCTCCGGCATGGAAATCCCGCTGATGGAAACCGGCATCGCCGGCTCGGTACTGGCTTTCGGCCTGTTGGTGGCCGTCGCCGCACGTCTGCCGATGGGGCTATCGATTGGCCTGACTGCCCTCTTCGCCCTCAGCCATGGCGTCGCCCATGGCCTGGAGTTGCCGGATCTGGCCAGCCCTTACGGCTACGCCGCCGGCTTCGTCATCGCCACCGCCGCCCTGCACGCCTTCGGCTACGCCCTGGTGCGCTTCCTGCCCCAGGCCGCCGCACCGCTGGTGCGCGTCGCTGGCGCCGCCTCGGCAGTGACCGGCGTCTGGTTGCTGGCCAGCTGAGCCCTGTCTGTCCGCCTCCCCAGGGAGGCGGACGCCCCGCTGGGCAAATCCTCGCCATAGGAGGATATCCCCATCCAGTAACAGCCGAGCCTGGTTATCCCCAACCTGCTCACAGAAACATGCACAGAATCTGAGGATAACTTTTCCCTCCTCACTCACGGCAGGCCAAAAACGCTTGACATTGGCCTGATTCGATCAATTTCACGCTGCCGATCAAAAAACACCCAAAACGCCAGAGACCTTGAAATTACTGGCCTGCAGACAACCCCTAAAAGCTTATCCACAATTTGACCCACAGCTAACGGGGACAACTCGGCGAACAGCTGAAAATGCTCCACAAAAATGTCAAGCCTTTGTGCACAAAGGATTTTATCCGCTGTTCAAAAATCGATCAGCCTCATGCAATGGCCTGTATTTAGGCGCTACATGAAGGAACCACCAGTTTACCCACAGGATTACCCACAGCTCTCGGGGAAAACTTTTTCTCTTGATGCAACGACCTGCCTATGGCCCTGATGGAAACAATCTACGAGCGGCCTACCCACATCCCGGCTAGCCTCATCCTTACCGCCAGATAAGGAAGCCATGCCATGTCCCTCGACGATCTCCGCCAACTGCTCGCCAGCTATGCCTGTGGCACCTGCGGCATTGATACACGTCATTGATACAAGCCATTGACCCTTGGTCGCGCCGCGCCGGCTGGTTAACCTTGGCGTTTTTCGTCGAGGAGTCCCGGCATGTCCCTGCGCAGCATCTGTGTTTTCTGTGGCGCCAGCCCCGGTGCCAGCCCGGTCTATCGTGAAGCGGCCGAAGCGCTTGGCCAGCACCTGGCCGAGCGTGGCGTGCGCCTGATCTATGGCGGCGGCGCGGTCGGCCTGATGGGCGTCGTGGCCGATGCGGCGTTGAACGCTGGCGGCGAAGTCATCGGCATCATTCCGCAGAGCCTGGAGCGCGCCGAGATCGGCCACCGTGGCCTCACCTGCCTGGAAGTAGTGGACGGCATGCACGCCCGCAAGGCGCGCATGGCCGAACTGGCCGACGCCTTCATCGCCCTGCCCGGCGGCCTCGGCACCCTGGAAGAGCTGTTCGAGGTGTGGACCTGGGGCCAGCTCGGTTACCACGCCAAACCGCTGGGCCTGCTGGAGATCAACGGTTTCTACAGCAAGCTCGGCGACTTCCTCGACCACCTGGTGGCCGAGCGCTTCGTCCGTGCGCAACACCGCGAGATGCTGCAGATCGCCGACTCACCGCAGGCGCTGGTCGACGCGCTCGCCGCCTGGCGCCCGACCGTAGCGCCGAAGTGGGTGGACAGAACGCCGGCCTGATCCCGACAACGTGAAACGCGCCCGCTTCCGACGCGCGGCGCGATGCTGACGTGCGGCGAGAATGCTAGGCTCTGCGTCTTTCTTTCACACGGAAGCCTGACAATGGCCGGAAGCAGCCTGCTCGCCCTGATCGACGACATCAGCACGGTACTCGATGACGTCGCCACCATGACCAAGGTCGCCGCGCGCAAGACCGCCGGCGTACTCGGTGACGACCTGGCGCTCAATGCCCAGCAGGTCACTGGCGTCAAGGCGGATCGCGAATTGCCGGTGGTCTGGGCTGTGGCCAAGGGTTCGCTGATCAACAAGGCGATCCTGGTGCCGGCGGCACTGCTGATCAGCGCCGTCGCGCCCTGGCTGGTGGTGCCGCTGCTGATGTTCGGCGGCCTGTTCCTCTGCTACGAGGGCGCCGAAAAGCTGCTGCACAAGCTGCTCCATCGCCACGAGGACGACGGCAAGCAGGCCCACCTCGAAGCCCTGGCTAATCCCGAGGTGGATCTGGTCGCCTTCGAGCGCGACAAGATCCGTGGCGCAGTGCGCACCGACTTCATTCTGTCGGCGGAAATCATCGCCATCACCCTGGGCACCGTCGCCGCCGCCAGCTTCATCAACCAGGTGGTCGTGCTCAGCGGCATCGCACTGGTGATGACCATTGGCGTTTACGGCCTGGTCGCCGGCATCGTCAAGCTCGATGACGCCGGGCTGTACCTCAGCCAACGCAGCAGCGCCTTCGCGCAAGCCTGCGGGCGCGGCATCCTGGCGCTGGCCCCCTGGCTGATGAAGGCGCTCTCGGTGGTCGGCACGGCCGCCATGTTCATGGTGGGCGGCGGTATTCTCAGCCACGGTCTGGCTCCGGTCGAAGCGGCCATCCATCACGCCAGCGAGTGGGTCGCAGTGGACGGCGGTCAGTGGCTCGCAGCCGTAGTGCCGACGTTGCTCAACGCCCTGCTGGGCATCGTCGCCGGCCTGATCAGCGTACCGCTGGTAAGCCTGGGTGCGCGCCTGTTGCAAGCGCTGCGCCCCGCCAAGGCAGACTGAATCGGTCATTTTTCAGCCAGTGTGCAGCGCGCCTTGACGGGCGCTGCCGCGCACGACTTTCCCCAAGCTTATCCACAGCTTGCTCCACGGCTTTCGGGGATAAGCCCTGATTGCTCGCCTGCATCTGCCCGGCAATCTCTCGTTCACTCCAACGCATTCATTTGCAAGGTTTTTCGGCTCGCCTGAAGCCTAGCCACAGGCGCTGCACAAAAGCTGACCAGGCGCCCAGAAATGGCCAACGGCGGGCGCTGGGAAAGCCCATGCAGACCTTGCCCACAGAGTTATCCACAGATTTTCGGGATAAATGGACGTGGCGTTCGGTCGCACCCGCAACCGGGCAAAGCTGTGCGACTCTTTAATGACCTGACCGGAAACTCAGAATCTGGAGGCTTCACGATGTTACGCAACGTTGCTCTCATGGCCCTGCTCGGCCTGGCCAGCACCCCGATCTTCGCCGCCGACTGCTCGGTGGATGTCGAGGCGACCGACCAGATGACCTTCAACACCCAGGCCATCTCCGTCAGCAAGAGCTGCAAGACCTTCACCGTCAACCTCAAACACACCGGTGCACTGCCCAAGACCGCCATGGGCCACAACTGGGTGCTGAGCAAGACCGCTGACATGCCCGGTATCGCCACCGACGGTATCGGCGCAGGCCCCGATGCCAGCTACCTGAAAGCCGGCGACGCCCGTGTGATCGCCCACACCAGCCTGATCGGCGGCGGCGAGAGCACCACAGTCAGCTTCGACGTGAGCAAGCTGGCAGCCGGTGAGGACTACAGCTTCTTCTGCTCCTTCCCCGGCCACTACTCGATGATGAAAGGCAGCGTGAAGCTGGTCGACTGAGTCATCCGCAAGGGCCTCGACCGAGGCCCTTCATTGCTATGCAAGCGGCAATACCGTGACCTGTACTTCCGGGTCGTGGCTACCGCCCCCCAGGATCACCCCCCGCAGCGGCGACACATCGGAGAAATCCCGGCCCCAGGCCAGGGTGATGTGCTCCAGCGCCGGCCGCACGTTGTTGGTCGGGTCGAAATCCACCCAACCCTGACGCGGGCAGTACAGCGAGATCCAGGCATGCGAGGCATCCGCACCGATCAGCCGTGGTTGGCCGGGTGGCGGCTGGGTCAGCAGGTAGCCACTGACATAGCGGGCCGCCAGGCCGCGCGAACGCAGGCAGGCGAGCATCAGGTGGGCGAAGTCCTGGCAGACGCCGCGTTTTTCTTCCAGCACCTGCAGCAGTGGCGTGGCCACCTGAGTGGCGCCGGCATCGAAACTGAACTCCTCGAAAATCTTCTGCATCAGCGCCTGGCCGGCCTGCAGCAACGGGCGCCCAGGCGTGAAGCAGTCATCAGCGAAGTCGGCGAAGACCTGCTTGAGGCGTACGTAGGGTGACTCGAAGCGGTAGCGTGCCGCTTCCAGCAATGCCGGCTCCATACGCTGGCCGCTATAGCTGAGCGCCGCGCAGGCCGCCTCCCAATTCGGCGAATCGTCGAGGTCGAGCGCAGGGCGCGCCAGCACCTCGACACGCAGCCGCGCACTGACGCTGAGCGCCTCATGCGGGCGCTCGAACACCAGCCGCGTCAGCGGGTTGCCGAACACGTCCAGGCCGTCGCGACGCTGACAGGGCTGCGGGTCGATACGCAGTTCCTTTTCCTGGCAGCGCTGCCAGGGACATTCGCGCGGCCACAGGTGCGCCAGTTGCTGCGCCAGGGAAACCGGCGCCGAATAGCGGTAGTGAGTGTCGTGAAGAACTTGATAAAAGGCGCTGCTCATGAGGATTGCGTCCGTTGGCTGACATCGACATGAGCGAAGAAGCGCAGGCCAAGATGATCGGATACCGCGCCGGCGGCCTCGCTGATGGCCACCAGCATATCGGCCAGGCCTTCGAGCACCGCACGGGTGCTGCCGGGGCCGAACAGCGGGTTTTCCAGACTGGCGAGGCTGAACGCGGCAAGCTGCTCCTCCAGATACGCCAGGTAGCGCTCGGCCGGCAGCTCGAAGCGCTCGTGCAACCCTTCCAGCGAACGCAGCAGGGTGCGCATCTGGAAGATCACCGCATGGGGGTTCTGCTCGTCCAGAAGGAGCAGGTCGAGCACCGGGATCAGTTGCGCCGAAGCGAGGTAGCGGGTGCGGTAGGTGATGCTGCTGTTGCCCAGTTCCAACAGCCACTCCAGCGCCGACTGGTCGGTGGCCGAGCCGCTGCGCAGGAAGCCGGCGAAGCTGTCGCAAAGAAACTGCAGGCGCTCGATATAGCGACCGAACATGAGAAAGCGCCAGCCGTCGTCGCGGGTCATGTCGTCGAGGGCGAAGCCCGACAGCGCTGCCAGCGACATCAGCAGGCGATTGAGGAAATCCAGCAGCTCGCCAAAGTCGGCCGGCTGACCTTCGAGCAACTGTGCCTCACGCTGCAGCTCGACCAGCGCCTGCCAGTTGGCCTGGGACAGCTTGCCGCGCACACTGCCGGCCGCCCACTGCAGACGCTGCAGATTGGCGCGCAGGCTGGCCGGCCAGTCACCGCCCAGCAGCGCCTGCAGCAGACGCGCCTCCAGCTCGCCCTCCTCCGGATCAGCCAGCAGGCCCAAGCTCTGCGCCAGCACCAAGGCGCTCTGCAGCGCCTGTGGATCGTCGTCATCGTCGACATAACGCGCCAGCATGATGCGCAGCAGCCGCGCATTGCCCTCGCAGCGCTCGGCGTAGCGGCCAAACCAGAATAGATTTTCCACCACCCGCGAGGGCAGGAAGGGGTCGCTGCGTACCAGATCGGCGGTGCCCAGGGTGCGCTGCGTCTGCCAGGGCTCGGCGCCAGCCTGCCGCGTACCAAGCACCCAGGTATCCTTGCTCGCGCCGCCGCGCTGCATCGATACCACCTCGGCGTCGGCCTCGGCAGCCACGCGGGTCAGGCCACCGGGCATGATTCGGTAGCCGTCGGCGCTGGCCACAGCGAACACGCGCATGCCGATGGCGCGCGGCTGCAGGCCCGTGCCGTCCCACACCGGCGCCTGCGACAGCTTGGCCCGCGCCTGCGCCACGTAGGCGTAGGGGCGCTGCTTGAGGCGAGCCGCCAGCTTGGCGCGCTGCGCCTCATCCAGATCACGGCCGAACACCGGGGCGAAACTCTGCGAGGGAAAGGCCGGGCGCACCAGCAGTCCATCGAGTTTTTCCAGCGCCTCATCCAGCACCGGCGGCTCACCGCACCACCAACTGGCGATGGACGGCAGCAGCAGTTCTTCGCCGAGCAGATGCTCGCTGATCGCGGGCAGGAAACCCGGCAGGCCGGGCGACTCCAGCACGCCGCTGCCCAGCGCGTTGGCCACCAGCACGCGGCCACGGCGCACCGCTTCGAGCAGGCCAGGCACGCCAAGGGCGGAATCGGTGCGCAGCTCCAGCGGATCGCAATAGTCATCGTCGAGACGGCGCAACACCGCATGCACGCGGCGCAGGCCGGCCAGGGTCTTGAGGTAGAGGGTGGCGTCGCGCACGGTCAGGTCGCTGCCTTCGACCAGCGGATAGCCAAGCTGGCGCGCCAGGTACAGGTGCTCGAAGTAGCTCTCGTTGAAGCGCCCCGGCGTCAGCAGCACCACCAGCGGCTTTTCCCCACCGCTCGGCGCCTGACGCGCCAGGGTGTCCTGCAGAGTGCGGAAGAAGCCGGCCAGGTACTGCACGCGCAGATCGCGGTACAGCTCGGGGAAGGCACGCGAGACGATCTGCCGGTTCTCCAGCGCATAACCGGCGCCGGACGGCGCCTGAGTACGGTCGGCGGTGACCCACCAACGCCCGTCCGGAGCGCGAGCCAGATCCACCGCATACAGGTGCAGCCAGGTGCCACCCGGCGCCTGCATGCCCTGGCACGGCCAGAGAAAATTGTTGTGGCCGAACACCAGTTCGGTCGGCAGCAGGCCTTCGGCGATCAGCTTCTGCGGGCCGTAGAGATCAGCCAGCACGCGATTGAGCAGGGTCGCGCGCTGGGCCACGCCGGCGGCGATCTGCTGCCACTCGTCCGCCGGGATCAGGTTGGGCAGCAGATCCAGCTCCCAAGGGCGATCCGCACCTTCCGGGTCGGCGTAGACGTTGTAGGTGACGCCGTTTTCCTGGATCTGCCGGGCCAGCATGGCCTCGCGCTGCGCCAGGTGCTCCGGACGGCTGCGCGCCAGTTGCTCGTAAAGGCGGCGCCAGTGCGGGCGCACGTTGCCCTTGGCATCGAGCAATTCGTGGTAAGCCCCGGCAGGGGGCGGGTAATCGGCTAACAGGTCGTGCATGGCAGGCTCGGCAGTGGCAAGGCAGCGTGACGCAGGTTGATGAGCCGCATCCGTGGGAGGCGCTTCAGCGGCGACGGTTCGCGGCTAAAGCCCCTCCCACAGATGGAATCGACGTCAGACGCGACGCAGATCCAGGGTCATCGGCAGTTCATTATTGTCTATCGGTTGCAGGGCCGGGCGCTTGCCTGGGCTGTGGCCCAAGCGGAAGAAGCGCGCCAGGCGCCGGCTCTCGGCCTCGTAGGCGTTGACCGGCAGGCTGTCGTAGTTGCGACCGCCCGGATGGGCGACATGGTACTGGCAACCACCCAGTGAGCGCTGCATCCAGGTGTCGATGAGGTCGAACACCAGCGGCGCGTGCACGCCGATGGTCGGTTGCAGGCAACTGGCCGGCTGCCAGGCGCGAAAACGCACGCCCCCGACGAACTCGCCGACCTTGCCGGTGGGCCGCATCGGCACCGGTACACCGTTGCAGGTCAGTACGTAGCGATCCGGCGCCATGCCGTTCACCTTCACCTGCATGCGCTCCAGCGACGAGTCGACGTAGCGCACCGTGCCGCCAACGGCGCCCTCCTCGCCCAGTACGTGCCAGGGCTCCAGCGCCTGCCGCAGCTCCAGGTCGATGCCCTTAACCGCGAAGTCGCCAGCCTTGGGAAAGCGAAACTCGAAGTGCGGGGCGAACCACTCGCTGCGCAGGCGATAGCCGAAGCTGCCCAGCTCCTGCAGCACATCGGCGAAGTCCTGCTCGACGAAATGCGGCAGCAGGTAGCGGTCGTGCAGCTCGGTGCCCCAACGCACCAACTTCGCGGGGCGATAAGGCTCCTGCCAGAAGCGTGCGATCAGCGCGCGCAGCAACAATTGCTGAGCCAGGCTCATCTGCGCGTGCGGCGGCATCTCGAAGGCGCGCAACTCGAGCAAGCCGAGGCGGCCGCTGGCCGAGTCCGGCGAGTACAGCTTGTCGATGCAGAACTCGGCACGGTGGGTGTTGCCGGTAACGTCCACCAGCAGGTTGCGCAGCAGGCGGTCGACCAGCCACGGCGGGCAATCACGCCCCGGCTCAGGCATCTGTGCGAAGGCGATCTCCAGCTCGTACAGGGCATCGTTGCGCGCCTCGTCGACACGCGGCGCCTGCGAGGTCGGGCCGATAAACAAACCGCTGAACAGGTAGGACAGCGACGGGTGGTTGTGCCAGTAGCTGATCAGGCTGCGCAGCAGATCGGGGCGGCGCAGGAAGGGCGAATCGCTCGGCGTGGCGCCGCCGAGCACGAAGTGGTTGCCGCCGCCGGTGCCGGTGTGGCGGCCGTCGATCATGAACTTCTCGCTGGACAGCCGCGATTGCCGCGCGGCCTCGTAGAGAAATTCGCAGCGCTCGACCAGTTCTTCCCAACTCGCCGACGGGTGGATATTCACCTCGATCACGCCCGGATCAGGGGTAACGCGGAAGTACTGCAGGCGCGGGTCGAGTGGCGGCTCGTAGCCCTCCAGCAGCACCGGGCATTTAAGCTCGGCAGCCACGGCCTCGATGGCCGCGACCAGCTCCAGATAGTCTTCGAGGTGGCTCAGCGGCGGCATGAACAGATACAGGCGGCCATCGCGGGGCTCGGCGCACAGCGCGGTACGGACGATGCCGGCAGCCGATTGCCCGTTGGCCGGGCGCGCGCTCTGCGGGCCAGCACTGGCGCCGCGCCAGACACCGCGCAGCTGACGCTGGATCTGCGCCGGACTGGGCAACGGCGGCAACGCCTGGCTGGGGTCGACCGGATTGACGTAAGGATAGTCGGCCTGACTGACCCAGGGCATGGAATCCAGCGGCAGGCGATAGCCCAGCGCCGAGTCGCCCGGCAACAGACGGCAATGCTCGTCACGCAGGAACCAGCGCCCACTCTGCCAGCCCTCACCAACCACTTGGCGCGCCAACGGCAGCACGTGACCAACCACAGCATCGAGCCCCTGATCGAACACCTTGCGCAGACGCTCGCGCTCCAGCGGATCACTCAAGCGCGGGTCATCCGGAGTAACGTTGTCCGGTAGCTTGCGCTCGCGCCACAGGTAATAGAACCAATCCTCATAGGCTGGGAAAACGTTGCCAGCATCCACCCCCAGATGCGCAGCCAGCGCCCCCAGGAAACGCTCGGCAGTTTCTGCCCTCGCGCCATAGCCACGCTTTTCGTCAGCCAGCAGCTTGGGGTCGTGCCACAGCGGTTCACCATCGCGGCGCCAGAAGCAGTTCAGCGACCAACGCGGCAACTGCTCGCCGGGATACCACTTGCCCTGACCGAAATGCACCAGCGCCTTGGGCGCGTAATGGTTGCGCAGGCGATAGAACAGGTCGGCCGCCAGGCGGCGCTTGTTCGGCCCGAGCGCGGCGGTGTTCCACTCGTCGTCATCGGGATAATCGAGAGCGACGAAGGTCGGCTCGCCGCCCATGGTCAGGCGTACGTCATGTTTCTGCAGATCCTCGTCGATCTGCCGGCCCAGCGTCTGAATCGCCTGCCACTGCGCCTCGCTGTAGGGTTTGGTGACGCGCGGCGCCTCCCACACCCGCTCGACGCTCATCAGGTGCTCGAATTCCACCTCGCACTCGTCCAGCCCACCGGTGATCGGCGCCGCCGAAGACGGCTCCGGGCTGCAGGCCAGCGGAATGTGGCCTTCACCGGCGAACAGGCCTGAAGTCGGGTCGAGGCCGATCCAGCCGGCGCCGGGCAGGTACACCTCGCACCATGCGTGCAGGTCGGTGAAGTCCTGTTCGGTGCCGCTGGGGCCGTCGAGGGATTTGACGTCGGCGGTGAGCTGGATCAGGTAGCCGGAGACGAAACGCGCCGCCAGGCCCAGATGACGCAGCAACTGCACCAGCAGCCAGGCCGAGTCACGGCAGGAACCGGATGCCAGTTCCAGCGACTGCTCGGGCGTCTGCACGCCGGGCTCCATGCGGATCAGGTAGCGGATATCGGTAGACAGGCGCTGGTTCAGCTCCACCAGGAAATCGATGCTGGGTACCGGTTCGCGAGAAATGTTCGCCAGGTACTTGGCGAACAACGGCGTGGCCGGCAGCTTGATCAGATAAGGCGCCAGCTCACGCTGCTCGCCCTCGGTGTAGGCGAAGGGAATGCGCTCGGCGTAGGGCTCGAGGAAGAAGTCGAAGGGGTTGAACACCGCCATCTCGGCGACCAGATCCACCTCGACCTTGAACTCGCGGGTCTTCTCCGGGAACACCAGGCGCGCCAGGTAGTTGCCCTGCGGATCCTGCTGCCAATTGATGAAATGTTCACCTGGCTCGACCTTCAGTGCGTAGGAAAGGATGCGCGTGCGGCTATGTGGCGCCGGGCGCAGACGCACGACCTGCGGCCCAAGGTTGACCGCACGGTCGTAGCGGTAGTGGGTGACATGATGCAGCGCGACATGAATCGACACGGCGGCCTCCTGCTAGCCTGGACGATAAGCTGTGCCGCGCAAGACTTATGCCAGCGCGCGCGGCCGCTCACCATCGGCAGCCTGCGCCGCGCCATGCACCACAATCAGGCATCTCACGCACCACGCTCAGGACAATGCCCCAGCACGATGCATGCGCGCAATCGCTGCCCTCCTGTCATCGGCCTAGCCGCCCGCTTCATCATCTGGCAGCACGACCGCACCGTCTTCGCTACGCTCGACGGTGAATATGTCCGGGTGCCGGCGACGCATGTCACGCAGATAGGCCTCGTGTGCATCGATTGCCGCCTGTTGCCGCTGGATGCGCTCCAGCAGCGACTTGCGCTCGGCCAATACCTGCTGCAACTCCAGGCAGGTCTGCAGGGTTCCGCGCAACTCGTAGGCATCCCACGGCTTGGAGACGAAGCGGTAGATTTCCGCCTTGTTCACCGCCCGGACCAGCGACTCGCGATCACTGTCACCACTGAGTAGCAGGCGCAACGCATCAGGCTGCAATTGCCGAGCGAACTGCAAGAACGCAATGCCATCGAGCTCGGGCATGCGCAGATCCGACAGGATCAGCTCGTACGCGTTGTGCGCCAGGGCCAGCAGCGCCTCCTGCGGCTCGCTGAAGGTATCGATCTGCCAGCCGGTGTCACGCAACTCCCGGCACAGCGCCTTGAGCACGGCGGGTTCATCGTCCAGCAACAATAGACGTGCCATGGCATCACTCCTTGGCGACTTGTAATGCCGCGGCTTCGGGATCCCGCACGAACAGGGTATAGGAGGCCGACTCGATGCCTTCGAAGGCGATCAGCTTGCGAATCAGCAGTTCCGAGAGCACCTTGCCCTCGTTGAGCAACAGCATGCCGTTGTCGGCATGGAGGTTGCGCGCCAGCACCATGCCGGGCTCGAGCTGGCGCGTATCCACGGCACGTACCAGCGGGTCGCCCAAGGTGATGTCCGGCATGACCGAGGCGCAGATGTGGGTAAAGCGCTCGATCAGTTCGGGGTCATACAGGCGGCCGGCGTATTTGCCGATGAGCAGCAGCGCCTCGTCGCGATTCAGCCGCCGCTCCAGCACCAGCCCGCATTGTAGTTCGACGAAGTCGACGGCCAGCTTGAGCATGCGCGAGCCGAGGGGAATGTCGTTGCCTCGCAGGTGATCGGGGAAGCCCGAACCATCCCAGCGCTCCTGATGATGGCGGATGAGCTTGGCCGCATCGTGCAACGGCTCAAGCGCCATCAGCACCGACTCGCTCTGCGCCGGGTAGCGGCGGTATAGATCACGATCCTTGCCATGCATCAGGTCGGCTGGGCTCACCAGGATCGAGTCCGGCAGGCTGAGCTTGCCGATGTTGTACAGCGCTGCGGCCATGCTCAGATCACGCGCCTGATCCTCCGGCATGCCCATGTCCGAGGCGAAGGCGCGGATGATGGCGATGATTTGCTGGTTGGTCTGCTTCTCGCGCGGTAGGCGCTGGTTGACCAGCAGCGAGAACACTTCGGTGCTCAGCACATAGCTGCGGCGCAACTCGTCATAGGCCAGATCGAGCATGTCGGCCGTCTGCTGCAGCTCTGCGGTACGCGCCTGTACGCGTTTCTCCAGGCCCTCATTGAGTGCGACCAGTTGCCTGTTCTGCTCCTGCGTCAGTTGCTGCAAGCGCTCACGTTCGCGCTCGGCGAACTGGAAGGCCAAGGCCTGGCGGATGGCCAACATCAGCTCTTCATCGTTCCAGGGCTTGCTCAGGTAGCGATAGATCTGCCCCTCGTTGATCGCCGTGGTGATGGTCTGGATATCGGCATAGCCGGTGAGCAGGATGCTCATGCATTGCGGGCTGCGCTTGTGGATCTCGGCCAGCAGGGTGGCGCCGTCCATGCCCGGCATGCGGGCATCGGAAACCACCAGATCGAATGGCTGCTCCTCGAACAGTTGCAGCGCCTGTGCGCCGCCATTGGCCATCACCAGATCATAGGGCTGGCCGCGCAGCAGGCGTCGCAGGCTGTTGAGGATATTCTCCTCGTCGTCGACCAACAGCACGCGCGGGCGCGGCGGACTTGTTTGCGATTCGGACATGATGTGCGCTCCAGATGCTCAATGAACCTGCCGGATCGGTAGACGGATGGTGAATCGGGAACCCTGGCCCAGCTCACTGCTGACGGTAAGACTGCCACCGTGCTTCTCGACGATGCTGAACGACAACGCGAGCCCAAGCCCCGTGCCCTTGCCAACCGGCTTGGTAGTGAAGAAGGGATCGAATATCTGCGCCAGGTGCTGCGCCGCTATGCCGCAGCCGTTGTCGCTCACCTGGATCAGCACATCATCGGCGCAACGCTCGGTGTGAATGACGATGCGCCCATCGTGCTCGATGGCCTGGGCGGCATTGACCAGCAGGTTCATGACCACCTGATTGATCTGCGCGGGAATGCACTCGACCAAGGGCAGCTCGGCAAACTCGCAGATCAATTCGGCCTTGTACTTCACCTCGTTGTTGACCACGTTCAGCGTGCTACGAATGCCCTCATGCAGATCGGCCATGACGAACACTTCATCGCTGCTGTGGGAGAAGTCCCGTAACGAGGAAATGATGCGTTTGACCCGCTCGACGCCTTCGGTCGACTCGCTGAGCAGGCCATTGATGTCATCGCGGATGAAGTCGTAATCGAACTGCTGCTTCAATCGCTGCAACTCCAGGCCACCCCACTCGCTCATCTGATCCACCAGTTGCAACAATTGCTGAACGTAACCGGCCAGGGTCTTCAGGTTGCTGGCGACGAAGCCCACCGGGTTGTTGATTTCATGCGCCACGCCTGCGGCCAATTGACCGATGGCGGCCATTTTCTCGGACTGCAACAACTGCCGATTGGCGGCCTGCAACTTGCCGCTCAACTCGCTGAGTTCGTCATGCTTGCGACTCAGTGCCATCAGCGCCTGCTGCAGCTCCGGACTGGCGGCGGCACGGCTGTTGTCGAATATGGCCAGGCCCAGTATCAGGGCACCACTCGTGGATATGACCGGGAACAGCAGCGTGGCCTGCAGCATCGGCAGCGGCGTGCACTGACCATCGTCCGGTAGAGTGCTGAGCAGGATCAGGTACGGCTGGTCGCGCCAGACCGTCTGCACCGGCTGCCGCTCGCTGCAGACCCTGTTGAACAACTCGTGCCAGTGCGGTGTATCGACTTCCGGAAATGCCTCGGCCAGGCGCATGCCTGCGACGTCGGAGAGGTCACGACTGCAGCGCTGCACGATGAAGGGGTTGCAGTAGAGGATGCGCTGCACGGTATCCAGAAGCAGAAAACCCGCCGGGATTTGCTCCACCGCCGCGATCATCTGTTGCTGCAAGACCGTTGAGTCCATTGCGCCACTCCTGATGTCACAGAGCCTAAGCTAAGTGTAGATAGCCCCTGAACAAGCGACGGATATTTGGTGTCAAAATGCCTTCATCCGTGCGAGCACATTCGCTCACTGGAGAAACCATGCAGGCCACCGCTCCCCTGGCACGCTACCAAATGACCTTCGAGGACGGTGGCGCTGCGACCCTGAACATCCCCTCGCACCCCTCGGGCGAGCCGCCTGATTGGGCACGCCTGGAACATTGCCAGTGCCGCAATTGCCCACTGCACGCAGCGCAAAGCCCGTTCTGTCCGTTTGCCCTGGCCCTGGTCACCCCCCTGCATGAACTGGCGGGTCGCCAGTCGTTCGACCAGGTGCACGTGTGCATCGACTGGAATGGCCGTCACCTGGAGCAATCGAGCACCCTGCAACGCGTGCTCAGTTCGGTCATCGGCCTGGTCGGCGCCACTTCTGGCTGTCCCCATACACGCCTGCTCTCGCCCATGGCGCACTTCCATCAACCCTTCAGCGGTGCGGCCGAAACCCTCTTCCGCGCACTGGGCACCTACCTCATGGGGCAGTTGCTACGCCAGCAGAACGGTCTGTCGGCGCGCTACGACCTGGAAGGGCTGATGGAGATTTACCGCGCCCTGCGCGAAGTCAACCTGGGCATGGCCGAGCGCCTGAGATCGGCGACCCGCGCCGAACAGGGGATAAACGGAATCGTCCTGCTGGATGTGCTGGCGGCAGAAGCCCTGGAATACATGGAGTCGCCGCAAAGCAGCTTCGGTGAATTGTTCGCGGCGTACCTGAGCGATGATGTCGCCGAACCAGATCAGGACTCGACCGGCTGACGCGGCGGCAGGACGATGCGAAAGCAGGCGCCGCCATTGGGCGGCGTGCTGACACTCAGCACGCCGTGATGGCGTTCGATGATGTTGTAGGACACGGACAGGCCAAGCCCCGTCCCCTTGCCGACCGGCTTGGTGGTGAAGAACGGCTCGAAGATGCGCCGCATCAGGTGCTCGGGAACGCCCGGCCCATCGTCCTCGATCTCGACGAAGACGTTTTCGCCCAGGGTCCCGGTGCGCAGGGTAATGGTGCCGTGCTGGACGATGGCCTGCGCGGCGTTGACGATCAGGTTGAGAAACACCTGGTTGATCTGCGAAGCAATGCATTGCACCGGCGGCAGCTCGCCGTACTGCTTGACCACCTGAGCCTTGAACTTGACCTCGTTCCAGATCACGTTGAGCGTGCTATCCAGCCCCTGGTGCAAATCGGCGAACTGCCACTCGCCGTTGTCGACATGGGAAAAATCCCGCAGATCCTTGACGATGCGTTTGACCCGCTCCAAGCCTTCACACGACTCGCCCAGCAGCACCGGCGTGTCTTCCCGCAGGAACGCGTAGTCGGCCGTCTGCCCCAACGCATTGCAGGCCTGGATCAGTTCGGCATTGCCCGAGGCCTGTACCTGAGCCTGCAAGCCATCGACCAGCCCCATCAATTGGTCGAGGTAACCTCGCAGGCTGTTGAGGTTGGAATACACGAAGCCCACGGGGTTGTTGATCTCATGGGCGACGCCGGCAGCCAGTTGCCCGATGGCTGCCATCTTTTCCGATTGCAGCAACTGCGCCTGGGCCTCTTCCAACCGCCGGATCAGCTGGGCCTGTTGCTCCTTCTCGACCTCCAGCAGGGCATTGAGGCGCTCCAGCTCCTGCTGCCGCGCGGCCGTGTCGGTGGCATCGGCCACCGTGATGCAGGCGGCTCTGGGTTCCCCTTGGCCATCGTGCAACGGGAAGAAGGTGCAGTTCTGGTACATGCTCGACAACTGGCTGGTGATTGGCCGGGTACCCCCGAAGGGAAACAGGTGCGGCCGCTGCTGCCAGGAGGTGAATGCCAGGTTGCGTAGCGTCAGAACGCCACGCACCTTCTGCCGTAGCCAGCGTTCGGGCAAATCCGGAAACAGCTCGAACAGTGAACGGCCCACGGCCTCATCCGCCAAGCGCCCACTATGGATGACCATGAAACGGTTCCAGAACAGCACGCGACAATCTGCATCGACCACCAGCACGCCCAGGTTGATGTTTTCCAGAACCGCTTCCAGCCCTGCGCCGTGCAAGCCAAGGGCATCCATTTCAAAGCTCGCTCAAGAGTCGGTCGATCACGGCCAGCACGCTGCCTACCGTGTCCTCCGAGATGCACAGCAGCAGATCACAGCTGAATTGGCAGGCCTGAACCTCGAAGCGAATCTCCATGACCAGGGCCCGGTGACTCTGCAAGGCTCTTTCGCTCATGGCCTGCTTGAACGAGGTGTGCCGGGAGAAGACCGACGGCGCGCCATAGCTGACAGGAATGTCGAACTGTTGCGCCAGGCTGTTGATGCAGGCACCGCTGAGAATGTTGGTGACATCCAGCATCAGTTCCTCACGTTGCTGGATGCTGTGTTCGTCATAGCCCATCAGCTCTGCCAACTGGTCTGCGCCATGGCAGCCAAAGCAGACGAAGGCTTCCCCGCGCACCTGCCCCAGGAACGACTGACGGGTGACATCCACATCGTTGTCCTCTGCCATCACCTCGGGAAGCTGGGTATCGCTGAGGCTGGCCACGCTATGAATGCGCGGTACTGACAAGACGACGAAGGTGTCGGTCAAACAGGCCAACTGGTCGGCCGCCTGCCCCATGGCAACGTTCATCAGTTCCTGTAACGCGTCACGCTGATCTTCGCTGAGCCTGTCCATCAGAGCACCCCGATTTCATGCAGAGTGGCCATCATCGCCTCACTGGAGATCGGTTTCTTGATGAACGCCGCAGCGCCCAATTCGATCACCCGCTGGCGAGCCTGGGGCTGAATGTCGGCACTGACCACGATCACCACGGCATTGGCATCGAGCCGATGCAAACGCTCGAGCGTCTCAAAGCCATCCATCACCGGCATGGTCAGATCGAGAAAAATGATCTCCGCCAAGCCTGCCGCATAGGCCGCCAACGCCTCTTCACCGTTGGCCGCCTGGCTCACCTCAGCGCTGAGCGCATCGGGTAGTGCCTTGAGTAGAAGTTTTCGGGAGAGACTGGAATCATCCGCGATGAGCACTTTCATATACGCTCCTGAGACGCAGAGAGGGTTATGTAAGAGCGTAGCCCAGCGCCATCGATGCACAGGCACCCATCACGCCAAGTAGCCTAATGCCAGTATGGTTCATCTGCGGATAAACGCCGCATGAGGCAACTCGGCTGACGCGTCAGGACACCCGATCACGTGCCAGCGGCGGGATTGCAGCCTGTAAAAGCAAGACGCCAGCTCGAGGCTGGCGTCTTGTTCAGCGTGGTGCGACCGGGCGCGGTTTCTTCTTCCCACCGGTGCCCTTGCCAGCCCCCTTCTTCTGCTCCTGCAACTTGGCGAAGGCTGCGGCCTTGGCCTGCTCGCGCTTGTCCCAGGGTTTGCTGCCGTCACTGGCGCGCGGAGGCAGGCCGTTATGCTGGGTGAGGATCTTGCCGCCAACCGCTCCGACCTTCTTGCTGCCAGCCGGCGTCGAGTTCTTGCGCCGCGCGCTCTGATACTCGTCGGTCTGCGGCTGGTAGGTGGGGATCAGGTGGTGCTTGCCATTGCCGATCAGATCGCTACGGCCCATGCGCTCCAGCGCTTCGCGCAGCAGCGGCCAGCCCTTGGGATCGTGGTAGCGCAGGAAGGCCTTGTGCAGGCGACGCTGCTGCTCGCTCTTGACGATCTCGACGCCATCGCTCTTGTAGGTGACCTTGCGCAGCGGGTTCTTGCCCGAGTGGTACATGGCCGTAGCGGTGGCCATCGGCGACGGGTAGAAGGCCTGTACCTGGTCGGCGCGGAAGCCGTTGCGCTTGAGCCACAGGGCGAGGTTCATCATGTCCTCGTCGGTGGTGCCCGGGTGCGCGGCGATGAAGTACGGGATCAGGTACTGCTCCTTGCCCGCCTCCTTCGAGTACTTCTCGAACATCTGCTTGAAGCGATCGTAGCTGCCGATGCCCGGCTTCATCATCTTGTCCAGCGGGCCGCGCTCGGTGTGCTCCGGGGCGATCTTCAGGTAGCCGCCAACGTGGTGGGTGACCAACTCCTTGACGTACTCCGGCGACTCGACGGCGAGGTCGTAGCGCAGGCCGGAGGCGATCAGGATCTTCTTCACACCCGGCAGCGCGCGAGCCTTGCGGTACAACTCGATCAGCGACGAGTGATCGGTGTTGAGGTTCTCGCAGATGCCCGGGAATACGCACGACGGTTTGCGGCAGTGCTTCTCGATCTCCGGATCCTTGCAGGCGATGCGGTACATGTTGGCGGTCGGCCCGCCGAGGTCGGAGACCACGCCGGTGAAGCCTGGCACCTTGTCACGCATTTCCTCGATCTCGCGGATGATCGACTCGTGCGAACGGTTCTGGATGATGCGCCCCTCGTGCTCGGTGATCGAGCAGAAGGTGCAGCCGCCAAAGCAGCCGCGCATGATGTTCACCGAGAAACGGATCATCTCGTAGGCCGGGATCTTCTCCTTGCCATAGGCCGGGTGCGGCACGCGCGCATAGGGCATGCCGAACACGTAATCCATTTCCTCGGTGGTCATCGGGATGGGCGGCGGGTTGAACCACACGTCCACCTCGCCATGCTTCTGCACCAGCGCACGGGCGTTGCCCGGGTTGGTTTCCAGGTGCAGCACGCGGTTGGCGTGAGCGTAGAGCACCGGGTCGTTGCGCACCTTCTCGAACGACGGCAGGCGGATCACCGTCTTGTCGCGGGTCATACGCGGGCTTTCGAGGATCTGCACGACCTTGGCTTCGTTGGGGTCTTCGACCTCGCCCTTGGCCTGCTCGATGGCGCAGGCCTCGGTGTCCTGCGTATTGACGTAGGGGTTGATGATCTTGTCGACGCGGCCGGGACGGTCGATACGGGTCGAGTCGACCTCGAACCAGCCCTCGGGCGTGTCGCGACGGATGAATGCAGTACCGCGCACATCGGTGATGGCTTCGACCTTCTCACCACGCGACAGGCGCTGGGCGATTTCCACCACGGCACGCTCGGCGTTGCCGTAGAGCAGGATATCGGCGGTGGCGTCCATCAGGATGGAACGACGCACCTTGTCCTGCCAGTAGTCGTAATGGGCGATACGGCGCAGGGAGGCCTCGATGCCTCCAAGAATCACCGGCACATGGGTGTAGGCTTCCTTGCAACGCTGGCTGTACACCAGGCTGGCGCGATCCGGGCGCTTGCCAGCCAGACCACCAGGGGTATAGGCGTCGTCGCTGCGGATCTTCTTGTCCGCGGTATAACGGTTGATCATCGAGTCCATGTTGCCCGCCGCGACGCCGAAGAACAGGTTCGGCTCGCCGAGCTTCATGAAGTCGTCTTTGCTGCGCCAATCCGGCTGGGCAATGATGCCGACGCGAAAGCCCTGGGCTTCGAGCAGGCGACCGATGATCGCCATGCCGAACGAGGGATGATCGACGTAGGCATCACCGGTGACGATGATGATGTCGCAGCTGTCCCAGCCGAGCAGATCCATTTCTTCCCGGCTCATCGGCAGGAAGGGCGCGGGCCCGAAACACTCGGCCCAGTACTTGGGATAGTCGAACAGCGGCTTGGCGGCTTGCATAATTTTTGATCAGCGGGCTATCACGGGGGGCGCGGATCATAGCACAAATTTTGATCAAACCAGACTAATACGCTGGGTTTATCCGCCCATGAACGCCAGGCAACAGAGCGCTCAAGCCTGCGGCTGCGCATTGTTTCTGGCGGCTACCAGCAGTCCTGGTCGACGACGCAATAGCCCATAAATCAGGCACTTCGCGCACTAGCCATACGCCATATTTGTTTTCGTTCGAGAACAATCCTGTGCATATACTCAAGCATCTGGTGACCCTGTTCAGGATACCTATGCTGCAGCGCCTCCTCTTATCCTTCATTGTTCTCCTGGGGCTGGGCGCCACATGCCAGGCTGCGCCCCCCATCGTGCTGAGCGACGCCAGCAGCGGCATGCCGCTCAACGCGCACATCGAGCTGCTGGAAGATCATCAAGGCACCCTGACCATCAGCGACATCGAGTCGCCCGAACAACAGGCTCGCTTTCAGCCAGGTAACGACCGCGCCAGTGTTGGACAGAGCCTGCATCCCTGGTGGATCAAGCTCAGCCTGCAGCGCGCACCCGATGCACCGTCGAAATGGGAGCTGGAGGTCGGCTCGGTGACCCAGCTCGATCTGCAGCTTTATCTGCCGGACGGTCAGGGTGGCTGGCACCTGCGTCAGGCAGGCGAGCGTGTCGCGTTCAGCGAAAGCCGGGATCATCCCTATCGGCGCATGGTGTTCGATCTGCCCAACCTCGACGAACGCCCCCTGACGCTGTACCTGCGCGCCTTCGATCCCGCCGGTAATTCCTTCCCGCTGCGTATCTGGCAGCTCGACGATCTCACGCAACTGGCGACACACGAAAACCTCGGGCTCGGCGCCATCTACGGCGTGGTCTTCGCCCTGCTGCTGTACAACCTGTTCATCCTCATCTCGCTGCGCGACCGGGCATATTTCTGGTACGTACTGACCACTGCCTTCGCCCTGCTGTTCATCATGAGCATGACCGGCCACGGCGCGCAGTACCTGTGGCCGAACCACCCGGTTCCGGCCTGGATCGACCGCATCACCCTGCCCTCGCTCTGGGGGCTGTTCGCCAGCCGCTTTACCCAGACGCTGCTGCAGACGCGCATCTACGTACGCTGGGCGCACCACCTGCTGAACATGGCCTGCGCCATCTACCTCGCGGCTATCGTGCTCAACCTGTTCGAGCAGCGCTATTTGGCTGCCTGGGCCATTGCCCTGCTGTCATTGACCAGCATTCCCGCGGCACTGGGTAGCGCCGTCATTCGCTGGCGCCAGGGATTCTTCCCCGCACAGCTGTATCTTTATGGTTACGGACTGGTGCTGGGCAGCGTTTCCATCCTGCTGCTACGCACCACTGGCGTGCTGCAACCGGCGCAATGGAATGCCTATGTCTTCCCCCTGGCAGTCGCCGCCGAATCCATCCTTTTCTCCTTCGCCCTCGCCTATCGCATCCAGATGCTCAAGCAGGAGCGCGCGGAAGCCTTGCAGCAGGCCGACCGCGAGAAAACCGCGCGCCTGGCGCAACTGCAGGCCAGTGCCGACGAACTGCAAACGGCAGTAAACCTGCGCACGGCAGAGCTGGCCGCCACCAACGAACAACTGCGCGCCCGCGAATGCGAGCTGCAGCATGCCGCCTTCCATGACCCACTGACCGAGCTACCCAATCGCCGCTATTTGGTGGAGCGCTGCGAATCGGCCCTGGCTCACGCCGAACGGCATCAGGAAAGCGTGGCCTTGCTGCTGATCGATCTGGATCACTTCAAACCGATCAACGACCGCTTCGGCCATGCGGCGGGTGACCTGATGCTGCAGGTCATCGCCAAGCGTCTACGCGAGCATGTGCGTGCAGGTGATGCGGTGGCACGCCTGGGCGGTGACGAGTTCGCCGCACTGATCTGTGGCAGCGACGCCGAAAGCCAGGCGCGGGAGATCGCCCAGCGCCTGCTGGCGGAGCTGTCGGAAGCCGTGCATTTCGGCGCCGAACGCCTGCGCGTGACCATCAGCATCGGTGGCGCACTCTATCCACGCCATGCGCGTCACTTCACCGGCCTGTACAAGGCGGCCGATCAGGCGCTGTATCGGGTCAAGGAACTGGGCCGCTCAGGCTCACGCATCCATGGCGACGATGGCGAACTGAGCGAACAGGCCTGTCTGCAACTGGATGTGCTGAAAGTTCCCAGCGGCCTGGGCAGCCGTACCTAACCGACGTAGCGGCGCGGCACCCGCGCCGTGACCTTGCTCAGCAACTCGTAGCCAATGGTGCCGCAGGCGTTCGCCACCTCGTCCACCGGCAGGTTCGCGCCCCACAGCTCGACGGCACTGCCCACCTGTACGTGCGGCAGATCCGTGACGTCCACCGCCAACATGTCCATGGAAACCCGTCCAGCCAACGGCGCCCGCTGGCCATCGACCCACACCGGCGTGCCGCTGGGCGCGTGACGCGGATAACCGTCAGCGTAGCCACAGCTGACCGTGGCGATACGCGACGGCCGCTGCGCTACCCATGCGGCGCCGTAACCGACACTCTCGCCATCCGCCACCTCGCGGATGGCGATGACCTGCGCCGCCAGCGTCATCGCAGGCTCAAGCCCCAGATCATGGGCACTCAGATCAGCGAATGGCGTTGCCCCGTAGAGCATGATGCCGGGGCGCAGCCAGTCCATATGGGCCGCCGGAATGGTCAGCACGGCCGCTGAATTGGCCAACGAACGCTGGTTGAAATCGAGATCGAGCAGATCGAGAAAACGCTCGACCTGTAGCTCGGTCAGGGCATGACCACGCTCATCGGCACAAGCGAAATGGCTGATCAGGTTGAGCTCGGCGACCTGACCGGCATCCTGCAGACGCGCATGCCATAGACGCAACTCGGCGGACTCGAAACCCAGACGGTGCATACCCGAATCAAGCTTGAGCCAGACGTTCAGTGGCCGGCATAGCTCGCTGGCAATCAGAACTTCGGCCTGCGCGGCACTCTGCACCACCAGATCCAGTTCGAGCTGGGCAGCAATGGCGCACTCGCTGGCCTCGAAGCAACCTTCGAGCAGCAGAATGCGCGCCTCGCCATGCATGGCACGCACCTCTGCCGCCTCCTCCAGACAGGCCACCGCGAAGCCGTCGGCACTGTCGTACAGAGCCGTCACCACCTCACGCACGCCATGTCCGTAGGCATTGGCCTTGACCACCGCGAACGCCTGGCGTCCAGGCGCACAGCGCTTGGCAATGGCGTAATTGTGAGCGATGGCGGAAAGATCGACGATGGCGGCAAGCGGACGCATGGCAGGGGCCTGAAGGAAAAACGGGCGACCATCTTAACCGTTGGGCGCCCGTTTTCATTGATCTGTGCCGCTGCACCGTTGCCGCGAAAAGCGCAGCGCACGTGGACGCGATCTATTCGTCGTCGAACTGATAGCTACCCGGTGCCAGGTTCTCGAAGCGCGAATACTTACCAAGGAAGGCCAGGCGCGCAGTGCCCAGCGGGCCGTTACGCTGCTTGCCGATGATGATTTCGGCCACACCCTTGTACTCGGTCTCCGGGTGGTACACCTCGTCGCGGTAGACGAACAGGATGATGTCGGCGTCCTGCTCGATCGCCCCGGATTCACGCAAGTCGGAGTTGATCGGACGCTTGTTGGGGCGCTGTTCCAGGCCACGGTTGAGCTGAGACAGGGCGATCACCGGGCAGTTGAACTCCTTGGCCAGGCCCTTGAGCGAGCGCGAGATTTCGGAAATCTCGTTGACCCGGCTGTCGCCGCTGGAGCCGGGAATCTGCATCAGCTGCAGGTAGTCGACCATGATCAGGCCGATCTCACCGTGCTCACGAGCCAGACGCCGCGTACGCGCGCGCATCTCGCTCGGCGAGATACCGGCGGTATCGTCGATGAACAGCTTGCGATCATTGAGCAGGTTCACCGCACTGGTCAGACGCGGCCAGTCGTCGTCGTCGAGCTGACCGGCACGCACCTTGGTCTGGTCGATGCGCCCCAGCGAGGCGAGCATACGAATGACGATGGACTCCGAGGGCATCTCCAGCGAGTAGACGAGAATCGCCTTGTCGCTGCGCATCAGCGCGTTCTCCACCAGGTTCATGGCAAAGGTGGTCTTACCCATCGACGGACGGCCGGCGACGATGATCATGTCGGCTGGCTGCAGGCCGCTGGTCAGGTTGTCCAGATCATCGAAGCCGGTGGACAGACCGGTGATTGCATCGCCGTTGTTGAACAGCTCGTCGATGCGGTCGATGGCCTTGACCAAAATGTCGTTGATGCCAACCGGCCCACCGGTCTTGGGTCGATCCTCGGCGATCTCGAAGATCTTGCGCTCGGCCTCGTCGAGAATTTCCTCGCCGGTGCGGCCTTCCGGGGCATAGGCGCTGTCGGCGATCTCGTTGCTGATACTGATCAGTTTGCGCAGCGTGGCGCGCTCGCGAATGATCTGTGCGTAGGCCTTGATGTTGGCGACCGAGGGCGTGTTCTTCGCCAGCTCGGCCAGATAAGCCAGCCCCCCCACCTGCGACAACTGCCCTTCCTTGTCCAGCTGTTCGGACAGCGTCACCACATCGAACGGCTCGTTGCGCTCGGCCAGCTTGAAGATTGCGCGAAAGATCAGGCGATGGTCATGACGATAGAAGTCACCATCGGACACCCCGTCCAACACCCGTTCCCAGGCGTTGTTGTCCAGCATCAACCCGCCCAGCACCGCCTGCTCGGCCTCGATGGAGTGCGGCGGCACTTTCAAGGCAGCGGTCTGCAGATCGTATTGCTCGGGGATGCTGATGTCGTTCATAGGCTCGGGGCGAAAAAATACGGCGGTAGAAAAACAACGGGCACGTCACCGCTTGCGCAATGACGTGCCCGATTTTGGCAGACCCGCACCGCAGTGCAAACCTGCCATGACCACTGCGGATTAGGCAGCGACCACGATCACTTTTACAGAGGCTTCAACGTCGGTGTGCAGGTGCAGCGCAACGTCGTACTCGCCGACCAGACGGATGGTACCGTTGGGCAGGCGAACTTCAGCCTTGGCCACTTCAACGCCGGAGGCGGTCAGGGCGTCAGCGATGTCGTGGGTACCGATCGAACCGAACAGCTTGCCTTCATCGCCAGCAACGGCGGTGATGGTGACTTCCAGCTCAGCCAGTTGAGCAGCGCGAGCTTCGGCGGACGCTTTCTTGTCGGCAGCGGCTTTTTCCAGCTCGGCGCGGCGGGCTTCGAACGCAGCTACGTTTTCAGCGGTAGCAGCGGTGGCCTTGCCTTGCGGCAGCAGGAAGTTACGGCCGTAACCGGCTTTAACATTCACTTTATCGCCCAGGTTGCCCAGGTTGGCGATTTTTTCCAGCAG
Organism: Pseudomonas sp. C11; assembly: GCF_034683865.1. Taxonomy (NCBI): domain Bacteria; kingdom Pseudomonadati; phylum Pseudomonadota; class Gammaproteobacteria; order Pseudomonadales; family Pseudomonadaceae; genus Pseudomonas; species Pseudomonas sp. C11. The sequence continues at coordinate 156,867 of NZ_JAWIIP010000006.1, forward strand.
GATGACTTCCATTTGGGTCTTACCTCTTAACTTTTAACCTTCACCGTTCGTGGGGCCGCTCTTGCGAGCAAGCCGACCACGAAAATCAAACAGACTGTCGATAACGGCCAGTAAACAGATCAGGTTCATCGCTACCAGCAGCGCTACATAGAGGCCAATCGACCAGAAGCTGGACAACTGCTTCATGGCGATCAACCCGTGCCCCAGCGCCAGACCAGCCAGCATCAGCGGCAGCATACAGACCAGCGTGACCGCCCAACCCGCATAGCCCAGCAGCGCCGGTGCCAAAAGCACACCTGCCAGCAGAGCGATCGCCAATAGCGCCGGCAGGCGAATCTGGCGGAACTCCTCGCCAAAACCGCCCGGGTTGTACAGCAACGCTTGCCAATACCTCGCAAGAACAAGACCGAGAACGCTGGTACTCAACCAGAAGAACGTCATCATGCCCTGCAAAAACGGCAGCAGCGGTACCCGTTGCATGTTCTGAATCTGCTCGTCGGTCGCCCCGCCTGCAGAGCCGGCGGGCAACTCGGCCAGTGCTTGCTTGAACACCTCGACATAACTCTCGAGGACACCCGCAAACACCGTATTGGCCAGCAGCATGAAGACGATGCCAAGCGGAATGCACGCCATCAGCACGCGAATCCAGGAGGTAGTCGTACGCAATACGTGCGCCAACACCAATGTCCCCAGCATCACCAGCAATACACTCGGCTCGCCGAGGTAGCAGATGTAAAGCGCCGGAAACAATGCCCAGACCAGGATGCCCAATGCATCACTCAGCCCTCTGCGCAGCAATACCAGACTGCTCGCAGCAGCACCGACCCAGAACAACAACGGTAAAACACTCGAACCTGCCACCACGAGGGTGGCCTGCATGCGGCCGCGCATGATGTATTCAGCCAGGGCGCGCATGCGATCTATTCCTTAACGCTTGTCGACTGTCCGATCTCAGCGGCCGTGGCTGTCGGTGTAGGGCAGCAGGGCCAGGAAGCGGGCGCGCTTGATAGCGACGGCCAGCTGACGCTGATAACGAGCCTTGGTACCGGTGATACGGCTGGGAACGATTTTGCCGGTTTCCGAGATGTAGGCTTTCAGAGTGTTGAGATCCTTGAAATCGATCTCTTTCACGTCTTCAGCGGTGAAACGGCAGAATTTACGACGACGGAAGAAACGTGCCATGTGATTGGCTCCTCAATAGATCCGTGGATTACTCGTCAGCGTTGTCGCTGTCGTTGCTGTCGCTGTCATCGCTGTCATTGCTTTCAGCGTTTTCAGGACGTTCACGACGCTCGCGGCGCTCACTGCGGTTTTCTTCGGCCTTCAGCATCTCGGACTGGCCAGTGACAGCCTCGTCGCGACGGATGACCAGGTTACGGATCACGGCGTCGTTGTAGCGGAAGTTGTCTTCCAGCTCGGCCAGGGCCTTGCCGGTGCACTCTACGTTCAGCATGACGTAGTGAGCTTTGTGGACGTTGTTGATGGCGTAAGCCAGCTGACGACGGCCCCAATCTTCCAGGCGGTGAATCTTGCCACCGTCTTCTTCGATCAGCTTGGTGTAACGCTCAACCATGCCGCCGACTTGCTCGCTCTGATCCGGGTGAACCAGAAAGATGATTTCGTAATGACGCATAAATGCTCCTTACGGGTTGTAGCCTGCCAACTTAGGTGGTCAGGCAAGGAGTGGGTTTTTCTCGTGATGAGCTTGCCAGGCGGTAGGCGCGAAAAGGCCTGCCGTCACGGCAAGGGGCGCCATTCTAGAGAAGCCCCCTGCCGCACGCAAGGTGGATTGGTGAATATTTGAACAGAAGCTGCAAGGGGGTGGCCGCTCCCTGCAAGCTGCAAGCGAATCAGTGCGCTTGCAGCTTCGGGCTTTTACTTGCAGCGTGAGACTATGCCTGGCGGCTGCGTCTCTGGCGCACCGCCTCGAACAGGCAGACACCGGTCGCAACCGAGACGTTGAGGCTACTGACACTGCCGGCCATGGGCAGCTTGACCAGATAATCGCAGTGCTCGCGGGTCAAGCGGCGCATGCCCTTGCCCTCGGCGCCCATGATCAGCACCGTTGGCCCGGTCATGTCCTGCTGATACACCTCCTGCTCGGCCTCGCCGGCCGTACCCACCACCCACAGGCCGCGCTGCTGCAGCTTCTCCAGACTGCGCGCCAGGTTGGTCACCGCCACCAGCGGAATCACCTCCGCGGCACCGCAGGCCACCTTGCGCACCGTGGCGTTGAGTGTGGCCGATTTGTCCTTGGGGATGATCACAGCCAATGCACCGGCTGCATCTGCCGTACGCAGGCAAGCCCCCAGGTTGTGCGGATCGGTCACACCGTCGAGCACCAACAGCAAAGGCGGGCCTTCGCAGCGATCGAGCAACTCCTCGAGCATCGCCTCGCCCCAGACCTGACTGGGGCTGACATCGGCAACCACGCCCTGGTGCACGCCCTCGACCCAGGCATCCATCTCACGGCGCTCGCACTGCCCCACCTTAACGCGAGATTGCGCAGCCAGCTCCAGCAAGGGCTGCACCCGAGGATCACTGCGGCCATCGGCCAGCCAGACCTGCTTCACCCGCTTGGGGTGATGACGCAACAGGGCTTCTACGGCATGTACGCCGTAGATCTTTTCCAGATCACTCATGACTTGGCCTTACGCTTGCGCGGCTTGCTGGCAGATGACGGGGCACTGTCGCCACGCCCGGATCCCTTGCGCGAAGTGCTGCTCGGCTTGCTAGCCGACTTGCCGCCAGCCCCCTTGCCTGCCTTGGCGCCAGCCAACAGCGCCTTCTTCACGTCCCGGCTCTTCTGCACGTCGGTATTACCCATGCCACTCGACTTGCCACCGCGACGCGCCTCATCGCCCTTGCCGGCCTTGGTCTGGCTCAGCTCGAAATCGATCTTGCGCTCGTCCAGATCGACGCGCATCACCTTGACCTCGACACTGTCGCCGAGACGGAAGTTGCGGCCGCTACGCTCACCGGACAGGCGATGGTGAACCGGATCGAAGTGGTAATAGTCGGCCGGCAGCGCGGTAACGTGCACCAGCCCTTCCACGTAGATATCGCGCAGCTCGACGAAGATACCGAAGCCGGTCACAGCGGTGATCACGCCGGCGAAGGTTTCACCGACACGATCCTGCATGAACTCGCACTTGAGCCAGTTGACCACGTCACGGGTCGCCTCGTCGGCACGGCGCTCGGTCATCGAGCATTGCTCGCCGAGCTTCTCCAGGGCCGCCTCATCGTATGGATAGATACGCGCCTTGGGCATGACCGCCGCGCCCGCGCGCTCCACATGCTTGGTTTCACGCTTGGAACGCACCACGCTGCGAATGGCGCGGTGCACCAGCAGATCGGGGTAGCGACGGATCGGCGAGGTGAAGTGGGTATAGGCCTCGTAGTTGAGGCCGAAGTGTCCTTCGTTCTGCGCGCTGTATACCGCCTGACTGAGCGAGCGCAGCATCACGGTCTGAATCAGGTGATAGTCCGGACGCTCGCGGATGCTTTCCAACAGGCGCTGGTAGTCCTTGGGCGACGGACCGTCCTTGGACTTGCCACGCTGCAGCGAAAGCCCCAGCTCGCCAAGGAAAGCCTTGAGCTTCTCCAGGCGCTCCGGCGGTGGGCCATCATGCACGCGGTACAGCGACGGAATATCGTGATCCTGCATGAAGCGCGCGGTGGCCACGTTGGCCGCCAGCATGCATTCCTCGATCAACTTGTGCGCATCGTTGCGCTGGGTCGGACGGATCTCGTCGATCTTGCGGTCGGTGCCGAAGACGATACGGGTTTCCTGCGTTTCGAAGTCGATCGCACCGCGCTCGTGACGCGCCGCAACCAGCACCTGGTACAGCGCATAGAGCTGGTTGAGGTGCGGCAGCACGTCCTTGTACTCGCTGCGCAGAGCCTTGCCCTCGCTGCTCTTGGCATCCTCCAGCATCAGGCTGACCTTGTTGTAGGTCAGGCGCGCGTGGGAATGGATCACCGCCTCGTAGAACTTGTAGTCGACCATCTGGCCGCTCTTGGACATGGTCATCTCGCAGACCATGGCCAGGCGATCGACATGCGGGTTGAGCGAGCACAGGCCGTTGGACAGCTCCTCCGGCAGCATCGGCACGACGCGCTCGGGGAAGTACACCGAGTTGCCACGCTCGACCGCCTCGGCATCCAGCGCCGAACCAACCTTGACGTAATGCGACACGTCGGCGATGGCTACGTAGAGCTTCCAGCCGCCAGAGAACAGCTTCCAGCGGCTGCTGTTCTTCTCGCAGTACACGGCATCGTCAAAGTCACGCGCATCCTCACCGTCGATGGTGACGAAGGGCAGGTGACGCAAGTCGACGCGCTTCTCCTTGTCCTTCTCTTCCACCTCGGGCTTGAGCTTGCGCGCTTCCTTGACCACGGCCTCAGGCCAGACGTGCGGGATGTCGTAGCTGCGCAGCGCCACGTCGATCTCCATGCCCGGCGCCATATAGTTGCCGATCACCTCGACGATATCGCCCTGCGGCTGGAAGCGCTGAGTCGGCCAGTGGGTGATCTTGATCTCGACGAACTGACCGATACGCGCACCTGCAGTGCGCCCCGGGGTGACCAGCACTTCCTGCTGGATCTTGGGATTGTCGGGGATGACGAAACCGATACCGTTTTCTTCGTAGTAGCGACCCACGATGCTCTCGTGAGCACGCTCGATCACCTCGACGATGCCGCCTTCACGACGACCACGGCGGTCGAAGCCTGCCACGCGCACCAGGGCGCGGTCGCGATCGAATACCAGGCGCATCTGCGCCGGGCTGAGGAACAGATCGTCACTGCCATCGTCCGGCACCAGAAAACCGAAGCCATCGCGGTGACCGCTGATGCGCCCGCAGATCAGATCGAGCTTGTCCACCGGCGCGTAGGTGCCGCGGCGGGTATAGATGAGTTGGCCGTCGCGCTCCATGGCGCGCAGACGGCGGCGCAGCGCTTCGAGCTGGTCTTCGGTGTCGAGACCGAACTCTTCGACCAGTTGCTCACGGCTGGCAGGCGAACCACGCTCGGCCAGATGGGCCAGGATCAGTTCGCGACTGGGGATGGGGTTGTCGTATTTTTCCGCCTCGCGGGCGGCCTCGGGATCGAGGGATTGCCAATCGGCCATGTAGGAAGGATTACCTATGCTTATGTATAAAGGTGTATGCCATTTGCCTATTGAAGCGCGAAAACGCCATTCGCGGCAGCTTTTCCGGCGACAATAATTTTTTTGCGGTCAGGGGTTTACAAGGTAAATGCCCGCCCGTATAGTTCGCGCCCACAGCGTCGAGCAGACGTTGTAACACGAAGCAGATGATGATTCATCGGTTTCTGTGCCCAGGTGGCGGAATTGGTAGACGCGCTGGTTTCAGGTATCAGTGACTTAACGGTCGTGGAAGTTCGAGTCTTCTCCTGGGCACCAAATTCGTGAAGTGGATTGATAACCCACTTTGCAAATAACGGATGCAACGCTCCGTGTCGGTAACGACGAACATTGCTGCAGTGCCCAGGTGGCGGAATTGGTAGACGCGCTGGTTTCAGGTATCAGTGGCTTAACGGCCGTGGAAGTTCGAGTCTTCTCCTGGGCACCAAATTTCAAAAAACCGAGTCGAATGGCTCGGTTTTTTATTGCCTGAGAAAAAGCAGCGACAAGCTGGCAACGCAGGGCGGCAGGCTATTCGCTCCTGCCTGCCGCCCGTAGCCTGCTGCCGTTTCAGACCCTGAACTGCCCCAGACTCGCCTTCAGTTGTGCCGCCAGCTCATCCAGTGCGCGCGCGTTACCGGCAATCGCTGCCACGGCTTCGGCCGCATGCTGCGCTTCGGCGTGAATGACCTCGACACGCCCACGCACCGCCCCCGCACCTTCTGCCTGATGAGCCGCCGCCTGAGTCGCAGCATTGATGGCGCCATGCACGTCATCCACCGACTGCTGCACCGACTGCTGCAGACGAGCACTGTCGCGCAGCACCTCAAGCCCATCGCTGCCCTGCTCGCCCGCCTGAGCAATCGCGGCCACCGCCTCCTGCGCCCCACGCTGCAGCGCGACGATGTGGGTCTGGATATCGCCGGTCGACTGCTGCGTCTTGCTCGCCAGGGCGCGCACCTCATCCGCCACCACGGCAAAGCCGCGACCGCTTTCGCCGGCACGCGCCGCTTCGATGGCGGCATTGAGGGCCAACAGATTGGTCTGCTCGGCGATGGACTGAATCACCGTCAGCACCACCTCGATCTGCTCACTCTGCTTGGCCAGACGCTCGATCACCGCAGAGCCGTCCGCGACCCGCGCCACCAACCCCTCGATCAGCGAAGACAGGCGCTGAGCAATAGCGCCGTTCTCGCGCGCCGCAGCACGAATCGTCTCCACACGCTGCAGCGCTTCCTGCATCGCCTGACTCTCGGCCTGCGCTTCGTCGGCCATCCGCTCCAGCGCCTGCAGGCATCCCGCCACTTCGTCACGCTGACGACCAGCCGCCGACTCGGCAGCGCCGCCGCGCTGGGTCAGGCTGCGAATCTGTTCGCCGGTACGCAGCGCCACTTCGCCCGATTCGCGCACGATGGGCTGCAGCTTGTCCATGAAGCGGTTGACCGCACTTGCCATCTCACCCACTTCGTCCCGACTGTGAATCTCTACCCGCCGGGTCAGGTCACCTTCACCGGCGGCAAGGTCATTGAGCGCATCACTGAGCAGACGCAAACGACTCAGTACCCGCCAACCCAGCACGAGCGCCACTACCACGAGCGCCAGCACCCCAACCAGGAGCAGACCCAGCGCGATATTCCAGCGCAAGCCGTCCGCCGCCTGGCGCACCGACTCCCCACCGTTACGCGCCATCTCCTGGGTGTAACGCTCAGCCGATTGCAGGCGCTCACGCAGGGTTCGCGTGGCCTCCTCCGAAGCGCCCGAGAGGCTGCTGTCGACCAGCTTGCCAGCGCCATCGACCAGTGTATTGAAACGGCCATCGAGCGCCTGCAGCTCACGCTCGACCACGTCGAGCGACAGCCCCATCTGAATCTTACCGATGGACGCTCCCATCGGATTGATGTCCGCCTCGACGATGTAGACGTTCGGGCTATGCGAGGCGGCATCGACCAGCTTGTCGAGCGGCGAATCCCCCTGCCCCGCGGCGATCAGCGCGCGCACCTGCTCATTGCTGCGATTGAAGTTGCGCGTCAAACGCTTGCCCTCGGCATCGTAGATGACGGCGAAGAGCACGGCTGGGTCCTGCTGTGCGATGCGGGTCAGGGCAGTCAATGCCGGGATATCGAGATCCCAGATCGACTTGGGCGCAACCCCAGCCAACAGTTGTGCGAGAGACTGACCAGACTGTTTGAGACTGCCCTCCAGCACGCTGCGCAATTGCGCCTGCTCACCCTTGAGCTGAGTCGTGAGCCCTTCAGCCAGACGCGAGCGAGTGTTTTGCGAAAGCGCGGCGAGCCCCTGACTCATTTCCTGCTGTGCGACGTTCAACTCCTGCCCCAGACGCAGGCTTTCGCCTCCCAGGCGCTGGGCAAGATCCTCGACCATGTCGTTCACCGAGGCGCGCATCAACCACACCGCCAACCCCACCTGCACCAGCATGGCCAGGCCGAGCGCAATGAACACCGGACGCAACAGACGACTGCGTAACATCGAGATAATGGCGAACACTGACGACTCTCCTCACGAACCTGATCGCTATAACGGCAACTTTGACGATTTATTGAGCGCACGCAAGCTTCATGCCCGTTATTCGGAAACAAAAAGACCGCCCGGAGGCGGTCTTTTGGCGGATCGAGCGTTCTCGATCAGGCGAACGGATGACGCAGGACGATGGTCTCGTTGCGATCCGGGCCGGTGGAGATGATGTCGATCGGCGCACCGACCAGCTCTTCGACGCGCTTGATGTAGGCGCGAGCAGCGGCTGGCAGCTCTTCCAGGCTCTTGGCGCCCAGGGTGGACTCGCTCCAGCCCGGCATTTCCTCGTACACCGGCTGCAGACCGATATAGCTATCGGCATCGGTCGGCGCATCGACCAGCACCTGGCCGTTGGCATCCTTGTAACCGGTGCAGATGCGGATGGTTTCCAGACCGTCGAGCACGTCCAGCTTGGTCAGGCACAGGCCGGAGATGCTGTTGATCTCGATGGCACGACGCAGGATCACGGCATCGAACCAGCCGCAACGACGAGCACGACCGGTGGTGGCACCGAACTCGTGACCGCGCTTGGCGAGGAAGGCACCGACGTCGTCGAACAGCTCGGTCGGGAACGGACCGGAACCGACACGGGTGGTGTAGGCCTTGGTGATGCCAAGGATGTAGTCCAGGTACAGCGGGCCAAAACCGGAGCCAGTGGCGATGCCGCCAGCCGTGGTGTTGGAGCTGGTGACGTAGGGGTAGGTACCGTGGTCGATGTCCAGCAGGGAGCCCTGAGCACCTTCGAACATGATGTCCTTGCCTTCACGACGCAGATCATGCAGCACGGCTGTCACGTCAGCCATCATCGGCTTGAGTAGTTCGGCGTACTCCATGCACTCATCCAGGGTTTTCTGGAAGTCGATGGCCGGCTCTTTGTAGAAATTGACCAGCTGGAAGTTGTGGTAGTCCAGCAACTCACCCAGCTTGGCGGCGAAACGCTCGCGGTGGAACAGATCGCCGACGCGCAGACCGCGACGCGCGACCTTGTCTTCGTAAGCCGGGCCGATACCGCGACCGGTGGTACCGATCTTGGCGTCGCCACGCGCCTTCTCACGCGCCTGGTCCAGCGCCACGTGGTAGGACAGAATCAGCGGGCAAGCCGGGCTGATGCGCAGGCGCTCACGCACCGGCACACCCTTCTCTTCCAGCTTGGTGATTTCGCGCATCAGAGCATCGGGGGCGACAACCACGCCATTGCCGATCAGGCACTCGACGCCTTCACGCAGGATGCCGGACGGAATCAGGTGCAGGACGGTTTTCTCACCGTCGATCACCAGGGTATGGCCAGCGTTGTGACCGCCCTGATAACGCACCACGGCGGCGGCCTGCTCGGTGAGCAGATCGACGATCTTGCCCTTGCCCTCATCACCCCACTGGGTGCCCAGGACGACGACATTCTTACCCATAAACTTGTCCTCTTCGCGCAAGCTTCGATGCCGGCTACGGGCCGGCGAAAATGAATTCAGGACGCCAGGGGCGCCACCTGCCAACGTCCATCGCGCAGCGTCAGCAGGCGGTCACAGCCCGCTTCGCGCGCGTCCGCCTCGCTCTGCCCGGGCAGCGCCTGTACCACGCGCTCGCCCTCACCACGCAGATGACGAACGGCCTGCCACAGATAGAGATCATGATTGTCCGGCGCCCAGACACCGCTGACCGTTTCGTCCAGACGCATATCACCCAGGGTCACCAGGGTCTTCAGGTCGGTGGAGAAGCCGGTCGCCGGGCGGGCGCGCCCGAAAACGGCACCGGTATCGTCGTAACGACCACCCTGAGCGATGGCACCACCCTCGCCCGGCACGAACGCGGCGAACACCACGCCCGTGTGGTAGTTGTAGCCACGCAACTCACCCAGATCGAAATACAGCGGCAGCTCGGGATAACGCAACTCCAGCGCATCGGCGATCGCCATCAGCTCGTCCAGCGCGGCGTGCACGGCCTCCGGTGCCTCGACCAGAGCGGCTTGCGCCAGATCCAGCACTTCGCGGCCGCCACAGAGTTCAGCCAGCGAACGCAGCATGCTGCCGAGACCTGCAGGCAAGCCCGAGGTCAGCGCCTCGATCTCATCCATGGCCTTGCGCTGCAGCGCATCGAACAGCTGCTGCTCGGCCTCGCCGGAAAGTCCGGCAGCCTGCGCCAGGCCGCGGTAGATGCCGACATGCCCGAGATCCATGTGCACATCAGGTACGACCGCCAGCTCCAGGGTTTCCACCAGCAGGCTGATCACTTCGATATCGCTGGCCGGGCTGGCATCGCCATACAGCTCGGCGCCCAGCTGGATCGGGCTGCGCGAGGTGGTCAGCGCGCGCGGTTTGGCGTGCAGCACGCTACCGGCATAGCACAGACGGCTCGGCCCTTCGCGACGCAGGGTGTGCGCGTCGATGCGCGCCACCTGCGGCGTGATATCGGCACGAAAGCCCATCTGCCGCCCCGATAACGGGTCGGTCACCTTGAAGGTACGCAGGTCGAGATCCTGTCCGGCACCGGTCAGCAAGGATTCCAGGTATTCGATATGCGGAGTGACGACGAACTCGTAACCCCAGCGTTGAAACAGATCCAGCACCTGACGGCGGGCTGCCTCGATGCGCGCCGCCTCCGGCGGCAGTACTTCTTCGATGCCATCTGGCAGCAGCCAGCGGTCTACCGTTGCCATTTCGCCATTCCCCTCTCGATCCGGGCGGCACAAGCCTTCAGTGAAGCAAATAAAGGAGCGCTGTTCCCAGCAACATGCTGGTCAGCCCCATCAGGCGCAGTCGGCGGTCGGGCAGGCGAGCTGCCAATACAACCGCTCCACGCCATTGGCGCGGATAGAGGAAGGGCAGGATACCTTCCAGCACCAGTACCAGACGCAGCGCGATGCCGAGTTCCTGCCACATGATTCCCACAGACGCAAAAAAGCCGGGATTTTCCCGGCTGCCGCATGATACCACGCTAAAACATTCAGGCCACAAGCTTGAAGCGACAAGTGAACGCCAGGCGTCACTTGTCGCTATCTAGACGAGCTCAGGGCTTGGACTTCTCCAGATAACGGAAGAAGTCGCTGCTCGGGTCGAGCACCAGCACGTCACGCTTGTCGGCGAAGCTCTCGCGGTAGGCTTTCAGGCTGCGATAGAAGCCATAGAACTCCTGATCCTGACCATAGGCCTTGGCATAGATGGCAGCTGCCTGGGCGTCACCATCACCGCGCAATTCTTCCGACTGGCGATAAGCCTCGGCGATCAGAACACGGCGCTGACGGTCAGCATCGGCACGGATACCCTCAGCCAGCTCACGGCCCTTGGCACGATGCTCACGCGCCTCACGCTCACGCTCGGTGCTCATGCGCTCGAACACACTGCGGTTGACCTCGCGCGGCAGATCGATGGCCTTCACCCGTACATCCACCACCTCGATACCCAGCTCACGCTCGGCAGCACGATTGAGGGTTGCGGTCACGTCCGCCATCAGTGCATCACGCTCACCCGACACCGACTCGTGCAGGGTGCGCTTACCGAACTGGTCACGCAGCGATGCCTCGAGACGGCGCGCCAGGCGCTCGTCAGCCACTTGCTTCATACCGGAGGTTGCCTGGTAGAAACGCTCGGCATCCTTCACTCGCCACTTGGCATAGGCATCGACCATAAGCGCCTTCTTCTCCAGGGTGAGGAAGCGCGAGGACGTCGAGTCCAGCGTCAGCAGGCGACCATCGAAGATGCGCACCTGGTTGACGTAAGGGATCTTCATATGAAGACCCGGTTGCACGTCAGGATTGACCACACGGCCGAACTGCAGCAATACCGCACGCTCGGTCTGCGCCACGATGTAGAAACTGTTCCATGCCACCAGGGCCAGAACCACGGCCACGATCAGGCCGATCAGGGACTTGTTGCTCATCAACGGCTCTCCCGGCTACGCAGGTTACGTTGGGACAGATCGCTGCTCGCAGGTACGGCTGGATCGCTGGCCATGTTACCAGTGCCGCCCACTGGGCTGGCGCTGGAGGAACCGGCACGGCTGTCGATCATCTTGTCCAGCGGCAGATAGAGCAGGTTGTTCTGCCCCTTGTCGCCGGTGACCAGCACCTTGCTGGTGTTGCTCATCAGCTCCTGCATGGTGTCGAGGTACAGGCGCTCGCGAGTGACCTCGGGTGCCTTGCGGTACTCGGTCACCAGCTTGGTGAAGCGGTCAGCCTCACCCTGAGCACGGGCAATGACCTCATCACGATAACCGTTGGCCTCTTCCAGCATGCGCTGCGCCTGGCCGCGCGCCTCTGGAATCACACCGTTGGCATAGGACTCGGCCTGGTTCTTCTCACGCTGCTCGTCTTCACGCGCACGAATCACGTCGTCGAAGGCTTCCTGCACTTCACGCGGCGCAGCCGCACTCTGGATGTTGACCTGAGTGACGGTGATACCCGTGGCGTAGTTGTCGAGGAAGCGCTGCAGGCGCTCACGCACCTCGCTGGCCATCAGCTCACGACCTTCGGTGAGCACCTGATCCATCTCGGTGGAACCAACCACGTGACGCACGGCACTGTCGGTAGCGTGCTGCAGGCTGACCTCGGGCTGATCAACGTTGAGGACGAAATCCTTCAGGTTGCTGATGCGGTACTGCACCGTCAGCGGCACCTCGATGATGTTCTCGTCCTCGGTGAGCATCGCCCCCTGCTTGCTGTAGGCACGCTCGCGGGTGACGTTCTCCTGATACTTGCGATCGAACGGCGGGAAGTAGATGTTCAGGCCCGGGCCGACGGTCTCATGGTACTTGCCGAAGCGCAGCACCACGGCCTGCTCCTGCTCGTCGACGACATAAATGGCGCTGTACAGCCAGATCACGGCCAGCAGGCCGAGGCCGACCAGCAGCAGGCCGAAGCCACCGCCGCCACTGCGACCGGAGTCGCCGTCGTTCTGCTTCTTGCCACCGCCGAACAAGCCGTTGAGGCTCTCTTGCAACTTGCGGAACGCTTCGTCGAGGTCTGGCGGGCCCTGCCGACCACCGCCTTTTTTGCGGCCGCCCCAAGGGTCTTGATTGTTCGAGTTTCCACCCGGCTCATTCCAAGCCATAGCGTTCTCCGTACTGATAAAGCGAAGGCGCGCCCACGGCGCGCCGGCCAATGCTACCCAAAGCCCTGTATCGACAGCAAAGCAAGCGTCCCAGGCTTTATTGCAAAGTATGTTGCTCGATGAACGCCTGTGGCTCCAAACCTTCACGACTCACCAGACGATTGAGCTCAACCCTCGGCAGCCTTACCGACAACAGACTCTGCCCCTGTTCATCATGCCCTTCGTTCTGCACCGCTCCGAGAGCGAAGAACTGCGCTCGCAAGCGCCCCAACCGCTGCGGCAACTGCAAGGTGCCGACGAAAAGATCGTCACCGAGCAGCTCTGCCACTGCCTGTCGCAGCAAGTCCAACCCACGCCCTTCACGCGCCGACAGCCAGACACGCACCGGCTTGCCGTCACCATCACGCTGGATCTGTGGCTCGACACCTTCCAACAAATCCAGCTTGTTGTATACCTCGAGCATCGGCAGCTCATGAGCGCCGATTTCCTGCAGGACGTTCTGCACCTGTTCGATCTGCGCCATGCGCTCGGGCTCATGGGCATCGATCACGTGCAACAGCAGGTCGGAATTGCTCGACTCTTCCAGCGTAGCGCGGAAGGCCTCGACCAGCTTGTGCGGCAAATGACGAATGAAGCCCACGGTATCGGCCAGAACGATCGGCCCGAGATCATCCAGCTCGAGGCGACGCAAGGTCGGATCGAGCGTGGCGAACAACTGATCGGCCGCGTATACCTCTGAAGTGGTCAGGGCATTGAACAGCGTGGACTTGCCGGCGTTGGTGTAACCCACCAGCGAAACCGATGGAATGTCCGCACGCTTGCGCCCGCGGCGCGCCTGCTCACGCTGGCTGCGCACCTTTTCCAGCTTCTGCTTGATCTGGCGAATACGCACGCGCAACAGCCGACGGTCGGTCTCCAGCTGGGTTTCACCCGGGCCACGCAGACCAATACCGCCCTTCTGCCGCTCGAGGTGAGTCCAGCCACGTACCAGGCGCGTGCTCATGTGGTCGAGCTGAGCCAGCTCCACCTGCAGTTTGCCTTCGTGGGTACGCGCACGCTGGGCGAAGATATCGAGAATCAACCCGGTGCGATCGAGCACACGACACTCGAAAGCGCGTTCGAGGTTGCGTTCCTGACTGGGCGTGAGGGTGTGATTGAAGATGACCAGATCAGCCTCGAGGGCCTTGACCTGATCACGCAGCTCTTCGACCTTGCCGCTACCGATGAGGTATTTCGCGGTTAATCGAGTACTGGGGACACTGAAGAAAGCGGCCATGTCAGCGCCTGCCGACATGGCCAGTTCCTGAAACTCCTGGGGATCTTCGCTCGCCTCGGAGTCCTGGCCCTCCAGATGCACCAGAATGGCCCGTTCACCGCCTTCATGACGTTCGAAGAACAATGCAGCCCCCTAATCAGGCGTTACCCAGATCACCCTCGCCCTGCTCGGAATCACCTGCGCTGGGCAGACGAACCGGACGGCTCGGCACGACGGTGGAAATGGCATGTTTGTAGACCATCTGGCTGACGGTGTTCTTCAGCAGAATGACAAACTGGTCGAAAGATTCGATCTGGCCCTGCAGCTTGATGCCGTTGACCAGATAGATGGAAACCGGGACGCGTTCCTTACGCAGGGTATTGAGGTAAGGGTCTTGTAGCGAATGCCCTTTTGACATGTGCCGCACTCCTTTCGAGGATCAAATTTCAATAGTTTTAGTAGGTGAACAATGGCTTCAGGTCGCCCATCTTCTAGGATAGACGGCAAGCGGCAAGGTCTCATTCCAATATGGAGACGCTCGCCAGGTATTTCAAGGCGCGAGACAGATTGTCGCAGGCCAGGCTGTCCAGCCACTGCAGATCGCCCCAGCCACGCAACCAGGTGAATTGACGCTTGGCCAACTGACGCGTCGCGATGATGCCGCGTTCGGTCATTTCTGCCCGGGACAGCCCGCCATCCAGATACTCCCAGACCTGGCGATAGCCCACCGCTCGTATAGACGGCAATCCCGCATGCAAGTCACTTCGCTCGCGCAAGGCTTCGACCTCTTCGATGAAGCCCTGTTCCAGCATCGCGTGAAAACGTTGCGCGATACGTGAATGCAGAATCTGCCGTTCGACCGGAGCGATAGCAAGCTGCGCAACAGTATAGGGCAATTGTCCTGAACCGAGCGTGTCTGAGTCGGGGTTTCCAGCCTGCTGTCGCCGACGGTGCTCGCTCATGCTCAGACCGCTGACGCGATACACCTCCAGCGCCCGCACCAGCCGCTGTGGATCATTGGGGTGGATGCGCGCCGCCGACTCGGGATCGACCTCGGCCAACTCACGATGCAGCGCCTCCCAACCCTCCACCGCTGCGCGCGACTCCAGTTCGGCACGCACGAGCGGATCGGCGCTGGGCATGTCGGCCAGTCCTTCGAGCAAGGCCTTGTAATACAGCATGGTGCCGCCCACCAGCAGCGGGATGCGGCCGCGCGCGGTGCTTTGCGCCATCGCCGCCAGGGCATCGGCGCGGAAATCGGCAGCCGAGTAGCTTTGCGTCGGATCGAGGATATCGATCAGGGCATGGGGAAATTCGGCGAGGACAGCCTTGTCCGGCTTGGCCGTGCCGATGTCCATGCCCCGATAGACCAACGCCGAATCAACGCTGATCAGGTCGCACGGCAGCACGCGCGCGAGCTCCAGCGCCAAGTCGGTCTTGCCGGCGGCGGTGGGCCCCATCAGAAAGATTGCGGGAGGAAGGGAAGACATCGGCATGACTCGAAACACGAAAAGGAAGAAGCCCTGACGACAGGGCCTCAGTAGCTCACTTACTGGCCGCGCATGAACAATTTGTCGAGCTGATCCATGCTCAGCTGCGTCCAGGTCGGGCGCCCGTGGTTGCACTGACCGCTACGCTCGGTCTGTTCCATGTCGCGCAGCAGTGCGTTCATTTCCGGCAGAGTCAGCCGCCGATTGGCACGCACGGCACCGTGGCAGGCCATGGTCGCCAGCAACTCGTTGAGGTGGGCTTGGATGCGGTCACTGGTGCCGTACTCGAGCAGGTCGGCAAGCACATCGCGCACCAGCTGGGTGGCCTGTGCCTGCTTGAGCAACGCCGGAATTTGACGAATCGCCAGGCTTTCCTCACCCAGACGCTGCAGCTCGAAGCCGAGGCGCTGGAACCAATCGGCGTGCTCCTCGGCACAATCGGCCTCGCGCTGACTCAAGGCAATCGACTCCGGCACCAGCAGCGGCTGGCCGCGCAAGCCCTCGCAGGCCATTGCCTGCTTCAGGCGCTCGTAGGTGATCCGTTCGTGCGCGGCGTGCATGTCCACCACGACCATGCCCTGGGCGTTCTCAGCCAGGATGTAGACGCCCTTGAGCTGCGCCACCGCATAGCCCAGCGGCGGTATGTCCCCCTGCTCCTGGGGCAAGGCCTGCACCGGAGCCGTGGGCAGCGGTGCGTAATAATCCCGGTAAGCCGCCTGCGCCTCGGCAGCCGGGACGCCCGGATTGCTGGTCGGCGCCTGGTAGCCGGCACCAGCACCTCGCCACGCTGGCTGCGGATTGGCCATTGGAGCCTCCAGCACACTGGCGGCAAGCCCCATTTCACCCTGCGGACCGAACTCGCCCGCTGCCGCACCGGTTGCACGCACCATGGGCGCCACGGTAGTCGGCGCCGCGACCTGATCCTCAGGACGCACATCAGCCAGCGCCCGGTGCAGGGTGCCGTAGAGGAAGTCGTGCACCATGCGGCTGTCGCGGAAGCGCACTTCGTGCTTGGTCGGGTGCACGTTGACGTCGACCGTGCTCGGGTCGATCTCGAGAAAGAGCACGAAGGTCGGGTGCCGACCGTTGAACAGCACGTCGCGATAGGCCTGACGCACGGCATGGGCGACCAGCTTGTCGCGCACCATGCGGCCGTTGACATAGAAATACTGCAAATCCGCCTGGCTGCGTGAGAAGGTCGGCAACCCGACCCAGCCCCACAAACGCAGGCCGCCACGTTCGATCTCGATGGGCAACGCCTGTTCGAGAAAGGCCGGGCCGCAGACCGAAGCCACACGCCGCGCGCGGGTCATTTCATCACCCGCCTCATGCAGAGCGAACACGGTCTTGCCGTTGTGGCGCAGATGGAAGGCCACATCGAAACGCGCCAGGGCCAGGCGCTTGATCACTTCCTGCAGGTGATCGAATTCGGTTTTCTCGGCGCGCAGGAACTTGCGCCGCGCCGGGGTATTGAAGAACAGGTCTCGCACTTCCACCGAGGTGCCGACTGGATGCGCCGCGGGCTGCACACGCGGCTCCATGTCGCGTCCTTCGGTCTCGACCTGCCAGGCCTGCTCGGCATCGGCCGTGCGGGAAGTCAGGGTCAGGCGCGACACCGAGCTGATCGAAGCCAGCGCCTCACCACGAAAGCCCATACTGAGCACAGCCTCGAGGTCTTCCAGTTCACGAATCTTGCTGGTGGCATGACGCGCCAGCGCCAGCGGCAGGTCATCCGGGGCAATGCCACTGCCATCGTCACGCACCTTGAGCAGCTTGACGCCACCTTGCTCGACTTCGACATCGATACGCCGGGCACCGGAGTCCAGGCTGTTTTCCAGCAACTCCTTGGCGACCGAGGCCGGGCGTTCGACGACCTCACCGGCGGCGATCTGGTTGGCCAGGCGCGGAGTCAGCAGGCGGATGCGGCTTGGTTCACCCATCATTGAGCAGCCAGCGCAGTGGCAGGAATCTGCAGGGTCTGGCCGACCTTGATCACGTCACTATTGAGGTTGTTGGCGCTGCGCAGGGCCGACAAGCTGACCTGATAACGCTGAGCGATCAGCGCCAGGCTTTCACCGGACGACACCCGATGCTCGCGCGGGCCGATGGCCAGCTTGCCCTCGTCACGCAGCCAGGCGACGTACGTTCCTGGTGGCGGATTCTCGTGAAAGAACTGCTTGACCCCGCTGGTGATGGAACGCGCCAGCGCCTGCTGGTGACCGGAGCTGTGCAGCTTCTTGGCTTCATTAGGGTTGGAAATGAAGCCGGTTTCCACCAGGATCGAGGGAATATCAGGCGACTTGAGCACCATGAAGCCGGCCTGCTCGACACGCCGTTTGTGCAGCGGCGTGACGCGGCCGACGTTGTTCAGAACTTTCTGGCCAACGTTCAAGCTGGATGTCAGCGACGCGGTCATGGACAGATCCAGCAGCACCCCGGCGAGCATCTTGTCCTTGTCATCGAGGCTGACGTTGCCAGCGCCGCCAATCAGGTCGGACTGGTTTTCGGCGTCGGCCAGCCAGCGCGCGGTTTCCGAGGTGGCGCCGCGCTCGGACAACGCATACACCGAGGCGCCGAACGCAGACGAACGCGGCGCGGCATCGGCATGGATGGAGACGAACAGGTCAGCGCCCTTCTTGCGGGCGATCTCGGTGCGTTTGCGCAGCGGGATGAAGTAGTCCCCGGTGCGCACCAACTCACCCCGGAAACCCTTCTCGGCATTGATCTGCCGCTGCAGTTCCTTGGCGATGGCCAGGGTCACGTTCTTCTCGTATTGCCCCTTGACCGGAGCCAGCGCGCCCGGATCCTCACCGCCGTGTCCGGCATCGATGGCGATGACGATGTCACGCTTGCCGCTGGGCACAGGGGTGAGTTTTGGCGGTGCCTGGGTCGGGGTCACCGGCAGTGGTGGCTCGCTGGCCGCCGGGGTCGGAGGCTGCGTAGCCGATGCTGCCGCACTGGGCTGATCGAACAGATCGACGACCAGGCGATTGCCATATTGCTGATTCGGCGCCAGGGAGAAGCTTTTCGGCGTGACCGCGGCGGAAAGATCGATCACCACGCGCAGGTTATCCGCATCACGCTGCGCCGAGCGGATGCTGGTGATCGGGGTATTGGCAAGCGAAAGCTGTTCGAGGTTGGTCGCCAGCTTGGCTCCGGAGATGTCGATGACGATGCGATCCGGCGCGGCGAGCGTGAACACGCTGTGCTGAACCGGGCCGGACAGATCGAATACCAGGCGGGTGTTGTCCGGCGCGCGCCACAGACGCACGCTGCGCACATCGGAAGCAGCCAACGCCTCGGCAGCCAGGGCCGCCCACAACAGCATCACAGCGGTAACCAGCGCGCCTATGCGCATAACCAACCCCATCGAATCTTCTCTATATCTTGCTGGCCAGCGCGTTGCACCAGGCATCCCCGCGTGCCCCATGCCCTTGCAGCAATAGCGAGCGGCCGCTCGCTTGGGGGCTAATGGTAATGTCCATGTCCGGCTTTGGCAAAACGCCCGCACCACGCTGGGGCCACTCGATCAGGCACAAGGCATCGCCTTCGAAGTAATCGCGAATGCCGAGAAACTCCAGTTCCTCCGGATCGACCAGGCGATACAGGTCGAAGTGAAAGGCTCGCACATCGCCGATCTCGTAGGGCTCGACCAGGGTGAAGGTCGGGCTCTTGACCGCCCCGGCATGCCCCAGGCCGCGCAGAATGCCGCGTGACAGCGTGGTCTTGCCGGCGCCGAGATCACCGTGCAGGTAGATGATACCGACGCCACCACTGACCTCGGCCAGGCGCGCTCCCAGCTCCAGCATGGACGCCTCGTCGGCGGCCTGCAGCCTCAATTCAGACAAGGACAGAACTCCTCCAGTAATAGACGAATGGTTGTCGGCAGATCAGCCGCTGCCAGGCCGCGCCCCTGTGCGCCCAGTTGCTCACCGGCGCTGGCATGCAGCCATACGGCCAGGCACGCGGCCTCAAAAGGCTGCATGCCTTGCGCCAGCAACGCACCGATCAGACCGGCCAGCACATCGCCCAGCCCGGCTCCGGCCATGGCGGGATGCCCGCGATCACAGAGCGCCAGGCGACCATCAGGCGCGGCAATGAGGCTGCCGGCGCCCTTGAGCACGACAACCAGGCCATAACGTGCAGCCAATTGGCGGGCGGCGTCCGGACGGTCGGACTGCACCTCGGCGGTAGAGATCCCCAGCAGACGTGCCGCCTCCCCCGGATGCGGCGTGATCACCCCGAGCACCGGGGCGCGACAACGCCCGGCGGCCAGCAGATTGAGCGCGTCAGCGTCCCACACCTGCGGCATCTCGGTGGCGGCCATCACCGACAGCAGGCCGAGGCTCCAGGCGCCCTGCCCCAGGCCGGGCCCAACCACGCCGACATCGGCGCGCTGCGCCAACGGCAGCAACTGATTGGCGGAGAGCATGCCCTGGGTCATGACTTCCGGCCGGCGAACCAGGGCCGCCGCAACATGCTCGCTGCGGGTCGCCAATGACACCAGGCCGGCACCGGCACGCAGCGCACTTTCCGCGCTGAGCAGCCCCGCGCCGCCCATCCCCAAGTCGCCTGCAACCACCAGCACATGGCCGCACTGGCCCTTGTGCGTGGTAGGCGAGCGCGGCGCCAGACGCGGCAACACGCCAACGTCCAATCGCTGCGCCACACTCGGCGCCTGTGCCAGCAAATCGGGGTCACCCTGGAGATCATCGAACTGCAACGTACCGGTGCAGGCTGGCCCTTCGCCCGTCAGCAGGCCGATCTTCAAAGCAATGAAGGTCACCGTCAGTTGCGCGCGCACCACGCTGCCGAGCACGGCACCGGTATCGGCATGCAGGCCGGATGGAATGTCTACCGCCAGCACCGGCAGACCACTGGCGTTGATGGCGGCGATGGCTGCGACATAAGGCTCACGCACGACACCACTGAGGCCAGTGCCCAGTAACGCGTCGACCACGACACCCGCCTGAGGCAGATCGGCACGCCAGGCCAGCACCTGCACGCCCGCCGCCACGGCCTCATCACGCGCCAGCGCAGCGTCGCCAGCCAGCCGAGCAGGATCGCCGACAGCCAACACACGCACACGCCAGCCGGCACGCTGCGCCAGCGCGGCGATCAGGTAGCCATCACCCGCGTTATTGCCGCAGCCGGCGAACACGGTGAGCTCACCCGCGTCGGGCCAGCGCCTGCGTAGCGCACGCCAGGCAGCATGGGCGGCACGGGTCATCAGTTCGAAGCCGGGCGTGCCGGCGGCGATCAACTGAGCATCGAGCTGACGTACCTGTTCGGCACTGTGCAGGCTGCAAGGTAAGGACGTGGATTGCGGATGCATGGCTCGCTCGCGGCGGATGTCTGGCAGAATTATACGCACCTCCACCGTCCGCGCCCGCCCCATGTCCTTATCCAACCTCGACCTCGATACCCTGGCACAGTCCATCAAGGACTGGGGACGCGAGCTAGGCTTCCAGCAGGTCGGCATCGCCGATGTGCAGTTGGGTGAGCACGAAGCGCACCTGCAGCGCTGGCTGGACGCCGGCTTCCAGGGCGAGATGGACTACATGGCGGCCCACGGCAGCAAGCGTTCGCGCCCGGACGAACTGGTGCCGGGCACCCTACGCGTGGTGTCGCTGCGCATGGACTACCTGCCCGGCGACACGCAGATGAGCCAGCGCCTGACCCAGCCCGAGCAGGCCTATATTTCCCGCTATGCCCTGGGCCGCGACTATCACAAGCTGATCCGCAAGCGCCTGCAGCAACTGGCCGAGCGCATTCAGCAGACCATCGGCCCATTCGGTTATCGCGCCTTCGTCGACAGCGCCCCGGTGCTGGAAAAGGCCATTGCCGAGAAGGCCGGGCTCGGCTGGATCGGCAAGAACACCCTGGTGCTCAACCGCAAGGCTGGGAGCTGGTTCTTTCTCGGCGAACTGTTCGTCGACCTGCCGCTACCGGTGGACGCCGCACATGGCAGCGAACACTGCGGCCGCTGTAGCGCCTGCCTGGACATCTGCCCGACCGACGCCTTCACCGGGCCTTATCGCCTGGATGCACGGCGCTGCATTTCCTACCTGACCATCGAGCTCAAGGGCCCGATCCCAGAGGAGTTGCGCGCGCCCATCGGCAATCGCGTGTTCGGCTGCGACGACTGCCAGATCGTCTGCCCGTGGAACCGTTTCGCCCGACCGACCGAACAGGGCGACTTCCAGCCGCGCCACGGCCTGGACAATGCAGGCCTGGCCGAACTGTTTCTATGGACGGAAGATGAGTTCCTCAGCCGCACCGAGGGCTCGCCACTGCGCCGTGCCGGCTATGAGCGCTGGCTGCGTAACCTGGCTGTGGGCCTGGGCAATGCACCCTCGACCATCGCGGTGCTGGAGGCGCTCAAGGCGCGCCGCGAGCATCCCTCGGAGCTGGTGCGCGAGCATGTGCAGTGGGCGCTCAACCAGCATGAGAAAATCAGCAGCAAGTAGAGGCCTTATAGCCCGGCACGCATGACACGCCGTGCTCGCTCATTCACACCTTGAGGAAGTGCTGGCGGTAATGCCGCAGCTCGGCGATGGACTCACGGATATCGTCCAGTGCCTGGTGAGTGGCGGTTTTCTGGAAGCTGTCCTTTACCTCGGGCGCCCACATGCCGGCGAGAATCTTCAGTGTCGACACGTCCAGGTAGCGGTAGTGGAAGTAGGCTTCCAGCGCCGGCATGTACTTGTAGAGGAAGCGTCGATCCTGGCCGATGCTGTTGCCGCAGATCGGAGACTTGCCTTTCGGCACCCACTGCTCGAGGAAGGCGATGGTCTGCGCTTCGGCCGCCGCGGTGTCGATGCGGCTTTCGCGCACACGCTGGGTCAGACCGCTCTGGCCATGGGTACGGGTGTTCCACTCATCCATGCCGGCCAGGGTTTCGTCGCTCTGGTGGACGGCGATCACCGGGCCTTCGGCCAGCACGTTCAGCCCACTATCGGTAACGATGGTGGCCATTTCGATGATCACATCGTGCTCCGGCTCCAGGCCGGTCATTTCCAGGTCGATCCAGATCAGGTTGTTGGGGTTCTGCATGATGGGAGGCTCCTTGGCTCAGGCGCCCAGTTTAGCGGATATCCACACCCTTCATCTGCCAGAGCAGCAACTGAGTCTGCCGCCCTTCGTTGATGGCGAGTGCACGATCAGTCGGCACACCGGGAATTTCGAAGCTGTTGCTGATCAGCCAGCTCCCCGGCTGCATCTCGGCTTGCGCCTTGGCCCACAGGCGCGGCATGGGCACCGGAGAGAGAAAGCAATAGACGACATCGAATGCCGCCAGATCCACCTGCCAAAGGCTGACGTAGCGAATCTGGCAGTTGTCCTGCAGCAGACAGCGCAGCCACGCGCAAAGAAATACCAGTGGCGCGGTCTCCACCCCGACGAACTGCCCGCGCGGGAAGCGTCGTGCCAGCGCCAGCAAGGTGCCGGCGGTGCCGCACCCCAGGTCGACGAAACGCAACGGCGGCTCGCACTCACTCAAGAACAGCTGCAGTTGCTGTTGCGCGCGGCGCCCCGTCAGATACAGCGGCACCTGCTCGCGCAGGCTGTTCCAGTTGACCAGCAGCAACACGACGAAGCCCAGCAGGTAGACCCAGCCCGGCAACCCGACCTGCTGCGCCACGAACAGCGCCGGCAGGAAGGCGAAGTTGATCCATGACCACCAGCGCGACAGCCCCAGGCGCCAGCCCACCAGCGCTGCCAGCGCCCCCTGCAGCAAGGCCACCGAGAACAGCGACAGTCGCCACGGCAGCAGCGCCAGCAGATAGACCGTCACCACCACCAGCGCGAGCGCGATGCCCTGCGCCAGCAGCGCGCGCAATAGCGGTAAGCGAATGAAGGCTGAATGTGCGTCGTTGTGCATGGTGCAGTCCAGGCGGGAGGAGAGCGAATGGGCAGCGAGCCGCCATGCTAAACTCGCCGCGACCGACACTCCACCACCCGGATGCTCCATGGCCAAACGCCAACTCAACCGCCGCCAGAGCTGGCGCATCGAAAAGATCCAGGGCGAGCGCGCTGCCCGCGCCGCCAAACGCGAATCGCGGGCCGTCGAGGCACTGGAAGGTGGCGACCTGGGCCCGGAGCAAACCGGCCTGGTGATCGCTCACTTTGGCGTTCAGGTGGAGGTCGAGGCGCTGCAGGGCGAAAGCATCGGCCAGGTGTTTCGCTGCCACCTGCGCGCCAACCTGCCGGCACTGGTGACCGGCGATCAGGTGGTCTGGCGCGCAGGCAATCAGGGCGATGGCGTGATCGTCGCGCAACTGCCGCGCAACACCGAGCTGTGCCGCCCGGACATGCGCGGCCAACTGAAACCGGTGGCCGCCAACGTCGACCAGATCGTCATCGTCTTCGCGCCACTGCCCGAGCCGCACGCCAATCTGATCGACCGCTACCTGGTCGCAGCCGAGCACGCCGGTATCGAACCGCTGCTGCTGCTGAACAAGGCCGACCTGATCGATGCCGGCAACAGCCAGGCACTCAATGCCCTGCTCGGCGTCTATCGCCAGCTCGGCTATACGCTGCTGGAAGTATCGGCCCACCAGGGCGACGGCATGGAGCAACTGAAGAAACGCCTGGACGGCCACGTCAGCGTCTTCGTCGGCCAGTCCGGCGTGGGCAAGTCGTCGTTGGTCAACGGCCTGCTACCAGGCGTCGACACCCGCGTGGGCGCACTGTCGGAACTGACCGGCAAGGGCACTCACACCACCACAACGGCCCGTTTGTTCCACTTCCCCGGCGGCGGTCAGTTGATCGACTCCCCCGGCATCCGCGAGTTCGGCCTCGGCCATGTCAGCCGTGATGACGTGGAGGCAGGCTTCATCGAATTCCACGACCTGCTCGGCCGCTGCCGCTTCCGCGACTGCAAGCATGACCGCGAACCCGGCTGTGCGCTGCTGCAGGCGCTGGAGGACGGCCGCGTTCAGCCGCAGCGCATGGCCAGCTACCGTCACATCATCGCCAGCCTGCCCGAAGACGATTACTGACGATTGAGTTGGTCGAGCGGGCTCTTGCTGCTCTCGAAGATATTCAGCCGCTGGCGCAACTGATCCGCCGGCAAGGCGTCAGCATCAGGCGCGCCACTGGCCGGCGCGGCGCCGCCCGCGCCAGCGGGTGCATCTGGTGCCGCACCATCCTCGGCGGGCGGTGTGTCACCACCCTGCTCACCCTCGATGTCGCGCTGGGCACGCTTGGTCAGCACGACGATATCGATACGGCGGTTGACCGGATTGAGCGGATCTTCGCGGTCGAACAACGCCGACGAGGCATAACCCACCACGCGTGCCACCTGCTCGTCCGGGTAGCCACCGGCGACCAGCGTACGCCGCGCAGCATTGGCACGGTTGGCCGATAGCTCCCAGTTGCCGAAATCTCCGCGCCCGGAAAACGGCTTGGCGTCGGTATGGCCGCTGACGCTGATCTTGTTCGGCACTGCCTTGATGGTATCGGCCATGGCCAGCAGGATGTCTTCGAAGTAGGGCTGCAGCTCGGCACTGCCGAGGGCGAACATCGGCCGGTTCGCCGCATCCATGATCTGAATGCGCAAGCCATCCTGGGTGATCTCGAACAGGATCTGATCCTTGAAGCGTTGCAGCTCCGGATTTTCCTCGACCTTGTTCTGCAGTTCCTGCAGCAAAAGCTCCAGACGCTCGCGCTCCATCTTGTCAGCCAGGGTCTCGACCTGATCGGCACTCACCGCTGTCTCGTCCGGCTGGCTTTCCGGCGTTTCGGAGATGTCCGGATTAAGGGTGCGCTCCGGTGCCGGAGTCGGCGTGCCTCCCAGATCGATGGCGTAGGGGCTGGCGCTTTCGGTGAAGCCGATCGGATCCTGGAAGTAGCCGGAGATCGCGCGCTTCTGCTCCGGCGTGGCCGAAGACATCAGCCACATCACCAGAAAGAACGCCATCATGGCCGTGGCGAAGTCGGCGAAGGCGATCTTCCAGGCACCGCCATGGTGCCCGCCAGCGGTCTTCTTGACCCGTTTGACGATGATGGGTTGGTTGTTTTCCATCGCTTAGCTGCCGCGCATGGCCTGTTCGAGCTCGCTGAAGCTCGGACGATGCGCCGGGTACAGCACCTTGCGACCGAACTCCACCGCCAGGCTCGGCGGCATGCCCGAAGCCGAAGCCACCAGGCTGGCCTTGATCGCTTCGTAGAGGTTCACCTCTTCCTTGGCGTCATGCTCCAGCGCCGCCGACAGCGGGCCGAAGAAGCCGTAGGACGCGAGAATGCCGAGGAAGGTACCGACCAGCGCGGTACCGACCTTTTCACCGATCTGCGCGTTGTCCGCCTCGGCCAGGATCGACATGGTGATCACGATACCCAGTACCGCTGCCACGATCCCCATCGCCGGCATACCGTCAGCGACCTTGGCCACCGCATGGGCCGGGTGCTCCAGTTCTTCCTTGAGGCTGGCCAGCTCCATGTCGAACAGGCCCTCGAGCTCATGCGGCGCCATGTTGCCGGACGACATGATGCGCAGGTAGTCGCAGATGAACGCGGTCATCCGCGCATCCTTGAGCACACCGGGGTATTTGCTGAAGATCGGGCTGGCGTTCGGATCCTCGACGTCGGCCTCGATGGCCATCATGCCTTCGCGCCGGCTCTTGTTGAGGATCTCGTAGAGCAGCTTGAGCACCTCGAGGTAATAGGTGTGGGTGAAGCGCGTGCCGAACATGCTCAGCGACTTCTTGAACACCAGCATGAACATGCTGCCCGGGTTGGACTGCAGGAACGCACCCAACGCCGCACCGCCGATGATCATGACTTCGAAGGGATGCACCAGGGCCATCAACTGACCACCAGACAATATGAACCCGCCGAATACGCAGCCGAAAACGACGATGATGCCTATGATTTTTGCCATAAAGGAACGCTTGTAGAGCCAGGAAAACGGGTTATTAAAAACAGCTCTTCTAATTATCGGAACTTATACGCCAGACTATAGCCAGTTAAGGTCAAAAGCCAGTTTGGCTCAACTTCACCATGCCGATCACCACGCCCATGCCACGCAGTCTCGATGCCTGGTTGCAACAGCTGGGCCAACTGTGCCTGCCAATCGAGCAGGAACAGCACACTCGCCTGCGTCGTACGCTCAGCGACGGGCGCAAGAACTGGCGCGACATCGCCGACCAGATCGAACTCTGCCCCACCTTCGCCCTGCAAGTGCTGCGCGAGGCCAATCAGTCCACCAGCAGCCTGAGCGAACCCGCGGACAGCCTGGAGATCGCGCTGGCACGCCTGGGCCTGAAACGCTGTGAAGCCCTGCTGGCGCAGACACCGGCGCTCCCCGAGGCAGAGATTCCCCTGGCGCTGCGGCAGATCCTGCTGATCAGCCGCCATGCCAGCCAGCAGGCACGCGGCCTGTTCGGCTCACGCCTGGCGCGGCTCTGGAGTGAGCTGCATGGTTGCAGCCTGCTGTTTCTCGCCCCCTTGTGGCCACTGCTCGGCAAATACCCACAGCTCTTCGAAACCTGGGAACAGCGTGTACTGGTCAAGGGCGAAGCGCCGGCCAAGGTCGAGCGCGAGCTTCTCGGCGTGCCCCTGATTCAACTGTGCCTGAAGCTGGCCGAGCGCTGGCGCCTACCGGAATGGATCGTGCGCAGCTATCAGTTGCTGGCGCGCGACCGGCGGCAACTGGTCAAGGCGCTGCACATCGCGCGCGACAACGAACACCCGCTGCACCAACAGCAGATGCTGGACGCCAACGTCCCCTTGCGTCACTGGCTCACCCATCCCGGCAACTGCGTGCTGCTGGCCAATGGCCTGGCCGTGTCGGCGCACCAGGCCTGGAACACCGACCACAGCCTGCGTTGGCAGCGTCTGGTAGGCCTGTATTTGCAGATACCACTGAGCGAGGTGCAGCAGGAAGTGCACCAGCACGCCGTCAGCAGCGCCCGCCTGCTTCATGACCCGGCCCTCTGGCATCCGGCGCAGTCGCTGCTCTGGCCCTGGTCGGCGCGCCGCCTGCGCCCCAGCAAAGCCGCAGAACGCCCCTCAACACCACCGGCGCTGGAGACCTGGCGCCAGCACTGCAAGCGCCTGCTCGCCGAGCCCAGCGACTTCCCCAACGTGCTGCAACTGACCGCCTGCGCCCGCGACGCGCTACAGGACTGCGGCATGCAGCGCGTGCTCCTGCTCCTCGCCGACCGCCAACACAGCCGCCTGCAAGTTCAGCAGATAGCCGGCCTGGATAAAGCCGCCCTGGCTCTGAGCCTGGATCCGAGCAATAGCCAGATCCTCCGGCGCCTGCTTGCCCAACCCGGGCAACTGCGCCTGAGCCCGGAGAATGCGGCGCAGTATTCGGCACTGCTGCCGGGTAGCCTAAAAGCCCTGTTCCCCAGCGAACATCTGTTGCTGCGCTCGATTGCCAGCAACGGCCGTGTGGTCATGCTGGTTGCCGCCGATCAGGGCGGACGAGCGTTCAACGACATCAGCCTGCAGGCCTTCACCAAGACGGTGCAGTGCATCGAGCGCGCGCTGAGCCATTTTGCCAAGCGCCCGCGCTGACGGCAGAGAGCACCTGCATCCGGGCTTTCCGCTACAATCCCCAGCTTTCCAATCGAGGAGGCTCCATGTCCGCCTTCGCCACGCTGCCGCTGGTCATCGAACCAGCCGATCTTGCCGCCCGCCTGGACTCAGCAGAACTGATTCTGGTCGACCTGAGCAGCGCCGCGCGCTATGCCGAGGGGCATATTCCGGGCGCCCGCTGGGTCGACAGCAAGCGCACCCAATTCGGACAAACTCCAGCTCCCGGTCTGGTGCCGGAGCTGCAGCAGTTGCAAGCGCTGTTCAGCGAGCTGGGGCATCGACCTGACGCCACCTACGTGGTCTATGACGATGAAGGCGGTGGCTGGGCCGGGCGTTTCATCTGGCTGCTGGATGTGATCGGCCATAGGCGCCATCACTTCCTCAACGGCGGGCTGCGCGCCTGGATGGGCGAGAACCGCCCCCTGTCTACGCAGGTGCCGGCAGTGCACGACACCCCCGTGCAACTGACCCTCAGCGAAGCGCCCACCGCCACGCGGGCTTACCTGCAAGCGCGCCTCGGTGCGTCCGACCTGGCCATATGGGATGCGCGTGGCGCGGACGAATACCGCGGCGAGAAGGTCAGCGCCGCGCGTGCCGGCCACATCCCGGGCGCCATCAACTTCGAGTGGACCGCCGGCATGGATGCCGCGCGCGACCTGCGCATCCGCGCCGATATCGCCGAGGTTCTACGTGATCTCGGCATCACCCCGGACAAGGAAGTGATCACCCACTGTCAGACCCACCGCCGCTCGGGCTTTACCTACGTCGTCGCCAAGGCGCTCGGCTATCCCCGAGTGAAGGCCTACGCCGGCTCCTGGTCGGAATGGGGCAACCTGCCCGACACCCCGATCGAGCGCTGAAACCTCAAGGAAACACGATGAAACAACGTCTCTTCATTCTCAGCCAGTACCTGCTGCCGCATCACCTGCTGTCGCGCCTGATCGGCTGCGTCGCCGAATGCCGCATCGGCTGGCTGAAGAACCCTCTGATCAAATGGTTCGCCAAGCAGTACCAGGTGAACATGAGCGAAGCCCAGATCGAAGACCTGCAAGCCTTCGAGCATTTCAATGCGTTCTTCACCCGCGCCCTGAAAGAAGGCGCACGCCCGCTGGACCCAACGCCGGGGGCGATCCTTTGCCCGGCCGACGGCGCCATCAGCCAGCTCGGCGCCATCGAGCATGGCCGTATCTTCCAGGCCAAGGGACACAGTTTCAGCGCCGTCGAGCTGCTGGGTGGCGACGCCGAACGGGCAGCGCCTTTCATGGGGGGTCAGTTCGCCACCGTGTACCTCTCGCCCAAGGACTACCACCGCGTGCACATGCCGCTGGCCGGCACTCTGCGGGAGATGGTCTACGTGCCGGGTCGGCTGTTCTCGGTAAACCAGACCACGGCGGAAAACGTGCCCGAGCTGTTCGCCCGCAACGAGCGCGTGGTCTGCCTGTTCGACACCGAGCGCGGCCCCATGGCCGTGGTGCTGGTGGGCGCCATGATCGTCGCCAGCATCGAAACCGTCTGGGCCGGCCTGATCACCCCGCCCAAGCGCGAGCTGAAGGTCACTGGCTACGACGCCGCCGCACGCACGCCGATCGAACTGGATAAAGGCGCCGAAATGGGTCGCTTCAAGCTGGGCTCGACGGCCATCGTTCTGTTCGGCCCGCAGCAGGTCGAGTGGGCCCGCGAACTGACCGCGGGCAGCACCGTGCGCATGGGGCAATTCATGGGCGCGCCCAGCAGCGACGCATGACGCCACGAGCACCCCGGCGAGAGGCTCGCCGGGATGCAAAGCGCTCATTCGCCGCGGCACCCCATCTCCAGGATGGGCTGCCACAGGCGCCAGATGCTGCTAGAGTTCGGGAACCAGTGGGTCACCAGCCCTGAAGTCGCCCGCCTTATTGTGGCCCGGAGCCTCCGAGTTTGATGGATAGACAGAGTTCCAATTTGCTTTCGTTACGCGTTCCCACCCCAGACAAGCAAAGCCTGAGCTTCTGCGACGGTACGCCGCGTGACCTCAAGCGCTGGATCTCGGCCCTGCCCAAGGCCAACATCGGCGAAACCGCTCGCCAGCTCTACCAGAGCCTGGTCGAACTCAATCAACTGCAGACGCCCTTCGACAATCGCCTGCAACAGCTGGAACTGCTGCGCCCCGAGGTTTACTTCGTCTGTCAGCATCTGGAGCGCCACTTCCTCAACCAGGCCATCGTCCTCGACGAACGCCCGCGCAAGGTCGCCAACCTCTGCCAGGCGCTGCAGAATCACCTGGCGATCGGCTACAAGCTGATCATCACCCAGATCATCGACCGCACCGGCAAGGATCGCGACCAGTTGCTGGCGGTTGCGCTGCAGCGTGCCATGCACAGCCTGTGCGCCCCGCTGATCCGCGCCAGTCAGCTGTATTGCCCGGTTCCTGAAGGTCTATGGCTTGAACTGCACCAACTCTATCGGATCGCCACCCAGCAACGCCTGCAGCGCCAGGCAATACGCGACCCTCTGGTGCGCCATGTGCAGGGTCTGAGCCCGGAGCAGACCTACATCATCGCCCTGCTGCTGGGCTGCGCACGCACCAACCAGATGCGCCAGAGTGGCATCGCGCGCCTGGCAGAGGCACTGGAGTCCTGGAGCGGGCTGGTTCGACTGCAGTCGGGCGATCAACCCAGCAGCCTGTTCGTCCTCGCCCCGCAAGTCGATGGCCCGCCACGCTACAAGTCGCTCTACCAGAGCGGCGAGTTGCACAACCTGCTCGGCATCGATCCCCAACCACTGGTCGAGGCCATCAAGAGTTACATGGCACTGCCCGAGGATCAGCGCAGCAACGCCTCGCTGCCAGTGCCCGAAGGCGTGAGTCTGGATCTGTTGCAACATGTGGCGGCGGCCTGGGGCGATATCGCCGAGCGCACCTTCCAGCGCACGCCGGCACAAGGCAACCTGACCCTGTGCATCGGCATGACCGCCCTGCATTTCTTCCTGGCCGGCAACCGCTCTTTCGCCGAAGTACTGAAGCGCCCTGTCGAAGTGGGCGCGGCCGTGTTCAAGCCGTCGACCGGCGAACCTGACATCTGGTCGGGTGCATTCGATGCACAGCGCACCTCGACCGAAGAGATCCATTTCGAGGAAATCCAGTACTCCAAGGTCACGCCGGGCGAGCAGCAGGAGCAGGTCGACACCAGTACTGAGAGTTATCCCACCTACCCGCTGGCCATCGTCAATCACAGCCCCGGTGGTTACTGCCTGTCGTGGCCCAAGGAAGTCCCCAGCCAGCTGCAGGCCGGCGAACTGCTCGGCATTCAGGACAGCCCCAGCCAGGGCTGGAGCGTGGCCATCGTGCGCTGGATCCGCCAGGTACGCGGCGGCGGCACGCAGATGGGTATTGAGCTGATCGCCCCCCACGCGCAACCCTGCGGCCTGCAACTGGTGCGCAAGGCGGAACAGAACAGCCAGTACCTGCGCGCCCTGCTGCTGCCGGAAATCGCCGCCATCTCTCGTCCGGCCAGCCTGATCACACCGCGCCTGCCGTTCCAGGAGGGCAGCAAGGTGCTGATCAACAATCAAGGTGACGAGCACCGCGCCGTGCTCACGCGCAGGCAGGTCAGTACCGGCAGTTTCAGCCAGTTCGAATACCACCGAGTGGGCAGCGACGAGGGCGTTGCCGGGAAGCCTGTCACAGCCTCGCAAAGCCAGAAGCCGGCTGGGGAGGAAGATTTTGACTCGCTCTGGAAGTCGCTGTAGGCTGCCGAAACTCCACCTTTCGTCGCCTTTTCGCGCCCGCTCGGCGCGGTATTGACCCACTTCTATGGCAATCGACAAGAAAACCATCCGTCTGCTGATTCTTGAGGATTCGCAGAACGAGGCCGAGCGCCTGGTCAGCCTGTTCCGCAATGCCGGTCATGCCACGCGCGTGCACCGACTGACCTCCAGCGAGGACCTCGCCGAAGTCCTGAAACAGAGCTGGGATCTGCTGATCTGCGCCCCCAGCAGTGAGCACCTCGAACCGAGCGAAGCGATCAACGCCATCCGCCGCCAGGCCAAGGACATTCCGGTAATCCAGTTGGTGGAGGGCAACGACTCCGAAGCCATTACCGAAGCCATGCTGTTCGGCGCCCAGGACGCCCTGCCGCAGGGCGAGGACGAGCGCCTGGTGCTGGTGGCCAAGCGTGAGCTGGCCAGCCTCGAGGAGCGCCGCGCCCGCCGCGCCGCCGAAGTCGCGCTGCGCGAGGCGGAAAAACGCTGCCAGTTGCTGCTGGAAAGCTCGGTGGACGCCATCACCTACGTGCACGATGGCATGCACATCTACGCCAACCGTGCCTATCTGGAGCTGTTCGGCTATGAAGATGCCGACGAGCTGGAAGGCATGCCGATGATCGACCTGATCGCCAGCGCCGACCAAAGCAGCTTCAAGGACTTCCTCAAGCACTACCAGAGCGTGGACGGCAACGCCGACCTCAACTGTCAGGGCGTACGCGCCGACGGCAGCAGCTTCGCCGCACAGATGAACTTCTCGCCAGCGACCTACGATGGCGAACCCTGCATCCAGGTGGTCATCCGCGCAGAAACCTCGAACGCCGAGCTGGAAGAAAAGCTGCGCGAGATCAGCAGCCAGGATCTGGTCACCGGACTGTTCAACCGCACGCACTTCCTCGAGCTGATGGATGCCGCGGCAGAACGCGCAGTCAACGCCAGCCAGCCGTCTACCCTGGCCTATATTCGTGTCGATCGCTACACCGGCCTGCAGGGCGAGATCGGCCTGGCCGGCATCGACCTGCTGCTCACCGACCTGGCCGGCCTGCTGCGCGCGCACTTCCCAGCCGAGACGCAACTGGCCCGCTTCGGTGACGACCTGTTCGCCGCCCTCCTGCCGGGGCGTACGCCCGAGCAGTGCGAGGCCAATCTAAGAGAGTTGCTGAAAAAGGTCGAAGGTCATCTGTTCGACATCAGTGGGCGCACCGCTCAGACCACCTTGTCCATCGGCGTGGCCGGCCTCAGCGAAAAGACCGCCAAGGCCCAGGTCGTGCTGGATCGCGCCCACCGCTGCGCCGACGAGATCGCCGAGGGCAACAGCGTCAAACTGTTCAACCCGGCCGAAGAGCTGGCCGCCGCTGCCAACCGTGGCAACCTGCTGGCGATGGTGCAGCAAGCGCTGGAGAACAACAGTTTCCGCCTGCTGTTCCAGCCCATCATCAGCCTGCGCGGCGACGCCAACGAACATTACGAAGTGCTGCTGCGCCTGCTCAGCCCGCAAGGTGAGGAAGTACCACCGGCGCAGTTCCTGGCGGCCGCTCGCGATGCCGGCCTGGGCGAGAAGATCGACCGTTGGGTGATCCTCAACTCCATCAAGCTGCTCGCCGACCATCGCGCCAGAGGCCACAACACCCGCCTGTTCGTCCACCTGTCGTCCGCCAGCCTGCAGGATCAAACCCTGCTGCCCTGGCTCAGCGTGGCGCTCAAGGCCGCGCGTCTGCCTTCCGATTCATTGGCTTTCCAGTTCAGCGAGCCGGATGCCATCGCCTACCTGAAACAGGCCAAGGCGCTTACCCAGGGCCTGGCGGAACTGCACTGCAAGGTCGCCCTGAGCCAGTTCGGCTGTGCGCTGAATCCGTTCAATACGCTCAAGCACCTGCATGTCGACTTCGTCAAAGTCGATGGCTCCTTCACCCAGGATCTCAGCACGGCTGACAGCCAGGAAGCGCTGAAGACGCTGCTCAGCAGTCTGCATGCCCAGGCCAAGCTGACCATCGTGCCGTTCGTGGAAAGCGCCAGCGTGCTGGCGACGCTGTGGCAGGCCGGGGTCAACTTCATTCAGGGTTACTACCTGCAAGGCCCCAGTCAGTCGATGGACTACGACTTTTCCGCGGGCGACGAATGATCCCGCCGCTCATGAAAAAGCCGCCCCAAGGGGCGGCTTTTTCATGAGCGGGTAACGCTATTCCTGCCCCTCGCGATCACGGAAGCCGAGCAGGTAGAGAATACCGTCCAGGCCGAGGGTGGAGATGGCCTGCTTGGCCGACTGCTTGACCAGCGGCTTGGCGCGGAATGCCACGCCGAGGCCCGCCAGCCCGAGCATCGGCAGGTCGTTGGCACCGTCGCCCACAGCGATGGTCTGCTCCAGCTGCAGCCCTTCCTTCTCGGCCAGTTCACGCAGCAAATCGGCCTTGCGCTGCGCGTCGACGATGGGTTCGACGGCGACGCCGGTGACCTTGCCGTTCTCGATCTGCAGCTCGTTGGCGAAGACGTAGTCAATGCCCAGCTTGGCCTGCAGTTGGCGAGCGAAATAGGTGAAACCGCCGGAGAGGATCGCCGTCTTGTAGCCCAGGCGCTTGAGCTCGGCGAACAGCACTTCGGCACCTTCGGTCAGGCGCAGCGAGGCGCCGATTTCTTCCAGCACGTCTTCCGACAGCCCCTGCAATAACCCCAGGCGCTCCTTGAAGCTGGCGCGGAAGTCCAGCTCACCACGCATCGCGCGCTCGGTGATCTCGGCGACCTGCCCGCCCACGCCAGCAGCTTTGGCCAACTCGTCGATCACCTCGGCCTCGATCAGCGTGGAGTCCATGTCGAACACCGCCAGGCGGCGATTGCGGCGGAATACCGAGTCACGCTGGAAGGCGATGTCGACGTTCAGCTCCTGCGCCACGCTGAGGAACTCGGCACGCAGCGCCACTGGGTCGGCCGGCTCGCCGCGTACGGAAAACTCGATGCAACCCTTGCCCTGCTCGGCAGGCATGTCCAGCGGCATGCGCCCGGAGAGACGGTCGATATGGTCGATGTTCAGGCCATACTTGGCGGTGATCGCGCTAACCCGCTGCAGCTGTTCGGCGCTGACCTTGCGCGTCAGCAAGGTGACGATATGGCGTGCCTTGCCCTGACCGTTGACCCAGTGGTGATAGTCGGCCTCGGAGACCGGGGTGAAGCGCACCTGCTGATCGAGTTCGTAAGCGGTGAACAGCAGATCCTTGAGCACCGCCTGCGAGCGGCCGTTGTCGGGAATCTCGATGAGGATGCCGAACGACAGGGTGTCATGGATGACCGCCTGGCCGATATCGAGGATGTTCACCCCGCCCTGCGCCAGGACGCCGGTGATGGCTGCGGTGAGCCCGGGGCGATCTTCGCCAGTGATGTTGATCAGGACGATTTCGCGCAAGGCGCACCCTCCAAGGCAGATGTTTGAGGTGAGGCCGGGCCGCACAGGGCGTCAACCGACGAAAAGGCGCACATTCTAACCAGATTACCCCTGCTGCGCGCAGCCGCGCGCTTTGCCCATCCAAGGTCGCTCGCTATACTGCGCGGCAACTTCAGTCGACAAGAGCCGTGCTCTGTGAACCGGCCCGCGCCCGTCAAACCCGATAACTTCTTCCTCATGATCTTCCACGCGCTGCGTCAGCGGCGGGTGCCCTTGGTGCTGCGCATCGCCAGCCACAGCCTGTTGCTGGTGGCCCTGGCCATGGTCATCTATGCCTGGGTCATGGGCATGCAGTTCAAGCAGGCCATGCAGCAACAGGCCGACGCCCTGGGTCAGGCCCTGATCACCCAGACGGCGGCTTCGGCCACCGAGTTGCTGGTGTCCAACGACATCCTCAGCCTCAACGTCTTGCTCAATAACCTGGCGAAGAATCCGCTGGTGGCGCATGCCGCCATCTACAGCGTGGACAACCGCATCCTCGCCGAAGCCGGGTCGCGCCCGACACGCAGCGTGCTGGGCGAGAGCGAAGGTCTGTACTCCACGCCCATCACCTTCCAGGAGGTGATGGCCGGGCAACTGCGTGTCAGCCTGGACATGCGCCAATTCCAGCAACCGATGACCATCAGCCTGCAGAGTATGGGCATTCTCAGCCTGATCCTGCTGGCCCTGACCTTGTCGCTGAGCATGCGCCTGGGTCGACACATATCCACCCCGCTGCTGCAGTTGCGCCTGTGGTTGCGCGACCCGGACGACCCGGCACCGGGCGCCGGACGTAACGACGAACTCGGGGATCTGGCTCGCCAGCTGCAGGCCCGCCTGGTACCTCCGCGCCCGCAGCCCGAGGTGCAGGAAGACGACTTCCCCGAAGAGGATGCCTTCGCCGAAGAGCAGGATGCACCGTTCGCCGCCGACAGCCTGGCCCGCGCACAGACCGCTCCGACATTCGACGAAGACGCCCCGGCACGGTCGCAAGCGGCGCAGGATCTGCCCTGGAATGAGCACGACGACGATCCCTTCGCCGACCTCGCTGAAGAGCCCGCCCCGCCGCAGCAGCCCACAGCACCGATGCCTTCGCGCGCCAGCGCCGTACTGGCTATCCAGCTCGGTGGCCAGGAGCAGTTGCGGCGCCTGCCACGCACGCGCCTGCTGGATCTGCTGCAGCGCTATCGTGACTGCCTGGAACAGGCTGCCGCGCTGTACCAGGGCGAGCTGCACACCCTCAAGGATGGCAGCAGCCTGATGCTGTTCCACGAGCGCGACTGCGCCGAGGACTACCTGACCCACGCCATCTGCTGCGGCGAACTGATGCGTGCCCTCGGCCACGCCCTGCAGATCGAGGTGGCCGACAGCGGCCTGACCCTGCAGTTGCAACTGGGGCTCGCCCTGGGGCGTGACCTGGAAGCACTCGGCCAGGCCGACCTGCTGCTCAGTGACAGTGCCCTCGATGCCCTGGCCCTGTCACAGCACAGCCGCAATCTACTGCTGGTGGAGCAAAGCGTCGCGGCCGACATGCTGATCCGCCAACGTGCGCGCATTCGCCCCATCGCCAGCCCCGAGGGCGCGAGCTGCGTGGAACGCCTGCTCGACCCTTACCCGGCCCTGCTGGAGCGCCAGCTCACACGCATGCATGAAAGCCGCGTGAACTGACCTCAGCCCAGGCGGCGTTGCGCTGGCGGTACAGCGTAACGCTGCTGCCAGTCCTTCCAGCGCACGCGCTCGTCGCGCACCAGCCAGCCTTCCTGCTCGGCAAAACTCTCCGACAACCAGACACCACGCGTACTGGCCGCCGTGAGTTGCCCGGCGCGCAGGGTGAACAGCTCGCCTGTGGGCTGGCCCTTGTGCAAGGCCAGCAGATACAGATCGGGGCGGCGTCGCTCCAGGCGCGCCACCAGGCTACCGCCTTCGAGACGCTCATCGACGTGGAACAGGCTGGGCGCACGGATGTCGCGCGGCAGCTCCAGATTCAGGTCATAGACCAGTTGCAGCGAAGCAGTAGGCAAGTGCACGTAGGCGCGCGGACGCTCGAGCAGGGTCAGGTTGCCGCACTGCACCGGGCGAGCGGCTCCGGACAGCGGGCTGAGGCGAAAATGGCTGGTCTCGCGATAGCGCAACGCCTCCTGATAAGGCGTCGGCAGCCAGGTGTCGCCAAAGCGACCGCTGAGCCAACTGCCCTCGCTTTCGATCAGACACTCCTCGGCCACCTCCTGGATCGCAGTGAGCAACGGCAGGTTCAGCTCATGCGCCGGCACGTAGCCCGAAATCAGCTTGAGTACGGTATCGCCCCGATCCGGACGACGCTGGCGCACCAGCACCCAGTAGTCACGCCCCTGCAGCCGCAGGGTCAGGCGTACCGACACTCCCAGATTGGCCAATTCGATCGCAAAACGCTGGCTGTCGGCGACCTCCAGCGGACGTCGCCGCTCGAGCATCTGGCGAAAATTCAGCGGCTGGCCGAGGCTCTGGTAGCTCAGCCCGTCGGGGCTGGCCTCGACGAACAATGGCAGGGTCTTGAAGCGACTCGGGTCCTTGCGAATCAGCGTACGCGACATCTCGACTCCTCATTGACTCGTGCCAGGCAGCAAGCACCCGGCGAGGTTCAGGGCGAAACAGACGGCTAGGCTGCCTCAGGCCAGGCAACAGGCACAACCCGATCCTGTAAAGGAACGTAACTTCAGCCCCGTTCGCGGATCACCGCCGCAGCCGTGGCCACGTTAGCCGCCAGGTGTGACGGATTGATGGTGCCAACGATGGCACTGCTGACGCCGGGGTGGGCGAAGATCAGCTCGAAGCTCGCGCGCACCGGGTCGACGCCGTCGGCCAGGCAGGCATGCCCGCTGGCCAGGGCCTTCTTGATCAGGATGCCTTTGCCGTGACTGGCAGCGTAGTCCAGAACCGGCTTTTCGCCCTGCTCGGCCAGGTTGTAGGTGACCATGGCGCAATCGCCCTGCTGCAATGCCAGCAGTCCACCTTCCACGGTCTTGCCGGAAATGCCATAGGCGAGAATCTTGCCCTCGCGCTTGAGCGCCTCCAGCGTCTCGTAGACGCCCGTGTCGCGCAGCACGGCCAAGTCGTTGCCATCGGAGTGCACCAGCAGCAGGTCGATGCGATCGGTTTCCAGGCGTTTCAGGCTGCGCTCCACCGACAGACGGGTATGCGCGGCAGAGAAGTCGAAGTGCGACTGACCCAGCTCGAATTCCTCGCCAGTTTTGCTGACGATCACCCATTCATCACGCTGACCGCGCAACAGCGGGCCGAGGCGCTGCTCACTGACGCCATAGGCCGGTGCGGTGTCGATCAGGTTGATACCCAGCTCACGCGCCTGCTGCAGCAAAGCGAGCGCCTGGGCATCGTCAGGGATGGTGAAGCCATTGGGGTATTTGACGCCCTGGTCGCGGCCCAACTTGACCGTGCCCAGGCCCAGCGGCGAAACGCGCAACACGGTGCTGCCCAGCGGGCGATGCAGATCGTGCAGGCTCATGGCAGCAGAGTCTCCCACACCGGCTGGGCAACGGCTGGGCGCGGCAACTCGGGCAGTGGCGCCTGAGCGCCAGGCTGCACGCCATCGCGGGCCAGGGCTTGCAGCACACGGTCGGCGAAATCCGGCGACAGCGCCAGCTTGGTCGGCCAGCCCACCAGCAGACGGCCCTGCTCGGCGAGGAAGGCGTTGTCCGGGCGCACCAGGCCGGACTGCGCCGGTTCGGCACGATCCACCCGCAGCGTGGCCCAGCAGGTCTGGCTCTGATCGACCCAGGGCAGCAGCGCGGCAACTTCCTTTTGCGCGGCCTGAATCTGCGCGGCCTCATCACGCGCCACACCCTCGGCCTCGGCCAGATCGCCGCCAAGGTACCAGACCCACTGGCCGTCGGCGGCCGGGTGCGTGGTCACGGTGACCCGCGGCTTCGGCCCGCCCCCCAGGCAATGGGCATACAACGGTTTCAACGCCGGCCCCTTGGCCAGCACCATGTGCAGCGGGCGCAATTGCTGGCGCGGCTGTTCGATACCGAGCGCTACCAGCAATTCGGCATTGCCTGCTCCCGCGCTGAGCACCACGCGTTGCGCGCGAATCTCGCGACCATCGACGCGCAGGCCAACCAGTTCACCGGCTTCGCGCAGCGGCTCGATCTGCTGGCCGGCCAGCAGGCTGTCACCGGCCAGCTCGGCCAGGCGTGTGATCAGGCTGGGCACGTCCAGCACCAGCTCGTTGAGCCGATAGACCTTGCCCTTGAACTTCGGATCGCGCAGCGCTGGCGGCAACTGATCGCCCTTGACCGCATCGACCCGCGTGCGCATGGCCTTGCTGGCGAAGAAGCTGGTCAGATTGCCGGCCAGAGTGCCGGGCGACCACAGGTAATGCGCATCGGAAAGCAGGCGCACACCGCGCAGATCCAGCTCGCCATCGCCGGCCAGCGCTTCGCGCCAGCGCCGTGGCATATCGCCGATGGCCTCGGCCGAGCCGGTCAGCGCGCCATGCAGAGCGTACTTGGCGCCGCCATGAATGATCCCCTGCGACTTCACGCTCTGCCCGCCGCCCAGGCTCGCCGACTCCACCAGGAGCGTGGAGAAGCCCTGGCGACGCAGACGGGCATTGAGCCAGAGGCCGGCGATACCGCCGCCGACGATCAGGACATCGGTGCTGAGAGCTTGGGACATGAACGGGCCTCGAAGAAAAACAGGGGCGCAGTATAACCCGTGTGCCAGGCACGCCCGCAGCCGATCAGTGCCCCGTCGACTGCGAGAACAGCTGAATCACCACCACCCCGCTGACAATCAGGCCCATGCCCAGGATGGCGGGCAGATCCAGCTTCTGTTGGTAGAACACCAGCGCAGCGATGCTCACCAGGACGATGCCCAACCCCGCCCAGATGGCATAGGCGATGCCCACCGGAATGGTGCGCACCACCAGAGTCAGCATCCAGAAGGCGATGCCGTAGCCGCCGATCACCAGCAGCAGCGGCAAGGGTTTGTTGAAGCCGTCGATGGCCTTCATCGAGGTGGTGGCGATGACTTCGCCGGCGATGGCGATTGCGAGATAGAGGTATCCGGGCATGGCGGCGACTCCTGAACGATGCCGCCGATTTTAGTCCTCGCAACGATGGGATAAAGTCATTACCCATCTGCCTGGGAGATAGGTTATGAACTGGAACCTCGATCAGCTCAACCTGTTCGTGCGCACCGCCGAGAGCCGCTCCTTCTCCGCCGTGGCCCGCGAAACCGGGCGTGCACAATCGGCGGTGAGCACTGCCATCGCCCTGCTCGAAGCGGATCTCGGGGTCGCCCTGTTCGAGCGCAGCAGCGGTCGCCAGCCGCGCCTGACCGAGGCCGGGCGCGCCTTGCTGGAAGAGGCGCGCAGCGTGCTGCAGCAATGTCAGCGCCTGGACGGCCGCGCTCTGGGTCTGGCCCGTGGCGAGGAAGCACGGCTGCGCCTGGCCCAGGACGAAGCCATGCCTTACCAACCGGTGCTGGCCAGCCTGGAGGCGCTGGCGCAGGCCTTCCCCCTTATCGAAGTGCAGCTGTCCAGCGGCGCGCAGGGCGATGTGTCGCGCAAGCTGGTGCAACGCCAGGCCGATCTTGGTCTGCTGTTCCATCACGAGCAGATGCCCGCCGAGCTGGAAAGCCAGCGCCTGGGCACCATCGAGATGGTCACGGTGTGCAGCCCGCACCACCCGCTGGCCGAGCTCGCCAGCGTCGAACGTCGCGACCTGGCCGAGCATCGCCAATTGCTGATGACACCACAGGACAGCCACTATCCCGGCGGCGAGCAGATCAGCCCGCTGGTCTGGCGCGCCGACAGTTTTTACGTCATGGCCGAGCTGGTGATCCGTGGCCTGGGCTGGGCCTGGTTGCCACGCCATGTCGCGCAGTACCCGACCTACCAGGGCCACCTGCAGGAACTGCGCAGCGACTGGGCGCCGCTGCCGCTGGTGGTGGAGCTGGTCTGGCGCCGCGATGGTGCGCTCGGCCCGGCCGCGAGCTGGCTGGCCGATTGCCTGGCGCAGGAGCTGCTGCGCCCGCAAGCCTGATCGCACTTCCAGGCTCGGGCCAGCGACGATAAGCTGCGCCCCCATGAACAGACACCTCTATACCCTGCTGCTGCACCTGGCCCTGCCCCTGATCGCCCTGCGCCTGGCCTTGCGCGCACGCAAGGCGCCGGCCTATGCGCGGCGCATCAGGGAACGCTTTTCCTTCGGCATGCCGCCGCTGCAAACCGGCGGCATCTGGGTGCATGCCGTCTCGGTCGGCGAAAGCATCGCTGCAGCGCCGATGATCCGCGCCCTGCAGGCACGGCACCCCGAGCTGCCGATCACCGTCACCTGCATGACACCGACCGGCTCCGAGCGCATCCAGGCCTTGTTCGGCAACAGCGTGCAGCACTGCTACCTGCCCTACGACCTGCCCTGGGCGGCGGCGCTCTTCCTCAATCGTGTCAAGCCGCGCCTGGCCGTGGTGATGGAAACCGAGCTGTGGCCGAACCATATCCATCAGTGCGCCAAACGCGGTATCCCGGTGGCCCTGGCCAATGCCCGTCTTTCAGAACGTTCGGCGCGCGGTTATGCACGCTTCGGCAAGCTGACCGCACCGATGCTCGCCAAGCTGTCGCTGATCGCCGTGCAGACCCAGGCCGAAGCGCAGCGCTTCCTGGCGCTTGGCGCCCGTCCCGAGTGTGTGGACGTAACCGGCTCGATCAAGTACGACCTGAAGATCGATGCCGAGCTGCCGCAGCGCGCGGCCGAACTACGCCGCCAGTGGCAGACCGAGCAGCGCCCGGTGTGGATCGCTGCCAGCACCCATGCCGGTGAAGACGAGATCATCCTCGCCGCCCATCGGCAGTTATTGAAGACCCGAACGGACGCCCTGCTGATCCTGGTGCCACGCCATCCCGAGCGGTTCGAGGCGGTTCATGAACTGTGCCTGAACCAGGGTCTGACCACGCGCAGGCGCTCCACAGGGCAAGACGTACAGGCAGGTGATCAGGTGCTGCTCGGCGACACCATGGGCGAGCTGCTGTTTCTCTATGCCCTGGCCGATATCGCCTTCGTCGGCGGCAGTCTGGTGGCCAATGGCGGGCACAACCTGCTGGAACCAGCCGCACTGGGCAAGCCAGTGCTGAGCGGGCCGCACCTGTTCAACTTCCTGGAAATCGCCACGCAACTGCGTGAAGCCGGCGCCCTGAGCGAAGTGGAAAACGCCGAGCAACTGGCAGGCAGGCTTGCCACGCTGCTGGACACTCCCACAGAAATGGCGCGGATGAGCCAGGCAGGCCTGGCCGTGCTCAAGGCCAACCAAGGCGCGCTGCAGCGCCTGCTGACAGGGCTGCAACGCCTTCTGTAGCCGGATGCAATCCGGGGATATTGCAGCACGGCGCTTGCCCCTACGACGGCTCGATCACCCCGCATCTCGGAGTTGCCGCACCTGAAAGCAAAAGCCCGACTGACGTCGGGCTTTTGCGTATCGGGCTTTCAATAGTCCTGATTGTTCTTCAGGCGCGCCTCGGCGGCAGAAGCCAGATCCGGCGGCAGGAAGTCCTTGTCCGGATTGTAGTCCGGCTTGAGGAAGCTGCCCAGCGCTTCCAGGTCAGCCGGGCTCAGCGTACCGGCAGCCTGCTTCAGGCGCAGGTTGTTGAGGATGTAGTCGTAGCGCGCGTCGTTGTAGTTGCGCACGGCGCTGTACAGCTGGCGCTGGGCATCGAGCACGTCGACGATATTGCGGGTACCGACCTGGTAACCGATCTCGGTGGCTTCCAGTGCGCTCTGGTTGGAGATGATTGACTGCTTGCGCGCCTGCACGGTTTCCACGTCGGTGTTGACCGCGCGGAACAGGTTGCGGGTGTTCTGCACCACCTGGCGGCGCAGGCTTTCGCGCAGTTGCTCAGTCTGGCCCAGGCGCTGATAAGCCTCACGCACCTGCGAGGTGGTCAGGCCGCCGCTGTACAGCGGGATATTCAGTTGCAGGCCGATGGTGCGCTGGGAAACGTCACCACTGTAGCCCGGTGACAGCGGCGAGCCCGAATTGGTGAAACCCAGGCTGTCGTTGTCGCCCTTCTGGTAGCTGGCCACGGCATCCAGGGTCGGCGCATGGCCGGCCTTGCGCTGGCGCAGATTTTCTTCGGCAGCGGTCACGGCGTACAGGCTGGCCTGCAGGTTAAGGTTCTGTGCGGCGGCAGTATCGACCCAGGCCTTGGCATCGTTGGGCGTCGGCGCCAGCACCGGCAGCGTGTGGACGATCCCCTCTACCGCCACATAATCGCGGTTGGTCAGGGTCACCAGCGCCTCGAAGGCATCCTCCACGGCACGCTCGGCGAGCAGGCGGTTGGCGCGGGCAGTGTCGAAACCGGCCTGCGCCTCGAGTACATCGGTCTTGTCGGACAGGCCGACGTCGAAACGCTCGTTGGCCTGATCCAGTTGACGTTTGAAGGCGGCTTCCTCGGCGCGAGTCGAAGCGAGAGTGTCCTGCGCACGCAGGACGGCGAAGTAGGTTTCGGCACTTTGCAGGATCAGGTTCTGCTCGGTAGCCGACAGCTCCAGTGCCGCCTGCTCGCTGGTGGCTTCGGCAGCCTGCAGCTGGAACCAGCGATCAGCCCGGAACAGCGGCTGGCTCAGGTTGGCCTGGTAGACCAGGCCACTGCGCGAACTGGTGGCGCTGGGCGAGTCGATCTCGGTGCGCGTGTCGCCATAATTGGCACCGGCCGAGAGGTTGGGCAGCAATCCGGCGCGGGCCTGTGGCACCACTTCGCGACGCGCCTTGTAGTCGGCTCGCGCGGCGGCGATATCGGCGTTGTTTCGAGCGGCCTCCTGGTACACGGTCACCAGATCGGTCTTGCTCGACAGCGGCGCTTCCTCGGCGTGAGCCAGGCTCAGCGAAGCGGCGGCCACGGCAAGGGCCAGGGATAGTCTGCGCAACATGGGTGTCGATCCTTGAATAAGGCGGTAATCGGTAAGGCTACGGGCGGCCACTGGCCAGGGTCAAGGGCCGCTCCGGTGCCTTGAGTCTAGTTTGTAAGAAGCTTTGTTGCCCGGCTGCAACAATGCCTCGGATGCTTCTCTAGAAACGTAGATAAGGTATTTGGTTTTAACGCTGCGCTGGCGATGCACGACTGCCTGGATGCAAGCCGGTGGTTTTAGAGGTGACCGCAGGCCGCGACGCGATAGCCTCGTTCCGACGCACGGGTCGACTTATTTCAGCCACTCGCTTGGTTTTACCTGCGCGCCTTGATTAGACTGCGCGAGTTCTTGTCGGGGTGCCCCATGTGAGGGGCTGAGATTGGCAAC
Organism: Pseudomonas sp. C11; assembly: GCF_034683865.1. Classification (NCBI taxonomy): domain Bacteria; kingdom Pseudomonadati; phylum Pseudomonadota; class Gammaproteobacteria; order Pseudomonadales; family Pseudomonadaceae; genus Pseudomonas; species Pseudomonas sp. C11. Next base: position 201,309 of record NZ_JAWIIP010000006.1, read on the forward strand.
TGCCGGATCCCGTTGAACCTGATCAGGTTAAGGCCTGCGTAGGGAACAAGATGTCCTCGCCGCATTCGTGGCGAGTCTCTCGGCACCACCTTCGGTGCGCCCGCGCTCGTACTCCGCCCAGGTTCTACTCCGACATCCAGCCCGGAGAGCCCTGATGAGTACACAACAACAAAAGCACCTGAGCGAAAGCGCCCAGGTCGACCAGCAGTCCGTACAGCCCTTCCCCCGTTCGCAGAAAGTCTATGTGCAGGGTTCACGCCCGGACATCCGCGTGCCGATGCGCGAGATCAGCCTGGACGTCACACCCACCGACTTCGGTGGCGAGATCAACGCGCCGGTCACCGTCTACGACACCTCCGGCCCCTATACCGACCCGAACGTCAGCATCGACGTGCGTAAGGGTCTGGCCGACGTACGCAGCGCCTGGATCGAGGATCGCGGCGACACCGAGAAACTGCCGGGTCTGTCCTCCGAGTTCGGCCAGCGTCGCCTGGCCGATGAAGAGCTGACCAAGATGCGCTTCGCCCACGTGCGCAACCCGCGCCGGGCCAAGGCCGGGCATAACGTCAGCCAGATGCACTACGCCAAGAAGGGCATCATCACGCCCGAGATGGAATACGTCGCCATCCGCGAGAACATGAAGCTGGCCGAAGCCCGTGAAGCCGGCCTGCTCAATGAGCAGCACGCCGGCCACAGCTTCGGCGCCGCCATTCCGAAAGAGATCACCCCCGAGTTCGTGCGCAGCGAAGTCGCCCGCGGCCGCGCCATCATCCCAGCCAACATCAACCACGTGGAGCTGGAGCCGATGATCATCGGCCGCAACTTCCTGGTGAAGATCAACGGCAACATCGGCAACTCGGCGCTGGGTTCCTCCATCGAGGAAGAAGTGGCCAAGCTGACCTGGGGCATCCGCTGGGGCTCGGACACGGTGATGGATCTGTCCACCGGCAAGCACATCCATGAAACCCGCGAATGGATCATCCGCAACTCGCCGGTACCGATCGGCACCGTGCCGATCTACCAAGCGCTGGAGAAGGTCGGTGGCATCGCCGAAGACCTGACCTGGGAGCTGTTCCGCGACACCCTGATCGAGCAGGCCGAACAGGGCGTGGACTACTTCACCATCCACGCAGGCGTATTGCTGCGCTACGTGCCGCTGACCGCCAAGCGCGTGACCGGCATCGTCAGCCGTGGCGGCTCGATCATGGCCAAGTGGTGCCTGGCGCACCACAAGGAAAACTTCCTCTACACCCATTTCGACGACATCTGCGAGATCATGAAGGCCTACGACGTGTCCTTCTCGCTGGGCGATGGCCTGCGCCCCGGTTCGATTGCCGATGCCAACGACGCCGCGCAGTTCGGCGAACTGGAAACCCTCGGCGAGCTGACCAAAATCGCCTGGAAGCATGACGTGCAATGCATGATCGAAGGTCCCGGCCACGTGCCCATGCACCTGATCAAGGAGAACATGGACAAGCAGCTCGAATGCTGCGACGAGGCGCCGTTCTACACCCTCGGCCCGCTGACCACCGACATCGCGCCGGGCTACGACCACATCACCAGCGGCATCGGCGCGGCGATGATCGGCTGGTTCGGCTGCGCCATGCTCTGCTACGTCACGCCCAAGGAGCATCTGGGCCTGCCGAACAAGGATGACGTGAAGACCGGCATCATCACCTACAAGATCGCCGCCCATGCCGCCGACCTGGCCAAGGGTCATCCGGGTGCACAGATCCGCGACAACGCGCTCTCCAAGGCGCGCTTCGAGTTCCGCTGGGAAGACCAGTTCAACCTCGGCCTCGACCCGGACACCGCACGCGCCTACCACGACGAGACGCTGCCGAAGGATTCGGCCAAGGTGGCGCACTTCTGCTCCATGTGCGGGCCTAAGTTCTGCTCGATGAAGATCACCCAGGAAGTACGCGACTACGCCAAGGAGCAACGCATCGACGCCGTCGACCTGGAGGCCGAGCAGGGCATGCAGGCCAAGGCCGAGGAGTTCAAGGCGCAGGGCAGCCAGCTGTACCAGAAGGTGTAGCGACGCACTTTCCGTCAGCCAGGCTTGATCGGCGAGCACTATGCTCGCTAGTGTGATGCGTAACGGGCCGCAGTTCAGACCGTGTGAAACCGTAGCGAGCGAAGGTCAGGCAAGGCGAAAAACGGCGAGAAAGCGCAGTTTACGAGCTGTAAATGAGCATTTTGAGCCGTTTTTTAACGCAGCATGGCCGAGCGCAGTAGTTTTCACACAGTCTGATTTTGGCCCGTTACGACCATCTGGGGGTGCAATGAACAAAGACGACATCGACATCATCGAGCGCGAGAACTGCTTTCGCGGCTTCTACCGGCTCGACCGGATCAAGCTGCGCCATCGCCAGTTCGCCGGCAACATGGGCCCGCAACTGACCCGCGAGCTGTTCGTGCGTCACGACGCCGTCTGCGTCCTGCCCTATGACCCGCAGCGCGATGAAGTGGTGCTGATCGAGCAGTTCCGGGTCGGCGCCATGGACAAGGCGGCCAATCCCTGGCTGCTGGAGTTGGTCGCCGGGCTGATCGACAAGGACGAGGAGCCCGAAGAGGTCGCACGCCGCGAAGCGGTCGAAGAAGCCGATCTGATCCTCGGCCCGCTGTGGCCAATCACCCAGTATTTCCCCTCCCCTGGCGGCTCCGACGAGTTCGTCCACCTGTTCCTCGGTCGCTGCGACAGCAGCGGTGCCGGCGGTGTGCATGGACTGCCGGAGGAAGGCGAGGACATCCGCGTGCACGTGATGCCACTGGCCGATGCCCTGGCCGCCGTGCGCGATGGGCGCATCAACAACGCCGCCAGCATCATTGCCCTGCAATGGCTGGCGCTGAACCGCGACGAAGTACGGGGCATGTGGTCATGAATGCCCTGCGCGAGCGCTATCGGGTCGACCTGGTCGAACTGCAGAGCGCCTGCGAAGCCAACTACGCACGGCTGATGCGTCTGTTACCGAACATGCGCAGCGGCCACCAGGCCCGCCGCGTGGCGCTCAGCCAGGGCGAGCACCTGCTGGGCGTGCTCAATCTGGAGGTGCAGGAAAGCTGCCCTTACACCACGACCCTGTGTGTGCGCCAGGAGCACAGCCTACCCTGGCTGCCGGTGCCACAGCTGGAGGTGCGGGTTTACCATGACGCACGCATGGCCGAAGTCATCGGAGCCGAGAATGCCCGGCGCCTGCACATTCGCTACCCTTATCCGAACGCCGCCATGCATCAGCCGGACGAGAAGAGCCAACTCAACCTGTTCCTCGGCGAGTGGCTGAGCCATTGCCTGGCCTGTGGCCACGAGCCCCAACCGGTCATCTGAGGCCGTCTTCAAGCTTGCACCGCGCTGGCCGATAGCATCGCCCGTGCGATCCAATGGCCTCTCCGGCACTCGCTGCACCGATGCCGCATAGACAGGCGCTCCCTTGCAAGCGCCAAATGCAGCGTTTTTCTGTGACGCAAGTCGAGTTCCTGGGTTTTCTCTTTACCGCGCCAGCCACCATAATTCAGTCGATTGCGACCTAGGAGACCGCCTTGCCGAGTCATGCCCCCCTCGCCACCGATTCCTCGGTGCTGCTGGTGCAACTGTCCGACAGCCATCTGTTCGCCGAAGCGGACGGCAAGCTGCTGGGCATGGAGACCTGCGCCAGCCTGAAACGGGTGATCGAGCAGGTGCAGCAGGAGCAGCCCGGCATCGATCTGATCCTCGCCACTGGCGACCTGTCGCAGGATGGCAGCCTGGAATCCTACGAGCGGTTTCGCCGCCTCACCGAGGCATTCGCCACGCCCGTACGCTGGCTGGCCGGCAACCATGACGAAGTTCCGCCCATGCAGGCGGCCTGTGCCGACAGCACACTGCTGGAGCCGGTGATCGACGTCGGCGCCTGGCGTGTCGTCATGCTCGACTCTTCGATCCCTGGTGCCGTACCGGGTTTTCTCGCCGACAGCCAGCTCGAGTTGCTCGAGCGCGCCCTGAGCGAAGCGCCCGAGCGCCATCACCTGATCTGCCTGCACCACCACCCGGTGTCCATCGGCTGCAAATGGATGGAGCCCATTGGCCTGCGCAATCCCGATACCCTGTTCGCCATTCTCGAGCGCCACTCACAGGCCCGCGCCGTGCTCTGGGGGCATATCCATCAGGAGTTCGATCAGCAGCGCGGCAACCTGCGCCTGCTCGCCTCGCCCTCGACCTGCGTACAGTTCGCCCCGGGCAGCGAAGACTTCCAGGTCAGTAACGAAGCCCCCGGCTACCGCTGGCTGCGCCTGCACACCGACGGCAGGCTGGAAACCGGCGTCTCGCGCGTTACCGGCATCACCTTCGAGATCGATTACAGCGTCAAGGGCTATTGAGGCCACACGCTGCAGACCTCAGTCTGCAGGAAAACCGCTTTGCGCTTGCCTGTAACCTGCCGCCTGAAGCCTACCGCCGCTTTTTGTAGTAGCCTCCCGCACCATGACTGCGTCCATCCTTTATATCCACGGCCTCAACAGCTCACCCGCCTCGCACAAGGCCAGGCAGTTGAGCCGCGCCATGACGCACCTGCAAATCGCCGAGCACCTACGCGTACCGGCGCTGCATCATCATCCGCGCCAGGCCATGGCCCAGCTCGAAGCATTGGTGGCCGAGCTCGGCGCGCCGCTGCTGGTCGGCAGCTCGCTGGGCGGCTATTACGCCACCTACCTGGCCGAGCGGCATGGCCTCAAGGCCCTGCTGATCAACCCGGCGGTGCGCCCGCACCTGCGCTTCGACGGCTACCTCGGCCCGCAGAAGAATTTCTACAGCGACGAGACCTGGGAACTCACCGAGGATCACATCCACGCCCTGGCTGAGCTGGAAGTACCACCGCCACAGGATGCCAGCCGCTATCAGGTGTGGCTGCAGACCGCTGACGAAACCCTCGACTACCGCGACGCCGAACGCTACTACCGGGTCTGCGCTCTGCGCATCCAGGCCGGCGGCGATCATGGTTTCCAGGGCTTTACCGAACGTTTGCCGGCGCTCTTCGCATTCGCCGGCATTGGCGCCACACTCTGGCGCGATACTGACTTTTCCGCCTTCAATTGACGATCAAGAGAGCACATGGCCCAGCAGAACGCCTATAACGCCGACGCTATCGAAGTCCTTTCCGGCCTCGACCCGGTGCGCAAGCGCCCGGGCATGTACACCGACACCACGCGCCCCAACCACCTGGCCCAGGAAGTGATCGACAACAGTGTCGACGAAGCCCTGGCCGGGCATGCCAAGAGCATCCAGGTGATCCTCCACGAGGACAACTCCCTGGAAGTGCTCGACGATGGTCGCGGCATGCCGGTGGACATCCACCCGGAAGAAGGCGTACCAGGCGTCGAGCTGATCCTCACCAAGCTGCATGCCGGCGGCAAGTTCAGCAACAAGAACTACCAGTTCTCCGGCGGCCTGCACGGCGTCGGCATCAGCGTGGTCAACGCCCTGTCGACGCGCGTGGTGGTTACCGTCAAGCGCGACGGCAGCGAATACCAGATGAGCTTCGCCGACGGTTTCAAGGCCAGCGATCTCGAAGTCATCGGCAGCGTCGGCAAGCGCAACACCGGCACCAGCGTGCACTTCTGGCCGGACGCCAAGTATTTCGACTCCTTCAAGTTCTCGGTCAGCCGCCTCAAGCATGTGCTCAAGGCCAAGGCCGTGCTGTGCCCGGGCCTCTCCGTTACCTTCGAGGACAAGGCCGCCGGCGAGAAAGTCGAGTGGCTGTACGAGGATGGTCTGCGTTCCTACCTGGTCGATGCCGTCAGCGAATTCGAGCGCCTGCCGGCCGAGCCCTTCGTCGGCAGCCTGGCCGGCAACAAGGAAGCGGTGGACTGGGCGCTGCTGTGGCTGCCCGAGGGCGGCGACGCGGTGCAGGAAAGCTACGTCAACCTGATCCCAACTGCGCAAGGCGGCACCCACGTCAACGGCCTGCGCCAGGGCCTGCTGGATGCCATGCGCGAGTTCTGCGAGTTCCGCAACCTGCTGCCGCGCGGCGTAAAACTCGCCCCGGAAGACATCTGGGAGCGCATCGCCTTCGTTCTCTCGATGAAGATGCAGGACGCCCAGTTCTCCGGCCAGACCAAGGAGCGCCTGTCCTCCCGTGAGGCCGCGGCCTTCGTTTCCGGTGTGGTCAAGGACGCCTTCAGCCTGTGGCTCAACGCCAACCCGGAAACCGGTCTGCAACTGGCCGAGCTGGCCATCAGCAACGCCGGGCGCCGCCTCAAGGCCGGCAAGAAAGTCGAGCGCAAGAAGATCACCCAGGGCCCGGCATTGCCAGGCAAGTTGGCCGACTGCGCCGGGCAGAACCCGCTGCGCTGCGAGCTGTTCCTGGTCGAGGGTGATTCGGCCGGCGGCAGCGCCAAGCAGGCGCGCGACAAGGAATTCCAGGCCATCATGCCGCTGCGCGGCAAGATCCTGAACACCTGGGAAGTGGACGGCAGCGAAGTGCTGGCCAGCCAGGAGGTACATGATATCGCCGTGGCCATCGGCATCGATCCGGGTTCGAGCGACCTGAGTCAGCTGCGCTACGGCAAGATCTGCATCCTCGCCGACGCCGACTCCGACGGCCTGCACATCGCCACCCTGCTCTGTGCCCTGTTCGTCCGGCACTTCCGTCCGCTGGTGGATGCCGGGCACGTCTACGTGGCCATGCCGCCGCTGTACCGCATCGACCTGGGCAAGGAAATCTTCTACGCCCTGGACGATGCCGAGCGCGACGGCATCCTCGACCGACTGGTGGCCGAGAAACGCCGCGGCAAGCCGCAGGTCACGCGCTTCAAGGGTCTCGGCGAGATGAACCCGCCGCAACTGCGCGAAACCACCATGGATCCGAACACCCGTCGCCTGGTGCAGCTCACGCTGGATGATTTCGACGGCACCCGCGAGGTGATGGACATGCTGCTGGCGAAAAAGCGCGCCAGCGACCGCAAGAACTGGCTGGAGTCCAAGGGCAACCTGGCCGAGGTTCTAGCCTGATGCGTTGGCTGATACTGGCTGCCAGCCTGTTGGCGGGCCTGGCGCACGCCGAGCAGGCAGCACTGGAAGAGTTGCGCCTGGGCGCCGAGTACCCGGTCGAGGGCATGGCCAATGGCAATCTCTCCGGCCTGGCCAAGTGCGGCGAAACCCTGTGGGGCGTTTCGGATCGCGACGACGACCGCGTATTCCAGCTCAACCTCGATGGCGATCACCTGCAAGCCGAAGCGGAAACCTTCGTCGCCCCGGAGCCGCCCGAGAGTCAGCAGCCCTGGGGGATGCGCATGCGCAACTGGGCGGCCAGCCTGGTACGTGGCGGCACCCTGGATTTCGAGGGTTTGAGTTGTGACGCGCAGGGCAATCGCTATCTGGTCAGCGAAACCCAGTCTGCCGTATTGCAACTGGCGCCCAACGGCGCGGCCCAGTGGCTGCGCCTGCCCAATGCCCTGGTACGCCAGGCGCGAGCCAGCGGCATGTTGCTGCACTTCAACCAGGGGTTCGAGGGCATCGCCATCGACCCCGCTGGCGAACGCCTGTGGCTGGCCGCCGAGCAACGCCGCCGGGGCCTGGCCGTGCTGCATCGGCAGAACAGCACCTGGCGCTGCACCGGCGGCTGCGTACTGTTCAATGATAGCGGTACGCAGCCATCGCCGGCAGCGTTGGGCGGGCACGACGCGCCGCGCGACTTCTCCGGCCTGAGCTACTTCGAGAACAAACTGTTCACCCTCGAACGCCAGGCCTATCGCATCTGCCGTCGCACGCTGAGCGATGGCGCAGTCGAGCGCTGCTGGTCGTTCGCGGCCGAGGCGCTCAGCGAGCCCCGTCGCTACACGGCGGACTATGGTGTGGCCGAGGCCCTGTGGATCGACAAGGACGGCGCCTGGATCGGCGTCGACAACGGCAGCCTGACGCGCGCCGATGGCGAACAACGCCCCATCGTTTGGCGCTTCAAAGCCCCCGAGGGCGGCTGGAGTCAGCGCCAGTGAGCGAACAGACGCCAGGCAAACGTGCCGGACGCGTGATGTGGGTGCTCGCCTGGGGTGCCGGCCTGCTGCTGGCCACGCATTTCTTCGGCGACTGGGAAGAGCGCCAGCGTAATCCCAACCAGACACCGCACTCGGTGCATGGCGAGGGTTACGTGGAAGTCAGCCTGGCCGGCAACCGCCAGGGGCATTACTTGCTGGACGGGCAGATCGACGGCCAGCCGGTGACCTTCCTGCTCGACACCGGTGCCACCGCCGTGGCCATCCCCGAAGCGCTGGCACGCAAGCTCGGCCTCAAGCGTGGCGCACCGATCACCCTGAGCACTGCCAATGGCCGTGCCACCGGGCACCGCACGCGCCTGGACAGCCTGCGCCTCGGCGACATCGAACTGCGCGACGTGGCCGCGCTGATCGCCCCCGGCATGGACGGCGACGAAGTGCTGCTGGGCATGAGCGCCCTGAAACAACTCGAATTCACTCAGAAGGGCGGCACCCTGGTGCTGCGCCAATCAACCCTGCAATGAGGCCCGCATGAGCGAATCCCTCGATTTGAGCCTGGAAGGCGTGGAGCGTCGGTCGCTGGCCGAGTTCACCGAACAGGCCTACCTGAACTACTCCATGTACGTGATCATGGATCGCGCCCTGCCGCATATCGGCGATGGCCTCAAGCCGGTACAGCGCCGCATCATCTATGCCATGAGCGAGCTGGGCCTGGACGCCGATTCCAAGCACAAGAAGTCGGCGCGTACCGTCGGCGACGTGCTCGGTAAATACCACCCGCACGGCGACAGCGCCTGCTACGAAGCCATGGTGCTGATGGCGCAGCCATTCAGCTACCGCTATACCCTGGTCGACGGTCAGGGCAACTGGGGTGCGCCGGACGATCCCAAATCCTTCGCCGCCATGCGTTACACCGAGGCGCGCCTGTCGCGTTACTCGGAGGTGTTGCTCGACGAACTGGGCCAGGGCACCGTCGACTGGGTGCCGAACTTCGACGGCACCATGAACGAGCCGGCCACCCTGCCGGCGCGCCTGCCCAACCTGCTGCTCAACGGCACCACCGGCATCGCCGTGGGCATGGCCACCGACGTGCCGCCGCACAACCTGCGCGAAGTCGCTGCTGCCTGCGTGCGCCTGCTCGACGAGCCGAGCGCGGGTATCGAACAGTTGATGGAACACGTGCAGGGCCCGGATTTCCCCACCGAGGCGGAAATCATCACGCCGCGCGCCGACCTGCTGAAGATCTACCAGACCGGCCGCGGCTCGGTGCGCATGCGCGCCGTTTACCGCGTCGAGGACGGCGATATCGTCGTCACCGCGCTGCCGCACCAGGTTTCCGGGGCCAAGGTGCTGGAACAGATCGCCGCGCAGATGCAGGCCAAGAAGCTGCCGATGGTCGCCGACCTGCGTGACGAGTCCGACCACGAGAACCCCTGCCGCATCGTCATCATCCCGCGCTCCAACCGGGTCGATGCCGAAGAGCTGATGACCCACCTGTTCGCCACCACCGACCTGGAGTCCAGCTACCGGGTCAACACCAACGTCATTGGCCTCGACGGCAAACCGTCGGTCAAGGATCTGCGCACCCTGCTCAGCGAGTGGCTGGTGTATCGCGTCGGCACCGTGCGCCGTCGCCTGCAGTTCCGCCTGGACAAGGTGGAGAAGCGCCTGCACCTGTTGGAAGGCTTGCTGATCGCTTTCCTCAACCTCGACGAAGTCATCCGTATCATCCGCAGCGAGGATCACCCCAAGCCGGTGCTGATGGAGCGCTTCGGCCTCACCGACATCCAGGCCGATTACATCCTCGACACCCGCCTGCGTCAGCTCGCCCGCCTGGAAGAAATGAAGATCCGCGGCGAGCAGGACGAACTGGCCAAGGAGCGCGAAAAACTCCTGGCCCTGCTCGGCAGCGAAGCCAAGTTGAAGAAACTGGTGCGCAAGGAAATCCTCGAAGACGCCGAAAAATACGGCGACGACCGCCGCTCGCCGATCGTCGAGCGCGCCGAAGCCCGTGCCCTGTCGGAAACCGAGCTGATGCCGACCGAACCGGTCACCGTGGTGCTCTCGGAAAAAGGCTGGGTGCGCTGCGCCAAGGGCCACGACATCGACGCCACCGGCCTGTCCTACAAGGCCGGTGACGGCTTCAAGGCGGCAGCGCCAGGCCGATCCAACCAGTACGCGGTATTCATCGACTCGACCGGGCGCAGCTACTCGCTGGCCGCCCACAGCCTGCCATCGGCGCGCGGTCAGGGCGAGCCGCTGACCGGCCGCCTGACACCGCCGCCAGGCGCCAGCTTCGAGTGCCTGCTGCTGCCCGATGACAGTGCGCTGTACGTGATCGCCTCGGACGCGGGCTATGGCTTCGTGGTCAAGGGCGAAGACCTGCAGGCCAAGAACAAGGCCGGCAAGGCCTTGCTGACCCTGCCCAACGGCGCCCACGTGGTCGCGCCCAAGCCGCTGAATAGCCTCGAAGATGACTGGCTGGCGGCCGTCACCACCGAAGGCCGCCTGCTGCTGTTCCCCGTGCGCGACCTGCCGCAACTGGGCAAAGGCAAGGGCAACAAGATCATCGGCATCCCCGGTGAGCGCGTGGCCAGCCGCGAGGAGTACCTGACGGATCTGGCCGTTCTGCCGAACGGTAGCAGCCTGGTCTTGCAGGCCGGCAAGCGCACCCTGACACTCAAGGCCGATGACCTCGAACACTACAAGGGTGAGCGTGGCCGCCGTGGTAACAAGCTGCCGCGCGGCTTCCAGCGGGTCGATCAGTTGCTGGTCGAGTGATCCCAGCCGTCTGACAGACGGCAGTAAGGGCTGGAGTCAAAAGGCGGTTTGACGGATGATACGCGGCTCGGGCTGCCGGTCTTGGCAGCCCATTGGCATGAAATGCTATTGATGTGCAGCCTTCATCCTGGCTGCCGGGATCTGATGATGACCGTAGTACGCCCCCTGGGCCTGTTCCTGGCCTCTCTGCTGACGCTGAGTGGCTGTAGCCTGCTGCAACCCAAGCCGGTACCGCTCTACCAGCTGGATGCCGGCGAAGCGGTGGCACCGAACCAGCAGAACGGCGTTGCAGTTCTGGTCGGGCCCGTCAGCGTCGCCGACTACCTGCGCAACAGCAATCTGCTGCAACGCCAGGCGGACGGCAGCCTGGTGGCCGCCCCCAACGCGCGCTGGGCCAGTGGCCTGGCCAACGATATCGACCAGCAACTGCTGCGTCAGTTGGCCTGGCGTCTCGACAGCCAACGCCTGGTACTGGCTCCGGCGCCCGGCTTCAGCGCCGATGCGCAAGTGATGCTGACCATCACCCGCCTCGACTCTGGCCCCAGCGAGCCCGCCGTGCTGGAAGCGCAATGGCGACTGCTCGACCGCCGTGGCCAGTTGCGTGACAGTCGTCTGATCCACCTGGAAGAGAAACACGACGGCAGCCTTCCGCAGCAGGTCAAGGCGCAGAGCGTTCTGCTGCAGCGCATGGCGGCCGAGTTGGCAGTGGCCATCCAGCCGGTGGTAGCGCTGGTCGAACAACCGGCGCCAGTTGTTCGGAGGAAGCCAGCCCCCTCCAAACCGGAAGTTCAGGCGCCGCCACAGGTGCCGAAGATCCCGGTGGCCGAGCCCATCAAGATCGATAAGGAAGTGTTCCGCTTCTAAGAAAAAGCCCGCAAATGCGGGCTTTTTCTTGGCTATTTCGTCGCTACTTCAGCTCACTCGATCCCTTGCCGAGCAGTCGTCTGGCGACGATCAGCAACTGGATCTGCTGGGTACCTTCGAAGATGTCGAGAATCTTCGAGTCGCGCGCCCATTTCTCCAGCAGCTCGTCCTCCGCATAACCCATGGCACCCGCCAGCTCGACGCACTTGAGGGTGACCTCGCTGGCTACGCGCCCGGCCTTGGCCTTGGCCATCGAGGCTTCCTTGGAGTTGGGCAGCTTGTTGTCGGCCATCCAGGCCGCCTTGAGGGTCAGCAGGCGCGCGGCCTCCCATTCTGCCTCCAGACGATAGAGGGTGGCTTCGGCATGGCTGACGCTCAATAGTGGCTTACTGTAATCCAGCCGCATACCAGCCTTGCGCAGCAGCGCACGGGTGCGGTCGAGCGCCGCCTTGGCCACGCCGACGGCCATGCCAGCCACCAGCGGTCGGGTATTGTCGAAGGTTTCCATCACCCCGACGAAGCCTTTTTGCACGTCTATCTCGGCGTTGCCAAGCAGGTTGGCCGCCGGCACCCGGCAGTCACTGAAACTGATCGAGGCGGTATCCGAAGCCTTGATGCCGAGCTTCTTCTCCAGACGGGTGACAGTCATACCTGGCGTGCCCTTCTCCACCACGAACGACTTGATCGCCGCACGGCCGAGGCTGCGGTCGAGGCTGGCCCAGACCACCACCGCGTCGGCACGCTCGCCGGAGGTGACGTAGATCTTCTCGCCATTGAGCACGTAGTGATCGCCGTCCTTGACCGCCGTGGTGCGAATGGCCGCCGAATCCGAACCGCAGCTCGGCTCGGTGATGGCCATGGCCGCCCAGGTCTTGCCGAAGCGAGCCAGTTGCTCGTCGTTGGCCACGGCGGCGATGGCCGCGTTGCCCAGGCCCTGGCGCGGCATGGCCAACAGCAGGCCGACATCGCCCCAGCACAGCTCCATCACGCCGAGCAACGCTGCCATGTTGCCGCCGTTGCGGATGCCTTCCTGCTGCTCGCGGGCGGCCCCGCGCTTGCTCGCCGAACCGGCGCCGACGGCATCCGGTGAGCCGGCGTTCATGCCGTCGAGCAAGGCGGCGAGCATGTCCAGCTCCTTGGGATAGGCATGCTCGGCCTTGTCGTACTTGCGTGAGATCGGCCGCAGGTAACGTGCCGCGACCTGATGAGCCTGATGCTGCAGGCCACGGAATTTCTTCGGGGTTTCCAGGTTCATGCTGGCCTTCCTTTCAAAGGTGCAAACCGCCGGCGAGCACGCCGACACTGCGCAAATCGCGATACCAGCGCTCCACTGGGTGTTCCTGGGTGAAACCATGACCACCGAGCAGTTGCACCGCATCGCAGCCGATCTTCATCGCCTTCTCCGCACACAGCAGGCGGGCTAGATAGGCCTCACGGTGAAATGGCTGGCCACTCTCGGCCAGCGCGCAGGCGCGCCAGAGCATCAGGCGCATGGACTCCAGCTCGATGGCGATATCGGCAATCATGAAGGCGACGCCCTGACGATGGCTGATCGGCTCGCCGAACGCCTGGCGTTCGTTGCAGTAAGGCACCACGTAATCCAGCGCAGCCTGCGCCGTGCCGACGGCCAGCGCACAGAAGGCCAGCGCCGAGTAATCGAGAAAGGCCTGAAAGTCGAAATCGGCGCCCGCCAGGCGCTGGCTGGCCGGCACCTTCACGCCTTTCAACTGGATGCGCGCCAGACCACAAGCCTTGAGCCCCATGGCCGGCTCGGCGCGGCGGCTGACGCCTTTGCTCGCCGCGTCGACCACAAACAGCGCCGGCCCATCCCCCGCTTTGGCCGCGACGATCAGACGGCTGGCCTGCAGGCCGCCGAGTACCAGTGCCTTCTCGCCATCGAGGATGTAATGCTTGCCGCGTTTGCGGGCACGGCTGGCCGGCAGCTTGGGATCAGCCAGCATGGCCGGTTCCGTCACAGCCAGGGCGTAGGCCGGTGCCCCGGCTTCGCCCACGAACGCAGGCAACCATTCGCCCTGCTGCGCCGGCGAACCCCAGCGACGGATGCAATTGGCCGCCGAGAGCGGTATCAGCAACGAGGCAGCCAACGAGAAGTCGCCCTGAGCCAGGCTCTCGGCGATCAGCGCATTGCTCAGCACGGTGCGCTCACTGGCCAGGCCACCCTGCGCTTCGCCGACGCCATAGTGGGCCAACCCCAGCTCCTGCGCCTGGTTCAGCAGCGCCGCTGGCACTCGCGCCTCGGCATCGGCCTCATGCGCTGCCGGGCGCAATACGTCCAGGGCGAAGCCCTGGAGCATGTCCACCAGCATTTGCTGCTCTTCGGAAAGCGACAGGTCGAAGAGATCATCGGTTCTGGCCGGCGCGGTACGCGGCCGCGTCGACGCACGCTCGGCCATCAGGCGAAAGCTGGCACGGCTGCCGGTAAAGACGAACTTCTCGAAGGGTTTGCGCAGGTTGAGGCGATCCGGCCAGTCGGCCTGGGCCAGCTTGCTCAGTACGCTCAGGGCCTGGCCCTGTACATCGACACTCATGGCATCTCGCTCCTCGCGGGTGATGCCGTCGATGATGCGTCGCCGACTGGCGAGCGCCTATGACCGTCAAGCCGCAGCGCTGCGGCAATCGGGTCAACAGGGGCAGCGCTGCGTTTGATTCGCGATCAATGCGCTGCCAGAGTCACTTGCTGCGAATCTTCTCGACGATTGCGGTGGTGGAGCTGTTCTCCACCAGACCGAGCACGCGCACCTCACCGCCGTATGCCTGGACGATATCGGCGCCGACCACCTGGTCGATGCCATAGTCACCGCCCTTGACCAGTACATCGGGCTGTACCTGCTTGAGCAGGCGCTCGGGGGTGTCCTCACTGAAGCTCACCACCCAGTCCACCGCACCCAGGCCAGCGAGCACCGCCATGCGGCGGTCGACAGCATTGATCGGACGACCAGGGCCTTTCAGGCGGCTGACCGAGCCATCGTCGTTGATCGCCACGATCAGGCGGTCGCCCTGGGCACGGGCCTGCTCCAGGTAGGTCACGTGACCAGCATGGAGGATGTCAAAGCAGCCATTGGTGAAGACGATCTTCTCGCCATGGGCACGGGCGTCCTCAATGGCGATCAGCAGTTGATCCAGGCTCAGCACGCCGCGCTCGGAACCTTCCTCGCGCTGTACGGCGCGACGCAGCTCAGGCGCGCTGATGGCCGCCGTGCCGAGCTTGCCGACCACAATGCCGGCCGCCAGGTTGGCCAAAGCCACGGCGTTCGGCAGTTCCTCGCCAGCGGCGATGGAAGCCGCCAGGGTGGAGATCACCGTGTCCCCAGCGCCGGTGACGTCGAACACTTCACGGGCACGGGCCGGCAGATGCAGCGGGGCGTGCCCCGGACGCAGCAGGGTCATGCCATGCTCGCCGCGCGTCACCAGCAGGGCGCCCAGCTCCAGTTCGGTCATCAGCTTGGCACCCTTGCTGACCAGTTCGGCCTCATCGACGCAGCCGCCGACGATGGTTTCGAACTCGTGCAGATTCGGCGTGATCAGGCTGGCGCCACGGTAGATGGAGAAATCCTTGCCCTTCGGGTCGGCCAGCACCGGAATGTTCTTCCTGCGTGCAGCCTGGATCAGCGTCTGGTGATTCTGCAATGCGCCCTTGCCGTAGTCTGACAGCACCAGCACCTTGACCCCATCGAGCAGCGCATCGACATCGCGCGCCAGGGCGGCGGTGTCGGTGTTGAACAGCTCTTCGAAATCCATGCGCAGCAGTTGCTGGTGACGACTCATCACCCGCAGCTTGACGATGGTTGGCTGGTCATCCAACTGCTGGAAGTGCGTTTCAACGCCGGCACCGCGTAGGCTGTCGCTGAGGCTGTCGGCGGCTTCGTCTTCGCCGGTCACGCCGACCAGCAGGGCGCGCGCGCCGAGCGCCGCGATGTTCAGCGCCACGTTGGCGGCGCCACCTGGGCGATCCTCGATCTGGTCGACACGCACCACGGGCACCGGAGCCTCCGGGGAAATCCGCGACGTGCCGCCATGCCAGTAGCGATCGAGCATCACATCGCCCACCACCAGAACGGCGGCTTGGTCATAGCGGGGCATGGTCAGTTTCATGATGGCTCCAGAAGGGGAGAAAAACGGAAAAAATCATAGCATGACGAATACGACGGGCTGTTCAGAGCGGGCGAACCCAGAACAGCTCATGGCGGCGCACGGCCTTGCGGAAGAACTCGTCCTCGCCCGTGACGGGCCAGCGACGCCCGGCCAACGCCCGCTGAATCAGGCGGCGCAGGCGTCTTTTCAGCGGCAGCGGGCCTTGCAGGTCATGCTGCAGGCCCAGCGCCATGGCCTTGTCCAGTTGCCGCTCGGCATCCAGCGTCGGGCTCCACAGGCGGTCGGCCGGCAGCGCCGTGATCGCCGGCGGCAAGGCGATGCCATTGCCCGCTGGGCCCATCGGCCAGCGGTCGTTGTCATGCAGATGGTTGGCGTAGAGCAACAGGGTTTGCGGTTTCCAGCCGCTGCGTTCGCAGGCTTCAAGCGCGGCACGGGTGCTGGCGACATGATCGTAATGCGGGTCGAGCTCCGGATGCGGCGTCAGCAGCACTTCGGGGCGGTAATGCTCGATCACGGCGACCAGATCGGCGATCAGGTTGTTCCAGGTCGGTTGGCCGTCGGCATTGGCCGGCAAAGGCAGGGGATTGTGTTGGCGCACACTACGAACATCGCTCTCATCCGATTCGAGTGAGCCAAAGGGCACTTGCGGTTGCTCGGCCATGGCCGGCAGTTGCAGGCAGTAGTAGCCGAGCTGCACGCAGTGCTGCTGCGGTACGCCGCCCCAAAGCGGCGCGGCAAGGCTGTCCCAGGCGCGCAGCCGGCCTTTCAGGCGAGCGGAGGCTGCCTTGCCCAGGCCAAGACGCTGGTAATGTTCGGCCTCGATCTCACCTTGAGTCAGGGTGACGATGGCGGTATCGGACGAGCGGCTGTACTGACCAAAGGCGGCCAGCTCGGCATCATCGGCATGCGGCGCGATGATCAGCATGCGCTGCGCAGTGAAATCAGGATTGCGCATGGCATGCAGGCGCAGCTCGCCATCGATGCGGCAAAAACGCGGCAGGATGCGCAGACCGTTGGCCTGCAAACCGGACAGATTGAGATAGCGACGCCCTGCCACGCCGCGCTCGAAATCCTGACGGTCATCGCCCAGCCACACATGGGGATCGAACCAGCGCCCCAGCCAGGTCGCCGTCAGGCACAGTTCGAGCACCAGGGTGTCGTAGCCGTCCAGGTCGGCTTCGACCTGCAGCGCGCCCTGCTCGATACGCGCCGGCAAGCTGAGGCAATCTTCAGGAAAGTCGTAGCGGTAATCGTCGCGCGGTGAATAGAACAGATGGTCGGCGAACCAGGCCTCATGCGCGACCCAACCCAGCGCCAGCAGCAGAGGCGGCAGCCACCAGGCGACGAGCACACCGAGCGCGAGCAAGGCCAGCAGGGCTACCAGCATGGCGATGCGCTTGTTGCGCCGGTGGCGCTTGAGCAGTTGTTGCTTGCGTCCGTTCATGGCCTCACACCTGATAGACCGGTACCCGATTGCACCAGCGATCCTTGTATTCGCGGTCGGCGCGGCCGAAGGAATAGCGCAGCGGCTTGCCCAGCGCCCGCGCATGTTCCCATTCGCTTTGTGTATTGACGAAGCTGAGCACGCTGCCGGGGCTGAACTCGCGCTGCTGCGGATCGACCCCGCCGTTGATGTATTCCAGGCTGACCCATTGCGGCGCTTCGACACGGTAGAGCACCTGGATCGCCACCGGCTCGTCGTTCAGATAGATCAAGGAACCGGTCATGAACTCGCGCAACAGGCCGAAGACCTCGGCCAGATGATCCTTGCCGGTGGCCTCGAAGTCCCAACGACGCTGGAACAGGTCGGCATAGATGCGTGCCTGCTCCTCGGGCGTCAGCTCCAGCATCGGCCGAATCACCCCGCCCGCCTCTTCCAGCAGGCGCTGTTCACGGCGCTGGTTGTAGCGAAACTTCTTGCTGTACTGCTCGGGTTCGCGGGCCAGCGCCAGGCCTTCGGGCTGCTCGCTGATGCCGATGAGCCCAGTCGCATTGAGTTCGGACAGGTAGCGCACCCGATGGCGCAGCGCAACCTGCGCGCCAGTTGCCAGCGGCAGAATGATCTCGGCATTGCCCAGATCGAACAGGCCACGCTTGCCCTGCTGCTTGAGCACATCCTTGGACAAGGCCAGGTGTCGCCCCCAGGTCGGGATCGCGGCTTGCAGCTCGCCATCGACCGTCCACCCCAGGTAACGCACCGGGATACCGGCCAGATCAGCCAGACGCGCGACCACCTCGGGATGGGTGGCAACACTGCCACCGAAACGCGCCCAGGCCTCGGCGTAGTCAGCAGCGGAAATTTTTGTCCAGCCACGTTCACGCCAGAATTGCAGACGACTCAACATCAGGCGTTCTGCTCGGCCACGACAGACTCGTCGCCTTCCTCGAACTGCTTGGCGTGCAAGCGCGCGTAGTAGCCGTTCTGCGCCAGCAGTTCGGCGTGGCTGCCACGCTCGACGATCTGCCCCTGATCCATCACCAGAATCAGATCGGCCTTCTCGATGGTAGTCAGGCGGTGCGCGATCACCAGCGTGGTACGGCCCTGCATCACCTGATCCAGCGCTGCCTGGATATGCCGCTCGGACTCGGTATCCAGCGCCGAAGTGGCCTCGTCGAGAATCAGCAGCGGCGCATCCTTGAGCAGGGCGCGAGCAATGGCCAGGCGCTGACGCTGACCGCCGGAGAGCAGCACACCGTTCTCGCCAACCAGGGTGTCGTAACCTTGCGGCATTTTCTCGATGAACTCGGCGGCATAGGCATCGGCGGCAGCCTGCTGCACGGCTTCGAGCGGTGCACCGGCCAGATCACCATAGGCGATATTGTTGCGCACGCTGTCGTTGAACAGGGTGACGTGCTGGGTGACCAGCGCGATATGCCGGCGCAGGTTGCGCAGGGTGTAGTCTTCGACATCCAGGCCATCGAGGAGGATCTGTCCCTGCTCGTGGTGATAGAAACGCGGAATCAGGTTGGCCAGAGTCGATTTACCACTGCCTGAACGGCCGACCAGCGCAACCATCTGCCCAGGCTCGGCGACAAAGGAAATGCTGTTCAGAACAGGCTTTTCAGACCCAGGGTAGCTGAAGCTAAGATCCTTCACTTCCAGCCGGCCGCTGATGCGCTCACGCTCCTGTGTACCGTGATCGACTTCCGGCTCCTCGTCGAGCTGTTCGAAGATGCTTTCAGCACCAGCCAGACCTTTTTGAATGGTAGAGCTGACTTCGGACAACTGGCGAATCGGTTTGGGCAGAAGACCCGCAAGGGTGATGTAGGCCACCAGGTCACCCGCCGACGAATCGCCACGCAGCCACAGCACAAGAAACATCAGCACCGCCATGGCGCTGTAGATCACCAGTTGCAATGACGGCGTATACACCGCACCGGTGCGCACCATCTTCAATTGCTTGTTCTTGTTCTCCTCACTGGCATCGAGGAAACGCTGCTTCTCGTAATCCTCACCACCGAAGCTGCGTACCACGCGGTAGCCCTGGATGCTCTCAGAGGTAACATGGGTGACGTCGCCCATGCTGGTCTGGATCTTCTTGCTCTGCTTGCGGAACTTCTTGCTGGTACTGCTGACCATCAGCCCGATGACCGGCAGGATCGCAAGCATCACCAGGGTCAGCTTCCAGTTCATCCACAGCAGCGTGGCGAACAGAAACACAACCGTCATGCCTTCGCGTACCACCACCTTGATCGCGTCGGTCGCGGCGCCGGTGACCATCGTCACGTTATAGGTGATGCGCGAGATCAGATGACCGGAGTTGTGGTTGTCGAAGTAGCGGTTGGGCAGCGTCAACAGATTGTTGAACAGTGCGATGCGCAGATCCTGCACCAGGCCCATAGAGACCTTGGCCAGGTAATAGTTGCCCAGAAACGAACCGATGCCCTGCCACAGGGCGATCAGCACGATCAACAGCGGCACGGCCTGCAGCAGCTTGAGATGAGCCAGCCAGGGCGCATGTTCCAGCAACCAGGGCACGCCAGCGAACAGGCTGGCCTCGGGATTGGACAGACCATCGACGAAATACTTGAGCATGTAACCCAGCATCGGCTGGGTGGAAGCGAAGATCAGGAAGCCGAAGATACTGATGCTGAACAGGCCCCAGTAAGGAACCACATAGCGCAACAATCGCAGATAGACCTTCATGCTGGATTGCTGGATAGAATTGGCCATTCGGCTCGCCTCACACACTGACAGAGTTAGCAACGAGCAAATTGTACCAGCACAGCCTACCTGAGCAGCCGATATCTATAGAACTTTTGCAGACATTTGCTAGAGGTGCCAGGGTGTTAGGACGCGCATCCCCCATTGAACGGCATAATGAAAACGTATCCCTTCCCCGTGCTGGCACAAAGCACCAAGGAGGATTTTAAAGAAGAAGATGCGCTTTCGTAGTGGATTGATGAGTAGAATTCTTCTAGTCACGTCACGAGGACGCTTAAGAGGAAAAGATGCGAATCACACTTGCAAACGAACTGCAAAAATGGTTAGCCACGGGAGAGGTGCTCGAGCGAGATAGTCACGGCCCCAAAGTGGTACGCCTGGAAGATGGAAGGTTTCTCAAGATATTCCGCAGTCGCCGCCCTCTCATTGCGCGGTTACGGCCGGAAGCAAAACGCTTTTCGCGTAACGCTGAATGCCTGCAAGCACTAAACATCGCTACGCCAAAGATTTTTGAGTGCGTCTGGATTCAGCGCGACAGGGGTGTAAGTGCATGCATTTATCTTCCACTGGAAGGCACTGGCTTGGATAAGCTATTCGCAACAGAGCGCAAACGCTTCAACGACCTACTACCTCAATTCGCCGCCTATATCCGCAAACTGCATCAAAATGGTATTTATTTCCGCTCACTACATCTAGGAAACGTCCTGCTTTTACCTGATGACGAATTTGGCCTTATTGACTTCCTAGACTTAAAATTTAAACGCAGACCGCTGAACAAGAATTTAGTACGCCGAAATTTCGCGCACTTAAAAAGCTACTTAAACCGTCGCAAAATAGAAAACTTCCCCCTCGAGGAACTAATAAGCCTGTACGAAGGATAATCACCCCCCCGATTTCACCTCGCTGACTTTACGAGTAATAAATGTAGAACCCGAAGGCACATCTTTATTAACAAAAGACATTGCTCCTACACTAACGTTATTACCAATTGTGATCTGATCACCTATGACACAACTGTGAGCAGCAACACGAACCCCGTCACCAATCCGAATACATTTCTCCCCTGAACCACCCTTTATACCTATTGTACAGTTTTGCCAAATACGAAAATCGCGACCAATCACAGCATAGCCACTAATCACGATACCAGTAGGATGGCCAATCCAAAGCCCTTCTTCAACCACCGCCCCCAACATGATTTCAACATTGTAACGGCGACTAATGCGTTCATTGAGCAGCTTAGCCCGACGACGCCAAAATTGACTACGACTCTGATACATTACATAAGCAATGCGATACCAGAAGACATAGGCATAGCGATTGCTGCGCTTACACTTCTGCCTAATTCGCCAAAACGAAAATTTTCGATGTTCATCACCCAGAATCTCGACACACCAAAAGCGCCGCAACTGCCTTATAGCCGTAAATAAGCTCATGCGGCCTCCTGTCTTTTTGCCAAAACACCGACGCCAAGCAACATTCCCACTGGCAGCCAGAAAAACATCCAGACTAATCCAGGACGACTGAACAGCTCAGAATAGCTAGCCACGCCAGCCACCAGAGCAAAGACCAGGAGAGAGAGCGCTATTAACGCACGATCATCCCCACGATGCCTCCACGCAACAAACAGCAGGCTAATAAGTAAAGCCCCCAGAACAGCCAAACCTATCATCCCAAAATTAAACATGAACTGAAGATACAGGCTGTGCGCCTGATTAAAACAACGACTTAAAACCTCTACACATGCACTAAAAGGCGCCGCCGGCCCCACCCCCCAAAACCAGCCATGGTTTAACTCCTCAAGTGCATACTGCCAAATCTCTTCACGGTAATTAAGATTCAAGAACCCTTTGACAATCATACCCGGAGAAACAAGCAGCACAGCAAAAGCCCCCGCCACTATTACACCGAGCAAACAGATGAAATACTGGCGCGACAAGGTTAAAGCCCAATAAAAAAGTAGCGCAGCACCCAAGGCAATCCAAACACCTCGAGAATACGTCGCATAAACCGCGATACCGAGGCCACATATGCCTAACAGCCAAGAGAAACGCCATCCCTTTTTGATTCGCGACCACAGCCCAACGGACAGTATAAGCATGGCAGCGTAAAATAAGGCGGCTAAAATAGCGTTCCCAAAATCAGCCACTCCCGAAATCCCTGAAGACTCTAGACGGGAGACTCTGTATGCCAGCGACCGCCCCTCTATAAAATAATTCTGACAAAGCGATAACCAGGCACACACCATCGCCACCGCTGCACCTGCTATCAAAGCACCGGCAAAAAATCTCTCTTGATGCAGCACGATAGAAACTGTCAGTACAAAAACAATGATCTGCAAGCAGAGCCTCAGCCATCGTTTTATATCTGCATCACCGCCGGGGTTGAAAAAGACAGCACAAAGCACCCATACCAGCAGCGCTATTAGCATCCAAAATACAGGCTGATCAAATATATTAGCCCACTGCTTAGCAAGCACCACCAGCAGCAAGCCAGGCAAGAACAACATTAAGTTGACCTGAGTCGTATATCGACTACCGTCCTCAATTAGAACTTGGCCAGCCAATAGCACAAACAGACCTACACAAGACCAAATACAGAGAATCGTTACGACACGATCCCTAAGGGAGCTGGAAGCAATCATGCCCCCCCCTCAGCAGCCTGCTAGATACTTCTACCAAATGTTCATTTTCTGCATCCTGCCATCTCCCAGGAACACAATACTCATGGGCGAGGTAATGCAAAAACGCCTTACGCAAACCTGCATCTATCGGCCACTCTGGAAACACCTCAATCAACTTAATAACCTCTGGAACTGCTCCCGCATTCATCACCACCCCCTCAACATTGAAGAATGCCTGCCCCAGAGTAATGAGGGGCTTATTAAGCAATATACTTTCCAAGCCAACCGTAGAATTAATAGTCACAACCAAACTGCAAGATTCAATTAACTCTTGAGTGGCATTACCATTAGCAAAGAAAAGTCGCTCATGACATTTCTCATGCAAATCGGGATAGCTTTCACGACTAGAGGGATGTTCTTTCAGGACAACGATCCAGCCTGTTTCCCGAGCAATACTTTCACCCAGATGAAACAGATCACGCATATTATTGATCCACGGAGAAAACAACCTAATTTGCGTATCACGATCATCTTGAAAAGGAATAAAGATAAAACGCTTCGGCAAGATCGACGGCATATCGCCTTGAATGCGAGGCTTTCGCGGGATCAGTTTCACAGGCCGTTCATCGTCGTTCAATTCTACACGCTGTGCATAAGCACGATAGAAACTGGCATCACGTGGAACAGAGTTATGATAATTGACCCCCTTTGAGTCCAGCGTCGTTGTACCGGGCAATAGGCCATTTTCAAAGAAAAATCTACGAACTGACGGCCCCAGTAATGCCAGCATCAATTGGCAATGACGATTCGAGCCATTCCATACAACCACTGCATCTGGCCGCTCTCTGGAAAGTAATGCTGCGCAGCGCAGAGCCATCACCAACATCTCTATACGCAACAACAATCGATAAATGACGCCGGCATACTTACCTTTAACCCTACGTTCCTGACACTTCTCAAAGACCAGACGAGCCCACTCAACTCTTCGAGCAACAGTGTAAAAATCCGTTAACGCAGGTAGCGGAAGCTGTTTAAGCTCGACAACTCGCCCCTCAATGCCAGGCTGTTCCAGCAACCTAGAGAAATATAGGGTCTGATGTTTAGCTAAAGAGAAAAAAAGAAATTTCATACTGCCTCAACCCTGTCATTACTGCGTTCAGACAGCATAGTGCCAAAACAATGCTCGCCTCGCAGCAAACGCTCGAGCAGGGCGATGGTCTGTTCCAACCCTCTATTACCTTGACTCAAGTGATAGTCGGAAAATGCTACTGCCTTCTGCAAAGCACTCACATAATCGCTTTCCAAAGCAGTCAGACGCTCTTGCAACTGCTTACTACTGACAATGCATTCGCCAAAAAAACGCTCCTGGTCGAAGATATCAGACTGCCCACTTACATTGACAGGCAACACTGGACGTCGTGCCAGCGCAGCTTCAATAACCGCATTCGACATTATATTGATCACAACCGAAGCTCGGGACAACGCAACTGCCAGGCTGCACTCTCTAGGCAGTACCTCGACATTCGATAGTGATCTGGAAGTCTGCTGCCAGAACGACACATCACTTCGAGGATGCGGTTTGACCAACACCTTATACTCCGGGCTATTCATGGCCCAATCCCGAAGCAGGGCGTAGGTAGCCTGATAGCCGATCTCCCGTTCCTTATCCGGGCCAACCCCTAGTATCAATACCGTACGCAATGACGGTTCCGCGGGCTCCAAGTCATAAGAACCGTCAATCATGTGCGACCCTGAGAGTACAGCGGTCGAGCAACCAAATCTTAGCGTCCGCGCCTGAAGGGCCTCAAGTGAACTCTGTCCGAACAAAAAATAGTAATCATAGTCGTTCATCCCTAAACGCCGCGATCCCTCTACCGTACTGGCATGCGCAAGGTGCACCAAGATGCTCCCCTTCTCGCTCAGAGCCAAACGCAAGAAAGGCGCATAGAAACTACCATTACGATCATTTAGCAGAATACGTGGCTGATAATAATCCACCAGCCATTTGGCATGGGCAGCCAAACCAAAGTAGCGTGTCGGAACCTTACAGGTGGGCTGTTTAAGTTGACGCTTGGAGAGGATGACGCTGGGAGCCTGAAGCGCAGACTCTAACAAGTTATGCCCCCGGGATCGCATTTCCTGAATCAACAATTTCTTGCGTTGAAAAGCGATAACTTTTGGCGCTGACTGCAACAATAAAAAGTCGCAAGATTCGGGAACAACCGTGACAGCGAGGCGACGCTTGGCACGAAAACCGAACCACCAGTCACCCAGCATTTCTCGCGCGAAACGCAAGCCACTCCCCAACAAACCGTGACGTTCTCGTAACAGAGCCCAACGATAGCGATCCAGTGCTTTGGCCTTGGCAGCCCATGGGTTGGTCTGGATCATTTGATATCTGTAAGCAGGGATAATGACAGGAATTGCTGACGCACTGCTCGATCAGAAAAAGATCGCTGTAAGCGTTCCTGAACATCAACGTGCATCTTTTGCATACCATCAATCTGAAGCTGATGTTTTATACACTGCGAAAGCACGCTCGCGTCGCCAAGCGGAAAAAGATCCCCCACTCCCTGAACGACTTCGCGCGCTCCACCGCAATCGCTACAGATAACTTTGACACCTGCCGCCATCGCCTCCAACAACACCATGCCGAACGGCTCATGATCAGAGGTCAGGGCGAACACATCGAAGGCCTTGAAATAGCGGCGTCCATTGGGCACCTGGCCACTGAAGCGCACTGAGTCGCTTATATCCAACTGCAGCGCCAGGGCCTTGAGATCGGATTCCAGACGGCCACTTCCCATGATCACCAGCAGACTACCCGCCGGCAGTTGTGGCAACGCCTGGGCGAAACCGCGAATCAGCGTGGCCTGATCCTTGTCCGGGTGCAAACGACCGACATTGCCGATTACCCAGGCCTCCTGCGGCAACCCCAGATGCTTACGGGCCGCTTCGCGGGCAACCTGCTCGGCCTGCACCGCCTCGACGTCAATACGGTTATAGAGGGTCTCGATACGCTCTGCTGGCCAATCCGGCAAACAGCTGCGCATGTCGTCACGCACGGCATTGGAAACACCAAGCAGCATCAGGCGCTTGCGGAAGAAGTTGGCGAACAGTTGGCGAGAACGGCGCTTGTAGTCGCCAAAGGCGTGGTGCACGCCAATCACCGGCAGGTTGCTGCCCAGCAGAGCAACGTAGATCGGCTTGAAACGGTGCGCGATGCACAGGGCGAAGTCACGCGAGGCGGCGATCCGGCGGAAATCGCGGATCGCAGCCAGCTTCAAGCCACGCACCTGTGCACTGGAGTAATCGAGAAAGATCACCTCATCGGAAGCCGAGCCGCGCTCGACCTCCTCCGACGGTTTGCCGGTCAAGTAGACAGTACAGACCTTGTAGGGCGTACCTTTGAACAGCACGGCGTACTGCCGTGCGCAATCCAGAAAGGGGCCGTCATAGCCATGGCAGAACTGCAGAACCCAGCGCTGCGCTTGGCTAGTAGCCTGCTCAGACGCCGTCATACCAATCCTTGCCGTCCTTGACCACGAGCACATCTTCCATGATGAGGTACTGCAGATCCGAGCCGTAGAACATGTTAAGCGCGTCGGTCGGCGAGCAGATCATCGGCTCGCCACGGCGGTTGAGCGAGGTGTTCAGCGAAACACCGTTGCCGGTGAGCTTCTCCAACTCCAGCATCAGGTCATACCAGCGCGGGTTGTACTGGCGCTCCAGCACCTGGGCACGCGAGGTGCCGTCTTCATGCACCACTTCGCTAACGCGCTCTTTCCACTCCTCGTTCACCTCGAAGGTGAAGGTCAT
This sequence comes from Pseudomonas sp. C11, assembly GCF_034683865.1. Taxonomy (NCBI): domain Bacteria; kingdom Pseudomonadati; phylum Pseudomonadota; class Gammaproteobacteria; order Pseudomonadales; family Pseudomonadaceae; genus Pseudomonas; species Pseudomonas sp. C11. The sequence continues at coordinate 227,639 of NZ_JAWIIP010000006.1, forward strand.
GAACGGGCTCGGGTGATCCACCTTGAGCATCTTCGCTGCCACGGTGTCGAGCATGGACGGGCAGAAGGGTCTCCAGCGCTCGCGGAACTTGATCTGCTCGTTGATGCGATCGGCCACGCCCGGAATACTCGGGCAGCCGATGATCGAGCGGCCACCCAAGGCGCGCGGCCCGAACTCCATGCGGCCCTGGAACCAGGCTACCGGGTTGCCGTCGACCATGATTTTTGCGATGCGCTCAGCCGTGTTGTCGATGCGTTTGAACACCGGCTGGTTCGGGTGCTTGGCGCAGGCAGCGATGACGTCTTCGTTGCTGTACGAAGGGCCGAGGTAGACGTGCTCCATCTTCTCCACCGGCACGCCACGCTGGTGCGAGACGTAGGCGGCGGCGCCGACAGCCGTACCCGCGTCGCCAGAGGCCGGTTGCACGAAAAGCTCCTTGACGTCATCGCGGGCGATGATCTTCTGGTTCAGTTTGACGTTCAGCGCGCAACCGCCAGCGAAGGCGATCTTGCCGGTTTCCTTGAGGATGTCGCCGAGGTAGTACTCCATCATCTGCAGCGCCAGCTTCTCGAACAGCGCCTGCATGCTGGCCGCGTAGTGGATGTAAGGGTCGTCGGCGATATCGCCCTCACGCTTCGGCCCCAGCCACTCGATCAGTTTGGGCGAGAAGTAGTAGCCCTTGCCGTTTTCCTTGTAGCGACGGAAGCCGATGACGTTGGCGTATTCGGTATTGATGATCAGCTCGCCGTTCTCGAACTTGGCCAGACGCGAGAAATCGTACTTGGCAGCATCGCCATAAGGCGCCATCCCCATGACTTTGAACTCGCCGTCGAGCATCTCGAAGCCCAGGTATTCGGTGATCGCACCGTACAGACCGCCGAGCGAATCCGGGTCGTAGAACTCCTTGATCTTGTGGATCTTGCCGTTCTCACCGTAGCCGAAGAAGGTGGTGGCGTACTCGCCCTTGCCATCGATCCCAAGGATCGCGGTTTTCTCCTTGAAGCCCGAGCAGTGGTAGGCGCTGGAGGCGTGGGCCAGGTGATGCTCGACCGGCTCGATCTTGACCTTCTTCAGGTCGAAGCCGAGCTGCACCAGGCACCATTCGATACGCTTCTTGTAGCGCTTGTAGCGGCGATTACCGAACAAGATCGCATCAAGAGCGCGATCCGGCGCGTAGGCGTAACGCTTGGCGTACTGCCAGCGGGCCTTTTCGAAGATGCTGATAGGGGCGAAGGGGATGGCCACCACGTCGACGTCAGAGGGCTTGATACCGGCCTGTTCCAGGCAGAACTTGGCCGACTCGTAGGGCATGCGGTTCTTCGCGTGCTTGTCGCGCACGAAGCGCTCCTCTTCCACCGCCGCGATCAGCTTGCCGTCGATGTACAGCGCGGCGGACGGATCGTGACTGAGGGCGCCGGACAGGCCGAGAATGGTCAGTGCCACAGGTTTGAGCCTCTAATTCGGGCAGGTGCCAGGCACCTGCGGTAAACGTTGGTCGAGCAACTGGTGCAGAGCGGAATCCGCCGGCCAGTTGCGCAGAAAACGGGCGCGGTCGCGGGCGTAGGCCCGAGCAAAACTGCGCGTACTGCGATGCTGCCTCATGGCGTCCAGGTCGATCAGCGACCAGGCGCCCTGCGCGTCATCCCAGAACAGGTTGTGCCCCTTGAAATCACCATGACTGATGCGTTCACGCTGCATCGCTGCGAACAGTCGATCCAGCGCCAGCAGCTCGGTTTCCGGGGGGGTTGCCTGCTGGTATGCCTCAAAACGGGCGATTATATCCTGACCGCCACAATAGTCGGTAATCAGGTAGGCACGACCGCGCAGCCAGCACCAACGCCGCTCGATCACGGCCAGCGGCGTTGGCGTAGTCAAGCCGAGCAGTTGCAGACGGTTACCCTCGCGCCAGCTATGCCAGGCGCGGCTGGGCCGCCAGAAGCGCTTGAGCCAGTGCAGCCAGTTCTTGACGTTGTAACGTTTGACCACCAGAGACCGACCTTCCACCTCGACACGTGCCACGGTGGCGGCGCCGCCGGTCTTGTAGATGTGCCCGGCCTCGATGCGAGTGTCCAGATCGGCCAGCAGCGGCTGCAGCGCCGGCTCTGCCTCACGGCGCACCACACGCAAGCCAAAAGCGCCAATCCGCGCGGCGAACAGGCTGCAATCGCGTGCGGTTTTCTTCAGGTAATCGCGCAGACGCCAACGCCGCACCTTGGCGATCTCGGCCTGGAGCATTTCCAGCGGCAGCGCGTGCTCGCCGTTGGCCAGCAAATAGTGGATCAGCAGCTCTTCGAGAACAGCATCCAACTCCGCCGGTAGCTGGGCGAAGAACACGCCGAGGTTTTCCAGCACGCGCGCACGCGACAGCGGCTGCCCTGGCGTTTCGCAGCGCACGCCGCCGCCGTCGATCAGATACAGGCGGCCTTCATGCCGCAGCAGGTTGTCCAGATGCAGGTCGGCCTGCCACAGGCCTTGAGCATGCATCTGCCCAATCGCCCCCAGCGCCTCGGCCAGCACCGCCTGTTGGGCATCGCTCAGCAGCGGCTCGCGTGCTGCCTGACGCCAAGCCTCCCAGAGGCTCTGCGCGCCTTCCAGGTAATCGAACAGCAGCCAACCGCCCTGCCCCTCGACGAAGCCCTGTACCAACAGCTCGGGGGTGATCAGTCCTTGCCCGGCCAACAGCTCGGCGCCCTCCAGCTCGCGCTCAAAATGGCGCTGCGCCTTGCTGCCGACCAGCAGCTTGGCCAATACCTGGCGCCCCTGCCAGCAGGCCACAGCGACGTAACGCTGATCCGGCAACACTCGCAGCAGGCGCTCGATGACCAGAGGCTCACCTGCAACCTCCAGTGTCAGCGGCAACTCGGGCGTTCGCCCGGCTACCGACAAGTTCCTCAACTGCATCAAGAACGGTTCCTCGACCTGATATGTAGGCTCAAGCGCAACAGTTTACCCAGATAACGCCAGCGCAGCGCCTGCGTGGGGCTTAGTTTAAGGGCACACAGGTAATAACGCCGAGCCTCGGCACGGCGATCCAGACGCCAGGCCGAGCGAAACAGGGACAGGTAACTCTGCGCACGAAAACGTCGAACCAACGACTGGCACTCGGCAGGCAGACGGGCAAAAACCTCGTCCACCAGACGCATGGTCGACTGCTCACCAGGAACACGACGACGTACGCTGTCAGCATGTTTGTGGATACGTACGAGCGGATGCGGCAGCGTCACCACATGGGCTCGCGCCAGCACACTGGCGAACACGGGGATATCTTCTCCGGCCTCGAATCCCTGCGGATAGGGATACTGCAGCAGCAGGTCACGCAGAAACAGCGTCGAACCATGAGCAATACTGACCCACTTGCGCAACAGATAGAGGGCAATCACCTCGCGAGGGCCGAGCGCATGCATCGGTACCGGAAGTTGCACACGACTGCGGCCATCGGCATGGCAGGTGATACGTCCGGCCAGGATCATCTCCACCGTCGGCTGGGCTTCGATCAAGGCCTTCAATCGCTGCAAGACACCGGGCAACAGTTCATCATCGGCATCGAGCGGCAGCACGAAACGCCCCTGCGCCGCAGCGATGCCACGGTTGCGCGCCGCCGCAGCGCCAGCATTGGCCTGCGTCAGCACCCGCAGGCGCGGCGCACGCAGACAGAAATCCGCCAGTACCTCGGCCGTAGCGTCAGTGGAGCCGTCATCCACCACGATCAACTCGATATCGTCCGCCAGTTGTTCGACTACCGACTCGAGTGCACGCGGCAGCATGGAGGCGTAGTTGAAAGTCGGGATGACCACGCTGATCAGATACTCGGACGCACGCTGCGGCACGACCTCATGGACAGGGGCTGTCATGCTGAACCGCCAGAGATGGAAACTACCTGTAACAGCATATGACGCTCAAAAGGACGGGGCGAAACCAGTTGCGGACATGCTCACCGTGCGCCCCTCAGCCAGGCGCGCAGACGTGTGGCTTGATTACGCCAGCGCTGCAGGCGCTTGCGCCACTTGATGAGCCGAAGCGACAGCCAGATCGGTCGACGCCACTGTTTTTCCAGCGCGGCGATCAACTCTCGCTCCTCGGGACGATGCTGCTGCAACAAGACGATGTTCTCCTGCGCGTAGCAGCGCAGGCCGTCGCGCGGCAACAACACATTGGCGACCAGCGCCGGCGTCAACGCCAGGGGAAACGCCTCGGCCTCCTGCAACTTGCCCAGCGCATGCAGCGTCGTCATGGTGCGCAGGCACTTCTCGCAGCGGCAGCAGTTGTAGGTACCTTCGACACGCCCCCAGCACACTCGCAGATGACGCAGCGCCAGCGGCTGGTCGGCCAGGGCGATGATCTTGTCGACCCGCTCGGCCTCGCAGGCATCATGCACCACACTCAGGCGCTCATCGGAAAACAACGGATCGGTGTCGAGCCAGGAACCCCAGGGCTTCTGGCCCTTCAGGCTGTGAGTGCCAGGCACGCGGATCTCGCCGAACGCTCCCGCCAGGGCCCGAGCCACGCTCATCAAGGCAAAACCATGCCCATGCAGTGGCCAGGAGCCGAAATCCTCGAGCACCTTGGCCAGGTTGCTTTCCACCTGAACGAAACGCATACCCATGCTCGATGCGACCGCTTCACCCATGCTGGCAATGGCCTGGCGCCTGGGCCAATCATCCAGGCGTACATCGAAGCCATGGATGTAGATCAGATCGGTCAGCTCCTCGCGCCCCTTGAACAGCGTGTAGAAGGAGTCCACGCCGCCCGAGAAGAACGCGCCACGCCGCTCGCCAGGCATCGCTACTTCAGCCTGATAGAGTTCGTCGGCCGTGATATCGACGACCTCGAAGGGCTCGAAGGGCTGCGCGAACAGTGCCATGACCTGCCGCACGCCATTCAGGAAGGTGGCCGACAAGCGCCCCTCGACATGCAGCGGACGGCGCAGGCTCATCGCCGCGAGCAGCGCCATTGGTACCACGGCCTCCATACCGGGCTGGCGAACCAGATCGCAGCTGCGGATGAACACGTCATAGTGACGCTCGCCCAGATCGACGCGGTAGACGACCTCGGACGGATGCTGCGGGGCGCCCGACCAGTCGCAGCGCAACTCCGACAATCTGATCGTCATGCGCCTTCCCCATGTACGCGGGCGAAGGCGGTGGAAAAGCCTGCGGCGATCTCCGCCTTCAACGGCTCGATATCCAGCGCCTGTGGCGACCAGTCGATCCGCCGACCCAGCCAGTGATTGCGCAAGCGCGCCAACGCCCCACGCTGATGCACGTAATGAATGCCCACCAACTCGTCGATCAGTTGTACCCGGTAGTCGCCACGACGCTCGATGTCGTAGAGGAAGACCACGGGGATCCCCATGGCAATGCAGGGCATGGCGCAATGAATCTTCGAGGTGATCACCAGTCGCGCCCGCTGTCGATACTGCTCGAGTAGTTCGGCCGCCAGGGCACGCTTCAGCTCGCCATTGGTAATCGGCAGACGCACCCGTGCCTGGTCGACAGTCACCGCTCCCCTGCGCAGCGATCTGGGCACGGCCTGGCGGGCAGCAGGTGTAAGGCCGACCAGAAACACCTCGCCCTTCTCCGGCTCGTGTTCGCGGCGCGGCAAGGTCAGGCTGATGCAGCGGCTGTAGTAAGTATCGATGCCATGCTGGTCGAGCAATGCCTGGGTACCGCGGTCGCGGCAGCCAATCGGCTGCCAACGGCGCAGATACTCCAGGCTGGACGCCGCACACAGCCAATCCTGCGCTTCGGCGGCCAGGTGGAAGGCGTAGAACACCGGCCGCACCGCAGGGGATGGCGGCCACTTCCGTGTGTTCATGAAGTAGCCATTCATCGGCACGGTACAGGGCGTATCAACGCGATCCAGGGATTCCCGATCGACGTAGCCGTCGACTCGCGGCACCAGGCGAGCGACCGCCAGGGTCTGGATATCGTCGCCCAGGTTGAAGCTGTCGGCGAATACCGCCCCGGTGTAATCAAGCAGACGGATCTGGCTCAAGGCCCACTCCCACTTTGTTCAACAGTTTCCTGACACGACGGCGCCATTTACGTCCCTTGAGGATCATCCGGTTACGCCATTGCGGCCGCTCGAGCACCTCGCGCCAGGCCTGCGCGAGCGCACTTTCACCCTGACCGCACGCCTGCAGCAGACGCAGGTTGTCGTGGGCGAAGGTGGCCAGGCTGGTGTCATGGATGACCAGCTCACACACCTGTCGACTCTCTACCTGCGCGGGGAAGGTCGCACATTGTCCCAGCACGCCGAGCGCCTGCAGGCTGGTCATGGTACGCAGGCACTTCTCGCAGCGCCCACAGTTGTAGCGGCCCTCGACGCGTTCCCAGCATACGCGCAGGTGTTCCAGGGCCAGGGGATCGCCGGCCAGCGCACGAATCTTGTCCACCCGCCCGGCCTCGCAGCCGTCATGGATGACCTCCAGACGCTCATCGGAAAACAGCGGATCGGTCAGCGGATGCGACGCCCAGGGCATCAGCTCGGCCGTGGCGAATGACGAAGGGATATAGATACGTTTCAAATAACCGGCCAGGTGGCGCGCCGCGCTGCCCAGACCATAGCCGTGCGCATGCGTCCCCCAGCGCCCGAAATCACGAAACAGCCGTATGGCATTGGTTTCCAGCTCGATGAAACGCACGCCACAGGCCTGCTCCAGGGCACGCCCCATGGCGCTGACCTGCTCACGACGCATGCGATCGTCGAGATCGACGTCGTAGCCATGCACGAAGACCAGATCGGTGATCTCGTCGCGATGCTTGAGAAAGGTATAGAAGGAGTCCACACCGCCGGTGAAAAAACAGCCGACGCGCCCTGTTCCAGCCTTAGCAGGACAGCCCTCCCGCAAGGTGCTAGCCACGATGGGCACGGGACGATAACGCTCGAACCATCCGCCGAACACCTGCATGAGTTGTCGCTGGTTATCCAGGTAACGCGGCGAGATCGGCCCGACCACCTGCAACTCGCGACGCAGGCTCATCGCCCCCAGGGCCAGCATCGCCAGGGTGCTCTCGCAGTCGGTCGTCAGTTCGACATGCGCGCAGTCGAAGTAAACGCGGTAACGGAGCTCGGCCAACTGCAGGTCGTAGTCGATGCGCGAACCGTGACGTGTGCCAGGCTCGACCCGCAGCGCCTGGCGTGACGCCTGCTCGGCTTGGCCGTAGCTCATCGCACCCCTTCCCGGACGATGGCCTCGCAGAAGTAATCGGGGTCGTCGATCATGTACGAGGTGCTCTCGGCGCTGGGCCGATAGACCTTTCCATCGGCCGTCAACTGATCGCAATTGAAACAGACACAGGCGCGCGAGCAGCCGCTGATCCAGCACTGAACCTCACGCACATAGTCGAGCGCGATGCGCTCCATGCGATCGACCTTGTAGGACGCCTTGAGCAGGATCACCTCACCAGCCAATGCGGTATCAGCGATCAGCCGACGCAGGGCGACGATATCCTCGACCAGAACCAGGTTCGTGCCGAGTTCGTCCCCCTCCAGGGGCTTGATATTGAGCTCCGGATGGCCAAGAAATATGACGCGCTCGGCGTACTGACGAGCCAGCCGATAGGCCTGGCGATAACGGCTACCCTGCGCACCGGCATAATCGGAAAGCTTGCCGATGACAATGGTCTTGCGCGGCACCTGGTGGAACAGATCCATCTGCGCAAACGCAAGCTCCAGCGTCGAATAAGGCGCCTTGACGGTATCGCAGATGAAGGTCGGCGCTCCAGGATTGACGTGCAACGAGCAACGCCCCGGCAGTTGCACGAACTGTCGCCCGCGCTCGGCCAGACGCGCCAGGGGAATGCCCGCCTGATGGGCGCAGGCGATGCTGGCCAGTGCCGGCACCAGTAGATGACGCCCCAACAGGGCGAAGTCGAACTCGGCCTCCTCCTGCCCGACCCGGCAACGGAAACGCAGGCGACCAACCTCGGATTGGCGGATATCCAGCGCGCGATAATCGGCACCCTCTGACTCGCCGTAGGTACGCACCTGTGCCGCCGGAATCTGCTCACGCATGGCGAGCACTTGCGGGTCATCGGCATTAAGCAGCACGAGGCCGCCGCGGCGCGCGGCATTGAGCGCCAGGTTGATTTTCTCACGGGCGGTGGCGCCCGGATCTCGGAAACTGGTGCGGTGATCGCTGGCGATGACCGTGATGATCGCCACATCCGGCTGCACCAGCTCGCAAACCGTGTCGAGCACACCCGGCGCGTGGCCACTGATCTCGAAGACGCCAAAGCGCGCCTGCGCAGGAAAGCGGGCCAGGCGCGGCGCGATCATCTGCTCCGTATTCTCCAGCATGGACAGGGCGGCAGGCTGATCCTCGCTGAGCATGTGAAAGACCAATGCACTGGTGGTGCTCTTCGCACCACTACCGGTCACACCTACCATGCACACATCCGGCCGTTCAGCGCGTCGTTTCAGCGCCAGTCGCCGGTGAATATCGGCGCGAGTGAGCTTGCGCCCCTCGAGAAGGCGCGCCTTGAGCTTGATCAGGGAAAAGTAGAGATTCATCAGCGACTCGGTTCATGACTGGCATCATGTTGTTATTGTTTTGCCATCACACAGCGCACTGACCGCTAACGCGTGGCCTTGTAGCGTCTGCGCTGCGACAGCTCGTGCAGCCAGCGCTGCATGGATGTCTCATCGCCCAGGTAACTCTGCAGGAAAATCTGCAACTCGTCGCTCCCCCAGTGATGACCGGCCCGCCTGAACAGGGGCTCGATGTCCTTGATCCGATCACGCCGCCCCAGCAGCAGCGGGCGTGTCTTCTCAAGGTCGATCAGTTGCGCCTCGAAGAGGTCGCCCTGTTCACGCAGGAAGATGTGCTTGGGATAGAAACAGCCATGCATCTGTCCGGCTTCGTGCAAGCAGCGCGCCAGTTCGCCACAGGCCTGCACGATGGCGGTACGCCGCGATGGCTCCAGTGCGCCCCAGTCAGCCAGCCAATGGTCGAGATCCTGCCATCCGTCCAGGGCGCGGGTCAGCAGTATGGCCCGGCGCTCACCTGGTACCCGGCGCTCGGCGAAAAATGCCGCTTGCAGGGCCGGGATGTGCAGCTCGGCATAACGCCGGATATTGCGGAACTCACGGGCGAAGGTCGGTTCGCCGAAAGGATGCAGCAACGTACGGGTCAGGTGATTGCTTTGCCGCTTGAGGTAGAAAGCGCGCTCATCCAGCTCCAGGCGATAGACACTGCTCCAGCCACCGCGCTCGGTATTGGGCTCGTCCACGGCTTCCAGCTTCAATGCCCACAACGCATCGAAACCAGCCAGCCCGTGACGTTCGAGCAAGGCACGATCCTGCGCCGCAATGAAGTCCTTCATTCCCGCCCCTCGAAGAATTTGAGGATCTGCAACACACGACGCTTGTCACCCTCGCTCAGGCGCCTGCGATCGCGGTATTGCAGGTAGAAACGCAGGCGTTGCGTACGCGACAGCACGCGCTTGGCGACTTTGTCCAGACACGCCAGATCCTTGATGATGCGATAGCGCAGCAACGGCCCCCACCAGAAACTGCCGGTGGGGCAGTCGATAAAGAACAGCTCGGCCTTGTCATTGACCAGAAGATTGCGCCACTTCAGATCGTTATGGGTGAAGTGATGCTCATGCAGGGTGCGCGTTCCCTGGGCCACCTGCTGACTGACATGCAAGACCCATCCACGGTCAGCCAGGCGCTGATCCTCATACTCGGCGATTTCGGCCAGATTGAGGGTGTTCTCCAGCTCGCGGGTTACCAGCGCGCCACGTACGAATGCGCCGGCACTGCGTTCGAGGCCATAAGCCACGATGGGAGCGGTGGGAATGCCCCATTTGGCGAACAACTTCAGGTTCTGCCACTCGGCCTTGACTCGCGGACGCCCCAGGTAGCGGCGCAGACCCTTGCCAGCGCCCCAGTAGCGCTTGACGTAGTAACGCACCCCGCCACGCTCGATACGTATTACCTCGGACAACGGATCTCTTGTAAGCCGCTCACCCTCCAGCGCAAAAACGGCATCCAGAGACCCGAAAGTCTCTTCGTGCTCGGCGTAATCCGACTGTAAAACCCAATGGGCCATCAAGGCGCACTCCCCAACTCAGTCGCGATACGCCACACCGGGATAAATGGTCGCCAAATGTAGCGACCCAGCAACTTGAAATTGATAACAGGCGCCAGTACCTGGTTGCGGGCATTGAAACCAGGGCGCCACACGAACTCGGCGTGTTTACGGGTGATGGTGAAACTGCGCAGCCCCATCAGAGACCCCAGGTGCCCACCACCGGAATCATTGCTGATCACCACCGCACACCCCGCAAGAAACTCTACAAGTTGTCCAATATTCGGATAGCTGCGCACAGTGAAATCTGGATAAAGCGCCGCCAGCTTATTGCGCTCCGCGGGGAGGCCGACGAACTCGACCGTCCAGCCCAAAGCGCGCAAGCGTCGGGCCAGCCAGCGAAAACCCGTAGGTGAGTAGTTCTTCTTTTCATGGGGTGTCGTTGGAAAAATCGCCACCCGGCGCTGAGCATCGGCAGCAACCGACGGCAATGCAACAACGATGGGCTCAGCGGAAACCAGCCCATAGACACTGGCTGCATACTCGTCAACCCACTGCACCATATTCAGTCCAGCACGAGAACGCAGACACAATGGCCGGCTGGCCTGGAGAAATACCCTGCCCGCCACATTGACAGCCCGGCCGTCCAGGGCAAGCTCACGAGGCAGTTTCTTTGCCGTGACGAACGCAATATTGGAGGCCTGAAGCGTCTCGGCGACAGATTCCGTATCGCGCATTAGCCAATTGATATAACTGACAACAAGGTCGTTTTCACCAGCAAGCGTCGGCAGATCTACCGACTCACTCGACTCCACCTGAAGCCAGGGGAAGTAGCCCACAGCCGAGGTCAGCGTACTGCTTATGAAACGCACCTGTGCACCAGCAATATGGAACAGCCAGGCCAGCCGTAGGTATATCGTAACGTCCCCCAGCGCGGTACAGGGCAGGATGGCAACACGCTTGCCGCTCCAAAAATCGGTGTTTTCCCTCACAAAGCATCTCCATAACGCTGCTTACGCTCATACAGTTTGGCTGCCTTGCGCTCCAGCCAGGTCAGCAGGCTTGTCTCCTCGCGCAGCACCTGACGCAAGGGACTCTGAAAGTAGGTACGCAGAAAGCGCAGCTTGTCGCGGCGGGTCAGGCCGATGTCCAGTGCCGAGAAATACAGAGCGGCCAGATCCTTGTCGCGCCAGCGACGGGGCACGGCATCACGCACCTGAGCGCGGTGCAGGTCGATCACCGACAGGCGCAGGTCGCTGGCCTGGATCGGCCGGTCGCTGTGCAGCAGAAAGTGACAGATATAACAGTCGCGGTGGTTGACCCCGGCGCGGTGCATGCCGCCGGTCATCTGCGCCACTCGCTCGATCAGCGCCCATTTGAGTGCCGGCTTGGGCGGTTGCTCGGCCCAGTTGAGGCTGAGCTGTTCCAGGTCGACGGTAGGCGCCAGTTCCTCGGTGACGATGAACGAGTGCTGGCGTGCGGGATTGGCGCCGCGCTCACCATAAGCCACGGCGGTCATGGTCGGCACGCCGGCCTCGGTCAGACGCTGAATCGCCCGCCACTCCTGGCCAGCCCCCAGCACCGGTGCCTTGGCCGTCAGCAGGTTCTTGGCGATCTCGCTCCAGCCAATGCCGCGGTGAATCTTGACGAAGTAGCCACGGCCATCGACCTCGGTACGCAGGGTACGGCGCCCCTCCAGCTCACGATAGACCTGGCCCTGCAGCGCCTCGACGGCCTCGAAGGCATCGCGACCGGCCCACAGGCTCTTGAAAGGTTCGGCGAGGATCAGCTTCACGCGTGTTTCTCCGCGAGAATCACGTCGGCGGCCTTCTTCGGCATCGAGTACAGGTCGGCGCTGTCCGCATAGGCCAGGCCATTACGCCTCCAGAACGCGCGGCGCTCGGGGTCGGCGAGCATATCGGCGAGCATGCGGTTGAGTTGCTCCTGCTCGAAGGGGCTCGGCACAACACGGCCGCAATCGGCGTCAGCGATGTAGTGGGCATAGCCGCAGACATCGGTGACCAACACTGGTAAGCCGGACACCAACGCCTCCAGCAGCACGGTGCCGGTGTTCTCGTTGTAAGCCGGGTGAATCAGCAGATCGGCACCGAGCAGAAAACGCGGAATATCGCTGCGCCCCTTGAGTATCTGCACCTGGTCGGACAGGCCCAGTGCCTTGATCTGCAGCAGGAAAGGCTTGGGATCGTCCTGACCAATGGCGATCAGGCGGGTGCGCTTGCGCAATTCACGCGGCAACGAGGCCAGTGCCTTGAGGCTACGATCCAGGCCTTTGGTCTTGAAACCGGAGCCGATCTGCACCAGCAGCAAGTCATCCTCGGCCAGCTTGAACTCACGGCGAAATTCGGCGCGAATCTCAGCGGCATTGGCCGGCGCGCGGCGATCCTGGGCGATGCCCGGCGGCAACAAGTGGAAACGCTGCAGCGGGGTCTTGTAATGCTTGATGAACAGCGGTTGCTGTACCTCAGAGATCATCAGGATCTCGGTCTTCGACTCCGGCGCGAACACCGCGCGCTCGTACTCGGCGAAGTGCTTGTAGCGCCCCCAACGCCGGTAAATCGGGTTGCGCAGAGTCTGCGCCTTATCCTCGAAACAGCCATCGGCGGCGTAGTACACGTCGAGGCCCGGCATCTTGTTGAAGCCGATCACCCGGTCGACCGGGTCGCGCTTCAGATCGGCCTGCAGCCAGGCGCTGAACTTCTCGTTACGGCGATGGTTGAACAGCGCCCGCACCGGCGCCACGCGCACGTCGAAGCCTGCAGGGTTATCCCCTTCCCAGATCGGCGTGTAGACGCGAATGGCATGGCCGCGCGCCTGACACTCCAGGGCGATGCGCATGAAATCGCGCTGTAGCCCGCCGAACGGGAAGTATTTGTAGAGAACGAAGGCCAGTTGCATAGCCGCTCCTTAAAGGGTGCCGGGAGGCGCGAGCAGCAGTGCCTCCAGTTCCAGGCCGACGCGCTCGGCACCGAGACCATCGAAGCAGGGCTTGTCACGGTCGCCGCAGCCGGCGTTCGGGCCGCTGGCGCACAGGTGAATCTGGCTACGGCCGTAGGCGCCCACCTTGCCGGGCAGGGTCGGGCCGTAGAGGGAAATGTTCGGCACATCCAGCGCAGCAGCCAGATGGCCGAGGCCAGTGTCGACGGAGACGCAGGCGCTGGCGCCAGCGATCACCTTGGCCACACCGGCCAGGTTCAGCTTCGGCAGCACAGCGGCATGCGTCAGGCCGGCCGCGATGCGTTCGGCGCGAGCCTTCTCCGCATCGTTGCCCCAAGGCAGGCGCACGGCCCAACCCAGCTCGTCCATACGCTCGGCCAGCGCGCGCCAGTCGGTTTCCGGCCAGTGCTTGCTGGCCCAGGTGGTGCCGTGCAGGAACACCAGATAAGGCTGCGCCGGAGCATCCATCATTGCCGCGCGGTTCAGCCCGTAATCCCCCGTGCTGGTCGGCAAGGGGTAGTCCAGCGCCTTGGCGAATAGCTGACGCACGCGCTCCAGCGCGTGCTGATCCTTGGGCACCGCGTAGCGACGGTCGTAGAAACGGCTGGCCAGCGGCTCACGCGCCGAGTCGCGATCCAGCCCGGCCACTGGCGCCGACACATAGCGTGTCAACCAGGCGCTTTTGAGCAGGCCCTGGGCGTCGATCACCAGGTCGTAGCGGGTTTCGCGCAGGCGTTTCTTGAAGCGCGCCCACTCACCACTGCGCCAGGTGCGCAGCGGATGCTTGCGCCAACGACGGACGGCCACCGGAATCACCTGAGAAACCGCTGGGTGCCAGGCGGGAATCTCGGCGAAGCCCTCTTCCACCACCCAATCGAAGCGGATGCCGGGTATCGCACGAGCCGCGTCGGTCAATGCCGGCAGGGTATGCACCACGTCGCCGAGCGACGAGGTCTTGATGATCAGCACCCGCAAATCAGTCGCCCTCGACCAAAATCAGGGCATCGCCGACCAGCCGTTCCAGCGCCTCGATCACGGGCTGCGGCTCAAGCTCACGCAGGCAGTTGTAGTGGCCGTAACGACAGGTGCGCTCGAAGCAGGGGCTGCACTCCAGCCCCAGACGGACGATCTCGACACGGTCGGCCAGCGGCGGGGTGAAGCCCGGCGAGGTGGAGCCGTAGACCGCCACCAGCGGCCGGTTCAGTGCCGCCGCTACGTGCATCAGCCCGGAATCGTTGGATACCACCGCCGTGGCGGCCGACATCAGGTCGATGGCCTCGGCCAGACTGGTTTGCCCGGAGAGGTTGCTGACTTCCTCGCGCAGCCCAGGGATCAGGCGCAGGCGAATGTCTTCGCCACCGGCATGGTCATTCTTCGAGCCGAACAGCCAGACCTGCCAGCCTTCGCGAATCTTGGCCTCGGCCACCTTGGCGTAATGCTCGGCCGGCCAGCGCTTGGCCTCGCCGAACTCGGCACCCGGGCACAGCGCCAGCACCGGGCGATCCAGTTGCAGGTCGAACTTGGCCAATGCCGCGTCGCGGCTGGACTCGTCGATCTGCAAGCGCGGCTGCGGATAGGGCTGCGGCAACACAGCCCCTGGCTCATAGGCCAGGGCCATGAAGCGCTCGATCATCAGTGGGTAGCGCGCCTTGTCCAGCGTGCGGATATCGTTGAGCAGACCGTAGCGCATCTCGCCCTTCCAGCCGGTGCGCTTGGGGATGCCGGCGAACCAGGGCACCAGGGCGGACTTGAGCGAGTTGGGCAGCAGGATGGCCTGATCGTACTGACCGACCAGCGACTTGCCGATGCGCCGGCGCGTGGCCAGGTCGAGCACACCGTGGCCCAACGGCAGACTCAGCGCGGCGCGCACCTCGGGCATGCGCTCGAGGATCGGCCGGCTCCAGTCCGGTGCCAGCACGTCGATCTCGCAATCGGGATGGCACTGCTTCAGGCACTGGAACAGCGTCTGCGCCATCACCATGTCGCCTACCCAGCTGGGGCCGATGATCAGTATCTTCATATCTTTTCCAGAAACGACCGGGGAGGCTCAGAGCCCGCCTGCAATCAGCTGCGCGCCGGTCATGCGTCGTTGCAAAAGGGCCTCGAGCGTTCATTTACCGCAGTAAACTCACGCCCTCGTCCCTGTTGCGCCTAGCCTGACGCTAACTCGCAAGATTGCCGGCGGACTCTTGAGGCCTCCCCGTCGAGCCTTCGAACAATCGCTTATTTAACCAGAGTGCGCCATTCGGCATGCGCGCTGGTCTTGCCGGTCACCAGGTCGAAGTAGGCTTTCTGCAGCTTCTCGGTCACCGGGCCACGGCGGCCAGCGCCGATCTTGCGGCCGTCGACTTCGCGGATCGGCGTGACTTCAGCGGCGGTGCCGGTGAAGAAGGCCTCGTCGCAGATGTACACCTCATCGCGGGTAATGCGCTTCTCGACCACCTTGATGCCGTGCTCTTCGGCCAGGGTCAGGATGGTGCTGCGGGTGATGCCGTTGAGGCAGGAGGTCACTTCCGGGGTGTACACCACACCATCCTTGACCAGGAAGATGTTCTCGCCCGAGCCTTCGGCCACGTAGCCTTCCGGATCCAGCAGCATGGCCTCGTCGGCGCCGCCGGAGATGGCTTCCTGCAGGGCCAGCATCGAGTTGATGTAGTTGCCGTTGGCCTTGGCGCGGGTCATGGCGATATTAACGTGGTGACGGGTGTAGGAGCTGGTGCGCACCTTGATGCCGGCCTCCAGCGCCTCTTCGCCCATGTAGGCGCCCCAGTGCCAGGCGGCAACGATCACGTGCACCTTCAGGCCGGCAGCGCGCAGGCCCATGCCTTCGCTGCCGAAGAACACCATCGGGCGCAGGTAGGCGCTTTCCAGGCCGTTCTCACGTACCGCGGCGCGCTGCGCTTCGTTGATCTCTTCCTTGGTGTAGGGCATCTGCATGTTGAAGATATGCGCGGAGTCGAACAGGCGGTCAGTGTGCGCCTGCAGGCGAAAGATCGCCGTGCCATCCGGGGTGTTGTAGGCGCGGACGCCTTCGAACACGCCCATGCCGTAGTGCAGGGTGTGGGTCAGCACATGGGTGGTCGCATCGCGCCACGGCACCAGTTTACCGTCGTACCAGATCACGCCATCACGGTCGGACATCGACATCTTGCCTGCTCCTCAATTCGCTTCGCGGTTCGGTCATGCTCGGGGCTTGGCCCCTCTCGTTCAACTCAGTTCCAGCTGGCGCCACAGGCGCATCACGGCGCGGCGCTCATCCTGGAACTGATCGCCCGGAACCACCCCGGGCTGCTTCTGCAGCGCCTGACGATGCGCCGCCGAGCGATAGATCTTGTAGACCTCGCGCAGCAGACCGGCATCTTCCGCCGTCATCAATCCAACCCGTTCGAGCCCCTCGAGGATGCGAATGTTGTCGGTGAATTCGAGCAGTTGCGGGTATTGCCACGACCAGGCCAGGGCCGCGTATTGCACCATAAATTCGATATCGACGATACCACCGGCGTCCTGCTTCAGATCGAAGGAGGCCGCGGCATCGAAGGCATTCGCCCCGGTACCGGCCAGGGTCGCACGGGTGCCGAGATTGTCGCGCATCTTCGCCCGCATCTCGCTGACTTCACTGCGCAGGGCCGCCACATCACGCTGACGCCCGAGCACCTCGGCACGCACACGGGCGAACGCTCCCGCCAGGCGCTGACAACCGACCAGCACCCGCGCGCGCACCAGCGCCTGGTGCTCCCAGGTCCAGGCCTCGCTCTCCTGATAGCGCTGAAAGGCGCCGAGCGAGCTGACCAGCAAACCGGCCGCGCCCGAAGGTCGCAGGCGCATGTCCACTTCGTAGAGCGCGCCGGACGTGGTCTGGGTGGTCAGCAGGTGGATGATGCGCTGCCCTAGTCGAGTAAAGAACTGCGCGCCATCGATGGGTTTGGCGCCGTCGGTCTCGGCCTGCGGGTCGCCATCATGGATGAACACCAGATCCAGATCCGACCCATGACCGAACTCCAGGCCACCGACCTTGCCGTAGCCGACGATGATGAAATCCGGGTCGCACGGCGTGCCGTCGGCGCGCTGCGGGCGACCGTGACGCTGCACCGTGTGCTGCCAGGCCAGCGCCAGCACCTGATCGAGAATCGCCTCGGCCAACCAGGTCAGGTAGTCCGAAACCTTCATCAAAGGCAGCGTGCCGGCGATCTCCGAGGCGGCCACGCGCAAGCTGTGCGCCAGCTTGAAATGCCGCAGCGCCTCCATCTGCTGCTCCAGATCATCCTCGGGAATGCGCACCAGCCGTTCGCGCAACTCGGCTGCCAGCTCCGGCGCCAGCGGCGGCGAATAAAGGCGCCCTTCGTTGAGTAGCTCATCGAGCAACAGGGGATAACGGGCAATCTGCTCGGCGATCCAGGGGCTGGCGGCGCACAGGGTGATAAGGCGCTCCAACGCACCAGGGTTCTCGGTCAGCAGCACCAGATAGGCCGAGCGCCGCGCCACCTTCTCCACCAATGGCAGCACGCGTTCCAATACCAGATCCGGCTGATCGTGCTCGACGGTCTGCGCCAGCAGGCGCGGAATGAAAGCATCCAAGCGCTCGCGCCCCAGGCGCTGCATGGCGCGCACCTGCGGGCCGTTGCGCAGATCAGCCAGGCGTCGGCAAGCCGCAGCAGCCTCACCGAAACCGGCCTCCTGCAACTGCTGAACGGCAGCTTCTTCGTCCAGCGCGCCCTCCCACAACGGCAACCATTCGGCGCCGACAGCGGCCTCGCCAACCTCGCCATCTTCCTCGTCGGGATCGGCAATCACCTGCTGGAAATGCCACTCGATGCGTCCACGCCAATGCATCAGGCGCTCATGGAAGCTCGCCCAATCGGCGAAGCCCATGATCACCGCCACGCGCGCCTGATCCTGCGCGTCGGCCGGCAACATCTGTGTCTGCCGGTCGCCGATGCCTTGCAGGGCGTGCTCGGTGTAACGGAGGAATTCGTAGCCCTCCTTCATCTCGGCGACCACGGCGGGCGGCAGGTAGCCCTGCCCTTCCAGCGTGGTCAGCACCTTGAGCAGCGGCCGCTGCTGCAGGCTGAGATCACGTCCACCATGGATCAACTGGAAGGCCTGGGCGATGAACTCGATCTCGCGGATACCGCCGGCGCCGAGCTTGATGTTCTCGCTCATGCCCTTGCGCCGCACCTCCTGCTGGATCAGCAACTTCATCGCGCGCAACGCCTCGATGGCGGAGAAATCCAGGTAGCGCCTATAGACGAAGGGCCGCAGCATCTCCAGCAATTCGGCACCGGCGGCCTGATCGCCACCGACCACGCGCGCCTTGATCATGGCGTAGCGCTCCCAGTCGCGGCCCTGATCCTGGTAGTACTGCTCCAGTGCATTGAAGCTGAACACCAGCGCCCCGGAGGAACCATAAGGACGCAGGCGCATGTCGGTGCGGAAGACGAAACCGTCGACGGTGATCGCATCCAGCGCCTTGATCAGCTTCTGCCCCAGGCGAATGAAGAACTCCTGGTTGTCCAGCGGGCGCTTCACGCCCTCGGTCTCGCCACCCTCGGGGTAGCCGAAGATCAGGTCGATGTCCGAAGACAGGTTCAGCTCGTGCGCGCCAAGCTTGCCCATGCCGAGGATGACCATGTGCTGGGGCCGACCGCTGCGCCGGCCAGTCGGCGTGCCGAACTGTGCGCAATGCCGTGGGTAGAGCCAGTGATAGGCCAGATCGATGCAGGCATCGGCCAGATCGGACAGGTCGCGACAGGTCTCCGCCAGCGCAGCCTGACGACTGAAATCACGCCAGATGATGCGCAGTTGCTGACGATTACGGAAACGTCGCAGACAACGCCCGAGCGCCTCTTCATCGGCGCACTCGGCCAGCAACGCATCGAGCTGCTGACGCAATTCGCCAGGCGCCAGACTGCGCTCAAGCTCGCCCGACTCCGCGAGCGCGAGAAAGGTCTGTGGGTCACGATGCGCCTGCTCTGCGACAAAATCACTCAGGGCCGCCACCTGCCGCCAGGTGGCCAGGCGCTCGGCCGGCCAGGCTTGCCAGACGGCCTGCAATTCAGGCTGTTCCGCGAGGGCGGCAGTAAGGAACTGGTCGGCACGATCAGCGAGAGGATCGAAGGAGGCAGGCAAATTGAGCAGCGAGGGCAGGCTCATGGTCTATCCTTTTTGGCGGTCTGCCGGCCGCTCGTCGGGACATCCGAAGTCCCGCTACCGCTGAGTATCCGCGGCATGCAGCGCAGCTCACTGTAGTTTTACTACGAAAGATTTGTAGCGGGAGAGCTGAATCCGTCGTCGAAATGTAGTAAAACTACACGCCGGCCGGCCCTACCCCCGGTACATCCAAGAATTCAGCTCGCCCGCCCAAAAAGCCGGCGAGACCCACTGGCCTCCGATTCTGGAAGCCTTTCCGCCCTGGAGCAAGCCATGCAAGACCTCGATCCGATCGAAACCCAGGAATGGCTGGACGCCCTTGAATCCGTCCTCGACCGTGAGGGTGAAGACCGAGCCCACTACCTGATGACCCGTATGGGCGAGCTGGCCACCCGCAGCGGTGCGCAACTGCCCTACGCGATCACCACTCCGTACCGCAACACCATCCCGGTCACGCACGAAGCGCGCATGCCCGGCGATCTGTTCATGGAGCGACGCATCCGCTCGCTGGTACGCTGGAACGCCCTGGCCATGGTGATGCGCACCAACCTGGAAGATCCGGATCTGGGCGGCCACATCTCCAGCTTCGCCTCCTCGGCGACCCTCTACGACATCGGCTTCAACTACTTCTTCCAGGCCCCGACAGAAGAACACGGCGGCGACCTGGTGTTCTATCAGGGCCACGCCAGCCCCGGCGTCTACGCCCGCGCCTTCATGGAAGGCCGCCTGAGCGAAGACCAGATGCAGAACTTCCGTCGCGAAGTCGACGGCAAGGGCCTGTCCTCCTACCCGCACCCCTGGCTGATGCCGGACTTCTGGCAGTTCCCGACCGTTTCCATGGGGCTGGGCCCGATCCAGGCCATCTACCAGGCACGCTTCATGAAGTACCTGGAAGCGCGCGGCTTCATCCCCGCCGGCAAGCAGAAGGTCTGGTGCTTCATGGGTGACGGCGAGTGCGACGAGCCGGAATCCCTCGGCGCCATCGCCCTGGCCGGCCGCGAGAAGCTGGACAACCTGATCTTCGTCATCAACTGCAACCTGCAGCGCCTCGACGGCCCGGTGCGTGGTAACGGCAAGATCATCCAGGAACTCGAAGGCGTGTTCCGTGGTGGCGGCTGGAACGTCAACAAGGTCGTTTGGGGTCGCTTCTGGGATCCGCTGTTCGCCAAGGACAAGGACGGCGCCCTGCAGCGTCGCATGGACGAAGTGGTCGACGGTGAATACCAGAACTACAAGGCCAAAGACGGCGCCTACGTGCGCGAGAACTTCTTCAACACGCCGGAACTCAAGGAGATGGTCAAAGACCTTTCCGACGACGAGATCTGGAAGCTCAACCGTGGCGGCCACGACCCGTACAAGGTCTACGCGGCCTACCACCAGGCCGTGAACCACAGCGGCCAGCCGACCGTGATCCTGGCCAAGACCATCAAGGGCTACGGCACCGGCGCCGGTGAAGCGAAGAACACCGCGCACAACACCAAGAAGGTCGATGTCGACAGCCTGCGCCAGTTCCGCGACCGCTTCGACATCCCGATCAAGGACGAAGAGCTGGAAAACCTGCCCTTCGTACGTCCGGAGCCGGGCAGCGCCGAGTACAAGTACCTGCACGAGCGCCGCGCCGCACTGGGTGGCTTCGTACCGCAGCGTCGCGCCAAGAGCTTCAGCATCCCGACCCCGCCGCTGGATACCCTCAAGGCCATCCTCGACGGTTCGGGCGACCGTGAAATCTCCACCACCATGGCCTTCGTGCGCATCCTCGCGCAACTGGTCAAGGACAAGGACATCGGCCAGCGCATCGTCCCGATCATCCCGGACGAAGCCCGTACCTTCGGTATGGAAGGCATGTTCCGCCAGCTCGGCATCTACTCTTCCGTAGGCCAGCTGTACGAGCCGGTCGATAAAGATCAGGTGATGTTCTACAAAGAGGACAAGAAAGGTCAGATCCTCGAGGAAGGCATCAACGAAGCCGGCGCCATGAGCTCCTTCATCGCCGCGGGTACCTCGTACTCCTGCCACAACCAGCCGATGCTGCCGTTCTACATCTTCTACTCGATGTTCGGCTTCCAGCGTATCGGCGACCTGGCCTGGGCCGCTGGCGACAGCCGCACCCGTGGTTTCCTGATCGGCGGCACCGCCGGCCGTACCACCCTCAACGGTGAAGGCCTGCAGCACGAAGACGGTCACAGCCACATCATGGCCGCGACCATCCCCAACTGCCGCACCTATGATCCGACCTACGGCTACGAGCTGGCGGTGATCATCCAGGACGGCATGAAGAAGATGACCGAAGAGCAACAGGACGTCTTCTACTACATCACCGTGATGAACGAGTCCTACCAGCAGCCGGCCATGCCGGAAGGCTCGCAGGCAGGCATCATCAAGGGCATGTACCTGCTCGAAGAAGACAAGAAGGAAGCCGCGCACCACGTGCAACTGCTGGGCTCCGGCACCATCCTGCGCGAAGTGCGCGAAGCGGCGAAGATTCTCCGCGACGAGTACAACATCGCTGCCGACGTCTGGAGCGTCACCAGCTTCAACGAGCTGCGCCGTGACGGCCTGGCAGTGGAGCGTCGCAACCGCCTGCACCCGGGCCAGAAGCCGCAACAGACCTACGTCGAGCAGTGCCTGGGCGGCCGCAAGGGCCCGGTCATCGCGTCTACCGACTACATGAAGCTGTTCGCCGAACAGATTCGTCAGTGGGTACCGAGCAAGGAATACAAGGTGCTCGGCACCGACGGCTTCGGCCGCAGCGACAGCCGCAAGCAACTGCGTAACTTCTTCGAAGTGGATCGCAAGTGGGTCGTGCTGGCCGCGCTGGAAGCACTGGTCGACCGTGGCGAGATCGAAGCCAAGGTCATGGCCGATGCGATCGCCAAGTTCGGTATCAACCCTGACAAAGCCAACCCGCTGGACTGCTGAGGAGCGTAGCGATGAGTGAACTGATTCGCGTACCCGACCTCGGTGGTGAAGGCGAGGTCATTGAACTGCTGGTCAAGGTCGGCGACCGTGTCGAAGCCGACCAGAGCATCCTGACTCTGGAGTCCGACAAGGCCTCCATGGAGGTGCCCGCGCCCAAGGCCGGCGTCATCAAGGAACTGAAGGTCAAGATCGGCGACCGCCTGAAGGAAGGCGACGAGCTGCTGGTGCTGGAAGTCGAAGGTGCTGCGCAAGCCGCGCCGGCGCCGAAAGCCGAAGCCGCACCAGCCGCCGAAGCCCCGAAAGCGGCTGTTCCGGCCACCGCGCCTGCCGCTGCCGCTGCCGCTGCCGCTGCCGCAACCAGCAGCGTGCAGGACGTGCACGTGCCGGACATCGGCACCGACGGCAAGGTCAAGGTCATCGAAGTGATGGTCAAGGCCGGCGACCGTATCGAAGCCGACCAGTCGCTGATCACCCTGGAGTCCGACAAGGCCTCCATGGGAATCCCCGCGCCGGCTGCCGGCGTGGTGGAGTCGGTACAGGTCAAGCTGGACGATGAAATCGGCACCGGCGATCTGATCCTCAAGCTGAAAGTCGAAGGGGCCGCCCCGGCCGCCGCTGCTCAGGCTCCAGCCGCCGCACCCGCACAAGCTGCCGCACCTGCAGCAGCCCCGGCACCGGCCGCCGCAGCCAGCGGCAGCAGCGTGCAGGACGTGCACGTCCCGGACATCGGCTCCAGCGCCAAGGGCAAGGTCATCGAGATCATGATCAAGGCCGGCGACAGCATCGAAGCCGACCAGGGCCTGCTGACCCTGGAATCCGACAAGGCCTCCATGGAAATCCCCTCGCCGGCTGCCGGCGTGGTGGAAGAAGTGCTGGTCAAGCTGGATGACGAAATCGGCACCGGCGATCTGATCCTCAAGCTCAAGGTAGCCGGCGCAGCCCCTGCCGCCGCACCGGCGCAAGCCAGCCAGCAAGTGCACCGTGTGCCGGAAGGCGCCGCCCCGGAAGTGGCCGCCGAAGTGCGCGCCATCGCCTCGCTGTCGGCCGCTGCTGCCGACCCGGCCAATGCACCCAAGCGCAGCAGCGCCAAGGTGCACGCCGGCCCGGCCGTGCGTCAGCTGGCGCGTGATTTCGGCGTGGAACTGGCGGATATCGCCGGCACCGGCCCGAAAGGTCGCATCCTCAAGGAAGACGTGCAGGTTTACGTCAAGGCCATGATGCAGAAGGCCAAGGCCGCACCGCAGGCGACTGCTGCTGCCGCTACCGGCGGCGCCGGCATCCCGCCGATCCCGGCGGTGGACTTCAGCAAGTTCGGTGAAGTCGAAGAAGTGGCGATGACCCGCCTGATGCAGGTCGGCGCCGCCAACCTGCACCGCAGCTGGCTCAACGTGCCGCACGTGACCCAGTTCGATTCGGCCGACATCACCGATCTGGAAGCCTTCCGTGTCGCGCAGAAGGCCGTGGCCGAGAAGGCTGGCGTCAAGCTGACCGTGCTGCCGCTGCTGCTCAAATCCTGCGCTCACCTGCTCAAAGAACTGCCGGACTTCAACAGTTCGCTGGCACCGAGCGGCAAGGCGATCATCCGCAAGAAGTACGTGCACATCGGCTTCGCCGTCGATACGCCGGACGGCCTGCTGGTGCCGGTAATCAAGAACGTCGACCAAAAGAGCCTGCTGCAACTGGCAGCCGAAGCGGCCGAACTGGCCGACAAGGCACGCAAGAAGAAGCTGTCGGCTGACGACATGCAGGGCGCCTGCTTCACCATCTCCAGCCTCGGCCACATTGGCGGCACCGGCTTCACGCCGATCGTCAACGCGCCGGAAGTGGCGATCCTCGGTGTCAGCAAGGCGACCATGCAACCGGTCTGGGACGGCAAGGCCTTCCAGCCGCGTCTGATGCTGCCGCTGTCGCTGTCCTACGATCACCGCGTGATCAATGGTGCAGCCGCTGCCCGCTTCACTCAGCGCCTGTCGCAGGTGCTGGCGGACATTCGCACCATCCTGCTGTAAACCGTTTCGAGCACGCCACGCTCGCATCCTCAACCCCGCCCAATCTGGGTGGGGTTTTTTTTGCCCGTGATTAGGGCTTTTCAGCCCTTCTGCACGTTACGGATCAGAAAGCTCAGCGCCTTGGCCAGCTCGGCAGCACCACCGAGATCACGCACGATGGTCAGCAACGGCTGCCCGTCACGCGGGTTGAGCAGCGTGCAGCGAATGCCGCTCGGCGGACATTCATAGCGGATATAGGGATCGAGCCCGAACACCGAGAGGTGACGGTTGCGCACACTGACCGCTGTACCCTGACTGCCACGCACTTCCTCACGCAGGATCAATTCGCCCGATGCACCGGTGCTCAACCGATAAGTGAGATCGTCACGCTGCGCCTGCCCCACCTGGTAGGCCGCGCGCAACGCATAGGTGTCGAGCAGCGCATTGCTGTGCGCCAGCAGCGCCTGGCGTTCGTCCGAGGTCAGATAAAGTCGCTTGAGTTCGCTCAGGTAAGCCGCCTGTTCCTCGCCCTGGAGCCCGTCATTTGTGGCCGCCAACGCGGATGCCGAAGAAAAAAGCGTGCTATGCAGCACCAACACCATGAGTTTTCTTGTCAGTAACGATCGCATCATGCACCCTTGCCGAACGCTATAGTGAAGTAGGCCCGAGCCGGTGCTTGCCCGCACGCCGCGATTGCCCCTGCCGGCACCGCTGCTGCGACGAAATCCTCCGCTCGTATGGCCAGCATACTGGAAGCCCACCGCCCAATGAAAAGCCATCCCGATGCCGGCAACCGCCTGGCAGCCGAGGTTGTGACGCAGTTGCCAGTGCCCTCGCGGCTCGGGATGCTGCGTTTCGAGCGCTTGAACGAGCCAAGCTGGGCCCTGTTGTTTCTCGACCCGGCCTGCGAGCGGGCACTGGGCGTGAGCGCCCCCGAACTCTGCGCGCTGGTGGACGCACCTTATGCCAGCCTGATGGAGCCTGAGGCGCGCTACGGATTGCACGATTCCATTCAGCAGCAGTTGCTGAGCAGCCCTCACTACATCGTCCACTACACCCTGCACACGCCACTCGGCCCGTTGAACCTGCTGGAAGTCGGCGAACCCTTCAAACAGCGCAATCGCCAATTACTGCGTGGCTACCTGCTGGTCACCAGCGGGGAAAATGCCGAGCGCGTCGAAACCGACTACGAATTGCAGTTGCCGGCCAAGCCGCAAGCCGACACGGCAGCGCTGCTCCAGCTCACCCAGCAGGAGCAGCGCGACCATCTGGCGCGTGCGCGCACCCGCCAGGCACTGATCGTGCGCCTGGCCAGACAACGCTACCTGTCGGCCGATCCGTTGCGCGAAGCCGCCGAACTCATCACCGAGGTGGCCTGCGAAGCCTACGGCATCGCCCAGGCCGGCATCTGGCGCATCAATCAGCACAGCATCGAATCGGTCGCGCTCTACCGCGCCGGCCTCAAACGCCACGACAGCCTGCAGGGCTTTGATACGCGCAGCTTCCCGATCTACCTCGAAGCCCTGCGCAGCGGGCGCGCCATCGATGCGCAGAACGCCCGCCAGGATCCACGCACCCGCGAGCTGGCGGCCTGCTACCTCGCGCCGGAAGACATCACCTCCGTACTAGATGCCAGCATCCGCGTGGATGGCGAAGTGGTCGGCGTCCTCTGCCTGGAACACCGAGGCGCGCCCCGCCCCTGGCAAGCCGATGAAATCGCCTTCGCCGGCGAACTCGCAGACCAGTACGCGCAGGTGCTGATCAACCAGCAGAAGCGCGACGCTACCCATGCCCTGAACCTGTTCCAGCGCGCCGTGGAACAAAGCGCCAGCGCCTTCCTGCTGGTCGATCGCGACGGCATGGTGGAATACGTCAACCCCAGTTTCACCGCCATCACCCTGTACAGCAGCGACGAGGTCTGCGGCCAGCGTTTGTCCGAGCTGCCGGCCCTGGCCAACCTCAGCGATCTGCTGTTCGACAACGCCTCAAGCCTGGCCGAACACAACAGTTGGCAGGGCGAGTTCCGCAGTCGACGCAAGAGTCAGGAGCCCTACTGGGGCCAACTGTCGATTTCCAAGGTGTACGGTGACGATGGCGAGCTGACCCACTACATCGGCATCTACGAAGACATCACCGAGACCAAACTGGCCCAGCAGCGCATCGAGCGCCTGGCCTATACCGATAACCTGACCAACCTGGGCAATCGCCCTTCGTTCATTCGCAGCCTGGAAGAGCGTTTCGCACGCAACCCCGAGCAATCGCTCGGACTGCTGCTGGTGGACATCGACAACTTCAAACGGATCAACGACAGCCTCGGCCACCAGACCGGCGACAAGCTGCTCGCCGCCCTGGCCCGGCGCCTGCGCAACAGCCTGGGCATGCAAGGTACGCTGGCGCGCTTCGCCAGCAACGAGTTCGCCATCCTGCTCGACGGCAGCGATGAAGATACCGCCCAGCGTATCGCCCATCAGGTGCTGCAGACCCTGGACAAGCCACTGTTCGTCGACAACCAGTTGATCAGCATCACCGGCTCGGTCGGCCTGGCACTGGCCCCCAAGCATGGCGGCGATCCGCAGACACTGATGAAACATGCCGGCCTGGCGCTGCACAAGGCCAAGGCCAACGGCAAGCATCAGGTGCAGCAGTTCACCGAAGCGCTGAACGCCGAGGCGAACTACAAGCTGTTCGTCGAGAACAACCTGCGCCGCGCCCTGACCCAGAGCGAGCTGGAGGTGTTCTACCAACCCAAGCTGTGCCTCAAGACCGGACAACTGGTGGGGATGGAAGCCCTGCTGCGCTGGCAGCACCCGGAGAAGGGCATGATCCGCCCGGATCAGTTCATCAGCGTCGCCGAGGAAACCGGGCTGATCATCCCCATCGGCAAGTGGGTGGTGCGCCAGGCCTGCCGGATGAGCAAGCAGATTGCCGCCATCGGCATGGGCGAATTGCAGGTGGCGATCAACCTGTCACCCAAACAGTTCTCCGACCCGGATCTGGTCGGCTCCATCGCCGCCATCCTGCACGAAGAGCAACTCGACCCGCGCCTGCTGGAGCTGGAACTCACCGAGGGCCTGCTGCTGGAGGCCACCGATGACACCCGCCACCAACTCGGCCGCCTGAAGAGCCTGGGCCTGACCCTGGCCATGGACGATTTCGGTACCGGTTATTCGTCGCTCAGCTACCTGAAGAAGTTTCCCATCGACGTGATCAAGATCGATCGCAGCTTCGTCAAGGACATCCCCGACAATCAGGACGACATGGAAATCACCTCGGCGGTGATCGCCATGGCCCACAACCTCAAGCTCAAGGTGGTGGCCGAAGGCATCGAGACCGCGGCCCAGCTCGGTTTCCTGCGTCGCCAGCGCTGCGATATCGGGCAAGGTTACCTGTTCGACAAACCCATCCCGGGTCGCGACCTGATCGACAGCCTGCGCCGCTATCCGTGCCGGCCACAGAGCTCGACCGACCAACGGACGTAACACGCGCCTCGGCACGCAGTCCACAATCTGCCATCTACAGGAGATCGCCATGGTTTTGCGCTCGCAGATTCTCGTTCATAAACTCGCCCTGCCGACAGCCGAACAGGCGCTGCCCGGCCGTGCCGAACCGCTGCCGGTGGCCGACACTCACCACGTCAACGGCCACCCGATCAAACCGCCCTTCCCTGCAGGTCTGCAGCAGGCCGTGTTCGGCCTCGGCTGTTTCTGGGGGGCCGAACGACGCTTCTGGCAGCAGCCGGGCGTATTCAGTACGGCGGTCGGTTATGCCGGTGGCTACACCCCCAACCCCACCTATGATGAAGTCTGCTCCGGGCTCACCGGGCACACCGAGGTGGTGCTGGTGGTGTTCGATCCGCAACACACCAGCTTCGAAGCGCTGCTCAAGGTGTTCTGGGAGGCGCACAACCCGACTCAGGGCATGCGCCAGGGCAACGACCAGGGCACCCAGTACCGCTCGGCCATCTACTGCCAGGACGAGGCGCAATTGCGCGCAGCGCTGGCCAGCCAGGCACGCTTCCAGGCCGAGCTGGACAAGGCCGGCATGGGCAGCATCACCACGGAAATCGCCGAGGCGCCGACCTTCTACTACGCCGAGACCTACCATCAGCAGTACCTGGCGAAGAACCCCAACGGCTATTGCGGCCTCGGCGGAACAGGCGTATGTCTACCCCCTGAACACGCCATCTGAGTCGAACATCGTGGAACTGAGCAGCATCGCCAGCCAGGTATCCAGTCAGGCCTCTTCGCAGACTGCCGCGCAGATGTCGCTTCTGCTGCTGCGCAAGACCCTGGATCTACAGGCCGCCAACATGGCGGGGCTGGTACAGGCGGCAGCGCCGGCCAGCACACCGAGCAATCCGCCGAATCTGGGCAACAGCATCGACGTGACAGCCTGAACAACAGATGCCTTTATGCCATCAGCCGGACTAAACTGCGGGCACTTAGCCAGCAATCGATGAGTCCGGCATGGCCGCCCCTCTCCCTACCATCACTCCCGAGCAACTTTGCATAGGCCTGTACATACAGCTGGATCTGAGCTGGTGGGAGCATGATTTCGCCTTCAGCAACTTCAAGATCAAGGACGAGGGGCAGCTCCGCGCCCTGCGTGCCCTGAAGCTGAAGCAACTGCGCTATGATCCCTCACGCAGTGACTGCCCGCCGCTGAAGCTCTCCGAAGAGCCCACTCTGGAGCCCAGCGCCGGCGAACAGGCTGCGGTCGATCCGGAAAGCCTCGCCCGCCAGGAACGTGCGCAGAAACTGCGCCACCTGCGCAGTCGCCTGGCCGAAGTGGATCGCCGTTTCATCGATGCCAGCCAGCGCATCAAGTCGCTCAACCAGACCCTGCGCAGCCGCCCGGAAGATGCCATGCGCCAGGCTGGAGCCATCGTCGGCGAGATGGTCGAGACCCTGCTCGGCGCACCTGGCGTGGTGCTCCACGGCATCACCGGCAAGGCCGCCGAGGACAGCTACTTCCATGCGCTCAACGTCACCGTCCTGTCGCTGCTGCTCGGCCGTCAGCTCGGTCTCGACAGCGAGGCCTGCCACAGCATTGGCCTGGGCGCGCTGCTGCACGATATCGGCAAGATGGAAGTGCCGAGCAAGGTGCTGCTCAAACCCGAACCGCTGACCCGCCCGGAACAGCAATTGCTGCAGATGCACACCGATTTCGGCCTGCGCATGGGGCAGAAGCTGATGCTCGATGACGAGGTGCTGCGCATCATCCACGAGCATCACGAACACTGCGACGGCACTGGCTATCCGCGCGGTCTGCGTGAAGCCGGCATCGGCCGCCTGAGTCGTCTGGTGGCCATCACCAATCACTTCGACGGCCTGTGCAACCCGCTCGACCCACGCCAGGCGCTGAGCCCGCACGAAGCGCTGGCGCTGATGTTCAAGCAGCAGCGCGAACGTTTCGACGAGGTGATGCTGAAGGCCTTCATCCGGGTCATGGGGATCTACCCGCCGGGCAGCCTGGTACAGCTCGAAGACGAGCGTTACGCGCTGGTGCTGGGCATGAACCCGACTCAGGCACTGAAGCCGACGCTGATTCTCTACGACGCGGAGATACCCAAGCAGGAAGCGCTGATCCTCGACCTGGCGCAGGAGCCGAGGCAGGCCATCGCCCGCAGCCTGCGCCCCTCGCAGCTACCGCTGGAGGTGCTGGAGTACCTCAGCCCGCGGCGCAACCTGAGCTATCACATCGAGCCCAATCACAAGCCGGGCTAAGGCTGCATGCTTGTAGCCCGGATGCAATCCGAGGATCGGAGGGCACGGCTTCCGGATTTCATCCGGGCTACGCTTATGACTTACCGCTTGTGGCTTCTTCTATCAGCCAATCCAGGCGCCAGCCGCCCTGGCTCTGGCCGAGCGCATCGGCCAACCACGGCAGCAGTTGCCTGAGCTCGTCCTCCAGGCCCCATGGCGGGTTGCTGATCACCAGGCCCGAACCGCTCAGGCGCGTGGCATCGTCCGGGGCGTGCACGTACAGCTCGGCGCGCAGCAACTTGGGCGCGGCGCTCTTTTGCAGGTCACGGTAGAAACGCGCCAACTGACGTTCGTCCTTGATCGGGTACCAGATCGCGACGATGGCCTGGCGCATGCGGCCATGCGCTTCATTCAAGGCCTCGACACAGCGTTGCAGTTCGTCCGTCTGTTCGAAGGGCGGATCGATCAGCAGCAGCACGCGCTTCTCGCGGGTCGGCATCAGTGCACGTGGCACGTGCCAGCCTTCGCCCAGGTGCACGGCCACGCGCCGGTCGCCGCGCATGTTGTCCTTGAGCAGGCGACCATCCTCGGGGTGCTTCTCGTTGAGCTGCAGCCGATCCTGCTCACGACTGAGCAGACGTGCCAGCTCCGGCGAGCCGGGGTAGTAGCGCAGCTCGCCGTCCGGGTTCATGGCCCGCACCACTTCCAGATAAGCCTCCACCGCGTCCGGCAACTGCGCGCCCTGCCACAGGCGAGCGATGCCTTCCAGGTACTCGCCGGTACGGCTGGCCTGGTCGCCTTGCAGATCATAGAGGCCGATGCCGGCATGGCTGTCGAGGTAGGCGAAGGGCGTCTCTTTCTTCGACAGCAGGGCGATCAGGCGAGTCAGCACCAGGTGCTTGAGCACGTCGGCGTGGTTGCCGGCATGGAAGGCGTGGCGGTAGTTCATGCGGGAGTCCTCGAATCAGGCGCGCAGTTTAACAGGCCAAGAGCAGCTCGCATCGTGGCTTGCAGCATGGCACGCTGGTTACCTCCTCAGCGGACAGCGAGAGCACATGATGTCTCTGCAACACTTGCTCGGCAGCGAACTCCCTCTGATTCAAGCACCGATGGCCGGCTCGCAGGATCACCGCCTGGCGGCGGCCGTATGCGAGGCTGGCGGCCTGGGTTCGATCCCCTGCGCCATGCTCACGCCGACAGCCCTGCGTCAGGAGCTGGAGATGCTACGCAGCCTGACCACACACCCGTTCAACCTCAATTTCTTCAGCCATGTACCGCCCGAGTCGGATGCACGACGCGATGCGGCCTGGCGCGAAGCACTGGCGCCCTACTACCGTGAGCTGGGCGTGGATCAGGCGAATATCGCCAGCGGGCCGGGGCGCTTGCCCTTCAACGACGAGGCCGCCGCACTGGTGGAGGAGTTCCGCCCGGCGGTGGTCAGCTTTCATTTCGGCTTACCGCCGCATGCCCTGCTGGAGCGCGTGCGGCGCAGCGGCGCGAAGATCCTCTCCAGCGCCACCACGCTGGACGAAGCACTCTGGCTGCAGGAACACGGCGTCGATGCGGTGATCGCGCAGGGCCTGGAAGCCGGTGGCCATCGCGGACACTTTCTCGACCATGACCTTAGCCGCCAGCTCGGCACCTTCGCCCTGTTGCCGCAGTTGGTAGAAGCCCTCGACGTGCCGGTGATCGCGGCAGGTGGCATCAGCGATGCCCGTGGCGTGGCCGCAGCCATGGCGTTGGGCGCAGCGGGCGTGCAGGTCGGCAGCGCCTATCTGCTGTGCCCGGAAGCCAATACCAGCGCCATCCACCGTGCCGCCCTGCAAAGCCCGGCGGCGCGCCATACAGCACTGACCAACCTGTTCAGCGGGCGCCCGGCACGCGGCATCGTCAACCGCCTGATGCGCGAGCTGGGGCCGCTCAGCACGCAGGCGCCGGAATTCCCGCTGGCCACTGCAGCCATCGCCCCCTTGCGAGCGGCAGCCGAAGCGCAAGGCAGCGGGGACTTTTCGCCGCTGTGGGCCGGTCAGAACATTGCCAACTGCCGGCCGATGCCGGCGGCCGAGCTGACCCGCGAGCTGGCGCGGGGCTTCGCCTGAGATCCTGGTCGGGTGCAACCTGCCGTCTCGGTTATGGCGGGTTGCACCCGCCCTACAGACACCGACCTGTGATTATCACGGTGAATGATGATGCTGGGCAGTTGGGCGGCAGGCTGCCTAGACTCGGTCGATCATCTGGAGGCCCGTTCCATGTCCGAGACCCTGCTCAGCTCCCGCAACCTGGCGTTCGAACTCTACGAAGTGCTCGACGCCGAAGCCCTGACCCAACGTCCGCGCTTCGCCGATCACAATCGCGAAACCTTCGACGCGGCCATCAGCACTGCACGCGGCATCGCCGAGGAACTGTTCGCCCCGCACAACCGCAAGAACGACGAAAACGAGCCGCAGTACGTCGATGGTGGCGCGGTGCTGATCCCAGAGGTCGAGCCCGCTCTGCGTGCCTTCCACGAAGCCGGTTTCCTCAATGCCACCCGCGATTTCGAGCACGGCGGCATGCAGTTGCCCAACCTGCTGTCACAGGCCTGCTTCGCGCATTTCCAGTCGGCCAATATCGCCACCAGCTCCTACTCGATGCTGACCATGGGTGTGGCCAACCTGATCGAAGCCTTCGGCAGCGAGGAGCAGAAGGCCCGCTATCTGCAACCGATCATCGATGGCCGCTTCTTCGGCACCATGGCACTGACCGAGCCGCACGCCGGCTCGTCGCTGTCGGACATCCGCACAAAGGCCGAGCCGCACGCCGACGGCAGCTACCGGATCAAGGGCAACAAGATCTTCATCTCCGGCGGCGACCAGCCGATCTCCGAGAACATCGTGCACATGGTGCTGGCCAAGCTGCCGGACGCACCGCCGGGTGTTAAGGGCATCAGCCTGTTTTTGGTGCCCAAGTTCCATGTGAATGAGGATGGCAGCCTGGGCGCGCGCAACGACGTGACCCTGGCCGGGCTGTTCCACAAGATGGGCTGGCGCGGCACCACCTCCACGGCGCTGAACTTCGGCGACAACGGCGAATGCGTGGGCTACCTGGTGGGCAAGCCGCATGCGGGCCTTTCCTACATGTTCCAGATGATGAACGAGGCGCGCATCGGCGTCGGCATGGGCGCGATCATGCTCGGCTATGCCGGCTACCTGTATTCGCTGGACTACGCGCGCAACCGCCCGCAAGGCCGTCAGCCCGATGGCAAGGATCCGACCAGCCCGCAAATCTCCATCGTCGAACACGCTGACGTAAGGCGCATGCTGCTGACGCAGAAAGCCTACGTCGAAGGTGCCTTCGACCTCGGCTTGTATGCGGCGCGCCTGTTCGATGACACCCAGACCCTGGCCACCGCCGACGAACGCCAGCAGGCGCTGGAACTACTCGACCTGCTCACCCCTATCGTCAAATCCTGGCCGTCGGAGTTCTGCCTCAAGGCCAACGAGCTGGCGATCCAGATTCTCGGCGGCCACGGTTACACCCGCGAATACCCGGTGGAGCAGTACTACCGCGACAACCGCCTCAACCCGATCCACGAAGGCACCCACGGCATCCAGTCGCTCGACCTGCTCGGGCGCAAGGTCTCGATGAACGGAGGGGCGGCGCTCAAGCAATTGCTCAAGCTGATCAACGACTGCTGTCAGCGCGCCGGTACGCATGAATCGCTCACGGCTCTGCGTCAGCCACTGGAGCAACTCGTGGCGCGCCTGCAAACGGTAACCCTGGCGCTGCTGGGCGATCTGATGAGTGGCAAGGTCAACCAGGGGCTGGCCAACTCGGCGCTATACCTCAAGGCGTTCGGCCACACAGTGATCGGCTGGCGCTGGCTGGAGCAGGCGATTCGCGCCGAAGAGGGCCTGGCGCGTACCGATAATGCCGAGGAGCAAGCCTTCTATCGCGGCAAGCTGCAGGCCGCGCGCTACTTCCTGACCTGGGAGGTGCCGGGCTGCCATCACGAGCTGGCCATTCTCGAAGCGCGCGACGATACCTGCCTGAGCATGCAGGACGCCTGGTTCTGAAGTCATTCGCGCCCCCGGAGCTCTGCACACGCGCAGCTCCGGGGGCATCGCGAAAAATGTAATAACCTTTTTGACAGACAGGCAAAGGCTACGGTTAGAATCCCTGGCACGCGCCATGCATGACGGCGCACTCTCTTCACTGGACCAGGAGTACGCCGTTGGACGCCAGCGCCATCAATAATCTGTTCTTGATCGGCGCTCTGCTGGTGGCGGCCAGCATTCTGGTCAGCGCGTTCGGCACGCGTTTCGGTATCCCAATCCTGGTGATCTTCCTCGGCGTCGGCATGCTCGCCGGCACCGACGGCCCCGGCGGTATCGTTTTCAACAATTACCCGCTGGCCTACCTGGTCGGCAACCTGGCGCTGGCCGTGATCCTCCTCGATGGCGGAATGCGTACCCGGGTTTCCAGCTTCCGCGTGGCCTTGTGGCCGTCACTGTCCCTGGCCACCGTGGGCGTGATGATCACCGCCGGGCTGACCGGCCTCGCCGCCGCCTGGCTGTTCGACCTGACCCTGCTCGAAGGCTTGCTGATCGGTGCCATCGTCGGCTCCACTGACGCCGCTGCGGTGTTCTCTCTGCTCGGCGGACGCGGCCTCAACGAGCGGGTCAGCTCCACGCTGGAAATCGAATCCGGCAGCAACGACCCGATGGCGGTGTTCCTCACCATCACCCTGATCGCCATGCTCGCCAGCGGCCAGAGCGGCTTCAGCTGGGATTTGCCCATCCAGCTGGTGCAGCAGTTCGGCCTCGGCGCCCTGCTGGGGCTCGGTGGTGGCTGGCTGTTGCTCAAACTGATCAACCGCATGGAACTGGCCGCCGGTCTCTACCCCCTGCTGGTGGTCAGCGGCGGCCTGATCATCTTCGCCATCACCACGGCCGTCGGCGGCAGCGGCATCCTCGCCATCTACCTGTGCGGCCTGCTGCTCGGTAACCGGCCAATCCGCTCGCGCCACGGCATCCTGCACATGCTCGACGGCCTCACCTGGCTGGCGCAGATCGGCATGTTCCTGGTACTCGGCCTGCTGGTCACACCCCACGAGCTGCTGCCCATCGCACTGCCAGCACTGGCCCTGGCGCTGTGGATGATTCTCTTCGCGCGGCCACTGTCGATCTTCCTTGGCCTGCTGCCGTTTCGCGCCTTCCATGATCGCGAGCGCGCGTTCATCGCCTGGGTCGGCCTGCGCGGCGCGGTGCCGATCATCCTCGCGGTATTCCCGCTGATGGCTGGGCTGCCGAACGCGCAGCTGTTCTTCAATGTGGCCTTCTTCATCGTGATCATCTCCCTGCTGCTGCAGGGCACCAGCCTGCCGCTGGCGGCCAAGCTGATGCGCGTCACCGTACCGCCGGAGCCGGCGCCGGTGTCGCGCGCCGGGCTGGAGGTGCATCCGACCAGCCAGTGGGAGCTGTTCGTCTATCGCCTGGGGGCGGAGAAATGGTGCATCGGCGCCGCCCTGCGCGAGCTGAACATGCCGGAAGGCACTCGCATCGCCGCATTGTTCCGTGGCCGCGAACTGCTTCACCCCTCCGGCAGTACGCGCCTGGAGGCGGGCGACCTGCTCTGCGTGATCGGCCACGAGCATGACCTGCCGGCCCTCGGCAAGCTGTTCAGCCAGGCGCCCAAGCGTGGCCAGGATCTGCGTTTCTTCGGTGATTTCGTACTGGAAGGCGACGCTGAGCTGAATGCCATCGCCACGCTCTACGGCCTCAAGCTCGATGACGTCGAAGGCAATCAGCCGCTGGGCCGCTTCATCGCCCACGAGATCGGCGGTGAGCCGGTGGTCGGTGACCAGGTGGAATGGCAGGGCCTGACCTGGACGGTCGCCGCCATGGAAGGGAACAAGGTACGCAAGGTCGGCGTCAGATTCCCCGAAGGTAGTCGCCCCGGTCCCGGCTTGTTCCTCTGAGACTTTGCTAGGATCGCACAGCTGACGCCGGTCGCTCTCGACCGGCGTCGACGCGTCCGCCACTCTACACTGAGCACGCCCACTTCCTCGGTCACCGGATCATCATGCCCAAGCTGCGCCTTTTTCTTGCAGTCACCTTTACCCTCCTGTGTTTCGGCCTGAGCACGGCACAAGCCGATGAGTTGCCCAAAGCCGCCGATGTTCAGCAGAGCCTGGACAGCCTGGCCGACCGCAAACTGCCCGAGGCCGATCAGTTGGCCCTCAAGCAAACCCTGGAGCAGACCCTGCGCATGCTCCAGGATCGCGACAGTGCCGAACAGCGCCTGAACGACCTGCGCCTGCAGATCGACAAGGCCCCGCGCCAGATCACCGATGCACAGCGCGAGCTGAGCCGGCTCAAGGCCAGCCCCGAGGTGTCCGTTGCGCAGCGCTACGGACGCCTGTCGCTGGATCAGCTGGATCAGTTGCTGAGTGAGCGCTCCAGCCAGATCAGTGACTGGAACAAGGCGATCATCGACGCCAACAGCCTGATCATCAGCGCGCAGAATCGCCCCGAGCGCGCCCAGACCGAGATCAGTCAGAACCAAACGCGCAGTCAGGACATCAACACCAGCCTCAAGAGCGGGCGCATCGACGGCAAGCCGCTGAGCCCGGAGCGGCGCGACCAGCTCAATGCCGAGCTGGCCATGCTCACGCTGCAAACCCAGCTACGCCGCCAGGAACTGGCCAGCAACAGCCTGCTGCAGGATCTCGGCAGCGCGCAGCGCGCCCTGCTCGACGAGCGCATTCGCCGTGCCGAGCAGGAACGCCAGGATCTACAGGGGCTGATCAACGAGCGCCGCCGCGAAGACTCCGAACAGACCGTCGCCGAACAGTCGCGCGAAGCCGCGCGCACCAGCTCCGACAAGCTGCTGGCCAAGGAAAGTACGCTCAACCTCAAGCTCTCCGACTACCTGCTGCGCTCGACCGAGCGCCTCAACAGCCGCACGGAAGAGAACCTCAGAGCGCGCCAGCAACTGGACAACCTGAACCAGGCCAACCAGGCCCTGGACGAGCAGATCCGAGTCCTGCAGGGCAGCCTGCTGCTGTCGAAGATCCTCTATCAGCAGAAGCAGGCGCTGCCGCAACTCAAGCACGAGGATGGCTCGCTGGCCGATGACATCGCTGATATCCGCCTCTATCAGTTCGAACTGAACAAGCAGCGCGACGAAATCAGCGACCCCAACGCCTACGTGGACAAGCTGCTGGCCGACCAACCCAGCGAGGAAATCACCCCGGAGCTGCGCAAGGCAATGCTCGATCAGTTGGCAACCCGTCGCGAACTGCTGGAAAAACTGAGCCGCTCGCTCAACGCCCTGCTCAACGAATCGATCACCCTGCAGATCAACCAGAAGGAGCTGCAGAGCACCGCCAGCAGCCTGCGCGCCACCATCGACGAGCAGATGTTCTGGATTCCCAGCAACAAGCCGCTCGATCTTGAATGGCTGAAGATGGCGCCCTACCAGTTGCAGCGGCAGCTTGCGGAAATCCCCTGGGGCATGGCCATCAGCGAGCTGGGGGCCGGGCTCATCGAGCGCCCGCTGGTGTTCCTGCCGCTGATCCTGCTCTGCGCCGTGATTCTCTGGCGCCGCCAATACCTCTTCGGCAAGCTCAGCGAACTGCACGCCGATATCGGCCACTACAAGCACGACAGCCAGCTGCACACCCCTCTGGCCCTGGGGCTGAACCTGATCCTGGCCCTGCCGGTCACCCTGCTGCTGGCACTGTGCGGCTATGCCCTGCTGCACGATGCGCGTGGGCAGAACCTCTATCTCGGCGGCGCACTGTACGAGATGGCCGAGGCCTGGCTGGTGTTCTATACCCTGCACCGCATCCTGTCCCCCGATGGCGTGGCCGTCCTGCATTTCCATTGGCCACCGGCCAACGTCGCCTTCTTCCGCCAACACATGCGCCGCCTGGGGCTGGTGGTGATGGCATTGGTCGCGGTAGTGAGCATCGCCGAGCATCAGCCCGAGAGCCTGGCGAGCGACGTGATCGGCATTGCCGTGGTCATCAGCTGTTATGCCCTGATGGCCTGGATGCTGTTCAGCCTGTTGTTCAACGCGCCCTTGCGCGAGAACGCCTCGGGTTTGCGCACCGGCCTCGGCGTATTGTTCAACCTGCTGCCGCTGGCGCTGATCGGTGCGGTCGCCTTCGGTTACTACTACACCTCGCTCAAGCTCACCGACCGCCTGATCGACACGCTCTACCTGTTGATCATCCTGCTCATCGTCGAAGCCACCCTGGTGCGTGGGCTGAGCGTGGCAGCACGACGCCTGGCCTACCAGCGCGCCCTGGCCAAGCGCCAGGCGCAAAGCAAGGAGAGCCTGGACGGCGAAGCGCCCATCGAAGAACCCACGCTGGACATCGAGCAGGTCAA
Organism: Pseudomonas sp. C11; assembly: GCF_034683865.1. Classification (NCBI taxonomy): domain Bacteria; kingdom Pseudomonadati; phylum Pseudomonadota; class Gammaproteobacteria; order Pseudomonadales; family Pseudomonadaceae; genus Pseudomonas; species Pseudomonas sp. C11. The sequence goes on from NZ_JAWIIP010000006.1 coordinate 265,767, forward strand.
CCAGCAGTCCCTGCGCCTGATCCGCCTGGCCCTGATGGGCGGTTTCCTGGTCTGCCTGTACTGGGTCTGGGCCGACCTGATCGGCGTGTTCACCTACCTGGAAACCGTCACCCTCTACGAATACAGCAGCGGCACCGGCAATACCGCTGCGCTGGTGCCGATCAGCCTGCTGGACGTACTCGGCGCCCTGCTCATCATCGCCATCACCGTGGCACTGGCGCGTAACCTGCCCGGCCTGCTCGAGGTGCTGGTGCTGTCACGCATGCGCTTGGCGCAGGGCAGCGCCTACGCCACTACCACGCTGCTGTCCTACGCGCTGGTGGCCATCGGCATCGTCACCACGCTGTCGACGCTGGGTGTCAGCTGGGACAAGCTGCAGTGGCTGGTGGCGGCCCTGTCGGTCGGCCTGGGCTTCGGTTTGCAGGAGATCTTCGCCAACTTCATCTCCGGCCTGATAATCCTCTTCGAGCGCCCGGTGCGTATCGGCGACGTGGTGACCATCGGCAATCTGTCCGGCACCGTGAGCAAGATCCGCATCCGCGCCACCACCATCACCGATTTCGACCACAAGGAAATCATCGTTCCGAACAAGACCTTCATCACCGGCCAGTTGATCAACTGGTCGCTGAGCGACACGGTCACCCGTGTCACCCTCAAGGTGGGCGTCGGTTACGGTTCGGATCTGGATCTGGTGCGCAAGCTGCTGCTGCAGGCCGCGCAGGAAAATGCGCGGGTACTCAAGGATCCGGCGCCCATCGTCTACTTCCTCAACTTCGGTGAAAGCACGCTGGATCATGAGCTGCGCATCCATGTACGCGACCTCGGCGACCGCAACCCGGCCACCGACGAGATCAACCGCTTCATCGACCGCGAGTTTCCCAAGCACGGCATCAACATCGCTTTCCGCCAGGTCGAGGTGTACGTCAAGAACCTGGAGCACGGCGAGCAGAAGCTCGATCAGAAGGATCTGGCGAAAATCGCCGCAGCCGGCGCGGCCGATAGCAAGCTCCCACCGCCGCCCGTGGCGCCCTGACCCACAGAGGAAAATCCGGTGAAAACGCTCGACCAACTGACCTTCGACAACCGCTTCGCCCGTCTCGGCGAAGCGTTCGCCACGGAAATATTGCCCGAGCCCATCGAGCAGCCGCGGCTGGTGGTGGTCAGCGAATCAGCCATGGCGCTGCTCGACCTCGACCCGGCCGAAGCGCAGCGCCCGGAATTCACCGAACTGTTCGCCGGGCACAAGCTGTGGGACGCGGCCGCGCCGCGCGCCATGGTCTATTCCGGCCATCAGTTCGGCGGCTACACGCCGCGCCTGGGCGATGGCCGTGGCCTGCTGCTGGGCGAGGTACTCAACGAGGCCGGCGAGCACTGGGATCTGCACCTCAAAGGCGCCGGCATGACGCCCTACTCACGCATGGGTGATGGCCGCGCGGTGCTGCGCTCCTCGATCCGCGAGTTTCTTGCCAGCGAACACCTGCATGCCCTCGGCATCCCCAGCTCACGCGCACTGTGCGTCACCGGCTCAAATACAACAGTCTGGCGCGAAAAGAAGGAAAGCGCGGCGATGGTGCTGCGTCTGGCGCCGAGCCACGTGCGCTTCGGCCACTTCGAATACTTCTACTACACGCGCCAGCACGACCAGTTGAAGGTACTCGGCGAGCATGTCCTGGCCTGCCACTTCCCCCACTGCCTGGAGCAGGACGAACCCTGGCTGGCGATGCTGCGCGAGGTGGTCGAACGCACCGCCGAGATGATCGCCCACTGGCAGGCCTATGGTTTCTGCCATGGTGTGATGAACACCGACAACATGTCGATCCTCGGCATCACCTTCGACTACGGCCCCTACGCCTTCCTCGATGATTTCGATGCCAACCACATCTGCAACCACTCCGATGACACCGGCCGCTACAGCTTCAGCAACCAGGTGCCCATCGCCCACTGGAACCTCGCGGCGCTGGCCCAGGCGCTGACGCCGGTCGTCGAGGTCGAGTCGTTGCGCGCCACCCTGGATCTGTTCCTACCGCTGTACCAGGCGCATTACCTCGACCTGATGCGTAAACGCCTGGGTTTCAGCAGCGCGCAGGAGGATGACGAAACGCTGATCCAGCGCCTGCTGCAGCTGATGCAGGCCGGCAAAGCTACCGACTACACGCTGTTCTTCCGCCGTCTCGGCGAGCAGGCACCTGCCGAGGCGCTGAATGTCGTGCGTGATGACTTCGTCGATATCGCCGGCTTCGATGCCTGGGGCCGCGATTACCTGGCGCGCTGCGAGCAAGAAGGCGGCGAGCAAGGCGAGCGCCAGGCACGCATGCACGCGGTCAATCCCAAGTACATCCTGCGTAACTACCTGGCGCAGCAGGCCATCGAAGCGGCCGAAGCCGGCGACTATGGCCCGGTACGCGAGCTGCACACTGTGCTGTCGCGGCCCTTCGAAGAACAGCCGGGGATGGAGCGCTACGCCGAACGCCCACCGGAGTGGGGCAAACACCTGGAAATCAGTTGCTCATCCTGATCCCCGACCAGCCGCTGAAGCCTGATTTCAACGCCTTGCGCAGCGGACGAACGCGCCTTATTCGTTAAACCGAAAAGGCATATCAATCTACCCAAACATTCTTAGACTATCTAAGAGAACCCCTCTATCGTGGCGCCCAGCCAGGCCGCCCAGTGCGTGCCCGATACCTCACACGAGATTCGACGCAGAACCTCTGTCCACGATTTCGCGAGCGTCGCCCGCAGCAGATCCACCGGCAGGTTCTAAGGATGTTCATGTTCTGGGATTCCCTGCCCCTGCTGTTCGTCGGCGCCCTGCTGATCTGGGTGCTCTATGCCTTCGTCCGCGAGAAGTGGAGCCCGGACATCGTCGCCGCGATTGCCGTCGCCGCCCTGCTGGTCACCCAGTTGCTGGCGCCCAGCGAGGTGCTCAGCGTGCTGTCCAACTCGGCACCGGTAACCATCGCCTGCATGTTCGTGCTCTCCGCCGCGCTGGAACGCACCGGCTGCATCGACGCACTGGGTAACTGGCTGGGTGAACTGGTCGGCACCAACCCGATTCGCGTCCTCACCGGCCTGACCATCACCGCCCTGGTGGTGTCGGCCGGCCTGAACAACACCCCCGTGGTGGCGATCCTCACCCCGGTCGCCATCGCCCTGGCGCGCCGCGCCGGCACCCTGCCCTCCAAGCTGCTGATCCCGCTGTCCTACGCCACCATCCTGGGTGGCACGCTGACCATGATCGGCACCTCGACCAACATCCTGGTCGACGGCGTCGCGCGCAAGGCCGGCCTGGAGCCATTCGGCATTTTCGAAATCACTGGCGCCGGCCTGGTGATGGCGGCCTGCGGCATGCTCTACCTGCTGACCATCGGCCATCGCCTGCTGCCCGAACGTGAGACGCTGTCGCGCCAGTTGCGACCGGATCTGGATCGCACCTTCATGACCGAACTGCTGGTGCCGCACGACTCGCCGATGATCGGCAAGACCCTGCACGAAGCCAACCTCAACGGCGGCAGCGGCCTGCAGGTACTGAAGCTAGTGCGTGATGAACAGGAACTGAGCGAACCGGGCGCCGACACCCTGCTGGCCAGCGGTGACCGCCTGCTGCTGCACGGCCAGGTCAAGGACGTGGTGGAGCTGCGCGAAAGCGGCCACCTGAGCTTCAACCGCGGCGACGCCTTCGAAACCATCAGCAGCCATGATGTGATCCTCGCCGAAGCCATAGTCGGGCGGAACTCGCGCTACAGCCACCGACCGATGCGCGACCTCGACCTCAGTGCACGTTACGGCATCGCCGTGCTGGCCATTCACCGCCAGGACGAGAACGTGCAGGGCAACCTAGACGACTTCCAGCTGCAGTTCGGCGACGTGATGCTGGTCGAGGGCACTCCCACGCAGATCAAGCGCTTCGCCGACAACGGCGAGCTGATCAGCCTCAACGCCGTGCAGGAACGCGCCTTCCGCCGCGACAAGGCACCGATCGCCATCATCGCCACGCTGGCCGTGATGCTGCTGGCGGCCTTTGGCGTCATGCCCATCGAAGGCCTGGCGATCATCGGCGCGGTAACCGTCCTGGCCACACGCTGCCTCGACGTCGAGGACGCTTACAAGGCCGTGGACTGGAAGATCCTCAGCCTGATCTTCGGCATGCTCGCCATCAGCATCGCCATGGACAAGGTCGGCCTGGTCAAGCTGGTGGTCGAGCACGTCATGAGCTGGCTACCCTGGGCCGGCCCGCTGCTGATGCTGAGCTTCATCTACCTGTTCACCTCGGTGCTCACCGAGGTGCTGTCGAACAATGCCGTCGCCGTGCTGGTGACGCCCATCGCCATCGGCGTCGCTCAGCACCTGGGCGTCGACCCGCGCGCCTTCGTGGTGGCGGTGATGTTCGCCGCCAGTGCCAGCTTCGCTACCCCCATCGGCTACCAGACCAACACCTTCGTATACAACGCCGGCGGCTACCGTTTTACCGACTTCATGCGTATCGGTATTCCGCTGAACCTGCTGCTCTGGGCCGTAGGCACAGCGATCATCCCCTGGTTCTTCCCGCTGACGCCGGTCTAAGGCATAAGCTACGAATACAACGATCTAACCCAAGGCCCGTTTCATTGCGCCAGCGCATTGACCGGGCCTCGTCGCTTTATCCATGCTGCGATCCTTTCAATCTGCCCTGAAGGAACGCTCGCATGAAATTGGAAACACTCGCCATCCACGCTGGCTACGACCCGGATCCCACTACCAAGGCGGTGGCGGTACCGATCTACCAGACCAGCTCCTTCGCCTTCGACGACACCCAGCACGGCGCCGACCTGTTCGACCTGAAGGTCGCCGGCAACATCTATTCGCGCATCATGAACCCGACCAACGCCGTGCTCGAAGAGCGCGTGGCGGCCCTGGAAGGTGGCGTCGGTGCGCTGGCCGTGGCCTCCGGCATGGCCGCCATCACCTACGCCATCCAGACCGTGGCCGAAGCCGGCGACAACATCGTCTCGGTGGCCAAACTCTACGGCGGCACCTACAACCTGCTCGCCCACACCCTGCCGCGTTTCGGCATCCAGACCCGCTTCGCCGCGCACGATGACATCGCCGCATTGGAAGCGCTGATCGACGAGCGCACCAAGGCGGTGTTCTGCGAATCCATCGGCAACCCGGCCGGCAATATCGTCGACCTCGCGGCGTTGGCCGAAGCCGCGCACCGCCATGGCGTGCCGCTGATCGTCGACAACACCGTGGCCACGCCGATTCTCTGCCGCCCCTTCGAGCATGGCGCAGACATCGTCGTGCACTCGCTGACCAAGTACATCGGCGGCCATGGCACCAGCATCGGCGGCATCGTGGTCGACTCCGGCAAATTCCCCTGGGCCGATAACAAGGCGCGCTTCCCGCTGCTCAACACGCCCGATCCGTCCTACCACGGCGTCACCTACACCGAAGCCTTCGGCCCAGCCGCATTCATCGGCCGCTGCCGCGTGGTGCCGCTGCGCAACACTGGCGCGGCACTGTCGCCGTTCAATGCCTTCCTCATCCTGCAGGGTCTGGAAACCCTGGCTTTGCGCATGGAGCGGCACACCGAGAACGCGCTGAAAGTCGCGCAATATCTGCAAAACCACCCGCAAGTGGCCTGGGTGAAATACGCCGGGCTGGTCGATCACCCCGAGCATGAACTGGCCCAACGTTACTTTGGCGGCAAGCCGGCGGCGATCCTCTCCTTCGGCATCCAGGGCGGTCAGGAAGCCGGTGCCCGCTTCATCGATGCACTGCAACTGGTGGTGCGCTTGGTCAACATCGGCGATGCCAAGTCGCTGGCCTGCCACCCGGCCTCCACCACCCACCGTCAGCTCAGCGACGAGGAACTGCAGAAGGCCGGCGTGCCGCGCGACATGGTGCGCCTGTCCATCGGCATCGAGCATATCGACGATATCCTCGCCGACCTGACCCAGGCACTCGAGGCCGCGCGCGGCTGATCGCTTGAAAAGCTGCGTTTTCGGCTCCAGATAGGTGTCATTGCCGCTGGAGCCGAATCATGAGCGATCCCCTGTTGATCCCCTGCCCGCACTGCAACGGGCTTAATCGCATTCCCGCCGAACGCCTGGGCGATGCCCCGCACTGTGGCCGCTGCAAGAGCGACGTGCTGCCCGCTACGCCCATCACCCTGACGCAAGGCAACTTCGCCGGCCAACTCAAGGGCGACCTGCCGCTGCTGGTGGATGTCTGGGCCAGTTGGTGCGGCCCCTGCCGCGCCTTCGCCCCGGTCTTCGAACAAGCTGCCGCCCAACTGCAGGGGCGCTGCCGCCTGGGCAAGCTCGATAGCGAAGCCGCGCCGCAGTTGGCCGGTCAGCTCGGTATCCGTTCGATTCCCAGCCTGATCCTGTTCAAGGGGGGCGTCGAAATCGCGCGCCAGAGCGGGGCCATGTCGCTGCCGCAACTGCAGGCCTGGTTACGCCAGCACGGCCTCTGAGCGCTTCGGTCACTGACCACGGGCGCTCGGGTCACTTGCAGGTGGCCCGCGTCCATCTAGGCTGGCAGGGTATTGATTGGAGAACCTGCCATGACGCTGCCCGTGGAAATCGCCCGCCAACTCACCGAAGAACAGATCGCCTTCGTCAAACGCAGCGGCCTCAAGGCCGAGACGCTGGAGCCCGGTTTCGTACGCCTGTGCATGCCACTGGCCGGTAACCAGAACCATATCGGCAGCATGTACGCCGGGGCGCTGTTTACCCTCGCGGAAATCCCCGGCGGCGCGCTGTTTCTCACCAGCTTCGATGTGCAGCGTTTCTATCCGGTGATCAAGGAAATGAACCTGCGCTTTCGCCGTCCGGCCACCGGCGACATCTGCGTGGAAGCACGTTTGAGCGACGAAGAGATCGAGCGCCTGCAACGCGAAGCCACGCTGCACGGCAAAGCCGAGTACCTGCTGGAGTTGCAACTGACCGACGCCACCGGCGAATGTGTTGCAGAAAGTCGCGGATGCTATCAATTGCGCACGCGCTGACTTGCCACAGGTCAAAAGAAGGACTAATTGAACAGGCACAATAAAATTGCCGAACCCGGCAGGAGAGCCGTCAGCATGTACCAGCACATCCTTATCGCCCACGATCTGCGTGATACCGCCGACATGGCGCTGTGCCGTGCCGCTCAACTGGCCCGGCAGCATAGCGCCCGCCTGACCCTGCTGCACGTGCTTGCCGCCGGACAAAGCACAGAGCAGCAAGAGAAGGTGCGCCAGACGCTGGATCAGAGCCTGACCCGCTACGCCCCACCAGGCAGTGAATTACGCATCCTTGCCGGCAAGCCCTCGGACGTGGTGCTGCAGGAAGTGCAGAACAGTGGCTGCGACCTGCTGGTACTCGGCGGGCATCAGCAGCGCCATGACCTGTTCTCCGGTACCAGCCTCGATCGCATCGCCAGGCGTTGCACCGTGCCCATGCTGCTGGTGGCGCGTAACGACAGCACGCCCTACCAACGCGCCATCGCTGCCATCGATTTCTCGCTGTGCGCCTGTAGCGCGTTGGGCAAGGCCTCTCGCCTGCTCCCCGCCGAAGCCGAGCTGCATGCGATCCACGTCTTCGAACCGGACAAGGGCACGGCCAAGCAGGTCGCCGAGCAGTTACAGATGCAGCAGGGGCTGATCGAACAACTGCTGCACGACGAGACACAGCACCTGCCGCCGGACAGCCCGAAAATCAGCCACGAGGTGCTGCAGGGCGGTATCCTGCGTAGCCTTCAGGAGCAGATCAAGGCACGCCGCAGCGACCTGCTGGTGCTCGGCAGCCATGGCCGCAGTGCCTTCTCCCAGGCACTGCTGGGCAGCCTGGCGCAGCACTTTTTGCACAAGGCGCCGTGTGACGTACTCGTGGTGCGCTGACATGAAAACGCCGTGGTCTGCCTGAGGCAGCCACGGCGTTTTTGCCGCTCAATCGCTCAACTGGCGTTTAGCAGGTCGTGCAGCTCGACGAATTGCTGCGTCAGCTTGTGCCGTGCATCGAGATGGATCAGCGGCGTGCACACCTGGTGCGATTCACGCATCTTCACCGAACTCATCAGATTCACCGGCAGCACCGGCAGCCCTTCGGCAATCAGCTCATCCAGCAACTGCTGCGGTAAGGTCGCGCGCGGCTGGAACTGGTTGACCACAATGCCTTCCACCTCAAGCGCCTCGTTATGATCCTCCTTGAGTTCTTCGATCTCGGCCAGCAGGCCATAGAGCGCATTGCGCGAGAAGCTGTCGCAATCGAAGGGAATCAGCACACGATCAGCCGCGATCAAAGCTGAAACCGTATAGAAGTTCAGCGCCGGCGGCGTATCCAGGTAAATGTGGTCGTAGTCTTCCGCCAACTCGTCGAGCAGTTTGCGCAGCTTGTTGATCTTGTGCTTCTGCTCGAGCTTGGGCTGCAGCTCGGCCAATTCGGCCGTGGCCGTGACCACATGCAAGTTTTCGAAGGGCGTTTCGTAGATATCCACCTTGCCCTTCTTGGCGAACGGGCCGGAGGCCAGGGTCTGCTTGAAGAAATCGGCGATGCCCATGGGAATCTCCTCACCGGTCAGCCCAGTGAGGTAATGCGTCGAATTGGCCTGGGCGTCGAGATCGATCAGCAGCGTGCGATAGCCCTGCGCCGCACTGACGGCTGCGAGATTGCAGGCGATGCTGGATTTGCCCACGCCGCCCTTCTGGTTGAACACCACACGTCGCATCGCACACCTCCCTGAGCCTGAGTGACCCTGGATTCTATGCAAAGGCTGTGACAAGCGCGAGGTGGGAAAAAACTCACCGATAATAGCCAAGAGCCATCACTCGTGATAGTTTGCCCCCGCGCCACTGAGCGCCTCGGGACAACACTTATAAATCAAGGACATGCAATGCCATACCTGCGCACACTATTGATCGGCGGCCTTCTCGCCATTACCACCGGTTGCGCCAACGGGCTCAATTCCGTACAAAAAGCTGAACTCGACTCCTATGAAGCCCGTGGCCTGGCCATCGAGGAAAAGAGCCCGGGTACTGGCGCAGCTCTGGGCCTGCTACCAGGCGGCGGGTCGTTCTACGCGCGCGAATACGGATTCGGTGTCGTCAACCTGCTGTTCTGGCCACTGTCCATTCTCTGGGATCCCATCAGTGGCTACGATGCCTCTCGCGCCATCAATTACACCGTGACCAAAGCCCACGTTGCCAAGCTGCATGAGCGCGAGATGAAGGAACTGGATGATCGACTGGGCAGCGGCCAACTCGATATCGCGCAGTACACGCTGGAGAAGCGCAAGGTCGATACCAAGTACCGCTCAGACTTCTAACGAAAAGCCCGGCAATGCCGGGCTTTTTTATGTGTCACTGATGGTACTGCGCCGACAACTCGTGCACGGCCTCGAAAAAGGCTGCCGCGTTGGCGGGGTCGACTTCCGGGGTGATGCCATGGCCGAGGTTGAACACGTGACCGCTGCCGGCACCATAGGCCGCCAGAATGCGTGCCACTTCGGCACGAATCGCCGCCGGCTTGGCGTAGAGCACCGCCGGATCCATGTTGCCTTGAAGGGCGACCTTGTCACCGACACGAGCGCGAGCGCTGCCAATGTCGCATGTCCAGTCCAGGCCCAGCGCCTCGGCACCACTGTCGGCCAGGGATTCGAGCCACAGACCGCCGCCCTTGGTGAACAGGATCACCGGCACGCGACGCCCGTCGTGTTCGCGGATCAGACCGTCGACGATCTTCTTCATGTAGGCCAGGGAGAACTCCTGATAGGCCGCCGCCGACAGCGCGCCGCCCCACGAATCGAAGATCTGCACCGCCTGCGCACCGGCCAGGATCTGGCCGTTCAGGTAAGCGGTAACCGACTGCGCCAGCTTGTCGAGCAGCGCGTGCAAGGTCTGTGGGTTGTCGTAGAGCATGGCCTTGGTTTTGCGGAAGTCCTTCGACGAACCGCCTTCTACCATGTAGGTGGCCAGCGTCCACGGACTGCCAGAGAAGCCGATCAGCGGCACGCGACCGTTCAGCTCACGGCGAATGGTGCGCACGGCGTCCATCACGTAGCCCAGATCCTTCTCGGCATCGGTGACCGGCAGCGCCTCGACATCGGCCAGGTTGCTGATCACCTTCTTGAAGCGCGGACCTTCACCCGTCTCGAAATACAGCCCCTGGCCCATGGCATCGGGGATGGTGAGGATGTCGGAGAAGAGAATCGCCGCATCCAGCTGCGGGTAACGATCCAGCGGCTGGATGGTGACCTCGCAGGCCAACTGCGGATTCTTCATCAGGCTCACGAAGTCGCCGGCCTTGGCCCGGGTCGCGCGGTACTCCGGCAGATAGCGGCCAGCCTGGCGCATCATCCAGATCGGCGTGACATCCACGGGTTGCTTGAGCAGGGCACGCAGGAAACGGTCGTTCTTCAGGGCGGTCATGGCAGCATCCAGCGAAAAAAGTGCGGGCATTTTCGCAGAGCCCAAAACAAAAGGCACGGCGGGTGCCGTGCCTTTTATCCATCGGGTCAATTTGTCGCGGGCAAGCCGCGACGCAATCGATCAGACGCCCAGATAATCCAGGATACCTTCGGCGGCGTTCCTGCCCTCGAAGATCGCCGTCACCACCAGGTCGGAACCTCGCACCATATCGCCACCGGCGAAGATCTTCGGGTTGCTGGTCTGGTGCTTGAAGGTGTTCTTCTCCGGAGCCACGACGCGGCCCTGGCTGTCGGTCTGGATCTCGAACTGCTCGAACCAGGGCGCCGGGCTCGGACGGAAGCCGAAGGCGATCAACACGGCTTCGGCCGGGATGACTTCCTCGGAGCCCGGAATCGGCTCGGGGCTGCGGCGGCCGCGGGCATCCGGCTCACCGAGACGGGTCTCGACCACCTTGATGCCTTCCACCTTGCCGTCGCCGACGATGGCGATGGGCTGGCGGTTGAAGAGGAACTTCACGCCCTCTTCCTTGGCGTTCTTCACTTCCTTGCGCGAGCCCGGCATGTTCTCTTCGTCACGACGGTAGGCGCAGGTCACGGACTTGGCGCCCTGACGGATCGAGGTGCGGTTGCAGTCCATCGCGGTGTCACCACCGCCCAGCACCACGACGCGCTTGCCCTTCATGTCGATGAAGTCTTCCGGCGACTTCTCGAAACCGAGGTTGCGGTTAACGTTGGCGATGAGGAAGTCCAGCGCGTCATAGACGCCCGGCAGATCCTCACCCGGGAAGCCGCCCTTCATGTAGGTGTAGGTGCCCATGCCCATGAATACGGCATCGTACTCATCCAGCAGTTGCTGCATGGTCACGTCCTTGCCGATCTCGGTATTCAGGCGGAACTCGATGCCCATACCGGTGAAGACTTCACGGCGACGGCTGAGCACGCTCTTCTCCAGCTTGAACTCGGGGATGCCGAAGGTCAGCAGGCCACCGATTTCCGGGTTCTTGTCGAACACCACCGGGGTCACGCCGTTGCGCACCAGTACGTCGGCACAGCCCAGGCCGGCCGGGCCGGCGCCGATCACCGCGACACGCTTGCCGGTCGGTTTGACCTTGGACATGTCCGGGCGCCAGCCCATGGCGAAGGCGGTGTCGGTGATGTACTTCTCCACCGAACCGATGGTCACCGCGCCGAAGCCGTCATTGAGGGTGCAAGCACCTTCGCAGAGGCGATCCTGCGGGCACACGCGGCCGCAGACTTCCGGCAGGGTGTTGGTCTGGTGCGAGAGCTCGGCGGCGGCCAGGATGTTGCCTTCCGAGACCAGCTTGAGCCAGTTCGGAATGAAGTTGTGCACCGGGCACTTCCACTCGCAATACGGGTTGCCGCAGCCCAGGCAGCGATGCGCCTGGTCGCAGGCCTGCGCCGGCTTGAAGTTGTCGTAGATCTCGACGAATTCCTTCTTGCGCTGGCGCAGCAGTTTCTTCTTCGGGTCTTTGCGCCCGACCTCGATGAACTGGAAGTCGTTGTTCAGACGTTCAGTCATTGCATTACCTCATAACAGCAGCGGCAAGCATCAAGCTGCAAGCTGCAAGACAATCACGTTGGATCGGCAAGCCCGGAGCTGCTTCTGACTGGCAGCTAAGGGCTTGCCGCTTGCGGCTTTACTGTGGGTTGGCACGTGTGCTGGACAGCAGCGACTTCAGACTCGCAGCTTTCGGTTTCACCAGCCAGAACTTGCGCAGGTAATCGTCCAGGTTTTCCAGCAGGTTCTGCCCCCACTCGCTACCGGTTTCTTCGACATACTCGGCCAGCACGCTTTCCAGGTGGCTGCGGTAAGCCTCCATCGCCTCGTTGTTGATGCGTTGGATTTCCACCAGCTCGTGGTTGACGCGGTCGTAGAAGCCGTTGTCCATGTCGAGTACGTAGGCGAAACCACCGGTCATGCCCGAGCCGAAGTTGTAGCCGGTCTTGCCCAGTACGCAGACGAAACCGCCGGTCATGTACTCGCAGCAGTGATCGCCAGTGCCTTCCACCACGGCGTGAGCGCCGGAGTTACGCACGGCAAAACGCTCGCCCGCAGTGCCGGTGGCGAACAGCTTGCCGCCCGTGGCGCCGTACAGGCAGGTGTTGCCGATGATGGCGCTGTCCTCGGTGGCGAACGGGCTGCCAGCGGGCGGGGTGATGACGATCTTGCCTGCAGTCATGCCCTTGCCCACGTAGTCGTTGGCGTCGCCTTCCAGGCGCAGGTGCAGACCACCGGCGTTCCACACGCCGAAGCTCTGCCCGGCAGTGCCCTTGAAGCGGAAGGTGATCGGGGCATCAACCATGCCCTGGTTGCCATGCACACGGGCGATCTCACCGGAAATGCGCGCACCGATGGAGCGGTCGCAGTTGCCGATATTCAGCTCGTACTCACCACCGGTTTTGTTGGCGATCGCGTCCTTGGCCATTTCCACCATCTTCTCGGCCAGCAGGCCTTCGTCGAACGGCGGGTTCTTCGGCACCTGGCAGAACTGCGGCTTGTCAGCCGGAATATTGGCGCTGGCCAGCAACGGCGACAGATCCAGGTTGCCCTGCTTGGCGGTTTCGCCCGGCAGCACTTCGAGCAGATCGGTACGCCCGATCAGCTCTTCCAGGCTGCGCACGCCCAGCTTGGCCAGCCACTCGCGGGTTTCCTCGGCGACGTAGGTGAAGAAGTTCATCACCATCTCGACGGTGCCGATGAAGTGATCCTTGCGCAGCTTGTCGTTCTGCGTGGCCACGCCGGTGGCGCAGTTGTTCAGGTGGCAGATACGCAGGTATTTGCAGCCCAGGGCTACCATCGGCGCAGTACCGAAGCCGAAGCTCTCGGCGCCGAGGATGGCCGCCTTGATCACGTCCAGACCGGTTTTCAGACCACCATCGGTCTGTACCCGCACCTTGCCGCGCAGGTCGTTGCCGCGCAGGGTCTGGTGGGTTTCAGCCAGGCCCAGTTCCCACGGCGCACCGGCATAGCGGATGGAGGTCAGCGGCGATGCGCCGGTACCACCGTCGTAACCGGAAATGGTGATCAGGTCGGCATAGGCCTTGGCCACACCGGCAGCGATGGTGCCGACACCGGCTTCCGCCACCAGCTTGACCGACACCAGCGCCTTCGGGTTGACCTGCTTGAGGTCATAGATCAGCTGCGCCAGGTCTTCGATCGAGTAGATATCGTGGTGCGGCGGCGGCGAAATCAGGGTCACACCCGGCACCGCGTAGCGCAGCTTGGCGATCAGGCCGTTGACCTTGCCGCCCGGCAACTGGCCGCCCTCACCGGGCTTGGCGCCCTGGGCCACCTTGATCTGCAGCACTTCGGCGTTGACCAGGTATTCCGGGGTCACGCCAAAGCGGCCGGTGGCCACCTGCTTGATCTTCGAGCTCTTGATGGTGCCGTAGCGGGCAGGGTCTTCGCCGCCCTCACCGGAGTTGGAGCGACCACCCAGGCGGTTCATCGCCTCGGCCAGCGCCTCGTGCGCCTCTGGCGACAGCGCGCCGAGGGAGATACCAGCGGCATCGAAGCGTTTGAAGATCGACTGCAGCGGCTCGACTTCGTCGAGACTGATCGGCGTGGCGGATTCCTTGACCTTGAGCAGGTCGCGGATCATCGATACCGGACGGGTATCGACCAGCGTCGAGTATGCCTTGTACTTCTCGTAGTTGCCCTGCTGCACGGCTTCCTGCAGCGTGCGCACCACGTCCGGATTGTAGGCGTGGTATTCGCCGCCGTAGACGAACTTGAGCAGACCGCCCTGCTGGATCGCCTTGCGGTTGTTCCAGGCCTCCTGGGACAGCAGCTTCTGCTCGCTTTCGATGTCGACGAAACGCGCGCCCTGGATGCGGCTGGCCACACCCCGGAAGCACAGTTCGGTGACTTCGTCAGCCAGGCCGACCGCCTCGAACAGTTGCGCACCGCGATAGGACGCGACCGTGGAGATACCCATCTTCGAGAGGATCTTCAGCAGGCCCTTGGAGATGCCCTTGCGGTAGTACTTGAACACTTCGTACAGATCGCCCAGCACTTCGCCGGTGCGGATCAGGTCGCCCAGCACTTCGTAGGCCAGGAACGGGTAGACCGCCGAGGCGCCGAAGCCCAGCAGCACGGCGTAGTGGTGCGGGTCACGCGCGGTGGCGGTTTCCACCAGGATGTTGCAGTCGCAGCGCAGACCTTTCTCGGTCAGGCGGTGATGCACGGCGCCGGTGACCAGTGCGGCATGCGCCGGCAGCTTGCCTGGAGCGATGTGGCGGTCGGTCAGCACCAGCAGCACCTTGCCCGCACGTACGGCTTCCTCGGCCTGGTCGGCCATATTGCGCACGGCGGCTTCCAGACCCAGCGACTCGTCGTAGTTCATGTCGATGACATGACGGTCGAAGCCGGGGCGATCCAGGTTCATCAGCGCGCGCCACTTGGCCGGCGAGATCACCGGGCTGCTGAGGATCACACGGGTGGCGTGCTCCGGCGACTCGCTGAAGATGTTGCGCTCGGCGCCCAGACAGATTTCCAGGGACATGACGATCGCTTCGCGCAGCGGGTCGATCGGCGGGTTGGTGACCTGGGCGAACTGCTGGCGGAAGTAATCGTAGGGCGAGCGCACGCGCTGGCTGAGCACGGCCATCGGCGTGTCATCGCCCATGGAGCCCACGGCTTCCTGGCCCTGCTCACCGAGCGGGCGCAGCACCTGGTCACGCTCCTCGAAGGTGACCTGGAACATCTTCATGTACTGCTTGAGCTGATCCGGGTCGTAGAAAGCCGAACCATGGTCGCGGTCTTCCAGCGTCGCCTTGATGCGCTGAGCATGCTTGCGCAGCCACAGCTTGTAGGGGTGGCGCGACTTCAGGCGGCTGTCGATGGACTCGGTGTCCAGCACCTGGCCGGTTTCGGTGTCGACGGCGAGGATCTGCCCCGGGCCGACACGGCCCTTGGCGATGACGTCCTCGGGCTGGTAATCCCACACGCCGATTTCGGAGGCCAGGGTGATGTAGCCATTCTTGGTGGTGACCCAGCGCGCCGGGCGCAGACCGTTACGGTCGAGCAGGCAAACGGCATGGCGGCCATCGGTCAGCACCACGCCGGCCGGGCCATCCCAGGGCTCCATGTGCATGGAGTTGTATTCGTAGAACGCACGCAGGTCGGCGTCCATGGTCTCGACGTTCTGCCAGGCCGGCGGAATGATCATGCGCAGGCCACGGAACAGGTCGATGCCACCGGTGACCATCAGTTCGAGCATGTTGTCCATACTCGAGGAGTCGGAGCCAACGCGGTTGACCAGCGGGCCCAGCTCGTCGAGATCCGGGATCAGCTCGTTGGCGAACTTGGTGCGACGGGCCTGCGCCCAGTTGCGGTTACCGGTGATGGTGTTGATCTCGCCGTTGTGCGCGAGATAGCGGAAAGGCTGCGCCAGCGGCCACTTCGGCAGGGTGTTGGTGGAAAAGCGCTGGTGGAAAACCGCGATGGCGGTCTGCAGGCGCTCGTCACCCAGATCGGGGTAGAACTGCTGCAGATCCGCCGGCATCATCAGACCTTTGTAGATGATGGTCTTGTGCGAAAAGCTGCAGATGTAGTGATCGCTATCATCGGCGTTGGCCACCGACGAGCGACGGCGGGCGCTGAACAGCTTGATGGCGAATTCCTGGTCGGACAGGCCATCACCACCGATGAACACCTGCTCGATCTGCGGCAGACGCTCCAGCGCCAACTGGCCAAGCACGCTGGTATCGATCGGCACCTTGCGCCAGCCCACCAGTTGCAGACCGGCCGCGAGGATTTCGCGGTTCATGTTCTCGCGCGCGGCTTCGGCTTTGGCCGAGTCCTGATTGAAGAACACCATGCCCACGGCATATTGCCCGGGCAGTTCGACGCCGAACTGCTCCTGGGCGATGGCACGCAGGAATTGATCGGGCTTCTGGATCAGCAGGCCGCAGCCATCACCGGTCTTGCCGTCGGCGTTGATACCGCCGCGGTGAGTCATGCAGGTGAGGGCCTCAATAGCGGTCTTGAGCAGGTGATGACTAGCCTCACCTTGCATATGGGCGATCAAGCCGAAGCCGCAGTTATCCTTGAACTCATCAGGACGGTACAAACCTGCTTTCATAGGGGAAACTCTCACCAGGCTGCCTAGACTTCAGGCAAATTACTTTCTAATTCAATTACTTAAACCCGAAAAGCGGGCACGGGCCAGCTTTGCACAGGCAAAAGGGAGGTCATTGTACATATCCGCCCACGGCGTCACAAATTTTCGTGGCGAAGGGGTGAAAATTTATGTCGCAAAAACGAAGGATAAGGCGCAAGGGTCGTGCTAGAGACCGAATGGTCATCTTTGATGAGGCCCGGCCGCGCAGACAGCCCAGCCCGTAACCTCGAGCGGTTCGATTGAATGCTGTTTGGAGTGAACAGGCAAGAGGAAAGGGCGGTCGTTACACCGCCCTCCGCAACGACGGACTAGCGGCTCATTTCCTGCTGGATGCTGCCGATGGTTCGCGGCCAGGGCTTCCCGGCCTGCAGCTTCGCCGGCAGCGTCTTGACAGCAGCCTGCGCTGCATCGCGACTGGCAAAACTACCGTAGGTAAGCACGTACAGGGGCTGCCCTTGGTGGATCTTCTTGAAGTAGTGATATTCGCTGCCGCCCTGACGCACCATGGCCTGAATATTGGCCTCCGAACGAGAACCCACCACTTGCAATGCATAACGCGAGGCCGGCTGCTGAGCATACCAGTTGTCACTTGACGGACTTGGCGCTGGCGATTTCGCGGGAGCAGGAACAGGTGCCGGCTTTGCAGCTACAGGCTCTGCTGGCTTGGGCTGCACGACAGGCTTGGGTGCAGGTGCAGGTGCAGGTGCAGGTGCAGGTGCAGGTGCAGGTGCAGGTGCAGCAGGGATTGACGCAGAAGGCGCCGTTACCGTCGAGGGCTGCGGTACAGCCGGGGGCTCGAAATCATCCAGCTCCTCGCCTGCCGCCTCGGCCAAGGGCTGACGGATTACAGTTTGCGACTCACCAACCAGAGGCAACGGCAGCGGCTGACTGTTACCAGCAAACTCGATCGCAGGCGCAGCACCGCCCTCACGAGCAGGAGCCACTTCGTCTTCCTGCACCCCGCTCTTTGCTGACTCCAGCGGCAGCGCAGAGCTTGCGACCGGCACATTGGCCGGGCTCGTCTCACGCCCCTGCATCAACCAGGCTGCAACCACGCCGATCAATACAACGCCAAGCGCCAATAGGTGCTTCTTCGGCAGAGAGAAAGAAAAACCACGGCGACGCCCATCCGAGCGCTGCGCCAACATCTGCTCGATCAGAATCTCACGCGCCTCGGTATTTATCGCACCCGGCCAGCCGCCGGAACGCTGATGAATATCTTCGACCTGCTCTTCGCTCAGAATATCGACGCCCTGCCCTGCCCCCTCCAGACGCTGCGCGAGGTAGTCGCGCGTCTCATCCTCTGCGTAAGGCTGCAGCTCTATCGCGTGATAGCACTCCTCGCCCCCAGCCAAGGCCTCAAGACGCGCCAGCAAATCGTCCTTGGCAAAAAGGAACACATGCGGTCGCCCTTCACCATCACCGGCAGCGAGCGCAAGCACCACCTTGAGCGCAGCATCATCCAGCTGATCGGCATCGTCGATCAGGAGGTAGACCTCCTGCCCGGTCAGGGCCAGTTGACCGATCTGGTTCAGGATACTGCGTGTATCGGCACTCGCCAGCGACAATCCCTGAGCGACCTGACGCAGCATCGCCTCACCGCCCTGAATACCCTGGGCGATGACCACACTCTGTACCGCCTGCTTGTTGGTACTGGCAACCAGCGCCTGACGCAACAAGGTCTTGCCACTGCCCTCAGGCCCAGTAACCACCAACAGCAACTGGCTGTAGCGAGCCAAGTGGTGCAACTGCCCCAGCACGGGCTTGCGCTGCGCCGGAAAGAACTTGAAGCCAGGCACTCTCGGCGCAAAAGGGTCGTGACTGAGCTGGTAATGGGCTAGAAACGCTTCGTCAGCGTGCAAACTGGTCATGGATCACTCTTCAAGCGTTGATCGAGCGGGCCAGCGCAGCGTAATCCGCTCGCAGCGTGGCATCGAGAATCTCTCGCGGATAGTCGGCCGTCACCACGGCCTCACCCAGGCGCTTCAGCAGCACCAGGCGCAACTGACCATCCAGCACTTTCTTGTCCACAGCCATGTGTGCCAGGAACTGCTCCGGCGTCATGTCCTGCGGCGGCACAACTGGCAGACCGGCAGCCTGCAACAAGCGGATACCACGATCACGCTCTGCTGTGGCCAACCAGCCCAGGCGATGCGACATTTCCAGCGCCATCACCGTGCCTGCAGCAACAGCCTCACCATGCAGCCAGACACCATACCCCTGCTCGGTCTCGATGGCATGGCCAAAGGTGTGCCCCAGATTCAGCGTCGCACGAATACCCGACTCACGCTCATCAGCACCAACCACTCGCGCCTTGGCCGCGCAGGAGCGCTCGATGGCCTCGGTCAGTGCCTGTTGATCGAGCGCACGCAGAGCCGACATATTCTGCTCGAGCCAACCGAGGAAAGGTTCATCGCAGATCAGGCCATACTTGATGACCTCAGCCAGACCAGCCGACAACTCGCGAACCGGCAGGGTATTGAGCGTCGCGGTATCGATCAGTACGGCATTGGGCTGATAGAACGCCCCAACCATGTTCTTGCCCAGAGGGTGGTTGATTCCGGTCTTGCCGCCGACCGAAGAATCTACCTGAGAGAGCAGCGTGGTCGGCACCTGAATGAAATCGACGCCGCGCTGATAACAGGCAGCGGCAAACCCTGCCATATCGCCGATAACACCGCCACCCAGAGCAACGACCGTGGTACGGCGGTCATGTCGCGCGGTCAGCAATCCGTCGAAGATCAGTTGCAGGGTTTCCCAGTTCTTGAAGGCCTCGCCATCAGGCAACACCACTGAGGCGACACTGTATGGCGCGAGAGACTGCTGCAATGCGTGCAGATAAAGCGGGGCGACCGTTTCATTGGTGACGATCGCCACCTGACGCCCCGCGATATGCTGTGCCAGCAACTCAGAACGACACAGCAGGCCTTGGCCGATGTAAATGGGATAACTGCGTTCGCCGAGATCAACGTGAAGAGTCTGCATGACGCCCCCAGGATGGAAAGGCCGCTAGGATAACGCAGTTCGCCCTACGCTTTAACGGGGCGAAAGCGTCTCCAGCCGAGCGAGGATCTCTTGGACGACCATACGTGGAGGCCGCTCATCCGTCTCGATGATGACGTCGGCCACCTCACGATAAAGCGGGTCGCGCAACGCCATCAGATCGCGCAGCACTTGAGCAGGGTTGGCCGTACGCAAAAGAGGGCGATTGCGATCACGCGCCGTACGGTCGATCTGCTGCTCGACGGAGGTATGCAGATAGACCACACGACCGCCTGCGTGCAAGGCACGCCGGTTCTCCGGACGCATCACGACGCCACCGCCAGTGGCCAGCACCAGACCATCCTGCTGCGCCAGCTCGGCGATCACCGCCTGCTCGCGCTCCCGAAACCCCTGCTCCCCCTCAACATCGAAGATCCAGGGAATGTCGGCACCGGTACGCTGCTCGATCTCCTTGTCGGAGTCCTTGAAGGGCAAACGCAGTTCTTTGGCAAGCAAACGCCCGATGGTGCTCTTTCCAGCCCCCATCGGGCCTACGAGAATTACATTCCGCACTTAGGTCATCGATTCACGGCAATGGCTTGGGTATTCATGATACGCGGCGTGAGAAAGATCAACAGCTCTTCTTTCTGATCCTGCACAGTATCCCGCCTGAACAGGCGCCCGAGATAAGGCAAATCCCCCAAGAACGGAACCTTATCGACAGAGGAACTCTGGGTATTTGAGAAAACGCCGCCAATCACGATTGTCTCGCCGTCATTAACCAAAACTTTGGCATTAACCTCGTTTTTCTTGATCGGCGGCACACCCAACACCTCATTCTGGTAGTCGGGCTCATCTTTATTCACCCGCACTTCAATAATGATTCGATTATCAGGAGTAA
This sequence comes from Pseudomonas sp. C11, assembly GCF_034683865.1. Lineage (NCBI taxonomy): Bacteria > Pseudomonadati > Pseudomonadota > Gammaproteobacteria > Pseudomonadales > Pseudomonadaceae > Pseudomonas > Pseudomonas sp. C11. The sequence continues at coordinate 286,182 of NZ_JAWIIP010000006.1, forward strand.
TCTGGGGGGTCACTTCTAGGGCCAGAGCTGCCTCCTTGAAGGAAACAGTTGTAGCACCACTAGAACTGGACTCCTGATAAGGAACCTCAGTACCTTTTAGAATTTTTGCAGTTTCCTTGTCGGAAGTTACCACTTTGGGCTGAGAGACAACTTCGCCATTACCTGTTTTCTCCATTGCCGAAAGCTGCAAATCGAGAATGGCGTTATCCGTGATAAATCCAATACCAATGCCGGAAGTGCTATTGGTAGCCCCCATATCAACGAAAGGAACAGGCACGTTAGTAGTTCCAACTGTAGGGCGAGTACATGCACCACCAAAGGGCCCACAACTACCAGCACCTTCCGGGTCAACGCCCGTGGCACCATCCTTACCGTAGGAGCGCCATTTCGATCCAGCCCCACCTAAAGTGCCGCCCCAGCGAACGCCCAAACTTTTGTCATACCCCACATTGGCTTCTACGATACGCGCTTCAATCATCACCTGACGCACAGCCACATCCAACTGAGCAACGATGCGGCGCAGCTCATCAAGGCGCTCCTGAGTCTGATAAGCAATGATGCTGTTGGTACGGTCATCAACTGCAAGCGATCCACGCTCTTCCACCGAAGCGCCACTACCAGTACCACTTGCACCGCCGCCAGTACTGGTAACCGACTGGAATAACTTGGCGATATCTGCAGCCTTGGCGTAGTTGACTTGAATCAACTCGCGACGCAGCGGCGCGAGCTCGGCGATTTGTTTCTGCGATTCCAACTCTTGACGCTCACGCGCAGCGATTTCATCAGCAGGCGCAACCAGCAACACGTTGCCCATCTTGCGCTTATCCAATCCCTTGGTTTTCAGAACCAGATCCAGCGCCTGATCCCAAGGAACATTCTGCAGGCGCAACGTGATATTGCCGGCAACGGTATCGCTGGCGACCAGATTCAGATCGGTAAAGTCCGCAATCAACTGAAGAACCGAGCGAACATCGATGTCCTGAAAATTGAGCGACAGCTTTTCACCCGTATAGGCAAATCGATCTGCGTTGCGACGCTCTACATCCTCCTGACTGATCGGCTTGACACTCAACGTCAGCTTGTTGTCGGTCTGGTAGGCGAGGTAGTCGTACTGACCAACCGGCTCGATCAGGATACTGGCCTTGTCGCCCGTACCGGTCGCGCTAACGAATTGCACCGGCGTGGCAAAATCCTTGACATCCAGACGCACGCGCAGCGACTCGGGCAGCTGAGTCTTGGCGAAGTCGAGACGAATCTTCCCGCCCTGCTCCTGAATATCCGGACTCACCGAGGCATCGGACAGGGTGATGACCACATTGCCTTCACCCTGTTCGCCACGTTGAAAATCGATATTGCTCACCGCCTTGGTTTGCACGCCATAGGTCTTATTTTGCGGAGCCTGAACGACCGGAGCCGGTGTCGCAGCAACAGGACGGCTCGCTGCAGATGCCGCATCACCTACGAGAACATAGAGATCGTTGCCCTCGACGCGCGTGCTGTAAGGCGTCAGAGCAGTCAGGTTGACGATCAACCTCGTACGATCCTTGGCCTCGACGAAGGTCACGCTGCGCGCATTCCCAGCGCCCAGCTCCTTATTCTTGGTGCCAAGCTTGTTGGATACACCCGGAAGATCGAGAGCGATACGCGCCGGTTGCTCAATGGTGTAACCACGAGGAGCTGCGACCGGCTCATCGAAGGAGAGCTTCAGCTCGATACGATCGCCTGGCAGGCTTGCGACATCCATACCCTGAAGATTCGCAGCCAGAACCGAAGGCGATAACAGTACCGCCATCAGTGCGACGCTCAGACGCGAGAGAGAGCCATTCATTTTCGTACCCTGCTTGGCAGACAGATTATTGGTATTCATTTCTTCATTTGCTCCTTCAAGAGCGCTCCTTCAAGGGCAGCGTACGAGGACGCTCCAGCCAGCCACCCTCACCATCAGGAACGATCTCGATCACATCGATTCTGGACTCGTCGATAGCAGTGATCTTGCCGTCATTACGCCCCAGATAATCGCCAACCTTGACCCGATGAACCCCACCTGCGCCGCTAACCAGCGCGAAAAGCTCGTGTTCATTCCTCAAGGATCCCACCATCTGGAATGTTTCGATGTTGAAACCTTCCAGGAACTGTTTGACTCGGCTTTCGTCAGGCTTGATTTCCTTTGAACCCTTCTGACGAGCGACGACGTCGATCTTGATGGGGGGCTGGAACGGGCTTCGCAGTGATGCAGCCTTGTAAGTGAAGCTCTCGTAAGGCTGAAAAGTCGGAAGGGGTTCTATTGCACCTTTCGGCTTGGCACGCACCTCGTCCATATAGGCACGCAAATCAGAAAAATCCCCACCCGCTCCACAACCTGCAAGCAGGGAAACACTCACCACGAGAGCCATGCGAGCAAAACGCATCATTGAGCCCCCTTGTCGTTGTAGCGATAGGTTTTAGCCATGATTTGCATGCTCAACCGGGTGGAGCTGTCGGCACCAGCCGGTGCCAATTCAAAGTCATGCAGGGTGACGATACGCGGCAGACTGGCCACACCACTGACGAAGGTCGCGAGGTCGTGATAAGTGCCCGTGACCTTTATCTGAATCGGCAACTCGATATAGAACTGTTGCGTCACTTCAGGCAGCAACTTGATTTCCTGAAACTCCAAACCGCTGCCCAATCCGGTGCGCGTAATATCCTCCAGAAGGCCAGGAACTTCAGTATCACTGGGTAATTGCTTGAGCATTGCCCCAAACGACACCTCCATTTCCTTCATCTGCTCCTTGTAGGCTTCAAGATTCGCAGCCTGAAAGGCCTTGCTGGAGAATTGCTCCTTGAGCGTAGTTTCCTCTTGCTGGCTTCGCTCCAGAGCCGCCTGGAGATCTTTCAGGTGAAAGTTGTAACCCAGAACCAGCACAACGATAAACAACAGCAAGCCCGCAATGAACTTGACCGGCCCCGGCCACGACCCAACGTTATTAACATCGAGTTCATTGATATCTACACTGCGCAAACTTTCCAGAGACTCGCGAATACTCATTTCCCGGCCTCCGGCTGCTGCTGATCGGGCTGCGTCTGCTTGACCGTCAACTGGAATACGTTGGCCTGATCCACCGCGCCAGCCGTGACGGCTTTCACCTCGGTCAGATTAGGCGCCGTCAGCCACTCGGAGGCATCGAGATTACGCATGAGATTGGAAACCCGGTTATTGGACTCGGCAGCCCCGACGATGGCGATGTCCTTGCCATTCATCTTCACGCTGGTGAAATACACACCATCAGGCAAGGTTCTTACCAACTGGTCGAAAATGCGCCCGATGATCGGCCTGTTACCCTGCAAGTCCTGAATGATCTTCATCCGCTCAAGCAACTGCTGACGACGCGTTTTCAGCTCGCTGATCTCCTTGATTCGCGCATCCAGAACCGCGATTTCCTTCTTGATGAAGCCATTTCGTGCGTTCTGGTTATCAATAGCTGAAGACAGCATCTGGTCACCCAGAAAGACGAGGCCTGCCGCGACAATCAGCACGCCAACCAGACTGACAAGAAAGCGCTGCTTGCGCTCTTCTCGTAGCTGTTCACGCCAGGGAAGTAGGTTGATCCGTGCCATCAGTCGAAACTCCTCATCGCCAGACCACAGGCAATCATCAGTGACGGCGCATCACTGGCCAGCGCACCAGCATTGACCTTGCTGCCCAGCGCCATGTCGGCGAAGGGATTGGCCACGAGGGTTTGCGTTCCGATCTTCTGCTGAATGAGACGATCGAGATCAGGTATCGATGCCGTGCCACCAGCCAGGAGGATGTAGTCGACATCATTGAACTGCCCAGCCGCGAAGAAGAATTGCAACGAGCGCGACACCTGCTGAACGACCGCTTCCTTGAAGGGCTGCAACACTTCGGCATCGTAGTCGTCCGGCAAGCCGCCCTGCTTCTTGGCCAGCCCGGCCTCCTCAACGGAAAGACCATAACGGCGCTGGATTTCCTCGGTCAGTTGCTTGCCACCGAAGAGCTGTTCACGGGTGTAGATGGTGCGCCCGTTGTGCAAAACACTCAGCGTCGTCATGGTGGCGCCGATATCCACCACTGCGACGGTCAGCTCATCGTGCCCGGCACCCAACTGCGCCTCGAGCAGACCATAGGCACGCTCCAGAGCATAAGCCTCGACATCGACGACCTTGGCAGTCAGCCCAGCCAGGGCGAGCGCTGCCTCACGCACTTCGACGTTTTCTTTTCGACAGGCCGCGAGCAGCACCTCGACACGCTCGGGGTTGCGGGCCGCAGGCCCCTGAACCTCGAAATCGATGGCCACTTCTTCGAGCGGGTAAGGAATGTATTGGTCGGCTTCGATCTTCAGCTGGTTCTCCAGATCGTCGTCCGAAAGCCCGGCTTCCATCTCGATGGTCTTGGTAATCACGGCGGAACCCGCCACCGCCACTGCAGCGCTCTTGACGCCACTCTTGGCCTTGACCAGCACGCGAGAAATCGCCTGCCCCACCCCTTCGAGTTCGGCGATGTTCTTTTCCACCACAGCATTCGGCGGGAGCGGCTCGACGGCGTAAGCCTCTACCTTGTAGCGGCTTCCCGAGCGACTCAATTCGAGGAGCTTGACCGAGGTCGAGCTGATATCGATCCCCAGCAGCGTATTCGCTTTCTTCTTGAAGAGCCCTAGCACGACCGTTTTCCTATTGGCATCCGCGACTTACGGACTATTTATGTTTTTCCACATTAAATATCAGTCTTGACAGAAGCGCAAATGGCTACCCCGAGGAAAAAACGCTTATAATGTGATCAGTTTTTCCCTTTTAGCCTCGGCTACTGCTTAACTCATTCTTTTACTTGGAATTCCTGACATTTTGATGCGCCTGCTGAAGTTCTTCTGGTGGTCTTGCGTTGCCGTATTTTGTGGACTGTTGCTCAGTTTAAGCGGCGCATACCTTTATCTTAGTCCTACCCTTCCGTCCGTCGAGTCGCTGCGCCAGGTTCAGCTGCAGATCCCGCTGCGCGTCTACAGCAGCGATGCCAAGCTGATTGCCGAGTTCGGTGAAATGCGACGCTCCCCCATTCGCTTCGACGAAATCCCCAAGGACTTCATCAGCGCACTGCTTGCGGCCGAGGACGATAATTTCGCCAACCATTATGGCGTCGATGTGACCAGCCTGATGCGCGCTGCCACGCAATTATTGAAGAGCGGCCAGATACAGAGCGGTGGCAGCACCATCACCATGCAGGTGGCGAAGAACTTCTTTCTCACCAACGAGCGCAGCTTCTCGCGCAAAGCCACGGAAATTCTTCTGGCACTGCAGATCGAACGTGAGTTGAGCAAGGACGAAATCCTCGAGCTCTACGTGAACAAGATCTACCTCGGCAACCGCGCTTACGGTATCGAGGCAGCCGCACAAGTCTACTACGGCAAATCCATCCGCGATCTGTCGCTGGCTCAGATGGCCATGATCGCCGGCCTGCCGAAGGCGCCGTCGCGCTACAACCCGCTGGTCAACCCGACCCGCGCCAAGGAACGTCGTGACTGGATTCTCGGTCGCCTCTATCGACTCGGGCGCATCGACCAGGCCCGCTATGAGAGCGCGCTGGCCGAGGAAGTGGATGCCCGCTACCACGTCCCCACTCCCGAGTTGAACGCCCCCTACATTGCCGAGATGGCGCGAGCCGAAATGGTTGGGCGCTACGGCAGCGAGGCGTACACCGAGGGCTACAACGTCACCACCACCGTGCCCGGCAATCTGCAGGAGATCGCCAACACCGCGCTACGCGACGGGCTGATCGCCTACGACCAGCGCCATGGCTATCGCGGGCCGGAAAGCCGCCTCCCCGGCATGACACGGGAAACCTGGCTGACCGAGCTGGGCAAGTTCCGCACCATAGGCGGCCTGGAACCCGCGGTCGTCACGCAGGTGGAGAAGAGCGGCATTCTCGTGCTGACTCGCAACGGCGAAGAACAGGCCGTGTCCTGGGACAGCATGAAATGGGCACGCCCCTTCCTCAATACCAACAGCCTCGGCCCGCGCCCACAGCAACCAGCGGACGTGGCCAAGGTCGGCGACATCGTCAGGGTGCAACGCCAGAGCGACGGCAGCCTGAACTTCGTGCAGATTCCCGCCGCGCAGAGCGCGCTGGTTTCGCTCGATCCTTACAGCGGGGCGATTCAGTCTCTGGTCGGCGGCTTCTCCTTCGACCAGAGCAACTACAACCGCGCGGTACAGGCCAAACGCCAACCTGGCTCCAGCTTCAAGCCCTTCATCTATAGCGCCGCGCTGGACAACGGCTACACTGCCGCGACCCTGGTCAACGACGCGCCGATCATTCTCTCCGACGACTACCTGTCGCAGAAATGGCGGCCGAAGAACGACAACAACACCTTCCTCGGCCCAATCCGTCTGCGGGAGGCGCTGTACAAGTCGCGCAACCTGGTTTCGATTCGCCTGCTGCAGGATCTCGGAGTCTCTCGCACACTCGATTACATCCAGCGTTTCGGCTTCAGTGAGCAGGATCTGCCACGCAATCTGTCGCTGGCACTCGGCACGGCCAGCCTCACACCGCTGGAAATTGCCGAAGGCTGGGCGACCTTCGCCAACGGCGGATACAAGATCGAGCCTTACCTGATCCAGCGCATCGACGACCGCAACGGCAAGACACTGTTCCGCGCCAACCCCGCCCGGGTTCCCGGCACGGCTCCGGCGGCGAATGACGCCAGCCTGGCGGTCAGCACCGACAACGAGCTGCCGGTGGAAGAACCGAAGGTCGCCGCACAGATCATCGACGAGCGCACGGCCTACATCATGACCAGCATGCTGCAGGACGTGATTCGTCGCGGTACCGGCCGCCGAGCGATGGCGCTGGGCCGTAATGACCTGGCCGGCAAGACCGGCACCACCAACGAGTCCAAGGACAGCTGGTTCTCCGGCTATAACGCCGACTACGTCACCACCGTATGGGCCGGCTTCGATCAGCCGGAAAGCCTGGGCCGCAACGAGTACGGCGGCACCGTGGCGCTGCCGATCTGGATGAACTACATGGGGCCGGTGCTCAAGGATCGCCCCAACCATGCACCCAAGGAGCCGAAGGGCATCCTGACCCTGCGGGTCGATCCCGTCAGCGGTCGCGCGGCATCGCCCGGCACGCCGGACGCCTACTTCGAGGTGTTCAAGAGCGAGGATTCACCGCCGCCGATGAATGAGTTCGAACCAGGTAGCGGCGCGCCCGGCAGCCCTCTGCCCGCCGATGAAATGGCGCCGATCGATCTGTTCTGAAGCCAGCTGCAAGCCGCAGGCAAGAGCCTGTCGCTTGCAGCAAAATCGCACTCAACAAAAAACCCGCCTAGGCGGGTTTCTTGTTTGCTGCATCCAACGGCTTAGCCGTTGAACACCTCATCCACCGAGCTCAGCGGGTAGTGCTTCGGATAGGGCAGCGTGGCTACGCCGGATTCGATCGCAGCCTTGGCCACGGCATCGGAGACCACGGTGATCAGACGCTTATCCATCGGTTTCGGAATGATGTACTCGCGACCGAAGCTCAGGGAATCGACACCATAGGCGTCGCAGACATCCTGAGGCACCGGCAGCTTGGCCAGATCACGCAGCGCCAGGGCAGCGGCGATCTTCATTTCCTCGTTGATGCGGGTGGCACGGACGTCCAGCGCTCCACGGAAGATGAAGGGGAAACCGAGCACGTTGTTGACCTGGTTCGGGTAGTCGGAGCGACCGGTTGCCATGATCACGTCGTTGCGGGTGGCATGAGCCAGTTCCGGCTTGATTTCCGGATCCGGGTTCGAGCAGGCGAACACGATCGGGTTCGGCGCCATGCGTTGCAGGTCTTCCGCGCCCAGCAGGTTGGCACCGGACAGGCCGACGAACACGTCGGCACCTTCCAGCGCATCGGACAGGGTGCGCTTGTCGGTCTCGGTGGCGAACACGGCCTTGTACTGGTTCAGATCGTCACGGCCGGCGTGGATCACGCCCTGACGGTCGATCATGAAGATGTTCTCGACCTTGGCGCCCATGCTCACCAGCAGCTTCATACAGGAAATGGCGGCAGCACCGGCGCCCAGGCAGACGATCTTCGCTTCTTCGAGCGTTTTGCCGGCGATTTCCAGCGCGTTGAGCATGCCGGCAGCGGTAACAATGGCAGTACCGTGCTGGTCATCGTGGAACACCGGGATGTCGCACTGCTCGATCAGCGCGCGCTCAATCTCGAAGCATTCGGGGGCCTTGATATCTTCCAAGTTGATGCCGCCGAAGGTGATGGAGATGCGTTTTACCGTGTCGATGAAGGCCTGCGGGCTTTCCGAATCGACTTCGATGTCGAACACGTCGATGCCAGCGAAGCGCTTGAACAGTACGCCCTTGCCTTCCATGACCGGCTTGGAAGCCAGCGGGCCGAGGTTGCCCAGGCCAAGGATGGCGGTACCGTCGGAGATCACGGCGACCAGGTTGCCTTTACCGGTATAACGGTAGGCCAGTTCGGCATCACGGGCGATTTCACGCACCGGCTCGGCAACGCCTGGGCTGTAGGCCAGCGACAGGTCGCGGGCGGTGGAAGTGGCCTTGGTCAACTCGACGCTGAGCTTACCGGGACGGGGCTGAGCGTGATATTCGAGAGCGGCAGTTTTGAGATCAGACATAGTGGCGTTCCGCTTTTGTTGCTGTTGAATGGGCAGGCGGCCGAGGATACGCAAGTTGTATACAGCTCGACAAGACTGTTCGGTCGCGCTGTAACCGTCGACTCAGCGTAACGTCTTCACCCAGTCTCCAGCGCGCGGTTCACCGCTCGGGTAAAGGTTATTGAGCAGACGCAAACGCGCTTCGCCTCCCTCCGCAGCAGCGCCCTGGCCGACTAGATTCGCCAGACGCTGACCCGCTTTCGCACGCACCAGTTGCAACCGCACCGGCTGCGCCAGTTTGCGCTCCTGCGCCGTGAGCGCACGGAAGCTGCGAATCACACTGAGGAAACGCTCATCCTCGGTCTCCAGCGAAGCGCGCCCCTTGACTGCCGCCACGAACAGAAAGGCGCTGTCTCCGCGATAGATCACCGCCACCCGACGAGCCGACTGCCCAGGCAGTACGGCGGTATAACCCCGCAACGCCCCAACCTGCAGAGCCTCACCTGCAACGAGGCGCTGGCTACCGGCGCGCTTACGCAGGAACTCCGCAGGCGTGAGACGCTTGTCTGCTGCCTCGAGCGTCATGGCAATGAAGGCCTGCTCATCTGTGCTGTGGCCGATCAACACGTCCGGGCGATTGACCATCTGCCACCCCGGCGGATAGCTCAGGGTGAAATCCAGCGGCCCGTGATAGAAATGCTGACCGCGCCGAATGCCGCTGGATGCCGAGTCACCGAACACCAGGCCATCGAGCATCTGCAGGAAGACATCGCGCCCCACTTCCTGCTGTCCACCCGCCAGGGCACGGGCCGGGCCGATCACTTCCTGCAGGCGTCGGTCGTTGTCCGGGTGCGTATCAAACAGACCGTGATAGCCACCACTGTCGGGCACCGCCTCTCCGCGCTTGGCGGCCTGATCCTGGGCGAAGGTCTCCTGATTCTTCAGCACCTTGACCACTTCGATCATCGCCTGCGGGTCGTAGCCGGCACGTGCCAGATACTGCGCGCCGATACCGTCGGCCTCCAGTTCCATATCGCGACCATAGCCACGTACGAAGGCATTGCCCATGACATTGGCGACATCGCCCACCGCGCCAACGCCGGTACCGATGGCTGCGGCCTGACCGAGCAAGCCCCAGGCCATCGACTGGCTCTGCTGGCGCACGCTATGACGTGCCGTGACGTGACCGACCTCGTGACCGAGCACCGCGGCCAACTCGGCTTCGGAGTTGAGGTAAGCGAGCAGGCCGCGATGGATATAGATGTAGCCGCCAGGCAGGGCGAAGGCGTTGACGTCCGGACTATCCACCAGCGTGAAGACGTACTTGAGCTGATTGCGATGACTGCTGCGCGCAACACGCTCGCCGACGCGCTGGATATAGGCCTGCAGCCTGGCGTCGTCGTAGCGAGGGTTCTGCTTGAGAATTTCCTGGTTGTAGCGGGCGCCGAGATCCAGTTCCTGGCGCTCGCTCATCATCACGAAATCGCTGCGCCCGGTTGCCGGGTTGACCGCGCAGCCGGCCAGCCAGGTAAATGCCAGACACATCAGCAACATACGCATCATGGCAGCACCTCCAGCATCGCAGGATGGGTCAATGGCAACAGCCAGCGCGCCTGGCCCGACCTGCTCTCGCCTCGCGCCTGTCGATCGATCACCCAGCCACGCGCCTCGACACGCCGCCCATTCAGCCGCGACAGGGCGCGCTCGTCGAACACCGCGAGCAACTCGGGTGCCACGCGCAGTACGCGATTGCCATCCATCTCCAGCCACAGACCGCCACGATTGCGCTGCACATCGGTGATGCGTCCGGCGATCAGGGCGAAGCCACTACGGCGCAACTGCCCCGCCTGCTTGACCTGCTCATATCGCCACAAGCCCAGGCGCTGCTGGCGTGCCTTACGCTCGGCCTGCACCTGGCAGCCCACCAATTGCGTATTGGGCGCGAAAGCGACCATGAAACCGAGGCCTTCACTGAGTAACTGAGCTTCGAGGTTATGTCCACTGCGGTCATACAGATGCGCCAGGGTACGACCGTAATGATCCTTTCCCTGCTTGCCAGGCTGCACGCCAACCTTGCCGCCACTGGCCTCGACCAGCGCCTGCAGGCGGCGCTTGGCCTGCACGGCATAGGGCTCGTCACTGCGTCCCTTGCGCCCCAGCTCCGGGGTATTGATGCCGATCAGGCGCACACTTCGACTATCGACCAGGCGCAGCGTATCGCCATCCACCACCTGGCGCACGGCAACCTGCGGCAGGTCGGCCCGCACCGGGCAGAACGCCTGGGCGAATTCCAGCCACAGCAGAGAAACGAAAAAGGCGCCCACCAGGGACGCCTTTTTCAGATTCACGGAAAGGTGCATGGCACGTTCCGTTATCGTTCGGTCGCTTACTTGGCGCCGAATACGCCGAAACGCTGCTTGAAGCGATCGATACGGCCGCCAGTGTCCAGCACTTTCTGCTTACCGGTGTAGAACGGGTGGCACTCGGAGCAAACGTCCAGGCTCAGGTTCTTGCCCAGGGTGGAGCGGGTCTTGATCACGTTGCCGCAGGAGCAGGTGGCTTCGATCTCGACGTAATTCGGATGGATATCGGCTTTCATGGTGCTTTCCTCGGGGTAGTCGTGCCGCCACCCGACCCAACGTCAGGCACCGCACAGAAATAGGCCGCGAATCTTACCAGACGTTCAGGGCTATGCAAGCCGCGCAGAGCGCCGACTGTCGCATGCTAAGATCGCTCGCCCAGCCATGGAGCCCCTGCGTGCCCGACCTGATCCTGCGCCTTGCCTTGCCTTCGCCGCTGCGTCGCCTGTTCGACTACCTGCCGCCTGCCGGCGTGTCGCGCAGCGCTCTGCAGCCGGGTGCGCGCCTGCGCGTGCCGTTCGGCCGGCGGGAGATGATCGGCATTCTGATAGAGGTCGACAGCCACAGCGAAGTGCCGCCCGACAAGCTCAAGCCCGCGCTCGAACTGCTCGATGCACGCCCACCACTGCCAGCCTCACTGTTCAAGCTCTGCCTGTGGACGGCGCAGTACTACCAGCACAGCCTCGGCGACACCCTGAGCTGGGCGCTTCCGGTGCTGCTGCGCCAGGGTGAGCCGGCGCAGGTGCACCAGGAGCGCTATTGGCTGGCCAAGCCCGGTGCCAGCGTCGACGACCCGCGCCTGGCCCGCGCACCGCGCCAGCAGGAAGCACTCAAGGCCCTGGCGCAACATCCGCACGGTGTCGCTCACAGCCTGCTCAGCCAGTTGCAGCTCAATCGCGACAGCCTGCAACTGCTGCATGAGAAAGGCCTGGTCAAGGTCGAGCTGCGGCGTAACCAGCCACACGCCAAACCCGGGCATTGGCTGGCGCAGCCCGAGCTGCCGCTGAATGCCGAGCAGCGTGCCGCCGTCAACGCCGTGGCTTCGGGCTGGGGGCGCTTCAACGCCTACCTGCTGGCCGGCGTGACCGGCAGCGGCAAGACCGAGGTCTACCTGCAACTGATCCATCAGTGCCTGGAGGCCGGCAAACAGGCGCTGGTACTGATCCCCGAGATCAACCTCGGCCCGCAGACCTTCGACCGCTTCGCCCGCCGCTTCAACGCCCGCATCGCCCTGCTGCATTCGGCGGTGAATGACCGTGATCGCCTCGATGCCTGGCTGGCGGCGCGCGATGGCGAGGCCGACATCATCATCGGCACCCGCTCCGCGCTGTTCACGCCGATGAAGAACCCTGGCCTGATCATCGTCGACGAGGAACACGATGCTTCCTATAAACAGCAGGAAGGCCTGCGCTATCACGCCCGCGATCTGGCCCTGGTGCGCGCCCGCCAGGAAGACCTGCCCATCGTGCTCGGTTCGGCCACGCCCTCGCTGGAAAGCCTGCACAACGCCCACAGCGGCCGCTATGCCCTGCTCAAGCTGACCCAACGCGCTGGCGGCGCCAGCCAGCCGCGCTTCCTGCGTCTGGACGTCAAGAGCCGGCCACTGGACTCGGGCATCTCCGGGCCGATGCAGCAGGCCATCGCACAGACCCTCGCGACGGGTCAGCAGGTGCTGGTATTTCTCAACCGCCGTGGCTTCGCTCCAACACTGCTCTGCCACGACTGCGGCTGGTTGTCGGAATGCCCGCGCTGCGATGCGCGCATGACCGTGCACCAACGCTACCAGGAACTGCGCTGCCACCACTGCGGCCATATCGAGCGCCAACCGAGCAACTGCCCCAAGTGCCAACACGTCGACCTGCGCCCGGTCGGCGCCGGCACCGAGCGCGCCGAAGAGCGCCTGGCCGTGCTGTTCCCCGATTACCCGGTGCTACGCATCGACCGCGACAGCACTTCACGCAAGGGCGCGATGGATCGCCTGTTCGCCACCATCAACAAGGGCGAGCCGTGCATCCTGGTCGGCACGCAGATGCTCGCCAAGGGCCACCACTTCCCACGGGTGACCCTGGTGTCGATCCTCGATGCCGATGGTGGCCTGTTCTCCGCCGACTTCCGCGCCAGCGAGCGCATGGCCCAGTTGATCGTGCAGGTGGCGGGCCGCGCCGGGCGTGCCGAGGAGCCAGGCAAGGTGATCATCCAGAGCCATCTGGCCGACCATCCGCTGCTGGTGCAATTGACCGAACAGGGCTACTTCGCCTTCGCCGAACAGGCGTTGAGCGAACGCCGCGCCGCCGGCCTGCCGCCGTTCTGCCACCTGGCCCTGCTGCGCGCCGAAGCGCACAAGCCCGGTCAGGCCGAGGCCTTTCTCGACGAAGCCTGCAGCGAAGCCGAGCACCTGCTGGGCGAGCTGGGCCTGAGCGGCATCGAACTGCTTGGCCCGATCCCCGCACCGATGGAGCGCCGCGCCGGCCGCTTCCGCGCGCAGCTGCTGCTGCAGAGCAACGCCCGCGCACCACTGCATCGCCTGCTAACACCCTGGCTGCAGGCGCTGGAGCAGATGCCCGGCGGCCGCGCGGTGCGCTGGTCGCTGGACGTCGACCCGATCGATCTGTTCTGAGCCGACGCGCTGTGACAGTCCGCAGGGTGGGCCGGGCGGCGTCCCGCTTCAGCGCACCATCAGCGGCCAGTCTTGGTGGGCTGAAGCCCACCCTACACATGGAAACGCAGCACGCTTTTCCTTGTCGCTTGTGGCTTGCAGCTCGCAGCTGCTCTTATAATGCTCAGTTTTCGACCGAGCCAAGGCATCCGAGCCGACCATGAAAGACAGTATTCGCCACCTGATCCAGCAAGCCCTTGACCGCCTGACCGCCGACGGCGTGCTGCCGGCTGGCCTGACGCCGGCCATCCAGGTGGAGAACACCAAGGACAAGAGCCATGGCGACTTCGCCAGCAACATCGCCATGATGCTGGCCAAGCCGGCCGGCATGAAGCCGCGTGACCTGGCCGAGAAACTCATCGCTGCCCTGCCGGCTGACGAGCAGATCACCAAGGTGGAAATCGCCGGCCCGGGCTTCCTCAATTTCTTCCAGAACAGCGATGCCCTGGCCCAGCGCCTGGAAGCCGCGCTGGCCGATGCCAAGCTCGGCGTGCGCAAGAACGGTTCGACGCAGCGCGTGGTGGTCGACCTGTCGGCGCCCAACCTGGCCAAGGAAATGCACGTTGGCCACCTGCGCTCGACCATCATCGGCGACGGTGTGGCGCGCGTGCTGGAGTTTCTCGGCGACGAGGTGATCCGCCAGAACCACGTCGGTGACTGGGGCACCCAGTTCGGCATGCTGCTGGCCTTCATGCAGGAAAACCCGGCCGCCGCCGAAAGTGAGCTGGCCGACCTCGAAGGTTTCTACCGCGCCGCCAAGAAGCGCTTCGACGAATCGCCGGAGTTCGCCGACCGCGCGCGCCAGTTGGTGGTCGAGCTGCAGGCCGGTGACGCCGAGTGCCTGCGCCTGTGGCACCGTTTCAACGACATCTCCCTCTCGCATTGCCAGGCGCTGTATGACCGCCTCGGCGTCAAGCTGAGCATGGCCGACGTCAAGGGCGAGAGCGCCTATAACGACGACCTGCCGCAGGTGGTCGCCGATCTCGCCGCCAAGGGCCTGCTGACCGAAGACAACGGCGCCCAGTGCGTGTTCATGGACGAGTTCAAGAACGCCGAAGGCAACCCGCTGCCGCTGATCGTGCAGAAGGCTGGCGGCGGCTACCTGTATGCCACCACCGACCTGGCGGCTACCCGCTACCGTGCTGGCACGCTCAAGGCCGACCGCGTGCTGTACTTCGTCGACCAGCGTCAGGCGCTGCACTTCCAGATGGTCTTCGCCTGCGCCCGCCTGGCCGGCTTCGTCCCCGCCAGCATGGATCTGGAACACATGGGCTTCGGCACCATGAACGGCCCGGACGGTCGCCCGTTCAAGACCCGCGACGGCGGCACGGTGAAACTGGTGCAACTGCTCGATGAAGCCGAGCAGCGCGCCTACAGCCTGGTCAAGGACAAGAACCCGGAGCTGGCCGAAGACGAGCTGCGGCAGATCGCCCGCGTAGTGGGCATCGCCTCGGTGAAATACGCCGACCTGTCCAAGCACCGCGCCAGCGACTACAGCTTCAACTTCGACCTGATGCTGAGCTTCGAGGGCAATACCGCGCCGTACCTGCTGTACGCCTACACCCGTGTAGCCAGCATCTTCCGCAAGCTGGGCAAGGGCGTAGACGAGATCGACGGGCAGATCACGCTGGTAGCCGACCAGGAACAGGCCCTGGCTGCCAAGCTGGCGCAGTTCGCCGAGCTGCTCGGCAACGTCGCTGAGAAAGGTACGCCGCACATCCTCTGCGCCTACCTGTACGACATCGCCGGGCTGTTCTCCAGCTTCTACGAGAACTGCCCGATCCTCAGTGCCGAGGACGAAGCCACACGCAACAGCCGTCTGCGCCTGGCCGCCCTCACCGGCCGCACCCTCAAGCAGGGCCTGGAGCTGCTCGGCCTGGAAACCCTGGAGCGGATGTAAATGGCCGCGCGCAAGAAGCCGGCGCCGAAACGCGGCGCCAGTCGCTATCAGGCACCGGCGAAAAAGCCGGTGCCCGGCTGGATCTGGCTGGCCTGCGGCCTGGTGGTCGGCGGCTTCTTCATGTTCCTGTTCAGCCTCGAACCGGGGCGTGACGAAGTACGCCGCGACAAGAGCGAACAAGCGGCCAAGAGCAGCAAGGTCGAGCCCAAACCGAAGGCGGACGAGCCGACCCGACCCAAATACGACTTCTATACCCTGCTGCCGGAGTCCGAGGTGATCCTGCCGCAGGCGCTGGAGGAAACCCCACCGCCTGCGCCCGAGCAAAAGCCGGTGACGCCGGAGGAAGCCGCGAAGATCGATGCGGCCCGTGCCGAAGCCGCGCTCAAGGGCGAAGTGCCGCCGCCGGCTCCGCAGGTGATCGCCAATGCGCCCCTGACCACGCAGTTCTTCCTCCAGGCCGGCTCGTTCCGCCGTCGCGAAGATGCCGATGCGTTGCGGGCGCAGATCATCCTGCTCGGCCAGAGTGTGCAGGTCGAAGCCGGCAAGGTGCGCGATGAAACCTGGAACCGCGTCCTGGTTGGCCCCTTCGCCACCCGCGAACAACTCGCCGCCGCGCAGAAATCCCTCGCCGCCAGCGGCTTCGGCAATCTGTTGTTGCAGCAGCGCCAAGTCCGCTGATCAGCGATTCCCCCGCTGGCGGTTGAAAAGCCGCAGCGGGCACCCCATCTGATTTTCCATCCGGGCAATTCGCCCCGCAGCGTGGAGATTCACCCTTGACCACCATCGTTTCAGTACGCCGCCACGGCAAGGTCGTGATGGCTGGCGACGGCCAGGTTTCCCTCGGCAACACCGTCATGAAGGGCAACGCCAAGAAGGTGCGCCGCCTCTACCACGGTCAGGTGCTGGCCGGCTTCGCCGGTGCTACCGCCGATGCCTTCACCCTGTTCGAGCGCTTCGAAGGCCAGCTTGAGAAACACCAGGGCCATCTGGTACGCGCCGCCGTAGAACTGGCCAAGGACTGGCGTACCGACCGCAGCCTGAGCCGCCTGGAGGCCATGCTGGCCGTGGCCAACAAGGACGCTTCATTGATCATCACCGGCAACGGCGATGTGGTCGAACCCGAGGAAGGCCTGATTGCCATGGGCTCCGGCGGCAACTTCGCCCAGGCCGCCGCCCGCGCCCTGCTGATGAAGACCGACCTGTCCGCCCGTGAAGTGGCCGAAACCGCGCTGGGCATCGCCGGCGATATCTGCGTCTTCACCAATCATCATCAGACAGTCGAGGAACTGGACGCCCCCGAGTGACGTCCGTTCTTCCATCCCGATTCGATAGCGAGCCCGATTCCATGTCCATGACGCCCCGCGAGATCGTCCACGAACTCAACCGCCACATCATCGGCCAGGACGACGCCAAGCGCGCCGTGGCCATCGCCCTGCGCAACCGCTGGCGGCGCATGCAGCTGCCGGCCGACCTGCGCCAGGAAGTGACGCCGAAGAACATCCTGATGATCGGCCCGACCGGCGTCGGCAAGACCGAGATCGCCCGCCGCCTGGCCAAGCTGGCCAACGCGCCGTTCCTGAAAGTCGAAGCGACCAAGTTCACCGAGGTCGGCTATGTAGGCCGCGATGTCGAATCGATCATCCGCGACCTCGCCGATGCCGCCGTGAAGATGCTCCGTGAGCAGGAAATGGTCAAAGTCCGCCACCGCGCCGAGGACGCTGCCGAGGAACGCATCCTCGACGCCCTGCTGCCGCCCGCGCGCCAGGGCTTCGGTGACGAGCCGGCCCGTAACGAGGATTCCAATACCCGTCAGCTATTCCGCAAGCGCCTGCGCGAAGGTCAGCTCGATGACAAGGAAATCGACATCGAGGTGGCCGAATCACCCATGGGCGTGGAAATCATGACGCCGCCGGGCATGGAGGAGATGACCAGCCAGTTGCAGAACCTCTTCTCCGGCCTCGGCAAGGGCAAGAAAAAGAGCCGCAAGCTCAAGGTCGTCGATGCCCTGAAACTGGTACGCGACGAGGAAGCCGCGCGCCTGGTCAACGAGGAAGAGCTCAAGGCCCGCGCACTGGAAGCCGTCGAACAGCACGGCATCGTCTTCATCGACGAGATCGACAAGGTGGCCAAGCGCGCCAACGCCGGTGGCGCCGACGTTTCCCGTGAAGGCGTACAGCGCGACCTGCTGCCGCTGATCGAGGGCTGCACGGTCAACACCAAGCTGGGCATGGTCAAGACCGACCATATCCTGTTCATCGCCTCGGGCGCCTTCCACCTGAGCAAGCCGAGCGACCTGGTGCCCGAGTTGCAGGGTCGTCTGCCGATCCGCGTCGAACTCAAGGCGCTGAGCCCGGAGGATTTCGAGCGCATCCTCAGCGAACCGCACGCCTCGCTGACCGAGCAGTACAGCGCGCTGCTGAAGACCGAAGGGCTGGATATCGAGTTCACCGAAGACGGCATCAAGCGTCTCGCCGAGATCGCCTGGCAGGTCAACGAGAAGACCGAGAACATCGGTGCGCGCCGCCTGCACACCCTGCTCGAACGCCTGCTGGAAGAAGTGTCCTTCAGCGCCGGTGATCTGGCTGCGCAGCACGATGGCCAGGCCATTCGCATCGACGCCGCCTACGTCAACGGCCATCTCGGCGAGCTGGCGCAGGACGAAGACCTGTCGCGCTACATCCTGTAAACCTGTCGCACGATCGAGTCGCCGGTGGGCGGCGCCATTCTGTAGGAGCGGCTGGGCGGCATTCCGCTTCAGCCGCGAAATTCGCGGATAAATCCGCTCCTACAGGACGGTGCAATCACTCACCAGGGCGTAGCGCCTTCTAAAGATTACGGAATTCAGCCATGCCCATTCCCAGCGCGATCAAACTGCACAAGGCGTCGAAGACCCTGGAGCTGCGTTACGGCGAACAGAGCTACTCGCTCAGCGCCGAGTTCCTCCGCGTGCACTCACCCTCTGCCGAAGTCCAGGGGCACGGCAAGCCGATCCTGCAAACCGGCAAACTCCATGTCGGCCTCGAACGTATCGAGCCCGCCGGCAACTATGCACTGAAACTGTGCTTCGATGACGGCCATGACAGCGGCCTGTTCACCTGGGATTACCTCTTCGAGCTGGCCACCCGCCAGGAGAGTCTGTGGGCCGACTATCTGGCGCAACTGGCCGCAGCGGGCAAATCACGTGACCCCAGTGAATCCGTCGTCCGCCTGATGCTCTGACACTCGGCAGCAAAACCTCGCCGCAGAGCGGCCGCTCCGTCTTTCCTGTTCGATGCCCGGTAGTTAGAACGATTTTTCTAAACTATCGCGGCATACTCCTGCGCCATCGACCAGCTTGCCTAACGGCAAAAACTCGGGTAACCAAGGAACTGGCAGGTTCCCTGCATTTGGCTCAACCAGATGCACGCATGACGCGGACTCGATCCGCCCCCGGCAACCCGAGCAGTACCTGGCCACTGTTTCGCCGTGAGCATGGCCGGTACGCGACTCAGGACATTGGAGCGTCGTAGATGAGTGAAAAGAACAGCGAAGACCTGAAACGCCAGGCTTCGGAAAACACACTGGGACTCAACCCGGTGATCGGCATCCGCGGCAGGGATCTTCTGACCTCTGCCCGCATGGTGCTCGGCCAGGCACTCAAGCAACCCTTCCACAGCACCAAGCACATCACCCACTTCGGCCTCGAACTGAAGAACGTCCTGCTCGGCCAGTCCGAACTCAAGCCCGAGGATGGCGACCGCCGCTTCGCCGACCCGGCCTGGAGCCAGAACCCGCTGTATCGCCGCTACCTGCAAACCTACCTGGCCTGGCGCAAGGAGCTGCATGACTGGATCGAGCACAGCTCGCTATCGGAACAGGACGCCAGCCGTGGTCATTTCGTGATCAACCTGATGACCGAAGCAATGGCGCCGAGCAACAGCATGGCCAACCCGGCGGCAGTCAAACGCTTCTTCGAAACCGGCGGCAAGAGCTTGCTCGACGGCCTGTCGCACCTGGCCAAGGACATGGTGCACAACGGCGGCATGCCGAGTCAGGTGAACATGGAGGCCTTCGAAGTCGGCAAGAACCTGGCGACTACCGACGGCGCCGTGGTGTTTCGCAACGACGTGCTGGAGCTGATCCAGTACAAGCCGGTAACCGAGAGCGTGCACGAGCGTCCGCTGCTGGTGGTGCCGCCACAGATCAACAAGTTCTACGTCTTCGACCTGTCGCCGGAGAAGAGCCTGGCGCGCTTCCTCCTGCGCAACCAGGTGCAGACCTTCATCGTCAGCTGGCGCAACCCGACCAAGGCGCAGCGTGAGTGGGGCCTGTCCACCTACATCGAGGCGCTCAAGGAGGCCATCGACGTGGTCTGCGCCATCACCGGCAGCAAGGACGTCAACATGCTCGGCGCCTGCTCCGGCGGCCTGACCACCGCCTCGCTGCTCGGCCACTACGCCGCGCTCGGCGAACAGAAGGTCAACGCCCTGACCCTGCTGGTCAGCGTGCTCGACACCCAGCTCGACACCCAGGTGGCGCTGTTCGCCGACGAGAAGACCCTGGAAGCGGCCAAGCGCCGTTCCTACCAGGCCGGCGTGCTGGAAGGCAGCGACATGGCCAAGGTCTTCGCCTGGATGCGCCCCAACGACCTGATCTGGAACTACTGGGTCAACAACTACCTGCTCGGCAACGAGCCGCCGGTGTTCGACATCCTCTACTGGAACAACGACACCACGCGCCTGCCCGCTGCGCTGCACGGTGAGTTCATCGACATGTTCCAGACCAACCCGCTGATCCGGCCGGGCGCGCTGGAAGTCTGTGGAACGGCCATCGATCTCAAGCAGGTCAACTGCGACTTCTTCGTCGTCGCCGGCACCACCGACCACATCACGCCGTGGACGTCCTGCTACAAATCGGCGCTGCTATTCGGCGGCAAGTGCGAGTTCGTGCTGTCCAACAGCGGCCACATCCAGAGCATCCTCAACCCGCCGGGCAATCCCAAGGCACGCTACATGACCAACAGCGAGATGCCGCTGGATCCGGCGGCCTGGCAGGAGAGTGCGACCAAGAACGCCGACTCCTGGTGGCTGCACTGGCAGAAATGGCTGGCCGAACGTTCGGGCAAGACCAAGAACACCCCGACCAGCCTGGGCAACAAGAAATACCCGGCCGGCGAAGCCTCGCCTGGTACCTATGTGCACGAGCGCTGATCGACCGCGCCCCGTGCGCAACAGCATGCGGCACTGGGAAGTGCCGCACGCCACGACGGCCTGGCCGGACGTGGCGAACCAGGCGTGTCCTGGTCATTCTGGTAGCGGCCGGGACGGTCGTCACCAGCGCTCAACTCGATAGGGGCTGCGCCCATGCCGCAACCATTCGTCTTTCGTACCATCGACCTCGATGGGCAGACCATTCGCACCGCGGTGCGCCCCGGCAACGGGCAACTGGTGCCGCTGCTGATCTTCAACGGCATCGGCGCCAACCTGGAGCTGGTCATGCCCTTCGTCGCGGCGCTCGACCCGGACATGGAGGTGATCGCCTTCGACGTACCCGGCGTCGGTGGTTCCTCCACGCCAGCCACGCCCTACCGCTTCCCCGGCCTGGCCAAGCTGGCGGCGCGCATGCTCGATTACCTCGACTATGGCCAGGTCAATGCCATCGGCGTGTCCTGGGGCGGCGCCCTGGCGCAGCAATTCGCCCATGACTACCCGGAGCGCTGCAAGAAGCTGATTCTCGCGGCCACCTCGGCCGGCGCGGTGATGGTGCCGGGCAAACCCAAGGTGCTCTGGCGTATGGCCAGTCCTCGGCGCTACGTACAGCCCTCTTACGGTGTTCGCATCGCCCCGGACATCTATGGCGGCGCATTCCGCCGCGACCCCAAGTTGGCCATGGCGCATGCCAGCAAGGTGCGCTCGGGCGGCAAGATGGGCTATTACTGGCAACTGTTCGCCGGCCTCGGCTGGACCAGCATCCACTGGCTGCACAAGATTCGCCAGCCGACGCTGGTGATGGCGGGCGACGACGATCCGCTGATCCCGCTGATCAACATGCGCCTGCTGGCCTGGCGTATTCCCAACTCGGAACTGCACATCATCGACGACGGCCACCTGTTCCTGGTGACCCGCGCCGAAGCGGTGGCGCCGATCATCATGAAATTCCTCGAGGAAGAGCGGCATCGCGCGGTGATGCACCCCCAGCCGGCACCGCTGCGTCACTGAATGGATGACTGGCAGACCGCCAGCAGGTTGACCGCACCAGCCTAGTGCGCGATGTTCAGGATGCTCGACGAAAAGGCCGCTCGCGGCCTTTTCCATTCTCGACGCGGCAGTCTGGAATGCACCTCTTGCGCGTCTGGTACAGGCCTTGCTGCGAATGGATCAGGAGCTTCGGCTCCCGACAGCAGCGCCTAACAGTGTCTACACGGTTTGACGATGGAGTGTTGCCCCATGCGAGACAAGTCGAATGCCGGCGGTTTGCCGGCGCCTGCTAGCTTTCTCAATGCCCAGAGTGCGGTAGTCGGCGTGCGCGGCCGCGACCTGCTGTCCACCGTGCGTCTGCTGGCAGGCCACAGCCTGCGCAATCCCCTGCACAACGCCCGCCATCTGCTGGCGTTCGGCGGTCAGTTGGGCCGCGTGCTGCTCGGCGACACCCTGCACAAGCCCAATCCGCAGGACGCCCGCTTCAGTGACCCGACCTGGCACCTCAATCCCTTCTACAAGCGCGGTCTGCAGGCTTACCTGGCGTGGCAGAAGCAGCTCAATGCCTGGATCGAGGAAAGCGACCTGCCGGCCGATGATCGTGCCCGTGCGCGTTTTCTCGCCGCCCTGCTCGGCGATGCCCTGTCGCCCTCCAACAGCCTGCTCAATCCCCTGGCGATGAAGGAGCTGTTCAATACGGGCGGCAGCAGCCTGCTCACTGGCGCGCGCCATCTGTTCGAGGATCTGCTGCACAACGACGGCATGCCCAGCCAGGTCAGCAAGCACGCCTTCGAGGTGGGTCGTAACCTGGCCTCCACGCCGGGCGCCGTGGTCTTTCGCAACGAGCTGCTGGAGCTGATCCAGTACAAGCCGATGAGCGAGAAGCAGTACCTGCGCCCACTGCTGATCGTGCCGCCGCAGATCAACAAGTACTACATATTCGACCTGTCCAACGACAAGAGCTTCGTCCAGTACGCCCTGAAGAACGACCTGCAGACCTTCATGATCAGCTGGCGCAACCCGGATCCCCGGCATCGCGAATGGGGCCTGTCGAGCTACGTACAGGCGGTCGAGGAAGCCGTCGACGCCTGCCGCGCGATCACCGGCAGCAAGGACGTTAACCTGCTCGGCGCCTGCGCCGGCGGCCTGACCATCGCCGCCCTGCAGGGCCATCTGCAGGCGCGCCGGCAACTGCGCAAGATCGCCAGCGCCACCTACATGGTCAGCCTGCTCGACAGCCAGATCGACAGCCCGGCCATGCTCTTCGCCGACGAGGAAACCCTGGAGTCGGCCAAGCGCCGCTCCTATCAGAACGGCGTGCTCGATGGCCGCGACATGGCCCGGGTATTCGCCTGGATGCGCCCGAACGATCTGATCTGGAACTACTGGATCAACAACTACCTGCTCGGCAAGCAGCCACCGGCCTTCGACATCCTCTACTGGAACAACGACAACACGCGCCTGCCAGCTGCCCTGCACGGCGATCTGATCGACTTCTTCAAGCACAATCCGCTGACCCGCGCCGGTGCCCTCGAGGTCTGCGGCACGCCGGTGGATCTGAGCAAGGTCACCCTCGACAGCTTCAGCGTGGCCGGCATCAACGACCACATCACGCCCTGGGACGCCGTGTACCGCTCGACCCTGCTGCTCGGCGGCAATCGCCGCTTCATCCTCTCCAATAGCGGCCACATCCAGAGCATTCTCAACCCACCGGGCAACCCCAAGGCCAACTACTACGAGAACACCAAGCTCACCTCGGATCCACGCGCCTGGTTCCATGACGCCCAGCACCAGCAAGGCAGTTGGTGGCCACTGTGGCTGGAGTGGATCCAGGCCCGCTCGGGCGAACAGCGTGACACGCTGATGGCCCTGGGCAGCGCCAAGCATCCGCCCATGGAAGCAGCGCCAGGCAACTACGTGCATATCCGCTGAAAACGATGGCCGGCGTCATACCGGCCAGGCTATCGTCACGCCCCAGGCGCCCCGAAAAAGAAGACACGGATGAAAACCCGCGAGCGCATCCTGCTTACCGCCCTGCAACTGTTCAACGAGCAGGGCGAGCCCAATGTCTCCACGCTGGAAATCGCCAATGAGCTGGAGATCAGCCCCGGCAATCTCTACTACCACTTCCACGGCAAGGAGCCGCTGGTGCTGGAGCTGTTCGAGCGTTTCCAGGCCGATATGGCGCCCTTGCTCGACCCGCCGGCCGATGCCCGTCTGGACGTCGAAGATTACTGGCTGTTCCTGCACCTGATCGTCGAGCGGCTTTCGCAGTACCGCTTTCTCTTTCAGGATCTGTCCAACCTGGCCGGGCGCCTGCCGAAACTGGCGCGTGGCATTCGCCACTGGCTCAATGCGCTCAAGCGCACCCTGGCGGCACTGCTGGCGCGGCTGATGGCCGAAGGGCAGTTGGTCAGCGGCACGCGCGCGCTGGGACAACTGGTGGAGCAGATCACCCTGACCCTGCTGTTCTCGCTCGATTACCAGCGCATCATCGACCAGGACGGCGAGGTACGCCTGGTGGTCTACCAGATCATGATGCTGGTCGCCCCGCACCTGGTGCAGCCTGCGCGCGGTACCGTCGAGCACCTGGCCCAGCGTTATCTGGAAGCCTGACGCTCGATACCGCAGCCTATGATCGTAAGGCGGGTGTAACCCGCCAGGGCGCAGATGGCGGGTTGCACCCGCCCTACGCGACGCCGTACCCCAAAATGCAAACGCCCGGCACTGGGCCGGGCGTTTGTGCTTCCAAGAGACTCAGGAAGCGCTGGCTGGAGTGGCCGGAGTAGCAGCAGGGGCCGGGGCCGGCGCAGCGGCTGGGGTCGCAGCAGCAACCGGCGCCGGTGCAGCTGGCTTCGCAGCAGCCTTGGGCGCAGCGGGTTTCTTCGCCGCTGCCGGCTTCTTCGCCGCAGCCGGTTTGGCAGCTGCTGCGGGTTTGGCTACCGGTTTCGCGGCGGCCTTGGCAGCGGGTTTCGCAGCTGGCTTGGCTGCCGGTTTGGCAGCGGCAGCAGCCGGTTTCGCCGCAGCCGCTTTGGCCGGAGCCTTCGCAGCAGGTTTGGCTGCCGCTTTCGGTGCGGCCTTGGCAGGCGCTTTCGCGGCTGGCTTGGCAGCGGGTTTGGCGGCCGCTTTCGGCGCAGGCTTGGCCACCGACTTGGCGGTCACGCCAGTCAGCTTCTCCAACTGCTTGGTCAGGGTGTCGACCTTGTCGTTGAGCGCCTTCACTTCATTGCGACTCGGCACGCCCAGACGCGAGATGGCGTTGTTCAGACGCTTGTCGAACGCTTCCTCCAGCTCGCTCCACTTGCCAAAGGCCTTGCCCTTGACCTCATCGACCTTGGACTTGGCTGTGCCAACGCGGGAGCCGACGCTGGTCTTCACCGCATCCACCTGCTTGTCGACTTCGGTCTTGGCCAGCTTCTCGGCCTTCTCGCCATCCTTGACCAGCGTGTCGAACAGCTTGGTGCCGTCCTTGCTGACCTTGGAATAGGCCCCCAGGCCCGCCAACCAGATCTGGCGCGAGTATTTCTCGACCTCGCCGATCCAGGAGCTGGTCTGCTTTTCGGTTTTCTTCTTAACAGCCATCCTGATCTCCTTACTTGGTACGCGCGACGTGCTCGAGCAACGCGCTCAGCTCGTCCAGCTTAGCAGAGAGCACTTCGACATCCTGCTTGGACGGGATGCCGATGCGGTTGAGCGCTGCGGCCACCCGAGTATCGAAAGCCTTCTCGATCTTGTCGAGTTGAACCTCGACCTTGCCTTTGACGCTGGTGACGTTGCCATTGACCGACTGCTTGACCGAGTCGATCTGACTATTGGCGGCTTCGAGCTGCTCATCGACCAGCTTCTTGCCCTTGGTTTCGACGCCCTCACCGGCCTTGACCAGCTCCTTGAAGTAATCGAGCCCCTCGGCACCTGCCTTGGCGTAAGCACCCAGGCCGGCGAGGTAGATCTTGCGGGCATAGCCCTTCACGTCAACGAACAAGCCAGCCTTGTCTTCGACCACGGCTTCGACTTTTTTCTTCACGGCTACTTTCGACATGGTGCACCTCACGCGCTGTGACAGTTAGCGGAAACGCCCACTGAGTGCAGGCTTGGGTACACCCTAAGGAGAAAAATTAGAAATCGCATACTAAGAGCGGCGGCTAGCTGTGATCTCTCAGTAGGTTGTTCATCCGGGGCATTCCCGGAATTCTGGAAGCGCGACCAACACAGCCTTCCAGGAGC
>NZ_JAWIIP010000058.1:0-265 GCF_034683865.1 Pseudomonas sp. C11
GGAAGCAATCCGGGAGCGGTTATGCAATTTCCCCGGATTGCATCCGGGCTACCTGTAAAACGACCAGAGGAGAAACACCATGACCATCAAAGCCATCAACGTACGAAACCAGTTCAAGGGCAGCATCAAGGAAATCGTCATCGGCGACGTACTGTCGGAAATCGACGTACAGACCTCCGCCGGCATCGTCACCTCTGTGATCACCACCCGCTCCTTGCGCTAGCTGCAACTGCAGGTGTGCATCGAAGTGATTGCCTTCGTCAAA
>NZ_JAWIIP010000059.1:0-262 GCF_034683865.1 Pseudomonas sp. C11
TTCGAGATATTTTTTCACGCAATAAAACCGAAGATTTTGAACCAAATCCTTTTGATGAGAAGAATCTAAAAGCAGCAATTGATAAACTCATTAAATATGTCAGCGCATAAGCATGAGATTCTTCTGTACGCTATTGCTTACAGTAACTTAAGTATTTGTCAGCTTTTCAATAAACAGCATCGACGCTATAGTTAAATCATACAGAGACAGGATGTCTCAGATGAAAAACAAAAATAACAACATACACAGCAGGATGCTGATC
>NZ_JAWIIP010000060.1:0-261 GCF_034683865.1 Pseudomonas sp. C11
AATCAGAAGCGGGTATTGGAATGCGCTTCGGTCGGTCAAGTTCACTTCGATGCTGCGAAGTGTGTTACCCATGCACAATTCCAGCTCGATCACGGGGCGTGCGGTGTAGCTCTTGCAATCTTCTTCATCGAAGTCGGCGGCGCGGCGCTTGATCTTGCTGATGCGCGCCAGCGGGCGTTCTAAAGTGCGTTCGTGAGTATCGTCGATGGCAATAATTAAGCTGACCCATGTTTCTCCATCACGCTTGAAACGCCTGATTTC
>NZ_JAWIIP010000061.1:0-260 GCF_034683865.1 Pseudomonas sp. C11
ATGAATTGCATCCGTGGTAGTCAACGGCCAGCAGCAGTACACCGCCGTGTGAGGATACACCGGCCGAGTTGGCGTGCTTGAACACGTCACCGCTGAGGTCGACACCCGGACCATTGCCGTACCACATGGCGAACACGACGTCGTAGCGCGCACCGTGGAACAGGTTGGCCTTCTGGCTGCCACACACCTCGGTCGCGCCCAGCTCTTCGTTTAATACTGGCATGAAGTGAATGTGGTTTTCCTTAAGGTAATCGCGCGCG
>NZ_JAWIIP010000062.1:0-257 GCF_034683865.1 Pseudomonas sp. C11
CGAGCGGGTGTAATAAGCCGGCATGCCGAGCCATCCGCAGCACGAGTTGGCGAAGAGGCAGCAGGGCGACTTTGGTGAGGTGGTCAGCTTCGAGGTAAAGGGCGGACGTGAGGCTGCCTGGAAGGTGATAGACGCCACACGAGTTATTTCCATCACCACAAACCTGGGCGATAACAAGACCACCATTGCCCTTCCGGCGACCAATTCCCATGGCCGTCTGTCTCCGCAGGCGCTCGCCAATGCCGGTATCCGTTACA
>NZ_JAWIIP010000063.1:0-255 GCF_034683865.1 Pseudomonas sp. C11
GGCTGCGAGCAGTTGCCGACGTTCTTCGGCACTAAGCCCTATGGCCTGGGGATCGGTGAGTCGGCATGAGGACAAGGCACTGAAGACGGGGGACTTTTCTGGCATGTATGGCCTCACAAAAGAACCGGGGCAGAAGGAGGAGCTACCCCGGTCAAGGGGACAGCGTGACTTGGCGGCGCAAGGCGCAGCTTTTGCCGCACACGGATTTTTGGCAGCACACGGATGTTTCGCGGCGCAGGGATTCTTGGCTGCGCA
>NZ_JAWIIP010000064.1:0-255 GCF_034683865.1 Pseudomonas sp. C11
CTTCCAACGCCATGCGATCGAGCACCTTGGGGTCGATGCCGACATCTTCAGATCCCATCAGGGCCTCGCCGCTGAGTTTGAGCAGAATGCGTTTGTAGCGAGGTTGGCGACCCGTCGTCTGCTGAGCCCTTGCAAGTCTCTCCTGCGGCGATATGTGTTTTGGACGCAGCGCGCTGAGCCGCTGCAATGATCTGGCACTTCGACCGCACCGACAGTCATTCGTTGGAACGACCGCCACTTTATTCTTCACCCCTT
>NZ_JAWIIP010000065.1:0-252 GCF_034683865.1 Pseudomonas sp. C11
GTATGCTATGAGAAGTTCCTGCGCGGGAAAATCCGCCGTGCCGACTTCGCAGGCTTCGAGGTTGACGATGGCGATATCAACCCGATCATCAAGCCACACCAGCGCGCAATCGTGCGCTGGGCGGTTCGCGGCGGTTGCCGTGCGATCTTCGCAGCCTTTGGCCTGGGCAAGTCGGTCATCCAGATCGAGATTATGAGCCTGATCCAGCAGCATGCCGGCTGCCAGGTACTGATCTGCATTCCGCTCGGCGTG
>NZ_JAWIIP010000007.1:0-301082 GCF_034683865.1 Pseudomonas sp. C11
GAGCCGCGATGGGCCAGGGATGGCCCTTCGCGGCGGGCCTCTGGAACGGCGATGGAGTGAGCGAACCCTGGCGCAGCCAGGGCCGGATGAACGGGCGGACGGTTTTGGTTACTTTTGCCAAGACAAAAGTCACTCGCCCGGGAGGGCGAAACCAGAGACATCAACAAAAACGCGGCAATTCGGAACTGAGCCCTGAACAACCAATCCCGAATTGCCAGTCCGGTGTCAGGACAGCTCACTTACCCGACTTGATCGAAGTCCACGCCCGCGTCCTTACCCGCTCGATCTTCTGCGGCAGCGGCTGCACCACGTACAGCGACTTCTGCAGCTCCGGCGTCGGCGTCAGGTCATGATCGTCGGCAATGTCCTTGCCCACCAGTTTCATGCCCGGCACGTTGGGGTTGGGGTAGCCGAGGAAATCGCTGATCGGCGCGATCACCTTGGGTTCGAGCAGGTGGTTGATGAAGGCATGGGCTTCGTCGACGTTCTGCGCGCTCTTGGGGATGGCCCAGGTATCGAACCAGATCGGCGCACCTTCTTTCGGCAGACGCCAGTTGATCGTCACGCCGTTGCCGGCTTCCTTGGCGCGGTTGGCGAACTGGTAGAAGCTGCCCGAATAGCCAATGGCCACACAGATGTCGCCGTTGGCGATATCGGTCATGTACTTGGCGGAGTGGAAGTAGGCCACGTACGGACGCACTTTCAGCAGCAGCTCGGTGACCTTGTCATAGTCGGCCGGGTTGGTGCTGTTCGGGTCGAGGCCCAGGTAGTGCAGGGCGATGGGGATGATCTCGGTGGGCGAGTCGAGCATGGCCACACCGCAGGATTTCAGCTTCTCCATGTACTCGGGCTTGAACACCAGATCCCAGCTGTTGACCGGCGCATCGTCACCGAGCGCGGCCTTGACCTTGTCCGGGTTGTAGCCGATCAGCACGGTGCCGTACATGTAGGGCACTCCGTACTGGTTGCCCGGATCGTTCTTCTCCAGCAGCTTGAGCAGCGCCGGGTCGAGGTTCTTCCAGTTGGGGATCTTCGACTTGTCCAGCTTGGCGAACACGCCGGCCTTGATCTGGGTTTCGAGGAACTGGTTGGACGGGATCACCAGGTCATAGCCGGAGTTGCCAGTGAGCAGCTTGGCCTCCAGCGCCTCGTTGGTCTCGAAGGTGTCCCAGGTGATCTGGATACCGGACTCTTTCTGGAAGTCCTTGGGCACGGACGGCAGGATGTAGTCCGCCCAGTTGTACACGCGCAGCTCCTTGGCCTGTACCGCACCGCTGAGCAGGGTGGCGCCGCACAGGGCAGCGCCGAGCATCTGTTTGATGGCTTTCATCGTTCTAGCACCCCTGAAATATTGCTCTTGTTTGGCAGATTTCTGATTGCTGAAGAGGCGCCTCTCAGGCGCCTTCGAACCCTTCCAGTACGTTGACCGCGTTGACGCCGATGGCCTCCACCGCGTAGCCGCCTTCCATGATGAACAGCGTCGGCAGGCCCAGTGCAGCGATGCGCCGGCCCATGGCCAGGTAGTCCGGGCTGTCGAGCTTGAACTGCGAAATCGGGTCTTCCATGTAGGTGTCCACGCCCAGCGATACCACCACGACTTCCGCGCCGTACTCGGCGATGCGCTGGCAGGCCTGCTCCAGCGCTGCGCTCCAGGTTTCCCAGGAGCTGCCCATGGGCAACGGGTAATTGAAGTTGTAGCCCTCGCCGGCGCCCTCGCCCAGTTCGTCGGCATAGCCGAGGAAGAACGGGAACTCCTCGGCCGGGTCGCCGTGGATCGAGGCGAACAGCACGTCGCTGCGCTGGTAGAAGATGTCCTGAGTACCGTTGCCGTGGTGGTAGTCGACATCGAGGATGGCGACTTTCTTGCGGCCCTGGTCGAGGAAGGCCTGAGCGGCGATGGCAGCGTTGTTCAGGTAGCAGTAGCCGCCCATCACGTCGCCTGCGGCGTGGTGGCCTGGCGGACGGCACAGGGCGAAGGCGCTGTGGGCACCGTTGGCGATCTCCTGCTGGGCGCTGAGCGCCACCTGCGCGGCGCTGTAGGCGGCCTGCCAGGTACCGGCGGTGATCGGCGCGCCGCCGTCGAAGCTGTAGTAGCCGAGCTGACCATGCAGGTCATTGGGGATCATCCGCCGCAGCGTGCGCGCCGGCCAGGTGAAGGGCAGCAGGTCGCCCTTGCCACCCTGCTCCTGCCAGCGCGCCCAGGCACCCTGGAAAAACTCCAGATAGGCCTTGCTGTGAATGCGCTCGATGGGCGCCAGGCCAAAGTCCTTGGGTGCGCGAACCTCGCCGAGCTGGCGATTGTTCACACGGGCGAGGATATGGTCGGCGCGCTGCGGCTTCTCGAAGCAGGGCATCAGTTGCCCGTCGATCAGCTCGCATTTGCCGTGATGCAGGTGGTGGTCGTCGCTGTAGTAGGTGAGCATGCAAAGCGCTCCAGGCTCGTTGTTGTGCCTGCATTGTTCGCTCGCCTCGCCTTGTGGGAGAACGCTTGCAACGGCCAAAAGGGGATCGAAATGGCCAAATTGCGCTGCCACCCGGATGCTCGCCGGCAAGATGTAACGGGGTGTGAGCCTTAAGTTTTCGTTAAGCCAGCGCGTCGAAGGTGACGGCTCCGAACCTTACCTGGAGCCTCACCATGCGCCGTCTACTGCTCGTTTCCGCCCTGCTCGCTTGCGCCGCGCCGGCCTTCGCCAAGACCGAATGCACCAGCGCCGACCGCGCCACCTGGCAAGACCCCGAGCAGTTCCAGGCCAAGTTGGTGGCCGATGGCTACAAGATCAACAAGTTCAAGGTCACTGACGGCAACTGCTACGAGATCTACGGCTTCGACAAGGAAGGCCGCAAGGTGGAGATCTACCACGACCCGGTCAGCGGCAAGGCCGTGAAGACCGAGATCGAAGACTGATCACAGCCCGGCGCCGGCCCTGGCGGCCGGCGCCTCGTGACGAGAGCCCCGCCATGCCCCTTTTCGCCCGCACCGCTCTGGGCGGCCTGCTGCTGCTCGGCGCCACGCCGCTACTGGCCGACACAGACTGCGCCCGCCCTGATCGCAGTGCCTGGATGCCCGAATCGCAGTTCCGCGAGCAGATGAAGCGCCAGGGCGTGCAGATCACCA
The DNA here is from genome assembly GCF_034683865.1 of Pseudomonas sp. C11. Classification (NCBI taxonomy): domain Bacteria; kingdom Pseudomonadati; phylum Pseudomonadota; class Gammaproteobacteria; order Pseudomonadales; family Pseudomonadaceae; genus Pseudomonas; species Pseudomonas sp. C11. The sequence continues at coordinate 3,116 of NZ_JAWIIP010000007.1, forward strand.
AGTTCCGCATCACCCCCGGCCACTGCTACGAGATCTATGGCTTCGACCGTGACGGTCATAAGCTGGAGGTCTACTACGACCCGGTCGACGCCCGCCCGGTGGCGGAAGTGGCCAGCTCCAGCCTGCGAAAGCCCAGCCATCCCTGAGCCACCGACCATGACCCCGACCTTCAATACCTGCGCCCTGCTGCTGGGTGCGGCCACGGTGTTCGCCTGCGCCTGGCTCGGCGCCGCGCCCCATGCGCTGGCACCCTTCGCCAGCCAGTCGACGCCACCCGCGGCCGATGCGACACCGGCCCTGGCCGCACACTTCGCCTCCTCTGACCTGGAGGATTTCGTTCACTCCGCCTCCATAACCGGCCTGCCCGGCGGCGACCTGATGGCTGCCTGGTTCGCCGGCACCCGTGAAGGCGCCGCCGACGTACAGATTCGCGCTGCGCGCTTCGATGCCGCCAGCGGCCAGTGGAGCGCCGAGCGTGTGCTGGCCACCCGTGAGGCTACCCAGCGCGCGGTCGGCAAGCACATCCGCAAGCTCGGCAACCCGGTGATCAGCCTGGCGCCGGACAATCGCCTGTGGCTGTTCTACGTCTCGGTATCGCTGGGCGGCTGGGCCGGCAGCGCGGTCAACGCCATGGTCTCCGACGACCTCGGGGAAACCTGGTCGGCGCCACGCCAGCTGGTCACCAGCCCCTTCCTCAATATCAGCACCCTGGTGCGCGCCGCGCCGGTGTTCCATGCCGATGGCAGCATCGGCCTGCCGGTGTACCACGAGTTCCTCGGCAAGTTTCCCGAGTACCTGCACCTGAGCGCGAACGGCGAGGTGCTGGGCAAGTACCGTATCGGCAAGGGCCGCTATTCCCTGCAACCGACCGTCGTGGCGCTGGACGAGCGCCGTGCCGTCGCCCTGCTGCGCTACGCCGGTGAGGAACATCACCGCGTGCTGGCCAGCTACAGCGAAGACGCCGGGCGTAGCTGGAGCCGGCCAGCGCCGCTGGAGCCGAGCAACCCCAACTCGTCCCTGGCGGCGGTCGGTCGCCCCGACGGCAGCCTGCTGGTGGCGATGAATGACCTGGAAGACGGCCGTTTCCGTCTGACGCTCTATGCAACCGACGCCAAGCTGGGCAACTGGCGCACCCTGGGCGAGCTGGACGAGACGCCCAACCCCTGGGGCGAGCCGATTCCACGCGATGAATTCCCCGCCGTGGTCAGCGCGAAATACCGCGCCAGCGGCGGCAAGCCCGAGCAGCAGACGCGCTTTCTCGAACAGGTAAGCGCGCGCATGTGCAGCGCCGACGGCTGCACCTTCGACTACGAGTACCCCTACTTCACCAGCGACCGCGAGGGCACCTACCACCTCGTCTATTCGTGGAACGACATGTTCATCAAGCACCTGGCCTTCAACGAGGCCTGGCTATCGGAGCGCCGCCCGCATGACTGACTTCTGGCTGCCGCACCTGGCCTTCGCCCTGGTGGTTTTCCTGATCCTCACGCGACTGACGCGCAATACGACCCAACGCGGCATCCTGCTGGCAGGCAGCCTGCTGCTCAGCCTGGTACCGGTGCAGGGCATCAGCCTGGCGCTGCAGCTGCGCACCTATAGCGGCGACCTGTCGGTGGCCAGCCTGGTGCTACTGGGCTGGGCGACCTTGAGCAGCTTCGGCCTGCCACCTGCCAGCGCCGGTGATCGCCTGGCCAGCCTGGCGCTGTTCGCCGGCCTGGCCGTGCTGCTCTACCCGGCGGCGCTGGGCCTGAGCTATGCCGACCCCTACCAGCTCGGCTTCGAACCGCGGCCGATGTTGCTGGTGCTGGGCCTGCTGTGCGCGGTGCTGATCATCCAGCGCAGCTGGCTCGGCGCCCTGGCGCTGGTGCTCGCGACCCTGGCCTTCGCCCTGCGCCTGGGCGCCTCGGAAAACTACTGGGACTACTTGATCGACCCCTACCTGGCCCTCTATAGCCTCGGCGCCCTGCTGATCGCAGGCGGACGCTGGCTGCTGATTCGACTCTCGACTCGAACAAGGAACCTCGCATGAGCTGGCTGAAATCCCGCCGCCTGCATTACCTGGCAGGCCTGACGGCGCTGCTGTTCGTGCTCTTCGCGGCCCTGCGCGGGCTGTTTCTGCTGGGCTTCTCCGCCGTCGACAGCATCGGCGACCCGGACGTGCTGCGCACCCTAGGCATCGGCCTGCGTTTCGACCTGCGCCTGGCCCTGCTGCTGATGTTGCCGGTGGGCCTCCTGCTGGCGCTGCCCAAGCTGCGCCTGGCGCGTTTTCGCGCCGTGCGCTGGCTGCTGCGGGGTTACCTGGTGTTGGCCGTGGCCGCGCTGGGCCTGCTCTACATCATCGACTTCGGCCACTACGCCTACCTGGGCGTGCGCCTCAACGCCACGGTGCTGCGCTTTGCCGGTGATGCGCAGATTTCCGCCGGCATGCTCTGGCAGACCTACCCGGTGCTGTGGATAACCTTGGCCTGGCTGGCCGGTGTGGCACTGTGGGCGTGGGCGCTTCTGCGCCTGGAGCGCGCCACCCTGGATCGCCCTGCCAGCGACAAGGTTGGTGTGCTGCCGGCCCTTGGCGGTGCGGCAGTGGTGAGCGTACTGGTGTTCTTCGGCCTGCTCGGCCGCGCCAGCGCGCTGAATCTGGAGAACCCGGTGCCGCTGCGCTGGAGCGATGCCTTCTACAGCGGCAACAGCCAGATCGGCGCGCTCGGCCTCAACCCGGCGCTGTTTCTCTTCGACACCCTCAAGCTCGAACCCGCCGCCTTCGACGAGGCCGCAACGCGCGAGCATTACCAGGTGGTGGCCGATTACCTGGGCGTCAGCGAGCGTGATGCGCAGGGGCTGAACTTCTTCCGCCAGCAGCCGCTGCAGCCCCACCGCATCCAGGCCGAGCGCCAGCCCAACGTGATCTTCGTCATGCTCGAATCCCTCGGCACCAGTGCCGTGGGTGCCTACGGCAACCCGCTGAACCCGACGCCGAACCTGGATCGTCTGGCCCAGCAAAGCTGGTTCTTCCGCCACTTCTACGTGCCGGTCACCGGCACCGCCAAGACGGTGTGGGCGAGCATCACCGGCATCCCTGACGTATCGAGACAGGAGACGGCGACGCGCAACCCGCTGATCGCTCGCCAGCGCACGCTGATCAACGCGCTCGACGGCTATGAGAAGTTCTACATGATCGGCGGCAACGCCGGCTGGGCCAACATCAATGCGCTGATCCGCCAGAGCATCGATGGCGTGCAGCTCTATGAGGAACGCCACTGGCAGTCGCCACAGGTGGACGTGTGGGGTATCTCCGACCTGGATTTCTTCAAGGAGAGTTCGCAGATTCTCGGCGCCCTGCCGAAGGACAAGCCGTTCTTCGCCTACCTGCAAACCTCTGGCAACCACCGCCCCTTCACCATCCCCAAGGACAACGACGGCTTCGAGGCGCTCGACCTGCCGCTGGAACAGGTGCAGCAGGCCGGCTCGCGCAGCGTTGAGCAGTACAACGCCGTGCGCCTGCTGGACTTCAATATCGGCCGCCTGATGGAGCTGGCCAAGGAGCAGGGCTTCTACGACGACACCATTTTCGTCTTCTTCGGCGACCACAACACCCGCATCAGCCAGATCCCGCACATGGCGCCAGCCTTCGAGCAACTGGGGCTGGAGAGCAACAACGTGCCGCTGCTGATTCACGCGCCGAAATGGCTAGCGCCGCGCGAGTTCGACGCAGCCGTGGGCCTGGCCGACCTGCTGCCGACGGTGGCCGGGCTGGTCGGCGTGCCCTTCGACAACGGCGGCCTCGGTCGCGACCTGCAACTGCCAGCGCCGGAAGGCGAGCGCGTGGTGCCGCTGGTGCTGCAGGAAGGCACCTTCCCGGTGATCGGTGCGGTGACCCGTGATTTCCTCGTGCAGATGCAGCACGACGGCAGCTCGCCGACCCTGCACGACCTGCACTCGCCGACACCGCGCGACAACGTCGCCGAGCAGCATCCGCAAGAATTCCAGCGCCTGCTGGCGCTGAGCCGCGGCCTGCACGAGGCGGCGCGGTTGCAGATGTACCGTAACGTGCAAGCAGAGGAGTGAGCGTCACCTGTGGGAGGCGCTTTAGCGGCGAGCCTTTATCGCGGCTGAAGCCGCTCCCACGGTGATCACCTGTAGCCCGGATGCAATCCGGGGAAGAAGTGCCAGATATTCCCGGATTACATCCGGGCTACGCGCAGCAGATGTATCGCAACGTGCAAGCAGAGGAATGAGCGCACCCGTGGGAGGCGCTTTAGCGGCGAACTTTTATCGCGGCTGAAGCAGCTCCCACGGGGAGTGTGAACTGCTGCTTTTGTAGGAGCGGCTGGGCGGCATGCCGCTTCAGCCGCGAATGTCGTTGCTCGTCTCAGGCGCGAAAGCGACTCGGCGGCACACCGCTCCAACGCTGGAAGGCATGGCGGAAGCTGGCGGTCTCGCTGAAGCCGAGCACCTCGGCGATGCGATATACCGGCCATTGCTCCTCGCTGAGCAGCGCCTTGGCGCGCTCGAAGCGCAGCTCGTCGAGCAGGCCCTGGTAGCTGGTGCCCAGCTCCTGCAGGTGACGGCGCAGGGTGCGCGGCGAGCAGTGCATCTGCTGCGCCAGGTTCTCCAGCCCCGGCGGCTCAGCCAGTTGTGCGGCGAGCAACTGGCGCACGCGCTCCAGCCAGGCCTGGCGGCTGCTGAATTCAGCGTTCAGGCGCCGGCAGCGCTCGACCATGTCGCCATGGGTGACGCTGTCGGCCAGTGGCAGGCGACGCTCCAACAGTGCGGCGGGAAAGGCGAAAGCATTGCGCTGCGCCTCGAAGCGCAACGGGCAGGGAAAACTCTTTGCATAGCGCTTCATATAGCGCGGCTGGGCATAGGTGAACTCGGCACCCTCCAGTGGCATCGGCTGGCGCAGCAGTTCGTCGCCGATCAGCTTCAGCGAAGCCAGGCACATCTCCACGTTGAATACTTCCAAGGCCTCGGCATCGCGGTAGCCGCTGGCGCAGATCCAGGCCAACTCGCCTTCCACCTGCAGATCGAGACGGAAATAGGTGCCGAGCAACGCCGGGTACTGCAACAGCAGGCGCCAGGCGTCACCAAAGGTGGCAGCCGAGAGTGCGGCGTAACCCAACAGCCCATAAGAGGAAACATGCAAGCTGCGCCCCAACTCGAGGCCCAGGTCGGCACGCAGGGCCAGGGCATTGGCACATACCTGCAGCTCCTGCACCCGAGTGATGCGCGCATCGGCATTGTCTAGGTCAGCCGCACCAATCCCGCTCCCAGCCAGCAATTGCGGGCGCAGCTCGGGATGGTCAGCGAAGCGTTGCAGGATCAGGGAAACCACGTGCAGGGTGGTCAGCGAGGCGTGCAGCATGATGCGTTCCGTGTGTACAGACGCGGAAAAGAACGCAAGAAATATGCCGCAGGTGGCGGGCCGCAGCCCGCCAACGCAGGTCAGCGGTTACGCAGGATGGCGTTGATGAAGTCGCCCTGGTTGGCTTCATCTGGGTGGGTGGTGAACTGCAAGCGGCCGTCTTTTTCGTTCAGCTTCAGGCCTTCGCCGAAGCGGCAGTCGACGCCCTTGAGGGTCTTGGCCTGGGCCTTGTAGCGGTCGTCCTTGCCGCACAGGTAGGCCATCTGGTTGACCACCTCGCCGCAGAAGCTCGGCACGCTGAGGCCGATCAGTTGTTCATCGCTGATGGCGCTCCAGTCCACCTGGGTCGCCAGCGGGGTGCCGCAGACCTTGCTGGCTTCGCTGTCCATTTCCTGCAGGCTGGCGCTGTAGTCGGCCACGCGCTTCTTGCGGTCGAAGGCGGCGAGACGGGCCTGTACACCATCCTTCTCCTGCTTTTCATACACTGCGAGCAGATCGGCAGGCTTGAGCGCCTTGGTCTTGTCTTCGTCGTAGCTGAGTTCGAAGCCCTGAGTATTGGGCAGATTGAGCTGGTAGCTCTCACCGCTCCAGGCACGGCGTTTGTTCAGCAGGTTGTAGTCGCGGCCATCGAGGCGAATGCCATAGTCGCGTTGCTCGTTACCCAGCTCGTGGATATCGGTGAGAAAGACCACCTCGTCGAGCGGGTGATTGACGCCACGCACCTGCACCAGCGCCTGCTTGCCATCAGCCGAAGGCGCGATTGCCAGGCTGACGCCCTGGCCGGCATCGAATACTTGCGGGTGTTTGGCCAGCTCGATGGCCGAGACCTGGAGGGACAGCAGGGAAAGGGCGAAGAACGGAAGGCAACGTTTCATTGGGCACGTCCTTGTACGGATGAAGGGCGCACAGTATAGCCAGCCGTCCAGCAGCAATCTGTGCGCCCTTCCGCGTCCGCCCTGTAGGAAAATTGCCTATCCGTGGCGCTTCACTCCTTAAAACTGCAACACCACTCGCCCCTCGATCTGCCCACCGCGCATCTGATCGAAGATGCCGTTGATGTTGTCCAAGCTGTCGCTGTGCACCGTGGCCTTGACCAGGCCCTCGCCCGCGAAGTCCAGCGCCTCCTGCAGATCGGCGCGGGTGCCGACGATGGAGCCGGTGATGTGGATGGCCTTGAGCACCACGTCGAAGATTGGCGTCGGGAAGTCACCCGGCGGTAGGCCAACCAGCGCCACCGTGCCGCGTCGACGTGCCATGCCGATGGCCTGGCCAAAGGCGGCGTTGGACACTGCGGTGACCAGCACGCCATGGGCGCCGCCGATATCGCGCTGCACCACCTCGGCCGGGTTCTCCTTGCGCGCGTTGATGGTCAGGCTGGCGCCGAGCTTGCGCGCCAGATCCAGCTTGGCGTCGTCGACATCCACCGCGATCACGTGCAGGCCCATGGCGCGGGCGTACTGCACGGCCACGTGACCGAGGCCGCCGATGCCGGAGATCGCCACCCACTGACCGGGGCGCGCCTGGGTTTCCTTGAGGCCCTTGTACACCGTCACGCCAGCGCAAAGGATCGGGGCGATTTCCAGAAAATCGACGGATTTCGGCAGTATGCCGACGTAGTTCGGATCAGCCAGCACGTATTCGGCGTAACCACCGTTGATCGAGTAGCCGGTGTTCTGCTGGCTTTCGCAGAGCGTCTCCCAGCCGGTCAGGCAGTGCTCGCAGCAGCCACAGGCGGTGTACAGCCAGGGCACGCCGACACGGTCGCCTTCCTTCACCCGGGTCACGCCACTGCCGACCGCCGCCACGTAGCCAACGCCCTCGTGGCCGGGAATGAACGGTAGGCTCGGCTTCACCGGCCAGTCGCCCTCGGCAGCGTGCAGGTCGGTATGGCATACGCCTGACGCCTCAATCTTCACCAGAATCTGCCCAGGGCCAGGCAGCGGGGTTTTCACCTCCTCGATCCGCAGCGGCTGCCCGAAGGCGTGGACAACTGCAGCTTTCATGGTCTGGTTCATGCGCGGTTCCTCTTCCATGCGAGTGGAAAACCAGTGTGCGCGCCTGGCGCTCGCCGACATTGCTCCAGAGCAAGGTTTGCGGCAGTTTTCGCCCAGCCGGCCGGTGGCATGACAAACGGTCGCGTGCAGTGCCCGCCAGCCGTGGCTTTGCGTTATACTGCGCGGCCTTCGGCCGGCAGCGCCCGGCCACCCGAACATTCACAAGCCACGCTGGCCTGCCCGCGTGGCTTGTTGGTTTTTGACGCGCCCTGCGGGGCACACTTATGACGCGCCGTGAGGCGCCCGAGAAAAGAGGCACGACGATGAGCGCACTGGTTGGCGTGATCATGGGCTCCAAGTCCGATTGGTCCACCCTTAGCCACACCGCCGAGATGCTGGACAAGCTGGGCATCCCCCACGAGGTCAAGGTGGTTTCCGCCCACCGCACCCCGGATCTGCTGTTCCAGTACGCCGAAGAAGCCGAAGCCCGTGGCATCCAGGTGATCATCGCCGGTGCCGGTGGCGCCGCCCACCTGCCGGGCATGTGCGCGGCCAAGACCCACCTGCCGGTGCTCGGCGTGCCGGTGCAGTCGTCCATGCTCTCGGGCGTCGACTCGCTGCTGTCGATCGTGCAGATGCCGGCTGGCGTTCCGGTCGCCACCCTGGCCATCGGCAAGGCCGGCGCGGTCAACGCGGCCCTGCTGGCTGCCAGCATCCTTGGCCACCAGCACCCGCAGTTCCACGCGGCGCTGAAGCAGTTCCGCGAGGAACAGACCGAGACCGTGCTGAACAACCCGGACCCGCGCGAGGCCTGATTCGATGAAAATCGGTGTGATCGGTGGCGGCCAGTTGGGCCGCATGATGGCCCTGGCGGGTACTCCGCTGGGCATGCATTTCGCTTTCCTCGACCCGGCGCCAGACGCCTGCGCCCAGGCGCTCGGCGAGCATATCCGCGCGGACTATGGTGATCAGGATCACCTGCGCCAGTTGGCCGACGAGGTCGATCTGGTGACCTTCGAGTTCGAGAGCGTACCGGCGGAAACCGTCGCTTTCCTCTCGCAGTTCGTACCGGTCTACCCGAGCGCAGAAGCGCTGCGTATCGCCCGTGATCGCTGGTTCGAGAAGTCCATGTTCCGCGAGCTGGGCATCCCCACCCCCGAGTTCGCCGATATCCAGTCGCAGGCCGACCTCGACGCCGCGGTGGCCAGCATCGGCCTGCCGGCGGTGATGAAGACCCGCACCCTGGGCTACGACGGCAAGGGCCAGAAAGTCCTGCGCAAGCCGGAAGACGTCACCGGCGCCTTCGCCGAGCTGGGCAGCGTGCCTTGCATCCTCGAGGGCTTCGTGCCCTTCACCGGCGAGGTGTCGCTGATCGCCGTGCGCGCCCGCGATGGCGAAACCCGCTTCTACCCGCTGGTGCACAACACCCATGACAGCGGCATCCTTGCCCTGTCCATCGCCAGCACCGAGCACCCGCTGCAGGCGCTGGCCGAGGATTACGTCGGCCGCGTGCTGGACAAGCTCGACTACGTCGGCGTGCTGGCCTTCGAATTCTTCGAGGTGGACGGCGGCCTCAAGGCCAACGAGATCGCCCCGCGCGTACACAACTCCGGGCACTGGACCATTGAGGGCGCCGAGTGCAGCCAGTTCGAGAACCACCTGCGCGCCGTCGCCGGCTTGCCGTTGGGTTCCACCGCCAAGCTGGGCGAGAGCGCCATGCTCAACTTCATCGGTGAAGTGCCGCCGGTGGACAAGGTGATCAGCATCGCCGACTGCCATCTGCACCACTACGGCAAGGCCTTCAAGGCCGGCCGCAAGGTCGGCCACGCCACCCTGCGCAGCGCCGATCTCGCCACCCTGAAAGCGCGCATCGCTGAAGTCGAAACCTTGATCGGCAAACGCTGACCCTCCACCGCTCAGCTACGCTCTTGGATGACGGCCAGCATCCAAGAGCCCGACCGATGAAGCATCTTTTCTGCCTCCTTCTGCTCACCCTGGCGTTGCCTGCACTCGCGCAGGAAACGCTCCGGGTGGATTTCCGCGAGCGCCCGCCGGAGATGTACCGCGTCGATGGGGCGCCAGGCGGGCCGCTGGTCGTCGTACTGGAAACGGCGGCACAACGCCTCGGCGTTCGCCTGTTGTGGCGCGAAGCGCCCTTCCTGCGCAGCCTCGCCGACCTGCGTTCGGGCCGTATCGATCTGGTGCCCAGAGTGCTCATGACCGAAGAGCGCCAGGCCTACGTGCACTTTCTCCCCAGCATCGGCAATCAGGCGCTGGATATCCATTTTGCCGTCCACCCCGGTCATGAAACCGACCTCGGCCGTTACGAGGATCTCTATCGACTGGCCGTCGGCGTCAAGCGAGGCACGGCCTACTTCGAGCCCTTCGACAGCGACCGCAAGCTCAATCGCGTCTATGCCAGCGATGACGCACAACTGGCCGCGATGTTCCGCGCCGGTCGCCTCGACACCATTGCCATACTCGACCAGCAGCCGATGGAAGCGCAGTTCGCGGCGCTCGACTTTCGGGACTTCGTCTACGCCCACTACGTCCATCGGCAGGTGCTCGGCAACCATTTCGGCGCCTCGCTCAAACGCTACCGGGGCGGTCACCAGGCCCTCTATGACCGCCTGGCGAAGGAACTCGAGCAAATGCGCGAGAACGGCGAAGTCGCCCTGATCTACCGCCGCCATGGCGTAGCCGCACCGGACGCCGCGAACCCTTGAGGCATATGGCGTGTCCGATGCAGCGCCGGCCGCAGATGCGGCCATCACTTGCGGGGAACAATTTCATGGGCATCATCGGCACCCTTTTCATCGGCCTGATTGTCGGGCTGCTCGCACGCCTGCTCAAACCTGGCGACGACAGCATGGGCTGGATCATGACCATCCTGCTCGGCATCGGCGGCTCCATCGCCGCCACCTATGGTGGCCAGGCACTGGGCATCTACCAAGCCGGGCAGGCAGCCGGTTTTATCGGCGCGGTGATCGGCGCCATCGTTCTGCTGGTAATCTATGGCGCGATCAAGAAGGGCTAAGCGCCCTCCTGCGCGAGAGCCGGTATGCCGGCTCTCGCTTACCGCCGCCACGAGATCCCCACACCATGCGCCACCTGCTGTTCGCTCTGCTGCTGCTCTCCGGCCTGGCCCACGCCGAACTGCCGGAAACCGACTGGCTCGACCTCATGCCCCCCGACGACCGCAAGGCCCTCGAGGAAATGCCCGACATCAGCCACGACAGCCCCGAAGGCGACAGCACCTTCTACGGCAAGGGCGGCCTGCGCCAGCAGGACAAGAACCTGCCTGCCGTGATGTACTCGGCCAAGACCGTCGCCGCGCTGAATGGCAAAGCCATCCGCCTGGGCGGCTACCCGGTACCGCTGGAGAACGACGCCAAAGGCAAAAGCACCCTGTTCTTCCTCGTGCCCTACCCCGGTGCCTGCATCCACGTGCCGCCACCGCCGCCCAACCAACTGGTACTGGTGCGCTACCCCAAGGGCATCGCGCTTGACGACATCTACGCGCCCATCTGGGTCAGCGGCAAACTCAAGGTGGAAAAGATCAGCAATGACCTGGCCGACGCTGCCTATGCCCTGGATGCCAGCGAAGTACGCCTGGTAACCGACGAAGACCTTTGATCCCTGCCATCCCTGCGCGGCTCTGAACGAAAAGTCGTCGAGCGAAGGTCAGGCGATACCGATGGCGGCCCCGCAAAAACAGGTGAGGAACGGACTGGGCTCGCATTCGAGTTTACGAGCTGTAAATGAACATTCGACCGGGCTGGCGTTCCAGCCCGTTTTTAACGAAGCATCACCGAGTGCAGACACTCTTCGTACAAAGCCTAGGAGTTCCAGCATGAAAGCTGTTTTCTTGATGTTGCTGTGCCTGCTGTCCACCGCTGCACTGGCCCTGGAGCCAGGCGACCGCCTGGCGCCCTGGACGCTGCTGGATCAGTTCGACGCCCCCTACACCCTCAACGATAAAACCCAGATCCTGCTGGTCGCCCGTGACATGGACGGCGCCAAGCTGGTCAACGCTGCACTGGAAGGCAAACCCAAGGGCTACCTGGACGAGCGTCAGGCGGTGTTCCTCGCCGACATCAGCCGCATGCCCAGCGTCATCGCCACCCTCTTCGCCCTGCCGAAGATGCGCGACTACAACTACCGCATCCTCCTCGACCGCGACGCCCGCATCGCCCCGCGTTATCAGGCTGGCGAGGGCGAAGTGCTGTGGTTGCAGTTGGAGGATGGGAAGTTGGCGGAGCAGAAGGAGTTCAAGGAGGCGGGGGCGCTGAAGAGTGCGCTGGAGGCGGTAGAGCCGTAAACCGGAAGGGGCAGCAGCGCAGGTTTGCGCTGCTGCCCTTTACTCCTAACCAGTGAAATCCTTGGCCATGCCTTTGGCCTGATCCAGCCAACCGGGAGATTGCAGCCACGGCTTGGGATCGCTCTTGCCCACCATATCCATCGCCTGCCCCAGCAAGCCGCTCATATCACCAGAGTCATTGGCCGCCTTGATAGCCTTCGCCGTTTCAGCGGCTTTAAAGACTGCTTGCAGCTCGGGTGTAGTAGCAGTTTGCTCGGTAAGCGGTACGGGCAACGGCATGGTATTAAGCATGGCCACCACGTCACCAGGTTTTTGAGTAAAGGCTCGTACGGCTTCCATACCCTCCATCATCGGCAATGCGATACCGGTCAAAGGATCGAAGGCGCTGATTTCCGGGAAAGCCGGTAGTCCCGGCCTGCCCGTCAGTACAGGCGTCGCCAACGAGGGCAAGAAAAGACCGAGCAAGTAGCGTGGATTACGCTTCTTGATCGAGAGCCCGATACTGGCCAAGGCGATACCCATTCCAACCACGCGGCCCGCATTGGCCAGTACCGACAGGCTCTTGTTCGATTCATTGTCGAAATGTACTAGGCGGTAACGGAAATAATCGGTGAAAGGCTCGCGCTCGCCAAGACCAGAAGAGTTGGTGAACCAGGCCCGAGAATCGTGTACGTGATCATCGAAAAGCGCGACCAAGTCCTGTTGCCCACTCGCAATGCCCCCCGACCTGGCAAACAGCTGGCCATGGCGCTGCGTGCCATTCTGGTAAAGCTCAGCGTACTCCTGAGCCTCGTCTTCTTCGTTGATCAGGTAGACGGTGCCACCCAGCAGCATGTTGATGATGCCACCGAGACTGAAGGTGTCTTCGTCTACACCCCAGCTACGCTCGTAATCACGCTTGAACTCGGCGGCGGCACGGCGTAGTTGTCGGTCATCCAACGCTGGCTCGAATGTCTTGCTGGTATTGATGCGCGCATAAGCCTCGCTTCCGCCAACCAACTCGAGATCGGCCGCGCGTTGTTGCTGCTCTTTCGCACTGAGCACCGGCGGTTCCTTGCCTTGAGCCGCTGCGGAATTTTCCGCCAGCTTCTGGGCATGCAGGCGTTTCAGAGCGTCCTGCTGCTCCTCGGTCATGTCCTGACCCTTCACATGGCTGTAAAAGCCCTGCTTGTCGATGCCACCGGCATAGCGGTCGATACGCCAGGCCGTGATCAGGGCCTGTTCACGCTCGATCACCGCCTCGAGAGGGCCGGCCTTGGCCTGTTTTTGCCAGGCGTTGAAGCGGGAGACAAGTTGTGGGGTGAAGTCGAATTCGTCCCGTGTCTTACCATCCATCTTCCGCCAATCTTCTATCACTTCAGGAATGTCCGCAGGTACTTGCAATGGTGCGCCTGCCGCAAAGGCTGAGCGGTACATATGGTGCAAAGGAATCTGCGACAGCAACTCACCCAGGCCACCACGGGCCTTGCCCTGATCGCCAGGGGGATAGCCGCCACCCACATCGGAGTGCATACCCGGATAGACGTATTCCCAGGTGTCCTTGCGATAGGTGGAGGAGCTTGAATCATCACGTGTCCCATCGGCTTTTTTCTCTCGGCGGCGAATGGAGTCCAGCGGGAAGCTGGCACGTTGCTCATGGGCGGAAACCAGATGCACGCAGCGCTTGAGAAAGAGGCAATCTTCAGGCAGCTCAGTTGGCATGCAGGCCTGCGCCGGGGTTTCGTCCGGCAAGCGCATGGTGCCACTGGCCCAATCCATATGACCAGCAGCGAAAGGCACACTGTCAGCCAGGCCCACTGCGGCCACGGTATCGAACAGGCCGAGGAACTCGATGGAGATGGGCAATCCGGCGAACCGGTATTCGCTGGTCTCGCCGTTTTGCTGGCGCGTCAGCTCCATCAACCAGTTAGCGAAAGCGCGGGCCTGGGCCGCCCCACGGGAAAAGCCGTAGACATAGAGGCGCAAGGCGAGGATTTCCGGTTTTTCACCACTGTTTCTCCGCTGCTCCAGCAAATTGGCTAGTTCATCCTCATAAGGTTGCATCGCTGCCTTGCGCTTGCGGGCGCCATTTTCCAATATGCCTCCGCTCAATACGGAAGCAGTCCAGTTGGTGGCCATGGCCTCGACCAAGGCTTGGGTCTGTGCAATCGAAAGCGGCTCCTGCCCTGCCTCCTTGAGGGTTTCCTTGAGCGCCGCGATTAAGCGCGTAAGCCCCCAATTGATTCGGTCTTCACCACCACTCGCCCCGATCAGGCCAGTCTGGCTAGGCAGATACTCTTTGATTTCCTCGAAAACAGTGCCCACGCCGGGGCTGTAGTAGGCAAAAAAACCTTGCGCCATCGCCTCTGGCACCTGACCTAAGCTAGCGTGAAATAAGCGCGCCACATTACTCGTGCATATCGGGTCGGCAATGGAGTCCGAAGGCTCGTGATTATTGGTGCCATCGAAGCAAAGGCTAATATGCAGCGTCTTGCAGCAAGGTTCGGGGGCTTCGTCCCCTTGTTTAGCTGCAGCGTCAACTGTCTTACCCCAGGCCTTCTTCTCATCACGATTCTGGCTACGGATATTTCTAGCGACCTCTGATGAATCGATTGGCAAACCCGTACGTTCGAAAGGACGTGCAATCAACACAATGGCAGGTGGTGGGCTCAAGGTTTGGGACATTCCGTATCCTCCATCTTGCGGGGAAAGTTATAGGGGTAGCCGGAAACCCCATAAAAAATATTGTCCGCCGAAACTCTCACCTGATCGCAGGGCAAAAAGTGCACTTTCAAGGTTCCGGCTTCTTGGTATTGAGGTATCTCCACCACTACACGGTGGCGGGTGTAATTGGCTGCGTGTTTCTTATATGCCTCTCTGTAAGCATCGGTACCCAATGGCGGCCAATTCACATAAGCCCTTGGGTCAGGATCTTTTTCCCACTCTACAATGGCTCTAAGCCCTGGTCGCCAATGGCGAGGAAGCACTCCACAGCAAACTTGCTTTCCACCGCCCTGATATGGGCCAATATTCGGACCTCCAGCGCCGTTGACAGTGAAACGGTTGATGGCAGCGGAGGTATGGTTATAGCCCTCCACCGGAGCACCGAGCATTTCGGGCTCCTTGGCCATGCAACCGCTGACCAGTAATAGCACCAGTGATAAACCCGCGAATAGGTATCGACCTATCAGATTGCGAGCTAACCAAGGGCTCAAGGAGTGGGACATTCCGTATCCTCCATCTTGCGGGGAAAGTTATAGGGGTAGCCGGCAACCCCATAAAAAATATTGTCCGCCGATACTCTCACCTGATCGCAGGGCAAAAAGTGCACTTTCAAGGTTCCGGCTTCTTGGTATTGAGGTATCTCCACCACTACCCGGTGGCGGGTGTAATTGGCTGCGTGTTTCTTGTAGTCCTCAGGATCAAGAGTCCCATATTTATTTCGCTTAAGCGGAATTGCTGGACGAGGATCAGGATCTTTTTCCCACTCCACAATGGCTCTAAGCCCTGGTCGCCAATGGCGCGGCACAGAGCCACAACAAACCTGCCCGCCCCCGCCAGCATAAGGGCCTAGGTTAGGGCCTCCAGCGCCGTTGACAGTGAAACGGTTGATGGCAGCGGAGGTATGGTTATAGCCCTCCACCGGAGCACCGAGCATCTCGGACTCCTTGGCCAGACAGCCACTCAGCGATAGAACCACCAGAAGACAGGCCAAGGCCCTGGGAGTCATGCCCACACCTCAGCAGTCTCTTCAGGCGGCGCAACAGGAGAATTCTTGGCCAACCAGGCACGGATGAAAGTGTCACGCTGATCGAGGTCATATAGCCCCTCGCGGTTAGCCGCCAATTGCCCATGCATCAGGTGGCGCATCAAGGGTTCCTGCTGGGCCATACCATAGTCCTGAGGCTGCACACCCCAACTGCGCCGATAGTCCTCGGCAGCACTCCAGGCCAGCAGGCTGGCCATCTGTGCTCGCGTCAGTTGCAAGACCGGTAGCGGTGAAGGTAATTCCGCTGGACGCATAAGATTGCCAGGCAAACTACGTGGCTGCCGATCACGATCCCGCCAGTGCCAGGCGATGATCGGGGCATGGAACCATATCTGATGTGGATCTAGGGCTTCGCTAGTGGGCACCAGCATACGCGGGTCATAAAAACGCAGCAGACCGCTGCCCCTTCCGTCGTTCCACTCGGCCTGGGTGCAGTGCCTCAGATGACTGGCCAGTTGCGTGAAAGGCCAAGGGCTGAGCAACGCCAGAAGATGCTGATGGGCATTCTTGCTGGCGAGCAGCCCGTCTAACCAAGCCTGATGTTCAAGTTGGTCGAGGCTCACGCGAATCAGCAGAGGCCCCTTGGCTGCAATAGCTTCCTCCGGCGTACCGTCAAGCAACTTGGCGACATCTGGGCGCTGATCTGATTCATCGAGGTGCGCAAGCAGCGGATAGTCCAGATTGCTGACATCGACCAGAAGATCAAGATGCTGCAAACGCTCATGTTCTGCCTGCTCGCCAAGATGGGTTAACCAGGCATGAGTCATGGTTTTCATGGTGTTTCCGGACCTCTCAACGTGCGACTAGCGCTTGGGCTTTGCTTTGTGCGCGGAGCAAGCACTCTTCACAGACAGCCTTCTGCGGCTTGTCCACGCAGTTGCTGATGGCCTGCTCCAACAAACTCCCCGCCTTGTCGCTATCCGCCGCGCCCGGCAGCACGGGCGGTTTGATGCCGATGCCCGAGCCCTTGCCCGGTGAGCCGCCAGCGTTGAGCCTGGCCAACGGGCCGCTGATGGTGATACCGCCGGGGTCGAGTTTGATGAAGCTGCCGCCGGCTTTGATGGTCAGTTCGATGCCGGCTTCGATGACCATTTTCTGTCCGGCCTTGAGGTGGATCTCGCGGCCGGCCTTGGTCAGTTGTGCGGTGCCGAGCTGGATGTGTTGGTCGGTGCCCACCGTCAGGTGATCCTGCGGTTTGACTTCGACCTTGCGGTCGGCGGTGACGGTGAGGTGTTCTTCGGCCAGCAGTTCGGTGTAGCTGTTCTTCTCCACGATGTCGTGGCGTTCGTTGCCGATGCGAATCTTCTGGTCGTGTTCGATGTTTTCGTCCCAGTCGCGCTGGGCGTGCAGGTAGATCTGTTCGGCACCCTTGCGGTCTTCGATGCGCAGTTCGTTGTAGCCGCCACCGCCGGGGCTGCTGAGGGTTTTGAAGACGCTGCGGGTTTTGTTCGCGGGCAGGTCGTAGGGCACGACGTGTTCGGCGTGGTACAGGCAGCCGGTGACCAGCGGTTGGTCGGGGTCGCCTTCGAGGAAGGTGACCAGTACTTCCATGCCGATGCGCGGGATGGTGATGGCGCCGTAGCGATCACCCGCCCAGCTGGAGCTGACGCGTAGCCAGCAACTGGTTTTCTCGTCGGCCTGACCTTCGCGATCCCAGAAGAATTGCACCTTGACTCGGCCGTATTGGTCGCAGTGGATTTCTTCGCCGGCCGGGCCGGTGACCACGGCGGTCTGGCTGCCCAGTACCCTGGGTTTGGGATGTTCCAGCGGCGGGCGGTAGGGCACGGCCCATGGCGTGGCGAGGAAGCGGTTGCGGTAGCCCTGGGTGAAGTCCTCGTCGCTCTTATCCCCCTCGGCTTTGGCATCCTGCGTCGCTCTACCTCCTACATCCCTGTAGTCGTCTCCCCAGCCCTCTCCCCGAAGGGGCGAGGGAGCTGTTCGGCGCAGGACTGAATCACTGGTGATCGACTCTTCCAGCACCTGCGGCTGTTTGCCTTCGTGCAGCACTTCGGTGAGTAGCCAGAGGTCGTTCCATTCGCTTTGCGGGTGTTCAGAGATTTCCAGCAGGTGGCCGCTGACCAGGCGCGGCTGGTCGCTCTTGCCTTCGAGTTGCTGGTAGTCGGCGCGGTGGCGTTCCAGGGCGCGTTTGGCCAGGTGCTTGCCGCGCGTGCGGTCGGTGTAGCGACCGGGGTAGTCGTAGTCTTCCAGGGCCGGCAGGCTATCGTTTTCACCGGCCTTTTCGCCCTGGTAGGTGGCTTCGAGCAGCAGGCGCGGCTGTTCGAAGTCGTAGTCGCGGCGGGTGGTGTTGCGCGTGCGGGTTTCCAGGCGCAGAGCCAGGCGCTTGATCACCGGGTCATCGGCGGTCATGCCGCTGTCCTGGATGTAGGGCGTGGGCTGGCCGAGCTTGGCGAAGGCGGTCTGGTCGTCGCCGAAGATCAGCACATGGCCACTTTCGCTGTGCTGGAAGTGGTAGTGAATGCCTTCCTCTTCGCAAAGGCGCTGGACGAAGTGCAGATCCGTCTCGTCGTACTGCACGCAGTAGGTGCGTTCGGGGTAGACGGTGGGGCCGAGCTGGAACTGGTAGCCGCCCTGGACGATGCCGTGTTCTTCCAGCACCTGGGCAACGATCTGCGGCACGGTCAGGTTCTGAAAGATGCGCTGGTTGGTGCGGTGCGTGAGGTAGGCGAGCTGCGGCACGATGGCCAGGCGGTAGCGGGTCATGCGCTTACCGGACTCGCCCTGTTCGGCGCGGTGGACGATGCCGTGGATGCCGTCGCCGTTGGGGCTGAAGGCGAGGAACGCGCGCTGGTGCAGCAGGCTGGCCAGGTCGAGATCGGCGCGTTCGCTGATCAGTTCCACATCGAAGCGGTAAGGCTGGCTGATGGCCTCGCGGCCATTGAATTCGAGCACCTGCAGGTCATGCTCGACGCCTTCGAGGGTCAGGCTGAAATGGGTTTCATTGGCCGGGTTGAACATGTGCGTATCCTTTCGAAAGAGTCCTTTTCAACAACCTGTTTATGCCTTGCCCAGCCAGCGCTGCAGACGCGAAGCCGGTGGCCGGCGAAACGCTTCGAACAGCTCGCTGCAGCCGATCTGCCGCTGGCTTTCATCGAAGGCCAGCGCGGTGTGCAGGGCCTGCCAGCAGTGCAGCGGCACGTGCGCCGGGCGTTGCAACTGCTTGTCCAGCTCCATGCTCTTGGCCTGCTTGGCGCTGAGCCGACGGAACGGGTGTTGCCCGCTGGCCAGCTCGACCAACACGCAGGCCACCGCATAGACATCAGCGGCGGCCGACAGCGCGGCACCTTCGAGCAATTCCAGCGCGGCGTAACGCGGCGTCCAGGCGGCGATGCGGTTGCGGCACAGGCGTGGTAGGCCGGGCAGCAGACCTTCCACGGGTTGGCCCAGACCATAATCGAACAGACGCAGGCCGTCGTCGGCCAACATCACATTGCTGGGCTTCAGATCACCGTGCAGCACACCCAGTTCATGGGAATAGGCGAGGGCATCGAGCAGGGGGATGGCGATATCGCGCAGCTCGTTCCAGCTCAGCCCTTCCGGGCGCTCGCAGAGCAACTGATCGAGGGTCAGGCCGCGCATCAGCTCCAAGGTGATGAAGGCGCGCTGGCAGGCGGTGTCGACCTCGAAACCGAACAGGCGCACCACATGCCGGTGGTTGAGCCGCGAGGTGAGGGCGAACTCGCTGTAGAGCAGGGCGTTGGCGTCCGGGTATTCGGCGAAGTCGTCGCTGAGGGTCTTCAGCGCCACATAGGGCTCGGGGTCGCCGAACTGTTCGCGCAGCAGGTCACGGGCGCGATACACCGCGCCCATGCCGCCGACGCCGAGCAGGCGCTCGATCTTGTAGCGCCCGCCGAGCACATCCGGCAGCTCGCCCGGCGCCTGGCGCGGGGTTTCGCGCACAGGCTCCTTGGCCGCGGTGGCGGCCAGGGCGAAGTAGGTGAGGTCGCTGGCTTCAGCAGATTCGGTCATCGGCGGATCACCACGGCGCTGAGGTTGTCACGGGCCGGGCCATCGAGCACGCGCTGGAACAGGCGCTCCACGGCCAGGTGCGGTGAAGGCAGGTTGAGGCAGGCGCCCAGCTCGTCGGCGGAAACGCCCTGGTAGAGGCCGTCGCTGCACAGCAGGAAGACATCACCGGGCAGCACGTCGAGTTCGAGGATGTCCAGTTGCAGGGTTTCGCTGGCGCCGATGGCGCGGGTCAGGGCATGCGCCGCCGGATGGCGCGCGGCCTCCTGCGGCGCCAGGCCCTGTTCATCGATCAGTTGTTGCACCAGCGAATGGTCGCGGCTCAGTTGGTACAGCCGCGCGCCACGCCACAGGTAGCAGCGACTGTCGCCGGCCCAGACACAGGCGGCGCGATCACCCTCGAGCAACAGGGCGACCACGGTGCTGCCGATCACCGTGTCGGTGCGATCAGCCGTGACTGTCAGCTCCTGGCCGAGGCGATGGTTGAGCCGGTGCAGGCACTGGCGCAGTTCGACCAGGCGCTGGTCGAGGCTGCCTTCGGGCAGCTCGGCCAGTTGTTCGACGATCAGGCGGCTGGCGAGGGCGCCGTTCTGGTGCCCGCCCATGCCGTCGGCCACCACCCACAGACCCTGCTCGGGCAGGGCCAGGAAGGCGTCCTCGTTGCGCGCGCGCACCTTGCCGGTGTCGGTGCGCGCGGCGCTGCGCCAAGCGTTGGCGACTGCCGTCATCAGAGCGTCGCCGGCAGCTTGAAGCTGCGCAGCAGGCCGATGTCGAACGGGTTCGGCGAGCGCTGGCTGTGCAGCAGGTAGTTGGCGTGCAGACCACCGAGGTTGGCCTTGAGGATCAGCACGTCACGGCCGCTGTGGTAGTCCACATCCATCAGGTCGAGCAGGCGGAACAGCGACCAGGGGCCGGTGTTCTTCTCGATGCCGACGCGGCGCCCACCCAGTTCCTCGACCACCAGGCTGGTGCGGTCTTCGTCGCTCGCGGCTGGCCAGCGGAAGGCGGTGGCGACGATCGGGCCGTGGCGGTATTCCAGCTCCTGATTGCCGAAGCGGAAGTCGGCGCGGCTCAGGCTGGAATCCAGCGAGTAGGGCTCGAGCTTGAACAGCACCTGCGGCTCGGCCGGGTTCTCGGCGAAGAAGCTGCGGCGGATCACCTGGGCGCGGCTCATCTGCAGGAGGAACTCGCGCGACAGCGGCAGGCCACGGCCATCGACACGGCGCAGACGGTATTCGTCGGCGCTGCCGCTGACGAAGGGACGCAGGTACTGGTCGAAGAAGCGCTCGGCGATGCCTTGAGACTTGAAGAACTCGCGGAAGTCGGCCACCGCCACGTCGCTCTCGCTGTGCGCGCTGAACGGGTAACGCTGCTTCAGCGAATTGTCGTAGGCGGCGTACAGCTCGCTCTGATAACGCTGGTTGAGAAACTGATAGGCGTCGTTGAGCACCAGGCCCCAGCTGTCCTCGGCCAGCAGCGCCAGCCAGTTGCCCACGGGTTGCGGCAGACGAGCCGCAGCGCTGCGCACCTGGTTGATCGCATCACGCTTGCCGGCCATGCGTGCCTTGGCCATCTCGAACGCGGCCTGGTCGCTGGCACCGGCATTGGCCAGGCTGGCCAACTGACGCTGCAACTCGTCGAGGGCCTGTATCGCGGCGGCCAGATCGACACCGGCACCGCCGTTGTCGTCGAGCAGCTTGTGCAGGCTTTCGAAGCGACGCTCCAGCGTCTTGCGCGCGGTGTCCGGGGTGTTCTTGGCCAAGGCCTGCTGCGCCTGTTCGGCGGCAGCGCTGGCCAGCTTGGCGGCCTTGCCCAGCTTGCCCTTGGCATCGCCCAGTGCATCGGCGGCGGCACCGGCATCATCGGCGGCGTCAGCCAGCCCCTTGAAGCGGGTGTTGTCGCGAACCTCCACCAGCAGTTGCAGCAGCGGCGAGTTGGCGGCGGTCAGGCCGTTGAGCAGGGCGGCACCTCGGCCGGCACTGCCGATCGGCTCCAGGCCGAGCTGGGCGATGGCTTCGCCCCAGTAGTTGCCGTAGTCGCGGAAATACAGTTGCTCCAGCTCCACCATCAGGCGACTGAGGTCGCCGGCGCTGAGGGTTTCGCCCTCGCCCAACACCCAGTTGTCGCGCAGCAGCTCACGCACCAGGCTGGCGCCCTGCGCGGTGAAGGTCTTGCTGTAGCCGCTCTGGGTGTAGAAGCCGGGGATGACGTAGTCGCTGCCATTGATCAGACCGGCCTGCGGGCCAAGCTTCTGGCTCAGGCGGTAGTCCGGCAGGCTGCGCGCCTGTTCCCGCAGCATGCGGTAGACGACATTGGCCAGCGACTCGCTGCGCAGTACCTGGCGCGCCTGGGCGACCAGCTGGGCATTGAGCGCGTAGGGCGCGAACGGCTCATCCAGCAGACGGGCGAAGTGGGTGTTCAGACCATGCTGCACCGGGCTGTTGCCGGTATAACGCACCGACCAGTCGGTGCCGATCCATTCCTTGAGGAATTCCGGGTCGCGGCGCTCCTCCAGATTGAGCATCAGGTAGGCGCGCAGGCTGCCGAGCAGACGCTCGCGGTCGCTGAGGTTGGCGCGGATCTGCGCCTCCAGCTGACGCGCCACGCGCGGCAACAACAGGTTTTCCAGCTCGGCGCGGTAGGTCGAATAAACGGCCGGGTTGACCGCCTCGCCCTGGAACAGGCCGGTGCGCTGCAGGTAGGAGACATCGCCCTTGGGCGGGAATACCTGGGTCGCGGCGTAGCTGCTATCCAGTGCCTTGAGCACCTGCTGGGCATCGTCCTGCGGGTTGATTGCGCCATGCTCGCGGGTGAGCTTCTGGGCGATGTCGCGCAGCTCTTCCAGGCGCCCGTGGTTGGCCGAGAAGCCGCTGGCCCAGAGCATGCCGAACAGCGCCAGCACGGCGAAGGCGCTGGCGTACATGGCACGCTGGCCCCAGTCGATACGGCGCACTTCCTTCTGATCCAGGCCCGCCAGTTCGGACTCGGGGAAGATCACCCGGCTGAGCAGGTGGTTGATGAAGCGCGCACGGCCACTGCGGAAGGTCGGCAGCGCATTACCCGCCAGGCCGAGGTTGCGCCCGATACCGGCAGTCAGCGGGTCGAGCTGTTCGTTCAGTTGCGGCGCGCTGGTCAGGTAGAAACCGCGCAGCTTGCTGGCGCGCTGGTAGCGGTTGCCGGCGAAGGCCAGTTCGACGAACAGGCACAGGCGCTCGCCGATCTGGCCGAGCTGGTGCGGGAAGTCGAGGATGCGACCACGGCGCTGGGTGTCGCGCTCCTGGTGCATGCGCAGGATCACCTGGCTGTTGAGGCGGCGCAGCAGCTCTTCGAACTCCTGGCGCACCACGGCCACGTCGGTGGCGTTCTGATCCTTGCGGAAGCTGGCGCCGAGCACCTGCTCACTTTCCTCACGCGACAGCTGGTCGAAGAACTCGTCGAAGCCCAGCACCTTGTCGGCCTTGCTCAGCACCAGATAGACCGGCACGTCGGCGCCCAGGCGCTGGTGAATTTCCTGCAGGCGCTGGCGGGTCTGGCGGGCCAGGGTTTCCAGCTCCACTTCGCTGCCGCCCTGCAGTTGCTCGACCGGGATGCTCACCAGCACGCCATTGAGCGGGCGCGCACGGCGCTGGCGCAGCAGGCCGAGCAGGGTGTTCCAGGCGCGGCCATCGACCTGAGCGTCAGGCTGGGTCAGGTAACGGCCGGCGGTGTCGATCAGCACGGCGTGATCGGCGAAGTACCAGTCGGCGTAACGGGTGCCGGACACGTCCTTGGTCAGACGCTGGTTGTCGCCACGGTTAAGCGGGAAGTCCAGGCCGGAGAAATCCAGCAGGCTGGTCTTGCCGCCGCCCTGCGGGCCGAGCAGCAGGTACCAGGGCAGGTCGTTGCGCCATTTCTCGCTGCGCCCGCGATACAGGCTGGAGCGCTTGAGGGTGCGCAGAGCGTCCTTGAAGCGATGACGCAGTTCGTTCTGCTCTTCGCTGATCTGATCCTCGCGGCGCAGGCGCTCCTGGGCATCGGCGTCATTCTCTTCGGCCTTCTTGCGCGCGGTGGCGCGCCAGCTGGCGAAGACCATGGCCAGGCCCCAGAGCAGGAAGATCAGGCTGATGGTCAGCAGGCGGCTGGTGGCCGACTCCCAGAATTTGTAGTCGTCCACCGCCAGCAGCGGGCCGACGAACCACACCAGCAGCGCGAGGATCAGAACCAGGCACAGGCTCCAGACCCAAGTCTTGCGGAAAAAGGCGCCAAGTTTGGCGAAGAAGGTCTTCATTTCACGTCATCCATGCTGACACCCGAGGCCGGGTCGAGTTGCTGATACGGCTTGAGGATGGTGTCGCGCTGCTCGCCGAGCACCCAGGCGAAACCGGCGTACATCATCACCAGGCACATCAGGGTGAACAGCGCCACCAGCCACCACGGCACGATGCGCACCAGGCGCCGGCGGGTGTCCTTCAAACCCTGCCAGTGCGGCGAGATTTCCCGCGGCACGTCGCCACGCAGTTGGCGGATCTGCCGGTACAGGCTGTCGCGTACCGCTTCCAGCTCGAGCATGCCGCGCTGCAGCACGCGGTACTTGCCCTCGAAGCCGAGCGACAGGCACAGGTACATCAGCTCCAGCATCGGCAGGTGCTTGACCGGGTTGCGCGACAGGCGCTCGAGCAGCTGGAAGAACTTCTCGCCGCCGAAGGTCTCGTTGTGGAACGAGGACAGCAGGCTCATCTGCGACCACTGGCTCTCGTTGCCCCAGGGCGTGGTCACCACGGCCTCGTCGACCACGGTGCACAGCACGTAACGCGCGGCCATCACCTGGCTGCTCTCGGCACCTTCGTGCAGGGCACGGTGCTCGAACACCTTGATCTCGCGGCTCAGGCGCTGGTTGAGGGCGTCCAGATCCTCGCTCTCGAAGCTGTGCTTGAGACGCACCACTTCCGAAAGCAGCGAGGAGGCTGCGGCCACCAGCGGGTTGAGGCTGATGTTGAAGCTCTCCGCCGGGCGCAGGCGCGCGGCGAAGATCATGCGCTCTTCGAGCTGCTCGAATTTCGGTGGCGCGCTGAAATCGGTCAGCGGGCTTTCGGCACGGGCTTCGCCCTTGCGGTTGAGGATGACGGTCTTGTCATCCTGGCCGTATTCCATTTCCTTGGTTGTCATGGTCAGTTCCTGATCGCCCAGAATTTCAGCTCAAGCCCGGAGAACTCGCCGGACACGTGGAAGGCGAAGCCGCCGGAGCGTTCCAGCTGCGCCAGTTCCTCGGAGCTGAGCTCCAAGGCGAAGTAGGTCTTGCCCGAGTGGAAGGGGATCTGCCGTGGTGCCACCGGCAGCGGTTTGACCTTGATCCCCGGCAGGTGCAGGTTGACCAGTTGGCGGATGCGCTCCACCGGGCCGACCTTGAGGTGCGCCGGCAGGCGCTGACGCAGCTCCTCGGAGTCGCACTGGGCGCTGGCGGCGAGCACGAAGCTGGAGGTGCCGAGCAGCTTGTGGTCGTGCAACGGCGACACCTGGATGCCGTACTGGCGCTGCTGCAGAAGCATCTCGATGGCATGCTGTTCGAGCACCATCGACAGCACCTGGCGGATGGCGTCCATCAGCTTGCGGAAGCTCATGCCCTGGTCGCTGTGCAGGTAGCGGCCTTCCAGGCGCGGGCGCTTGGTCTCGCTGGAGAAGGTGGCCAGCTCACCGAGCAGGCCGACCAGCTCGCGGTAGATCTGCTCCGGGTGCACCTGCTCGACGCCCAGGTGGTGACGCAGGATGGGTTCGTAGCGGTTGATCAGCTGCAGCATCATGAAGTCGCCGACCTCGGCGCCGCCCACCTTGCCGGTGGCGCGGATACGTTCGGCGAGGATGTCGCCACGGTGGGCGAGCATGCTGATCACTTCCTTGAGGCAGGAGAGCAGGTAGCCGGAGGCCTGGAAGTTGACGTAGGTCGGGCTGAATTCCGGGTCGAGGCTGATCACCCCGTCCGGCGTGGTGTCGAGCACCTCGCACAGCTTGATCTTCACGTAGCCCTGGTCGTTCTGCTGCTCACCGAGCAGCAGGCGGAAGTCCGGACGGCCGGTGCTGACCTGGCTGACGCTGCTGTCGCCGGCGTTGGAGTCGGCGACTTCCTCGTCGAAGGCGACGTAGCGCGCCAGCACGTCCTTCTGCTCCAGGCGACGGCTCTCGATGTGGTTGCCGGTGACCAGCGGCAGCGCCAGGTACACCGGCATGTTGCCGGTGTTCGGCGGCACGTCCAGGCCCAGCGGTTCGCGCTCGGCGCCGAGGTCGAAGAGGCTGCCGTCGGGCAACACGCCGCTGGCCTTGCTCACCACCAGCTTGCCCATGTTGAGGAATTGCCGGTCGATCTCCAGCTCGAAGAAACCCCAGGCATAGCTGGCCAGCTTCTGCGTACGCACCTTGAGCTGCTGATCGAAGTAGCGATCGTTCTGCTGGAAGTGCTGCGGGCGCAGCAGCATGCCTTCCTGCCAGATGACTTTGTGCTGGCTCATTGATCCTGCTCCTGGGCGTCATCGAGGTTGCGGATGCCGCGCTCGTTCAGGGCCAGACGCGCCTGGTTGCGCTGCACCGCCTCGACCGGGATGACATAGCGCCAGCTGGCTTCCGGCAGGTCGCGGTAGGCGGCGAGCACGCCGACGTAGCGGCTGCCGTCCTGCACCGAGAGCTTCAGTTCACGGGTTTCACCCGGGCGCAGTTCCAGCTCCTCGAAGGCCACCAGATCCGGCGCCAGGGCTTCCTTGGGGCGCTGATAGAGGGAGAAGAAATCGGCGTTCTCGAAGGCCACCGGGTGCTTGAGCTCCATCAGGCGGATGACGATGGGCGACGGGCGGCCGTTGAGATCCGGGTTGAGCTGGTCGCTGCCGGCCAGGCTCAGATCCAGCTTGGTCATGTGCGAGTAGGGCGACAGCGCCGAGCAGCCGCTCAGGGTGAAGAGCAGGGCGCACAGCGCCAGGGAGAACAGGCGAGGCATGGGCATCATCCTTGAAGGTCGGTGTTGAGGGTGGCGATCAGGCGAACCTGCTCTTCGTAGGCACTGGCGAAATCACGGGCGAACAGGCGATCGCTCCAGTCGTCGTTCTGTTCCAGCGCCGCGTGCAGGCGGCGATAGGCGCGCCAGCGGCTGCCATCGGTGGCCAGCAGCGGCTTGCGACCGTTGCGCTCGAAGCGCAGGGTCAGTTGCTCGGGGGCGAATTGTTCGAACATGCCCTTGACCGCCGCGCGGCTGGCAGCAAGCAGCGCCACCTGATGCGCCTGCAGGTCGCGGAAGCTGCGGCTGACGGCCTGTTCGGCCGGCAACTGCCCGGCCTTGCCGCCACGCAGCAGGGTGCTGAGGGTTTCGCTGGTGTCCAGGCCGTGCTTGATCGGGTTGTTGCCGGCGCTCTGCACCGTGGTCAGGGCCAGGCGCAGCTCGTTCTTCAGCTCGCTGCGGGTGCGCAGCGCCTGTTGCAGGCTGCCGACGCTCTGCTTGAGCAGCTTGGCCGCGTTCAGCGCCAGAGCCTGACGTGCCTCTTCATCGAGGTCATCGAGGCGTACGCCGAGGGCATCGGAGAACTTCTCCCAGAAGGTCGGCGGCAGACGCTCGGGCTCGGGTGCCGGCTTGGGCTGCGGAGCCGGTTTCGGCATTACCAGCTCGGGCACCAGCAGGTTTTCCTCGTCGATCTGCGCATAGTCGCGCTGCTGCGCCTGGGCGGTGCTGGGGCGCAGCACGGCGGTCAGGTCGTCGACTTCGGCGTACACGCGCTCCTGCTGCTCCAGCGCATTGAGCGGGTCGAGGTCGAGGAAGGCGTCGTCGGGGATGATGCTGCCAGCCGCCTGCGGCAGGCCGATATCGCCCTCGAACATGGCAGGGTCGCGCACCAGGCGCGCACGGATCTCGAAGTCACCCAGGCAATACACGCTGCCATGCTCGATACGCTGCGGGCTGCCCTTGGCCAGGCTAGCGCCGCTGTCCTTGAGCTGAATGCCGTTGCTGCTGGTGTCGGTCAGGTAGAAGGCGCCATCGCGATAGCTGACTTCCGCATGCCGGCTGGAGAGCACGCGCTTGCGATCCGGGATCACCCAGTCGCACTCCTCGGCACGCCCGATCACACCACCGGCCTGCTTGAAGGTCTTGGTGGTCGTTAGACCTGGCACGAACTGCTGTGCGCTGACCACATCGAATACCAGTTCCATGGTGAACCTACTCCTTGCGGTCAGTGGCCGCGTTTCTCGGCTTGCGGATCGCCCAGCGGGCGGTATTGGTCGTCACTGAACTTGTAATTGCCCGTGCAGCCGGCCAGGGCGATGGCCAGCGCCAGCAGGGCGGCGGTCCGATAGCGTTGCAGCATGGAATGCGCTCCTTTGAGAGAGGTGAAAGTGAACATGTCAGATGGCCCCGTTTAACTGTTTGGCAGCAAAACGCTTAGGTGCGGGAGGGCCATAGCGATTGCTCTGGCGTTGACCGGGCCAGATCAGCAGTAGCGGCCAGATCAGATTGATCAGCAGCACCCAGTAGCCGCTTCGCCCCAGATCATGGAGGCGCCGAACGCCTGCAGTTAGCATGGCAACCCACCAATAGGTGAAAGCGAAAAGAGCAAAAAACGAGAGCACGTACTGCAGCCACATCGGATAGTTCTCGCCACTGATGGCAACGAGCAGGACGATGGGCCAGGCGCTCCATACGTGGAGCAGCAGATATTTGACCCGCCCAATGCGCCCACTGGAGATCATTGGCTCCAGTACGAACGAGGCAACACGGCCCGGTAAATTCTTCATGAACGCTTCCATCACACTTCACTCGGGCTGATCTTCAGCCGCTGCATGCGGTACAGCAGGGTGCGCCGGGGCAGGCCCAGCTCGTTGGCGGCATTGGTCTGGTTGCCACGGTTCTTGCGCAGGCAGTCGAGCAGCAGGTTGCGCTCGAGGCGATCCATGCGCTCGCGCAGGCTCAGCGGGGCGCTGCCTTCGCTGTGGGTCTGCTCCAGGTTGAAGTGCTCGGGCAGCAACTCACCGCCCTCGCAGAGCAGTACGGCGCGCTCGACCAGGCCCTTGAGCTCGCGCACGTTGCCGGGGAAGGCGTAGCCGGCCAGGCGCTCCAGGGCGGCGTCGCTCCAGCGGCAGGCATCACGTTGCAGCAGGCCGCTGGCGGTGCTGGCGAAATGGCGGGCGAGCAGCAGGATGTCTTCGTCGCGTTCACGCAGGGCCGGCAGCTCGATGGGGAAGTGCGACAGGCGATAGAACAGATCCTCGCGGAAGCGCCCGTCCTCGACGCGCTTGCGCAGCTCCTGGTGAGTCGCGGCGACGATGCGCACGTCGACCTTGTGCGTCTCGCTGCTGCCCAGCGGGCGCACTTCGCCCTCCTGCAGCACACGCAGCAGCTTGGCCTGCAGGGCCAGCGGCATGTCGCCGATCTCGTCGAGGAACAGCGTGCCGCCATCAGCCGCATCGAACAGGCCCGGCTTGTCGCGGTCGGCCCCGGTGAAGGCGCCCTTGCGGTAACCGAACAGCTCGCTCTCCAGCAGATTCTCCGGCAGCGCCGCACAGTTCTGCACGATGAACGCCTTGCTACGCCGCGCACCGCAATCGTGAATGGCGCGAGCAACCAGCTCCTTGCCGGTGCCGGTTTCGCCGGTCAGCAGCACGCTGACCGGGCTGTGCAGCACCTTGCTGATCAACTGGTAGACGCGGCGCATGGCCTGGCTCTGGCCGAGCAGGCCGTAACCGCTGGCGCAGGGCGTGCCGGGGGCAGAGGCTGCCATTTCGGCCCGCTCATCACCCTCACCAGCCGGAGCACGCAGGCGCTGCAGCAGCTGCAACTGAGCCAGGGCGAAACTGCCGAGCTGGGCGAAGGAGGCGGCGAAGCCCTGCAGGATGCGCCGCTCGTGGCTGGCCACCAGCAGCAGGCCGCGTGTGTGACCGGCGCCATCGTGCAGCGGCAGGCACAGCAGGCTGCGCCAGCCGCGACCGGTTTCCGGCAGGCAGGCGATGCTGTGCAGGCCACGGTCAAGCTCATCGATGCACAGCACCTGGTTCTGGCACAGGCAGTACTGCAGCAGTTGCTCGCCATCGTAGTCGCTGGGCAGGCTAGCGGCCTCGCGCGGTTGCAGCAGGCCGTCGAGCCATTCGGCGGACAGGGTCAGGCGGGTGTTGGTGTGATCCAGCAGGTACAGCTGGCCCAGCGCACAGTCGGCCAGCTCGGCAGCCGCACGCACCAGATCGGCGAGCAGGCGCTCGGCGCTGGCCGCGCCCGCCAGTTCGGCGTAGCGGCCGAGCAGGGCTTCGGCGTAGCGCAGCGGTTGCGGGACTTCGGCGAACATCGGCAGCACCTCAGGCGAACTCGCAGGTCACCGCCGAATCGGCGTCCAGGGTGGCATGCACGCGTTGCAGGCTTTCGCCAGCGGCCATGGCGTCGAGCAGGCGATCGACCACCAGCGGCTGCAGGTGCTGGTCGATCAGGTGATCGATCAGACGCGCACCGCTTTCACCATGGGTGCAACGCTCGGCCAGGTGCTCGACCAGACCGTCGCAATGGCTGAAAGCAAGCTGGCGACGGGCCAGGCGCTCGCCGAAACGGGCCAGCTTGAGACCGACCAGTTGGCGCAGCAGGTCGCCATCCATGGGGTAGTAAGGCACCACACGCATACGGCCAAGCAGGGCCGGCTTGAAGTGCTGCGACAGTTGCGGGCGAATGGCCAGTTCCAGATCCTCAGCGGCCGGGCGTTCGCCACCGGCACAAAGGCTGGCGATGCGCTCGCTGGCCAGGTTGCTGGTCATAAGGATCAGGGTGTTGCGGAAGTTGATCTCGCGCCCTTCGCCGTCGTTGGCCACGCCCTTGTCGAAGATCTGGTAGAAGACGTTCATCACGTCCGGGTCGGCCTTCTCCACTTCGTCGAGGAGGATTACCGAGTAGGGCTTCTGCCGTACCGCTTCGGTGAGCATGCCGCCTTCGCCGTAGCCGACGTAGCCGGGCGGCGCGCCGATCAGTCGGGAAACGGTGTGCTTCTCCTGGAATTCGGACATGTTGATCACGGTGAGGAAGCGCTCGCCGCCGTACAGCAGGTCGGCCAGGGCCAGGGCGGTTTCGGTCTTGCCGACGCCGCTGGGGCCGACCAGGAGGAATACGCCCACCGGTGCATCGGGCTTGTTGAGGCCGGCGGCGGTGGCGCGCATGGCCTTGTCCAGCGCCTGGATCGCCTGCTCCTGGCCGCGCACGCGCTGGCGCAGGTCGTCGGCGAAGGTGATGACCTTGGTGTTGTGCTCACGGGCCAGCTGGCTCAGCGGCACGCCCGTCCAGTGGCTGATCACTTCGGCCACCAGGCGCGGGCAGACCTCGAAGCTGACCAGGCGCTCGCTGGCCTGGGCTGCGGCCAGTTCGGCCTGCAGCGCGCGCAGTTCGGCTTCCAGTTCTTCCAGGCTGGGGCGCGGCTCGTCGCTAGTGTCATCGTCACCGCCCAGGCGCGCGGCGGCGCATTGCTTGCGCTGTTCCAGCAGGCGTTCGGCCAGCTCGCGCTGCACCGCCCAGCGGGTTTCCACCTGCTCCAGTTCGGCGCGGGCGGCGACCAGGCGGCTTTCCAGCGCATCCAGGGCTTCGTGGTCGATAGCCAGGCCGGCGTCCAGATCACGGCGCATGGCTTCACCCTGACGCTCGCCCTCGGCGATCTCGCCGCGCAGACGCTCCAGCGCTTCAGGCGCGGCGGCCAGGCTGATACGTACACGGGCACAGGCGGTGTCGAGTACGTCCACGGCCTTGTCCGGCAACTGCCGACCGGCCAGGTAGCGTGCCGACAGTTCGGCGGCGGCGACCACGGCGTCGTCACGCAGGTAGATGCCGTGGCTCTTCTCGTACACCGGCGCCAGGCCACGGAGGATGGTCACGGCTTCGTCGACAGTGGGCTCGTGCAGTTGCACCGGCTGGAAGCGACGGGCCAGGGCCGGATCCTTCTCGAAGTACTTCTTGTATTCGCTCCAGGTGGTAGCGGCGATGGTGCGCAACTCGCCACGCGCCAGCGCCGGCTTGAGCAGGTTGGCGGCATCGCCGCTGCCAGCCTGGCCACCGGCGCCGATCAGGGTGTGGGCTTCGTCGATGAACAGGATGATCGGCTTGGGCGAGGCCTTCACTTCGTCGATCACACCCTGCAAACGGCGCTCGAACTCGCCCTTGACGCTGGCGCCGGCCTGCAGCAGGCCGAGATCCAGGCACAGCAGCTCGACGCCCTTGAGCACCTGTGGCACCTCGCCGGTGGCGATGCGCAGGGCCAGGCCTTCGACGATGGCGGTCTTGCCGACGCCGGCCTCGCCAACCACGATGGGGTTGTTCTTGCGGCGGCGGGCGAGGATGTCGACCATCTGACGGATCGCGCCATCGCGGCACAGCACCGGGTCGAGCTTACCGTCGCGGGCCTGCTGGGTGAAGTTGTGGGTGAAACGCGCCAGGTTCGATTCGCCACCGGCCGCCGGCTTGCCGCCTGCAGTCTGCGGCTGCTGGCTGAGGGCGAAGTCACGCAGGCGCTCGGCGTTGAGCTTGCCCAGCAGCGCCTGGTAGCGGCTGCCGGCATAGCGCATGGGATTGCGCAGCAGGGCAAGGATCAGCGCGGCCTGGTCGATCTGGCTGGCGCCCAGCTCCAGGTTGGCCACCAGCAGCGCATCCTGCAGCCACTGCACCAGCTCGGCAGAAAACACCGGGTTGCGCGACTCGCTGTGTTCGCCACGCGGTTGCAGCGCCTGGGCCAGCTCGCCGGCATCGATCTCGGCATCCTGCAGGGCACGCGCCAGCAGGC
Organism: Pseudomonas sp. C11; assembly: GCF_034683865.1. Taxonomy (NCBI): domain Bacteria; kingdom Pseudomonadati; phylum Pseudomonadota; class Gammaproteobacteria; order Pseudomonadales; family Pseudomonadaceae; genus Pseudomonas; species Pseudomonas sp. C11. The sequence goes on from NZ_JAWIIP010000007.1 coordinate 35,265, forward strand.
TTTCCGGGCGCTCCAGCAGGCCCAGCAGCAGGTCTTCGACGAGGATCTTGTTACCGCCACGCACCACGCAGCGTTCGGCGGCCATCTCCAGGTCACGCTTGCTCGCGGCGTCCAGGGCTTGAACCAGTTGTTGCAGGTCGACGTTGATCATTTCATCTGTCCTTAATGAATCTTGCTGCCGAGGGTGACCAGGCCATCGGCGTTTTCACGCCCAAGCCAGGTGGTCCAGCCCAGCAGGCAGGGGTTGCCTTCGCCGATGCGCAGGTCGCGGATTTCGTCCTGACGCAGCTCCAGGCGGATGTCGTAGTCCAGCGGATCGCGCAGGGTGAAGCGCACCAGCGCGCACAGCGGCTGGTACCCCGTGCCGATCGGCAGGAACTCGTGAAAGCGCATCCAGCCCAGCTGGCGCACATGGATGCGGAACTTGCCGCCACGGTCGCGCACGCGCTCGCCGAGCACGGTGTCCTCGCCGAGGCGGCTGTTGGCGAAGCCGAGACGATTGCGCTGCTCGTCGAGCACGATCACCTGGCGTTCCAGGCACTGCTCGATGAACAGCTCGGCGTGCTTGAAGTAGTAACGCAGCACCGACTCGATCAGCGCCGCCGAGTGGGCGCGCAGGCTGAGCAGGCCGAGATAGGGCAGCAGGCGCTTCCAGTTCAGCTCCTGAGCCTGACGGATCTGCTCGCCGCCGAGGCCGATCAGAGCGAACAGGTGCGCCGAGAAGGCATCCAGCGCGCCGCTCTGGAAGCAGGCGCGGTAGCGGTACTTCTTCCAGATCGGCAGCAGCAGACGCTGCAGGCGGTTATTGAACAGGTCGAGGAAATCACGGGTCGGGTTGCCGTCCTCGCTGTCGCCCAGCGCCTGCTCGCTGTAGAACGCTGGCAGCGGCGAGCCGCCGCCAAACAGGCCGACCAGGTTGACGCGCATGCGCGCACGCAGCTCGCCGTGCTCCTCGAAGAACTGCACGCGATCGATGTCGCTGCCAGGGAAACCCAGGCTCGGGTTGGCCTGGAACTCTAGGTATTCGTAGAGGCGTTCCTCATCCAGATGCGGATGAGCCGCGCCGAGGCGCTCCAGCACCAGCTGTACGGCCTGGAACAGGCTGTATTCGCGGATGCCCTGGCTGAGCCGGTTAAGACCAGGCTCAAAGTCAGCTGCGCGTCGGCCAGGCTGCGTTGAAGACGAACTCAGAATGCTCATTTACACCTCGTAAACTGCGCTTCTTCGTTCGTCTTCGCCTTGCCTGGCTCTAGCTCGCAAGCCTTTGGGCCTGGTCTTAGAGCAGGGGCTGTTGCCCCATGCGTGGCGTCCATTTGTACAACTCTCCCTGTGTGCTCTGTACGTGCAGCTCGTGGTAGCTGTTGAGGCTGGCGTAGAGGGCGAAAAATTCATTGAGTACCGAAGCGAAGAGGAACAGGTCGCCCTCGCCCAGGTAGCCTTCCGGGTTCATGGTCAGTTCGGTGCGTACACCGCGTACCGGCAGCCCGCGATGCAGGCGGTCGACATGGCGATGGCCGATCTTCTTCAGGCCGCCGAGCAGGCGCTTGCTGACGCGCTCGGCGTGCTGGTCGTAGTAGCGCGGCAGGTCGTAGGTCTCGAGGATCACCTTGAGCGCCTCGACGTTGGCCAGCGACAGGTAGTTCAGCGACATGTTGGAAATCAGCTTCCACAGGAAGTCGCGGTGCAGCGGCGGTGCGTAGCTCGGCGTGACCGCGCTGATGTTGCGGAAGCTGAGGAAGTCCGGGGTGTCCTCGCTAGGCAGGCAGATGTCGCCCAGGCTGAGCTGGCGCGGCAGATTCTGGTTGGTGCAGGTCAGCTCGATGGACAGCGTCTCGTGCTGCTCCAGGTTGCGCAGGCCAAAGCTGAGCCAGGTTTCCAGGCCGTCGCCAAGCATCGATGGCTGCTGGCGCACGCTGTAGTGCGGGCGCGCCACCGGCACGTCGAAGCTGGGATCGTGCTCGAACGACTCGAACGGCACGTACTCCTCGTAGCCCATGCCACCCGGCTTCCAGCCAGTGACCCGGTCGACCGAGAACACGCCGCAGTGCTGGGCGTCGAATTCGGCCGGCAGCAATAGGTACTGATCCTGCTTGCCATCGAGGCGGATCGGGATGGCGTCGTGCTGGAACAGGTTGACCACCGGCGTGCAGTACAGGCGCACGTTTTCCAGTGTCGGGCGGATGCGTTGCACGCCGGCCTTGTGGATATCGAAGCGCAGCTCCAGGCCACGCGCCTGCTTGAGCAGATCCTCGGGCAAGCCGTTGACCGCATCCAGGCCGAGCAGATCGACGAAGAGGAATTTCTCCTGGAAGGAAAAATACTCCTGCAGGTAGCGGTAACCCCGGAAGGTATTCAGCGGGTACGGAATCAGCGCCTCGTCTTCGGCGAAGCCGACCGGCTGCACCAGCTCGGGCTTGAGCTGCAGCGTACCGAGGGTCTGGCCGAAGGCATCCTGCATCGGCTTGCCGGCGGCATCGAGCGGCACCACCTGGATGCTGCCGAGGTTGCGCAGCAGCGCCAGGTAAAGCATCTGACCGATATACCGCTCACCGGCCAGGTGCAGGCGCAGCTTGTTCAGGCCAATCTCGCCGATATGGCCGTCGGCGGTCATGCTCAGGCGCAGGCTGAGCAGTGCACCATCGCCCTTGACCGAGTAATCCAGACCGCTCAATGCCAGCGGCAGCACCTCGGTAGGGAAGCAGGTGCGAAAACGGCAAGTGACACCCTCGATGGCCTTGGCTTCCACCGGCGTACCGCGATTGACCGGCAGCGCCGGGCCGGGGCGGGTCAGCGGGTCGAACTGGAGCATGCTGAAGGCCGGCAGCGGACGCATGTAATTCGGCCACAGCAGGTGCATCAGCGAATGGGTCAGCTCCGGCAACTCGTCGTCGAGCTTCTGCCGCAGGCGCCCGGACAGGAAGGCGAAACCTTCAAGCAAACGCTCGACGTCCGGGTCGCGCCCCGCCTGGCCGAGGAACGGCGCCAGCGCTGGGCTGCGCTCGGCGAAACGCTTGCCCAGTTGGCGCAGGGCAGTGAGTTCGCTTTGGTAGTAGTGGTTGAAAGACATCTATCTATCCTTGATCAGTCAGAGCCATTGGCGGGTTCAGCCAAATACTCGATCCATTCATCACTGGCCCCGTGTTGCTTGAGGTAAGCCATGCGGACTTCATCGGAGGCGTGATGCCAAAAGGGATTCCAGATCCAGTCCCACCAGTATTCGAGGCTGCCCTGCTTGCTCATGACCGCTTCGATGGGCGCCATGTCGGGAAAGGCAAACCATGGCGCCGGAGGCGCCTTGAAGGTCGCATCAAGCTGTTCAAGAAATGTCCTCGAATTAGTAATTAACTCTATGATCAGGCCGTTGAACTCTCGGCGGATGTTAAGTTTCAGACTGCCACCATCACCGCTCGAATGAGTGGACTCTTGATCTAGAGTTATTTTTGAGTATTCGAATAGCCGATTCACAAGGCCGCAAAATTCTTCAAACTCACTCTCGGCAGTCATCACGATTACGTGATAAGCAAATAATCCTTGCTGCCCGAGAAAAGTCTTTCGAGGATAAAAAGCAAAGCGCTCTTCGTTGCCAGCATCTATGCCGAACTCAGCTATCTTGCCGAATAGCTCGGCATACCTATCTATCTTCATGCCTGAATTTGACGGTATAAAAGAAGCCGTATGGATTGCATCAGTCGATTTAAAAAATACTCTATAGACAAGGATTATCAGCACCACAAACACATAACCGATTGCGATTATATAAGGCGAGAAGGCAACCCATAGGATAACCATGGCGAAACCCGACATATCACCCATTGCGACATGAAACAACCCATACGCAATCCAGGGAATCCCATAGAACGGAATAAATATGAGAGGCGCCCACCAAACAAGCCGAACAACGGCGGATTCTGCTCTTTCCTTGATGAACCAAGTGGCCCATGCTGCAAAAATCAAATAAGCCAAGGTTCCGAACCAAAGCCCATAACTTACGAGCATGTTCTCAAAACTTATCTTGCTGCGACTCAATACCTCAAGAAAAGGTAGCGATAATAAGAGAGCCGCAGGCGTCCAGAGTGCCAGCTGAAAAAAACTGTGGGCCGGATACTCCTTATTCCATGTCAATTGGAGTGCCATCTTCATTCTCTAACTGAAGCTGTTTTTCATTTATCAAATAGACCACAGTTCCGCCGTCGTAGCCCCAGAAGTCACTGTTTCTGAGCTGTTGGCCTTGCTCGGAAACCCAACCCTTGGCCCAGATATCGCCATTCTCATGACGTATTTCCACGAAATACCGAGGCGGCTTAGCTTGGGTTATTTCAAAAAAAACCCCACCATCCTGAGCCCCACTCCAGTGAGCGTTGGGATGGTTCTTTAATATGGGGGTCACCTCGTCCACAGGTACTAAAAATGAGTAGATCACCACACCTACGGTCAATATCAGCGCGATTAATATGAGGGCCGCCCACTTGATGATTTTCACTCGGAAATCTCCAGTACATCATTGGCGTAGTCGTAATCGATATCGACCTCGCTTAACTGGAACTGCGTCATATAGGCTTTAGGCATAACCACACGCATACGAAACGGACTTTCCAAGCCCACATGCTCGACTAGGTCGGCAACGAATGTCATACAGTTGTGATTACCCAAATCATATTCCTTGCGCTTTGGATCGTTATTCTCTGCTTCTTTTGCCTTTAGCCAAGCGATTGCCTGTTCAAATACTATGCCCCTCAAGACAACACCTGAGATACGTCCGCTTTGCCCGTATTTACTAGAAATGACACGCAACGTTTTTTTCAGCGAAGATTCGACGACCATTCCCCCCTTCAATGCAACGTCGGGTATTTGCCCAGAACGCGTACGCCCTGCCGGGCCGGGGCCTGGGTAACGTCCATATTCGTAGTATTTTGTCAGGCCGGTTTTCCCATTTACAAGGAGCACTCCGGCATGCCCAAGCTGAGGTAATTTCTGAGCAGGGATTAGAATCTTTCGACCAAAAACATTAACTTCGGTGTTATCTATTACTTGGATTAGATAGTCGGGAAAGACTAGCGGAATTAGAAAATCCTCTGTACCAACAAGGTATAGCTGGGCAGGGCTTTGATCCTGAGCCGGGGTCGTTTTTACCGTGCCGAGTGGAATCGCTGCTTCAGTCATATCATTCGCCTCGCAATATCCAGCTCGGCTTTACGGAGAAGGCAACCGATTGCGGTATGTCCTTGTTGCCCAAGGGCCGCGTTAAACCATTTGCGTCCGTCGTGCCGTGCACTTGGCTGCCGTCCTCCAAGGTGGCGGTGTAAGCCATGTTTTTCATCGGTGCGCCGCTTGCCTGGTCCAGCAACTGAACGCAGATGTCGAAGCCCTTCATGAGCAATGGCAGAGGAGCAATAAACGCCGCCCCACCCCCACTCGTGCCGATCAACACGGTGCCCGACCCACTAACCACCACATTCCCATGGCTCCCCACACTCCCCACCACCGCCGCCGGCTTGCCGTTGATCAGCACGGTAGGAATTACCGCGCCAGCCATGGCGCCGCCGCAGGCGGAGGGATCGCCCATGCGTGCAGCAGGCAGGCTGTCGAACAACACGTCGGGCGAGCCGGCGGCGATCGGGTTGGTGCCGTGCCCGGGAATCGGGCAGGCGGTGGGATCGCTCAGGCGGGCGGCGGGTTTACCGGACATGTGAGGCTCCTGGGTTGACGTTGACCTGACCGCTGCCATCCAGGCTCGCGGAGAAACTGACCTGGCGCTTGATGCCGTCCATTTCCAGCATGGCGTCGATGGCGAAGGCCTGACGCAATGGGTCATGGGTACGCGGTAGGGAAATCACCCGCACCTGGGTCAGTCGTGGTTCGTACGCTTCGATAAAGCGTTCGATGGCGATACGCGCCTGCTGCAGCGAGTCATGCAGCGACAGGCGCATATCGTTCAAATCGGGCAACCCGTAGTCGGGCAGCGTTTGCACGCTGCCCGCACGGGTGCTGAGCATCTTGGCCAGATGGGCAGCCACCGAGGCCATGGCGGCGACCTCGCGGCTCCAGCCGGCACGTTGGCCAGCCTCACCACCGAGGCGCTCGAACAGGCTGCCGTAGGCCATGGCTGCTTATTCCTTGTCCAGCTTGCCGACCAGCGACAGGGTGAAGTCGGCACCCATGTACTTGAAGTGCGGGCGCACGTTCAGGCTGACGCGGTACCAGCCCGGCTCGCCTTCGACATCGCTGACGATGACCTGGGCGGCGCGCAGCGGACGACGGCTACGCACTTCGGAGCTCGGGTTCTCCTGGTCGGCGACGTACTGGCGGATCCACTTGTTGAGTTCCAGCTCGAGGTCGGTGCGCTCTTTCCAGGCGCCGATCTGCTCGCGCTGCAGCACTTTCAGGTAGTGAGCCAGACGGTTGATGATGAACATGTACGGCAGCTGGGTGCCCAGCTTGTAGTTCAGCTCGGCGGTCTTGCCTTCTTCACTGATGCCGAAGAATTTCGGCTTCTGCGCGGAGTTGGCGGAGAAGAACGCGGCGTTGTCGCTGCCCTTGCGCATGGTCAGGGCGATGAAGCCTTCTTCGGCCAGCTCGTACTCGCGGCGGTCGGAGACCAGCACTTCGGTCGGGATCTTGGTCTCGATCTCGCCCATGCTCTCGAAGTGGTGCAGCGGCAGGTCTTCCACCGCGCCACCGCTCTGCGGGCCGATGATGTTCGGGCACCAGCGGAACTTGGCGAAGCTGTCGGTCAGACGGCTGGCGAAGGCGTACGCGGTGTTGCCCCACAGGTAGTGCTCGTGGCTGTTGGCCACGTTTTCCTTGTAGACGAAGGTCTTGACCGGGTTGTCTTCCGGGTCGTACGGGTTGCGCAGGAGGAAGCGCGGTACGGTCAGGCCAACGTAGCGGGCATCTTCCTGCTCGCGGAAGCTCTGCCACTTGGTGAATTGCGGGCCTTCGAAGTGGTCTTTCAGATCCTTCAGATCCGGCAGGCCGGTGAAGGTCTCCAGGCCGAAGAATTTCGGGCCGGCGGCGGCAATGAACGGAGCGTGGGACATGCAGGCCACCGAGGCGACGTACTGCAGAGTCTTGACGTCCGGGGCGCTCGGGTCGAAGAAGTAGTTGGCGATCAGGGCGCCGACCGGCTGGCCACCGAACTGGCCGTACTCGGCGGTGTAGATGTGCTTGTACAGGCCGGACTGAACGATTTCCGGGCTGTCTTCGAAGTCATCGAGCAGATCCTGCTTGGAGGCGTTGAGGATCTCCAGCTTGATGTTCTCGCGGAAGTTGGTGCGATCCACCAGCAGCTTGAGGCCGCGCCAGGAGGATTCCAGGGCCTGGAACTGCTGGTGGTGGAGGATTTCGTCCATCTGCCGGCTGAGCTTGGCGTCGATCTCCGCGATCATGCGGTCGACCATGGCCTTCTTCACCGGCTCGTTTTCGTTCTGCGGTTTGAGCAGCTCTTCGATGAAGGCCGAAACACCGCGCTTGGCGATGTCGTAGGCTTCGTCGTCCGGAGTCAGCTTGGTTTCCGCGATGATGCGGTCGAGGATGCCGAGATCAGCGGCGCTGTGGCTGCTTTCTACGGCTGCGCTAGTCGTGCTCATGTATATGCGTCCTTGTCAGTGAGAATCAGGAATCGAGCTTGTCTTTGGCGGCCAGGCCCAGTTCGCCGAGCACGCGGTCACGCGAGTCGTCGTCGGAGAGCACGCTCTCGATGGCCTTGCGGAAAGCCGGGGCGTTGCCCAGCGGGCCTTTCAGGGCGACCAGGGCGTCGCGCAGTTCCATCAGCTTCTTCAGCTCCGGTACCTGCTCGACCAGGTTGGCCGGGTTGAAGTCCTTCATGGAGTTGATCTTCAGCTGCACGGCCAGCTCGTCGTCGGTCTCTTCGTCCTGCAGACGGTTCGGCACGGCGAAGGTCAGGTTCAGTTCCTGCTTGGCCAGCACTTCATCGAAGCTGTTCTTGTCGATGCTGATGGGCTTGCGGTCTTCGATCTTGCGATCGTCGGCACGCTGGGTGAAATCGCCGAGCACCATGAGCTTCAGGGGCAGTTCGATTTCTTCCTGGGCACCGCCGGTGGCGGGTTTGAAGGTGACGTTGATGCGTTCCTTGGGGGCTACCGAGCCTTCTTTGGCCATGGGTGTTCTCCTTTGCGTTGATGGCCCGGAGGCCTTGGTTGGGCGTGTTGGCGCCTTACTCCAGCACCACCTCGAGGTCGAGGTGGCACAACCTGCGATAGATCTCGTCCTTGCTGTCGCGCACCGCATGGTTCTGCGGCAGGAGCTCGCAGCAGTTGTGCAGCAGGCGCAGCACATCCAGGGCGAGATCGGGTTCCCACTCGCCGAGGCCGGAGGCCTGCAGCGTCTGGTCGAGCGATTCGAGTTGGGTCTTGGCCAGGTCGTACTTCTTCGCGGCGAAGCACAGGCGGGCCAGGGTCAGTTGCCAGAAGAAGCGCTCGCGGCCGCCACGGGCGCGCGACATGCCTTCCTTGAGTTGTTGCACGGCGGCTTTCAGGCCGTCCTTGCGCAGGCCTGGCAGCACCTTCTGCAAGGCTTCTTCCCAGGGCGGCGTGGCGCCCATCTCGCTGGCGGCAGGCTTCTTCTCGATTTCCGGCGCCTGCAGGTGCGGCAGCACGTGGGCACCGATCCAGGCACGGGTTTCGGCGTCGGCGAAAGGCACACCGTCGTGAAAGCGCAGCTCGTCCAGGCCCGGAACGCGCTGCAGAAACAGGGCGAGCTGGATTTCCACCTCGCGCATGGCCTGGTCGGCCTTGAGCTCCTGCAGGCACTCCCAGACCAGGCGCTGGCCGTCGAGCCAGAAGGGCGCGCGGGCGATGCTGGCTTCGAGGTCGGCGAGCAGGTCGGCGTAGGCAGCCTGAGCGAAGCGCTCCTTGTACGAGGCCAGCTTGTCGGCCGGCAGGCCGCGAAGGGCGGTGATCTGTTCGGCGTTGCGCTCGGGTAGCGACTCGATGGGTAGCCACAGCAGGGTGCGCGCCAGGCGCAGCGGCTTGAGGTCGGTGGCCTTGTTCTTCAGCCACCAGGCGCACAGCGGGCGAGCCGCATCCTGCTGGGTACGCAGGGCCTTGTGCGCGTCCTTCTCGTTCTCGATGGGGCCGGTGCCGGTGATGATCTGGGTGGCGACCTGCTTGACCTGAGCGATGGCCGCACCGACTGCACCCGGCTCGGTCTGGCCCTGACTGGCGCGCTTGATCTGCTCGTCGAGGCGACGGCACAGCGGCAACAGCAGCGGCGATTCTTCGCCGAGGTGGATCGACAGGCTGGCTTCGAGACCGTGCAGGTGCTCGGCCAGGCGACGGAACAGCGGCAGTTGCTCGCTGATCGGCACGTGCTCGGCCAGCGCCTGTTCCAGACGCGGCAGCAGCCAGTTGAGGGCCGCTGCACGGGTGCGCGGCTTGCGCGGGTGCAATTCGTGCCAGTGGTGTTCGCAGAGGTAATGCAGCAGGTTCAGACCAGCCTGCAGGCCGGCGAAGGATTCACGCTGGAACAGCCCCCAGGTCAGCCAGGTGGCGGCACGCAAATCCTTGGATTGGGTGGTGAGCAGGTTCTCGCTGCCCTCACGCACTTTCTGCCAGTCGATACCGCCTGTTTCATGCAGGGAAGCGGCCTTGCCCAGCTCGGTTTCCAGCATTTCGTATTCGCTGGAATAACGCACATCCTCACCGGCAAAGTTGCCCTCATTAATAGGCGTCTTGGCCAAATTGAGATAATGCGCGGTGAGCTTGCTGGAGTATGTCATTCCATGACTCGACTATTAAAAGTGGGCAACTTCCACGGCATCGCAAATGGCCATCAGACCACCACCAAAACACCGCAGTGCGCAACTTTTTGCGCAATTGTTTGTGCAACAACTTGCGCAAGATCCTTATAGGTCGGGCATCCTAGCCCCATGACCGGAGGTGGGCAACCTCTCGAAGTGTGAAATGCCTAACATTCGCAGACATCTTTCAAATTATTACGGCGCCGTCTGTAAAGAGTATTTGCCAGGCATCCACAGCAAGTTGTTATCGATGTTTTGGCCTTCAGATAAGTTATTGGATAGTTGTAGGAAATAACTTACTGGCAAATTAGTGGCGCATCACAATTGATGGCTTATTGATATTGTTTTTTGTGATGCCGACCGCTGTTTATCAGGCTGGCTTTGTGCCAGGAACGGTCGGCAGGGGCAGGAGCCTTCAGCGGGCCAAAGACGTACTGGAGAGGCGAAGCTCAAGCAGGTGCCGTTCGTCAGTTTTCAGCTCAACGACGTCGTCGAGCACGTTGGCCGTCTCGATGCACAGCATGTTCTGCCAGGCATCGTCGGGGAATTGCGACAGGCGCATGGCCTTCTCCACCCTGGGATTCCACAACACCGCCGAGCGTGAACCGCATGCATCCAGATGAATGCGACGCCCCCAACCCGGGTCGAGGATGCTCATGCGCGCAGGGGTGTCGAGGTAGATACGATCGGTCTCCCCCGTGAAGGTCGGCTCGCCCGCCTGGCGCAGCTCGCGCCAGTCCTGCAGGGTGTCCAGATAACGACAGCCGTGCATCCCCTCGACGCTCACCTGGCGCACGTCGCTGACCGCGAAGTAAGTGTGCAACGCCTGGCTGATGGTGAGTGGTGCATCCGCACGATTGAGGGTTTCCAGGCGCATCGACAGATCCTGCGCCACACGCACGGTGAAGGTCAGCCGCGCATCGTGCGGCCAGCCCGCCAGAGGCGTCTGCCGGGTGTCGCAGGCCAGGTGCAGAGACACCGCGTCGTCCTCTTCGTCGATGCCCAGCAGTTGCCAATCCTCGGCGCGTACCAGCCCGTGCGCGGGCGCTTCGGCCTGCTGGTAATGGGCTTGCACGGCCTCGGGGTTGCGGCGCAGGTCGCCAAACCAGGGCCAGCAGATCGGCACGCCGCCGCGCACGCTCTGCCCGCGTCGGTAGGCCGCCTCGGGGCTGAGCCAGATCAACGGCGGCTGGTCGTTATGGCGATAGCTGAGGATCTGCGCGCCCTGCTGCGCCAACAGCAGTTCGCTGCCGGCGACGCGAATGCGCCAGCAGGTCAGTTGATCGAGTTCAACGCGTTCGACTTGGGTGCTCATGGCGAGTCTCGCTTCGATGAAGAAAATAGCGGCATAAAACAAAACGCCCGTCGCTAAGACGGGCGTTTCGAGCGGCTTGCAGCCTGTATGACCTACTGACCGTACACCTGTTCCGGCAGCCAGGTGATCAGGCCCGGGAAGATGTAGGCAATCACCAGCAGCAGGATCTGGATCAGGATGAACGGCACCACACCCTTGTAGATGGTGCTGGTGGGAATGCTCGCCGGGGTCACGCCACGCAGGTAGAACAGCGCGAAGCCGAAGGGTGGCGTGAGGAAGGAGGTTTGCAGGTTCAGCGCGATCATCACGCCCAGCCAGATCGGATCCAGGCCCATGGCCAGCAGCACCGGGCCGACGATCGGCACCACCACGAAGGTGATCTCGATGAAGTCGAGGATGAAGCCGAGCAGGAAGATCACCAGCATCACCACGAAGAACGCACCGAGCACGCCGCCCGGCAACTGGGCGAACACGTCCTCGATCAGCACTTCACCACCGAAACCACGGAACACCAGGGAGAACAGCGAGGCGCCGATCAGGATCATGAAGACCATGGCACTGATCTCGGTAGTGCCATACGCCACTTCCCTGAGCTGAGAGAAATTCAGCTTGTTCTTGCTCAGCGCCAGCAGCATGGCACCAACGGCACCCAGCGCAGCGGCTTCGGTGGGCGTGGCATAACCGGCGAGGATCGAGCCAAGCACCGCGCCGATCAGGATCAGCGGCGGAATCAGGGCCTTGGCCAGCTTGCCCCATTCGATCGGGCCGAGCTCTTCCTGCGGCAGCGCCGGCAGCTTCTTCGGCTGGAAGATCGCCACGAAGATGATGTAGGCGATGTACAGGCCAACCAGCAGCAGGCCCGGCAGCAGCGCACCGACGAACAGGTCGCCGACCGAGACGGTCTTCGGCGAGAAGATGCCCATCTTCAGTTGCGCCTGCTGATAGGCGCTGGACATCACGTCACCCAGCAGCACCAGCACGATCGACGGCGGAATGATCTGCCCCAGCGTACCGGTGGCGGCCAGGGTGCCGGTGGAGATCGCCGGGTCGTAGCCACGCTTGAGCATGGTTGGCAGCGCCAGCAGGCCCATGGTCACCACGGTGGCACCGACGATGCCAGTAGAGGCAGCGAGCAGGGCGCCCACCACGCACACGGAAATCGCCAGGCCGCCACGCAAGGTGCCGAACAGGCGCGACATGGACTCGAGCAGATCCTCGGCCACTCGCGAGCGCTCCAGCATCACGCCCATGAACACGAACAGCGGCACGGCCAGCATGGTCTGGTTGTTCATGATGCCGAACAGGCGGTTCGGCAGGGCGCTCAGGTAGCCGGCATCGAAGGTACCGGTCAGCGCGCCGATACCGGCGAACAGCAGGGAAACACCGGCCAGAGTAAAGGCCACCGGGAAACCGGCCATCAGGGCCACACAGATGCTGACGAACAGCAGAATCGCCATCAACTCAGCCATGTTTCACCTCCGGGGCCGGCAGGCGACCGCTGACAACGTAGAGTGCCTTGATGGCGTTGGACAGGCCCTGCAGTACCAGACTGACCACCAGCACCAGGATGATGCTCTTCTGCAGGTAGACGAAGTGCAGACCGCCCGACTCGCTGGAAGCCTCGCGGGTTGCCCAGGAGTTGCTCACGTAGTCCCAACTGGCCCAGCCGAGGAACAGGCACACCGGCAGCAGGAACAGCAGGGTACCGAACAGATCGACCAGGGCCTGACGGCGACCGCTGAACTTCTGGTAGAAGATGTCCACGCGCACGTGGCCGTTACGCTGCAGAACCCAGGATGCAGCGCCCATGAACACCAGCGCGTGGGCGTACAGCACCGACTCCTGCAGGGCAGTGGCGCCGATGCCGAAGCCGTAGCGCAGCACCACGACGATCGCGGTGCCAAGCACCAGGAACAGGGTCAGCCAGGCGCAGGCCTTGCCGAAATTGGCGTTGAGACTGTCGATCAGGGACGCAAGAGCGAGGGGAAGTGATGGCTTGTCGGACATAGTGAGTCCTTTATCGTTATGAGGATGAGAGCGGGCCAGCCCGATTGACTGGCGACCACGCCACCCGCGAGCTTGTGGGACGCGGGCCGGCGATTCTAGGCAGGCTGCCTACCAGGCAGCAATGCCCATGCAACTTTAGTCGTAGCGACTAGGCTTGTGAGTCACTTCGCCCTATGTTACTCAAGCCCGGTCTACCTTCGGCGATCCCGTGGTCAGACCAATACAACAAGAAGGAGCATTGCATGAAACGTCGCGACATACTCGCCGCAGCGGGCGTAGGCCTTGCAGCAACCGCGCTGGCAGGCTGCAAAGAAGAGGCGAAGAGCGCCGCAACGCCCCAAGAGGGTTCGAGTTCCCAGACCTTCACCTGGAAAATGGTCACCTCCTGGCCGAAGAACTTCCCCGGCGTCGGCGTGGGGGCCGAGCGCTTCGCCAAGCTGGTCGATGAGATGAGCAACGGCCGGCTGAAGGTCAAGGTCTACGCCGCCGGCGAACTGGTGCCGGCACTGGAAGTGTTCGACGCGGTATCGCGCGGCACCGCCGAAATGGGCCATGGCGCCCCTTACTACTGGAAAGGCAAGGTACCGGCCGCGCAATTCTTCTGCGCCCTGCCGTTCGGCCCTAACGCCCAGGAAATGAACGCCTGGCTTAGCTACGGTGGCGGCCAGGCCCTCTGGGAAGAGGTCTACAAGCCGTTCGGCGTGCTGCCGATGGCCTGCGGCAACACCGGCGTACAGACCGCTGGCTGGTTCAACAAGGAAATGAACTCGGTCGACGACTTCAAGGGCCTGAAGATGCGCACCCCGGGTCTGGGCGGCGAAGTGCTGACCAAGATGGGCGGCACTGTGGTCAACATGCCGGCCGGCGAGATCTTCACCGCGATGCAGACCGGCGCCATCGACGCCACCGAATGGATCGGCCCGTACAACGACCTGGCGCTGGGCCTGCACAAGGCCGCCAAGTACTACTACACCCCGGGCTGGCAGGAGCCGAGCGTGCTGTTCGAGCTGGACGTCAACCTCAAGGCCTGGGAAACCCTGCCGGCGGATCTGAAAGCCATCGTTCGCGCTGCCGCGCGTGACGTCAACGGCGACATGCTCGACGACTACAACGCGAAGAACATGGAGGCCCTGGAGCAGCTCAAGGCCGACGGCGTGGAAGTTCGCCGCCTGCCGGACGCCGTGCTGGCACGCCTCAAGGAAGTGGCCGCCGAAGTGGTCGAGGCCAGCGCCGCTGCCGACCCGGCCGCCACCAAGGTCTGGGAACACCAGAAGGCTTACCTTAAGCGTCTGTATGCCTATGCGGAAGTGGCCGACAAGGACATCTACAACATCCGCGGCTAAAACCGCACCGCACAACAAAACGCCGGCTTCTCAGCCGGCGTTTTCGTGTGTGCGACGCTGGTTCTGTCAGCCGCGGCGTGGCGGTACCGGGCGGGTACGCCCGCTACCATCGATGGCGACGAAGACGAACACTGCCTCGGTGACCTTGCGCCACTCGTTGGACAGCGGATCGTCGCTCCACACCTCGACCATCATCTGAATCGAGCTGCGCCCCACTTCCAGCGTCTGGGTGTAGAAGGAGAGCTGCGCGCCCACCGCCACCGGCACCAGGAAGGCCATGCGGTCGATGGCCACGGTCGCTACGCGGCCACCGGCGACCTTGCTGGCCATGGCCGTGCCGGCGAGATCCATCTGCGACACCAGCCAGCCGCCGTAGATATCGCCGAAACCGTTGGTTTCGCGCGGCAACGCGGTGATCTGCAGGGCCAGGTCGCCCTGAGGGATCGGATCTTCCTGTTCGTAGTCATTCATGGCTCGAAACTCACGGCGCGATTGTTGTTCTGGGCGCGAACCCTGGCGGGCAAAGGCCAGGCGAGTATACCGACTGAGCGGGCTACGGGCGACCACCCTGGCGTGACGCGCCCCACAGGCCACGCGCGCTCGGGCAAAACGCACGAGCCTTTCAGCGCTCATCGGGCAGGATGCCCTGCACGATCGTTTCGCGAGTTTTCTATCTTATTGACTAATAAGGATTTTATTTAAAACCAGGGTCTGGCACGGGTGGTGCAATACCTCTATCAAGCGTACGGATGCAGGAGGGTTTCGACACTCAGGGCATGCCGATAACGCCGAGCAATACGCAGCGCATGCCCCCGTTGGGGCCGCGAGAACCGAAATAATCGAGGAGAAACGCCATGTTGAGCTGGGCACTGACTTTCCTGATCATCGCCATCGTCGCCGCCGTACTGGGCTTCGGGGGTATCGCCGGCACCGCTGCAGGCATCGCCAAGATCCTGTTCGTAGTCTTCCTGGTGCTGTTCGTCATCTCGTTCTTCGTGGGTCGCCGCCCGCGTATTTGAAGGAGCCCATGATGCAATCGCTTCACGCCATCGCTGCCGCCCTGCTTCTGGGCGGCGCCCTGGCGGCTCAGGCCGCCGACCGTGACGCCATGTTCCAGCCAGGCGAGTTGCTCAGCAGCAACAGCGAATACCGCGAAGCCTGGCAGGACATGATCGAAGATGAAAAGCGCCTGCCGGACTGGCTGATGAACCTCAGCGGCCCTTCCACTCCGCTGCAGGCCGTGGAGGGCGAGGACGGTCGCTTCCTCGTCGGCCAGGTGTGCGAGGCGCACAACTGCTTCAACCAGCGGGTCTACGTGGCCTTCGACTGGGACAAGGACGATGCCTACGCGCTCTACGTGCAGATACCCGATGGCCTGCCGGAAGATCGCGCGCCGAGTGAGCATGCCAGCCTGCGCTGGCTGGGCGAGCCGGATGAAGACATGCGCAAGCTGCTGGAAGAACAACTGCGCAGCGACCCCAACTGGTTCTGAGCCAACCGCATGCTTCACGCATGCGGGGACTCTGCCTCACCCCATCAGCACGGCCGTCGCGCTATCATCCCCAGCCAGTGCAATGAGGGGGTGAGGCATGCTCAACGGCCTGTGGCTGAGCTTTTTTCTGATAGCAGCGGTGGCGGGCTTTTCCCGCTGGCTGATTGGCGACGATCCGAGCGTGTTCGCCGCCATGGTCGAAGCGCTGTTCGCCATGGCCAAACTGTCGGTCGAAGTGATGGTGCTGCTGTTCGGCACCATGACGCTATGGCTCGGCCTGCTGCGCATCGCCGAGAAGGCCGGTCTGGTCGACTCGCTGGCGCGCCTGCTTGGCCCGCTGTTCGCCCGCCTGATGCCGGAAGTGCCACGCGGCCATCCGGCGCTGGGGCTGATCACCATGAACTTCGCCGCCAACGGTCTGGGCCTGGATAACGCCGCCACGCCCATTGGCCTCAAGGCCATGCGCAGCCTGCAGGAGCTGAACCCGAACAAGCTGGTGGCGAGCAACGCGCAGATTCTCTTTCTGGTGCTCAATGCCTCGTCGCTGACCCTGCTGCCGGTGTCGATCTTCATGTACCGGGTGCAGCAGGGCGCACAGGATCCCACCCTGGTGTTCCTGCCGATCCTCCTGGCCACCAGCGCCTCCAGCCTGGTCGGCCTGCTGTCGGTGGCGTTCATGCAGCGCCTGCGCCTGTGGGATCCGGTGGTGCTGGCCTATCTGGTGCCGGGCGCGCTGCTGCTCGGCGGCTTCATGGCACTGCTGGGCGGGCTCAGCGCCACGGCGCTGGCCGCGCTGTCGTCGCTGCTGGGCAACCTGACCCTGTTCTGCGTGATCCTCGCCTTCGTCCTGGTCGGCGCACTGCGCCGCGTGGCGGTTTACGAGCAGTTCATCGAAGGTGCGCGCGAAGGGTTCGACATCGCCAAGAGCCTGCTGCCATACCTGGTGGCCATGCTCTGCGCCATCGGTGTGCTGCGGGCATCCGGCGCGCTGGAGTTCGGCCTCGACGGCATCCGCTGGCTGGTGGACGCGCTGGGCTGGGACACGCGCTTCGTCGATGCGCTGCCCACTGCATTGGTCAAGCCGTTCTCCGGCAGCGCGGCACGCGCCATGCTGATCGAAACCATGCAGGCGCAGGGCGTCGACAGCTTCGCTGCGCTGGCTGCCGCGACCATCCAGGGCAGCACGGAAACCACCTTCTACGTGCTGGCCGTGTACTTCGGCGCGGTGGGCATCCAGCGTGCACGGCATGCCGTGGGGTGCGCGCTGCTGGCCGAACTGGCCGGGGTGATCGCAGCGATTTCGGTGACCTACTGGTTCTTCGGCTGAGGGAATGGGGTTAAGGCGTCGGGCGCGCAGGCTGGAACCTGGGCGCCCTGGCCAGTGCCCACGCCAGGCACTGGCCGCCACGAGGCCGGTCAGCTGTCGCCGAGGCGGAAGCCGACCTTGAGCGTCACCTGATAGTGACCGACCTTGCCATTCTCGATATGGCCACGGGTGCTCACCACCTCGAACCAGTCCATGTTGCGCACACTCTTGGCACATTCGGCCAGGGCGTTGTCGATGGCATCTTCGATGCTGCTGCGCGACGAGCCGACAAGCTCGATCATCTTGTAGGTGTGGTGGTCGGTCATGATGGACTCCTGCCTTTTGGGGTGTCTTCTTCAGACTAGCCCGCAGCGCATAAGTGTCAGTTACCGCCACCCAGCCCCTAGAACTCCACCTGATAACCCAACGTGAAGGTGCGGCCACGGCCCTTGAAGTTGTAGTCATCGGCGATGCGCGCCGACTGCGAGTAATAGGTGAAGTAATCCTCGTCGAGGAGGTTGTCGATGCCCAGCGACAGGCTGCCCACCGGCAGGCGGCGGCTGACACTGGCCGAGAGCAGGGCGTAGCCGTCGAAGTCCAGGCGCGGGTCGTCGAAGCTGCGGCTGACGTAGTAGTTGTATTGCAGGTAGCTCGACCAGTCGTCGTTCCAGTTGGCCTGCCAGCCCAGGCTGTACTGATCCGGCGAGATGTTCAGGCCGGTCAGGCGCGTGTCCACCTTGCCATCGCCATCGGTGTCGGACTTGCCCTGGCTGTGGGCATAGCTGCCGCGCAGACTGTGGTGATCGTTCAGGTGCCAATTGCCGGTCAGCTCATAGCCCTGGATCTCCACCCGCTCGCGGTTGGCGATGTAGTTGCCATCGTCGTTGACCGACAGCCGCTCGCCGAGGTTGGAGAAGGACTCGTAGTAGCTCAGCTCCATGTCCACCCGCTCGAAGTTCAGGCGCAGGCCCACTTCACGCGAACGGGTAACGATCGGCTCCAGCTCCAGCAGGCTTTCCACATCCAGCCCTGGCTCGTCGAGCCCGCGCAGCACGCGGCCGATGTCGGGCATGCCGAAACCTTCGGAATAACCCCCGTAGAGCTGCGCCCAGTCGGTGGCCTGGTAGGTGAAGCCGTAGTTGCTCAGGGTCTTGCCGAACGACACCTTGCCACCGGTCACGCTCACCCCACCGGCATTGTTGGTGCCCCATACGGTGTGAAAGTCATCCACATCCAACTCGGAATGCTCGCGGCGCACGCCGGCCATCAGGGTCAGCCTGTCGGTCAGGTGCAGGTCGCCCTGGAGGAAGCCGGCCTGGTTGTCGTACGTGGAGGGCGGCACGTAGCTGCGATCGGTCTGCACCAGCACCTGCTCGCCCTTGTCGCGCATCAGGTCGACACCCCCGGTCAGGTCGAGCAGGCCATCGAACAGGCCGCTGCGCCGCAGGGTCAGCTTGCCGCCCCATTTCTCCGAGTCGCTGCGGCTCTGCTCCCACAGGGTGCCGATCGGGGCGATGTTGGGATCCTGGAACGAGCCCGAGAGCAACGCACCGAACTGGCCCCGATAGCGCTGGTGGTAGAGCTGCACGTCGAGCACGTTGCCGTACAGATCCTGGTTGCTGTAGCTGAAGGTGTACTGGCGGTTCTCGTTGAACGCCGGATCACCCTCGGGATGCCCTTTGCGCGCGGTGGTAGGAATACCCGCTGCGCGGTCGCCGAGTACCGGGACGTAGTCGTTGTTGCCCCTGAGCTCGTAATGGTTGGCACTGAACTGCAGGTGCTGCACGTCGTCGAGCCAGTAACCGAGCTTGAACATCAGGTCGTGGTCGCGGGTGTCCTGAATCTCGCCGGGGTAGGCGACGCCGATCAGCTCGTCGTTGGCGTCGTAGAAGGCTCCACGCTCTTGCCAGGTGGCGCCGAACAGGGTTTCCCAGTCGCCCTGCTGGGCGCTGACCCGGTAGTTCATCTTGTAGCTCAGGCCATCCTTGCTGAAGCGGTCGTCGCTTTCCAGGCTGACACCGGCGTGCTGGCTGACCCCATCGCTGTCAGGGCGGCGGCTGATGAAGTTGACGATACCGCCAGTGGCGCCACCGCCGTGCTCGGCCGAGGCGCCATGGATCACCTCGATGCGCTCGATCTGCGCCAGGTCGATTGTGTAGCTGCTGCGCCCATCGTTGCGGATCGAACTGGCCTGCGGCACGCCATCGACGAGGAATTGCGGGGTACGGCCACGCAGCGTTTCGCCGGCGTTGGACATCTTCTGCCGGCTCGGCGAGTAAGACGGAATCAGGTTGCTCAGCACCTGCCCCGGATCGCTGCTCAGCGCCAGCTGCTGCTCGATCTGCTGGCGGTCGATGACCGTCACGCGCTGGCTGGTCTGGCCGACGGCGGTGTCGCTGCGCAGGGTGCTGACGGTGATCTCGGCCGGGCTCAGCTCCACCATGTTGTCAGCTTGTGAAACCTGCCGTGGCAGGGCTTCCAGGCCATAGATGCCGTCACCCAGGCGTACCGCGCGCAAGCCGCTGTCCTGCAGCAACTGCGCGAAACCGTCCTCTACGGCGTAACTACCCTGCAGCCCCTCGCTGCGCAGCCCCTGCAACAGTGCGGCATCGAAGGACAGGGCGACGCCGGCCGCACTGGCATAGCGGTTGAGTACATCGGCCAACGAGCCCGCCGGGATGTCGAAGGATTGAACCTGCGCGGCAGACTCCGTGGGTGCGGCAACGACCATCGGCGCGGCCAGCGCCAGGGCGGAACAGAGCAACGTGGCCTGAATGGCGGCGGTCAGCGTATGCAGGTTGCAGCGAGGTTGACGCATGAGTTTCCCCTGAGAATGAAAGCCCGGTAGGCGATATTTCAGGAGGGCCGAGCCATTCGAGAAAAAAGTGCAAACAGCAATGAATATTTTTATTGGCCAGGGCCTGTACGAAAAGTCGCCGAGCGAAGGTCAGGCGATACCGATGGCGGCCCCGCAAAAATGGGTAAGGAACGGACTGGGCTCGCATTCGAGTTTACGAGCTGTAAATGAGCATTCGACCGGGCTGGCGTTCCAGCCCGTTTTTAACGAAGCATCACCGAGCGCAGGCACTTTTCGTACAGAGCCTAGACCTTCGGTACCAGCGTCACCCAATAGTCACTGCGCCGCACCACACGCACCGGCAAGCTATGCTCCAGCGCCGCCAGCGCACGATCGGTATCCGTCAGCGGAAAGCTGCCGGAAACCTTCAACCCGGCCAGCGCCGGGTCGAGACGCAGCACACCGTGGCGATAGCGCGCCAGCTCAGCGATCAGCTCGCCCAACGGCTGGTCGAGGGCGATCAGGCTGCCCTGCGTCCAGGCGGCGGTCGCCGCATCATTGGCGCGTTGTGGCCCGATTCGCTCGGCATCGAAGCGTACCTGCTGCCCGGCGACCAGCCCGCGCATATCGGGCAGATGGTGCAATGGCGCGACTTCCACGCGCTGCGCCAACACCGCGACCTGGCAATCCTGATCATCGCTGCGTACGCAGAAACGCGCGCCCTGGCTACGGATCACGCCATACTGGGTCTCCACCAGTAGCGGACGCGCCTCGTCGGCGCTGTCGATCATTGCCTCGCCAGCAAGCAGGCGCAGCACACGGCGTTGACCGTCGGCATGCCATTGCGCCGCGCTGGCCGTGCCGAGCATCAGCCGGCTACCGTCGCTCAGTTTCCATTCGCGGCGCTCACCCACACCACTGCGCAAGTCGGCCAACCAGTAGCGGCGGGTATCGCTTTGCCAGGCAAACCAGCCCAGCGGCAACGCCATGGCGACCAGAGCCAGGCTGCCGAGTAGACGCCGGCGACCATGATCGACACCACGCAGAGTCGACGAGGCGACAGGGCCGGGCAACAGCCCCAGTTGCTCGCGTAGCTTCTCGATCTGTTGCCAGGCCTGGCGATGAAGCTCGTCAGCGTCGTA
The DNA here is from genome assembly GCF_034683865.1 of Pseudomonas sp. C11. Lineage (NCBI taxonomy): Bacteria > Pseudomonadati > Pseudomonadota > Gammaproteobacteria > Pseudomonadales > Pseudomonadaceae > Pseudomonas > Pseudomonas sp. C11. The sequence continues at coordinate 56,424 of NZ_JAWIIP010000007.1, forward strand.
CCAGCGTTGCCAGGCCTGCTGCTCGTCGGCCTCGACGCTGCCGGAGCACAGCCGCGCGTACCAACCACTGGCCGCCTTGAGCGCGGCGCGCTGCGCCTCGGTCATGACTGCCAGCCCGCCTGCAGCAGGCAGCAATGCTCCACGGCGCGGGCCATGTAGTTGTTCACGCTGCGCAGGGAAATGCCCAGGCGGGCGGCGATCTGCGCGTAGGTAAGGCCGTCGAGTTGGGACAGGATGAACACCTCGCGCACCTTGCGGCCAAGGCCGGCGAGCATGCGGTCGACCTCCATCAGCGCTTCCAGCAACAGGGCTTGCTGCTCGGCACTGGGCTGCTCGGCCTGCGGCTGATTGGCCAGCGCTTCGAGGTAGGCCTGCTCCAGCGAGCGCCGGCGCAGGAAGTCGACCATCAGCCCGCGCGCCACGGTGGCCAGGTAGTCACGCGGCTCACGGATGCTCGCCGCATTGCCGGCACGTAGCAGGCGCACGAAGGTGTCCTGCGCCAGATCGGCAGCATCGCAACCGTTGCCCAGGCGCCGCCGCAGCCAGCCTTGCAGCCAGCTGTGATGGTCACGGTAAAGGGTATGCAGCACCTGGGCGTCGGCGGGCATGGCGCGATTTCGTATCAAATGACAATGAATTGCATTGTCATCTTTGCCGGGTCGACTTGGCAATATCGCCGACGCCATCCCCACCCTTTGCACACTGGCGCGCTAACGCGGCGATGCCTGGTACGCGGTGTCAGCACTCAGACGCGCATTGATCCAGGTAACGCCATCCTCGATTCCACCGAAGGGATACAGGTGCCAGCCAATGCGGCCCAGTTGCCGGTCGCCGAGCCCGGCCTGCAACTGATCCCAGTAACGCTCGGCGCCCACGCGCTGCATCAGGTTGGTCATCGACAACCCGTAGCGCCGCAGGATGGAAGCCGAGGTCGCCACGCCGAACTGGCGGGCAAAGCGCAGCAGCTTGCCGACATCGGCTGGCCCGGGCACGCCGATGCGCACAGGCGTGTCGATGCCCTGCTGGCGCAGTTGCTCGATCCAACGCACCACCGCCTCGGCATCGAAGCCGAACTGCGTGGTGATCTCCACGGCGCAGCCGGCTTCACGGAGAAAGTCCAGCTTCCACTTCAGCGCGCGCATCAGTTCGTTTCTGTCGATCTTCGGGTGCCCCTCTGGGTAGCCGGTGATCACCACCTGCTCGATGCCATGGCGCTCCAGCACGCCACTGGCCAGCAACGCCAGGGAATCCTGATAAGGCCCGGCCGGCGTGGCCGGATCACCGCCGACGAACATGAAGCGTTTCGGCGCCGCCTGGGCCACCAGAGCGCCGATCAGCTCGTCACGATCAGCCTCGGAGCGCAGCCGGCGCGAGGAAATGATCGGCACCGGCTCGGCGCCACAGGCCCGAATGACCTTCGCCGCCTGGATGCGCTGGGCGTGATCTTCGTTGCCCAGAAAGGCAATGTTGATCGGTGTGCCGGCCGGTATCGCCGCCCGCGCCTGCTCGACTTCGTGGATGCCCTTGCCGGTCACTTCCAGCGTATAGGGGATGAAATTGCTGCAAGGGTTGGACATCGATGCCTCGTCTGAACCGGCCAGGCCGCTGAGGGAAAGGAAAGTCCGGCGATGCTAGCAATCGGCTTCGTGCGCCACCTCGCTGGTAACGTCGCGCGTTGCGGCGTAGACGACCTGATCAGGCGTCGTCGTGCTCTGCCAGCTCTTTGCGTAACCAGTGCGCCAGGCGCTCGCTGCGCGGGTCGGTGCGACGCGTCCACAGCGCCAGGCAGCCGCTGGTTGCGACGAAGCCCCAGGGCGCGACCAGGCGCCCGGCGCGCAGGTCGTCGGCGACCAGCGTCTGCGGCGCGATGGCCACACCCAGCCCAGCCGCGGCAGCCTCCAGTAGATAGTAGAGATGCTCGAAACCCTGGCCTTGCTGCAGGCGCTCGGCTGCCAGCCCCTGGGCCTGCGCCCACTGCGGCCAGGCCTGCGGGCGCGAGGTGGTGTGCAGCAGCGGCTCGACATACAGCGCGTCGGCACTGACGGCGCTCAGTTGCGCATGATTGACATAGCGCGGGCTGAGCACCGGGCCGATGCGTTCGGGCGCCAGCTCGAATACCTGCATATCGGCCGGCCACGGCGGCTCGGCGAACAGCAGGGTGGCGTCCACCTCGGCGCTGCGCGGATCCAGCTCACCCTGACTGGCCGAGAGTTGCAGGCGCAGCTCCGGCAGCTCACGCTGCAGACGATCCAGGCGTGGAATGAACCAGCGTGCCAGCAGGCTACCCGAGCAGCCGAGCACGAAGGGGCGTTCTTCGGTTTCACGGCGCAGCGTGGCGCAGGTATCGCGCAGGCGCTCGAAGGCTTCCGAAGTGGCATCGCGCAGCCGTACGCCGGCGGCGGTGAGCTTGACGCCACGGCCGTCCTTGTCGAACAGGCCGAGGCCGAGTTGCTCTTCGAGCACACGAATCTGCCGGCTGACCGCACCGTGCGTGACGTGCAGCTCCTCGGCGGCACGGCTGACGCTTTGCAGGCGGGCGGCCGCCTCGAAGGCGCGCAGGGCATTGAGTGGGGGCAGGTCGCGGCTCATGGGAGAGGTGATTTTTTCTGACGAGTCAGGGGCATCTAACCACGTTCACCGCCGAGCGCCAACCTGCCGCGCAGATCAGTCCTGCTGGATGTGGTGTTCGACGCCGGTGGTCTCGATCTGCGGCTCGTCGCCACGCCAGGTCAGTTGCTGGTTGAGGCCGTTGACCTCGATCTGCGTCGGGCCATCGAGAGCGAGCTTGAGCACGTTGCTATCACCGTAAATGGCGATCTGCGCCGGTTGCTGGTCACCGCCGCGCACCTCGGTTTCAACCTGGTGCTCACTGCCACTGACTTCGAGGCCGGTGACACGGTCGCCCTCGATGCGGTTCTTCACGCCAGTCACCACCAGGCCGGCAGCCTTGCCGAAACTTACCTGCTGCTCGGAGCCATTGACCTCGACCTGGCCACAGTCACCGGTGAGGCGGAACCGGTTGCCATTGCCGGTGACGATCACGTCGAGCCCCTTGCACGGCACGTCGCGCGATACGCCGATGCCATGCAGATCCAGTGTTTGCGCCTGGGCCGTACCCAGACACGCCGCCACCATGCCGCCCACCGCCAATACCTTGTGCATTCGCTTTCTCCCCGGAAGAACGGCCCCCTGGCCGTAGCTGCTGGGACTGATCAGGCGCGGCCGAGTTCTCTACCGCCCAGCGGCGAGTCTGGAAATGAGGCGTAGCGCACAGACATGACCTGTGAGATTTTCTGACATGTCAGCTCAATCAAATCGCTTTTCGCCGCGCCTCATGGGGATAGAATGAGCCCCATCACTCACTCGCCCTGCCAGCCAAGCGCTGTCGACAAGGAGCACGCCATGACCTCATTTCGCACCGGCCCCGACGCCCGCGGCCTGTTCGGCCGCTTCGGTGGTCAGTTCGTCGCCGAAACCCTGATGCCGCTGATCAACTCGCTGGCCGCTGAATACGAGAAGGCCAAGACTGATCCGGCCTTCCTCGAAGAACTGGCCTACTTCCAGCGCGATTACATCGGCCGCGCCAGCCCGCTGTACTACGCCGAGCGCCTGAGCGAGCACTTCGGCGGCGCGAAGATCTACCTCAAGCGCGAAGACCTGAACCACACCGGCGCGCACAAGATCAACAACTGCATTGGCCAGATCCTCCTGGCCAAGCGCATGGGCAAGCAGCGCATCATCGCCGAGACCGGCGCCGGCATGCACGGCGTAGCCACCGCCACCGTGGCCGCACGCTTCGGTATGCAGTGCGTGGTCTACATGGGCACCACCGACATCGACCGCCAGCAGGCCAACGTCTTCCGCATGAAGCTGCTCGGCGCCGAGGTGATCCCTGTTACCGCCGGCACCGGCACCCTCAAGGACGCCATGAACGAAGCCCTGCGCGACTGGGTGACCAACGTCCACAACACCTTCTACCTGATCGGCACCGCCGCCGGCCCACATCCGTATCCGGCCATGGTGCGCGACTTCCAGTCGGTGATCGGCAACGAAGTGCGCGAGCAGATCCTCGAGAAGGAAGGGCGCCTGCCCGACTCGCTGGTAGCCTGCATCGGCGGTGGCTCCAACGCCATCGGCCTGTTCCACCCCTTCCTCGATGATGAAGGCGTGCAGATCGTCGGCGTCGAAGCCGCCGGTCACGGCATCGACACTGGCAAGCATGCCGCCAGCATGGCCGGTGGCGCGCCGGGCGTGCTGCACGGCAACCGCACCTTCCTGCTGCAGGACGACGACGGCCAGATCACCGATGCCCACTCGATTTCCGCCGGCCTCGACTACCCCGGCGTCGGCCCGGAACACGCCTGGTTGCACGAGATCAAGCGCGTCGAATATGTGTCGATCAGCGATGACGAAGCGCTCACCGCCTTCCACCAGTGCTGCCGCCTGGAGGGCATCATCCCGGCCCTGGAAAGCGCCCACGCGCTGGCCGAAGCCTTCAAACGCGCGCCGAAGCTGCCCAAGGATCACCTGATGGTGATCAACCTGTCCGGTCGTGGCGACAAGGACATGCAAACCGTGATGCACCACATGGGCGAACAGGAGAAACACGCATGAGCCGCCTGCAGAACCGTTTCGCCGAACTGAAAGCGGAAAACCGCGCCGCGCTGGTGACCTTCATCACCGCCGGTGACCCCGACTACGCCACCTCGCTGAGCATCCTCAAGGGCCTGCCGGACGCCGGTGCCGACGTGATCGAGCTGGGCATGCCATTCACCGACCCGATGGCCGACGGCCCGGCCATCCAGCTCGCCAATATCCGCGCGCTGGCTGGCAAGCAGGGCATGCAGCAGACGCTGCAGATGGTTCGCGAATTCCGCGAAGGCAACCAGAGCACGCCGCTGGTACTGATGGGCTACTACAACCCGATCTTCGTCTACGGCGTCGAGCGCTTCATCAGTGACGCCAAGGAGGCCGGCGTCGACGGCCTGATCGTGGTCGACCTGCCGCCGGAGCATAACGACGAACTGTGCGAGCCGGCGCAAAGCGCGGGCATCGACTTCATCCGTCTGACCACCCCAACCACCGACGACGAGCGCCTGCCCACCGTGTTGGCCGGCAGCTCCGGCTTCGTCTATTACGTGTCGGTGGCGGGTGTGACCGGTGCCGGCGCGGCGACCATGGATCACGTCGAGGAAGCCGTGGCGCGTCTGCGTCGCCACACCGACCTGCCCGTGTGCATCGGCTTCGGCATCCGCACCCCGGAGCACGCCGCCGAAGTGGCCAAGCGTGCCGAGGGCGCGGTAGTCGGCTCGGCACTGATCGACAAGATTGCAGAGGCGCAAAGCCCGCAGCAGGCCATCGATGGTGTGCTCGGCCTGTGCCGCGAGCTGGCCGAAGGGGTACGAGGCGCGCGCCGCTGACACCCTCTCAGGTCGACGAAAAAGCCGCTGACGGCGTGATCCGTCAGCGGCTTTTTCGTGCGTGGCACGTTGACCAGGATTGAGCGTCGCGATAACCGCGAATGACGTGGATGACGTTGTCCAAGACCTGCGTTGGCCAATGCTCGGCCTTGTCCAAATCCACCCGCATACCGTTACGATAGCGGCAATCGCGTGCGGCGCTGTCTCAAGAGCAGCGCTCGTCCTTCCCTGCACTGCACAGGCTTGCCATATGCCCGCCAATCCGCTTCAACTGCTGAGCCTGTTCGTGCTCACAGTCGTGATGTCGATACTGGGTGTCCTCACACGCAGCTTCGATGGGATCTCGTTGTTCTGGCCGACCAATGCGCTGCTGCTGGGGCTATTGGTACGCCGCAGCCAGTCCGTCAGCCTGTGGAGCTGGTTGTTGATTCTCTGCGGCATGCTGCTGATCGATCTCTGGCGGGCAACGCCCTGGATCAGCAGCCTGGCGATGAACCTGAGTAACCTGGCGCAATTGCTGACTGGCTGGTTGATCCTGCGGCGGGTTCCTCGCCAGCACCTGCAACTGAAGCATCCGAACGGACTTATTCCACTGTTCTTGGCCATCAGCGGTGGTGCCTTGGTCGGCGCCACGCTGTTCAGCCTGCTGTCCGGACGCCTGGGTATCGACCTCAACTGGTTCGCCGAAGAGTTCTGCGCCGGTCTGCTGCTGACGCCGATCATGCTCTGCGCGCCGAACAAGCCCTGGCGCCTAATACGGGCGTTTCAGGCGCGTATGGGCGCACGCGATATGGTGATTCTGCTGGTCTGGGTGTTGTCGTTGTACTTCATGCTGGTGGGGGGCGGCCCCGGCGCGATAGTGTTCCCGTTATTGCCCTTGTTGTGGTGCGCCGTGCGCTACCGACCGTTCCAGATTGCGCTGCTGTGCAGCCTCAGTGGTGGCCTGGAAATCATCGTCATCGCCCGCGATATCGCCCATTTCGGGCTTGCCAACACCGGGCTCGATTCGCTGGCATCGGCCCGCTTGGGGATTGCCATTCTCGCCCTCGGCCCGCTGGGCGTCGCCGCCGCCTACAACGCCAATCGCAAGCTGCGGCGCCGTCTCACCTACCGCGCCGATCATGACGCCCTGACGGGCGTGCTCAACCGTGCTGCTCTGAGCCGTCGTGTCAATGCCCTGCTCAACGGGCGTCGGCAGCAGGATGTGAGCCGCGCCAGCCTCTTGCTCCTGGATATAGACCACTTCAAGTCCATCAACGACCAGCACAGTCATGCCATGGGTGACGAGGTGCTGAAGACCTTCGCCCAGGTGCTCGAACGCCAGGTTCGACATGACGATCTGGTGAGCCGCTTCGGTGGCGAGGAGTTCGTCGTCGTACTGCCAGGGCTGGAACAGGCGGCGGCTCGACAACTGGCTGAACGGTTGCGCGGCGAGGTCGAGCGAACGCCTTTTCGCCTTGGCCTGTCAGCGCCTTTGCACGTCACCGTAAGCATCGGCGTCAGCACCTTGGCCAGTGACCACGACCAGCCGCTGGATCAGGCTCTCAAGCTCGCCGACGACGCGCTTTACCAAGCCAAGCGCAGCGGGCGTAACCGAGTCGTACTGGCCGATAGCACGTAACGCGATGGCCCGGTTGTGCGCCTAAACCGTCATGTTCAGGGAGCAGGCACGATGTCGCTGACTCCGGCCCGCCGTAGCAACTGCTTGCAACGCAAGGACAGGTGTACCACGCGCAGGTGCTTGCCAGCGCGTTCGTAGCGCTCACGCAGGGTCTTCAGCGCAGCGATGGCCGAGTAGTCGACGAAGCTCAGATGGCGGCAGTCCAGGGTCACCTGCTGCGGGTCGTCGGCCGGCTCGAACTGCGCCAGGAAGGTGGTGCAGGAGGCGAAGAACAGCGTGCCGTGGGCGCGGTACAGCTTGCTGCCGTCGGCCTGCATATCGCTGTCGGCGTACAGTTCGCGGGCGTGCTGCCAGGCGAAGTTGAGCGCGGCGATGACGATGCCGCAGAGCACGGCGGTGGCCAGATCGGTGGCCACGGTGATGGCGGTCACCGCGACGATCACCAGCACGTCATTGGCCGGCACCTTGCCGGCCACGCGCAGCGAGCCCCAGGCGAAGGTCTGCTGCGCCACCACGAACATCACGCCCACCAGCGCCGCCAGCGGAATGCGCTCGATCAGCGGCGAGAGGAACAATACGAAGAGCAGGATCATCACCCCGGCGACCACACCGGACAGCCGCCCGCGCCCACCGGAGCTGAGGTTGATCACGGTCTGGCCGATCATCGCGCAGCCGCCCATGCCGCCGAACGCACCGGAGACCATGTTGGCCGCACCAAGTGCCACGCACTCACGGTTGGTCATGCCGCGGCTCTGGGTAATCTCGTCGGTGAGGCTGAGGGTCAGCAGGGTTTCCAGCAGGCCGACCAACGCCATCAGCACCGCGTAGGGCGCGATGATTTGCAGCGTTTCCAGATTCCATGGGATATCCGGCAGGGCGAACTGCGGCAAGCCGCCGGCGATATGGGCCATGTCGCCAAGGGTGCGCGTGGGCAGATCGAGCAGGTACACCAGCAAGCCGACGCCGAGAATCGCCACCAGCGCCGGTGGCACCGCACGGGTCAGCTTAGGCAGCAGGTAGACCACCGCCATGGTCAGCGCCACCAGCCCGAGCATCCAGGACAGCGCGGCGCCCTGCAGCCAGCCACTGTCGGTATGGAAGTGCTCCAGTTGCGACATCGCGATGACGATCGCCAGGCCGTTGACGAAGCCCAGCATCACCGGGTGCGGCACCATGCGAATCAGCTTGCCCAGGCGCAACAGACCAAACAGGATCATCAACACGCCGCCGAGCAGCACCGTAGCCAGCAGGTACTGCACGCCGTGCTGCACCACCAGGGCGACGATCACCACCGCCATAGAACCGGCCGCACCGGAGATCATGCCTGGCCGACCACCGAACAGGGCCGTGAGGGTGCAGATGATGAAGGCGCCGTACAGGCCCATCAGCGGGTTGAGCTGGGCCACCAGGGCGAAGGCGATGCATTCGGGCACCAGGGCGAAGGACGAGGTCAGGCCGGCCAGCAGGTCGGCGCGCAGGGAGGCGGGTTTCATAAGCGGCTGTGGACAAGCGAATGGGCGCGCATGGTAACCCCTAAGGTATTTGCCGTCATGCGCAGGGGCTGCTTGCTACCCATCGACCGGGTGGCCGTGCGAAATCCGAGGCTTGCGCAACCGATGCCGCACGCTTGTGCACGCTTTCATCTCGACGACGAACCCGAAGCAGATAACGGTGTTGCGCAGACAGTCTCGTCAGGTGCCCTCAAGTTCTGCGCAACACTGACACGAAGCAATGTATGGCCCGTGCTAGAGGCTCATAGTGCGCCTGAGTCATTTGCCGGAGTCTTGCGCTCATGTCTGCAACCACTGTGTCCCAATCACCCTTTCGCTTGCCCTGGGGACTGCTTCTGGCCGTGCTCGTCGGGCTGAGCATCATCCTTCTGCCACAACAGGTCGGGCTCCCGATTGCCGGCCAGCGCATGCTGGCGATCCTCGCCTTCGCAGTGATCGTCTGGATCAGCGAGACGGTGAGTTACGAGGTCAGCGCCATCATGATTCTGGCGTTGATGGCCTTCCTGCTCGGCAGTGCGCCGAGCCTGGCCGCCCCGGACAAACTGATCGGCACCAAGGATGCGCTGAGCATGGCCTTGGCCGGTTTCGCCAACTCTGCACTGGCGCTGGTGGCGGCGGCGTTGTTCATCGCTGCGGCGATGACCCAGACCGGGCTGGACAAGCGCATCGCCCTGCTGACCCTGTCGAAAGTCGGCGCCAGCACGCATCGCGTGCTGCTGGGTGCCATCGTGGTGACTATCCTGCTCAGCTTCATCGTGCCCAGCGCCACGGCGCGGGTGGCCTGCGTGGTGCCGATCATGATGGGCGTGATCGCCGCCTTCGGTGTCGACAAGCGCTCGTCCTTCGCCGGCGGCATCATGATACTGGTCGCCCAGGCCACCAGTATCTGGAACGTCGGCATCCAGACCTCGGCGGCGCAGAACCTGCTCACCGCCGGCTTCATGCAGAAACTGCTCGGCCAGTCGGTAACCTGGACCGATTGGCTGATCGCCGGGGCGCCTTGGAGCCTACTGATGTCGGCAGTGCTGTACTGGGTGATCCTGCGTGTGATGCCGCCGGAAACCGACCGCATCGAGGGCGGCAAGGAGGCGGTGCGCAAGGCACTCGGTGCGCTTGGCCCGATGACTGGCGATGAGCGCAAACTGCTGGCAATCGTCCTCACCCTGCTCGGGTTCTGGGCCACCGAGGGCAAGCTGCATACCTTCGACACGGCCTCCACGACGCTGGTCGGCCTGGCGGCCTTGCTGATGCCCGGGCTTGGTGTGATGAGCTGGAAGCAAGCGCAGTCGCGTATTCCATGGGGTACGGTGATCGTCTTCGGCGTTGGTATCAGCCTCGGCGGCGCCGTGCTGGCCACCGGTGCAGGCACCTGGCTGGCCAAGCTGCTGGTGGCGAATCTTGGTATGGAAGGGTTGTCACCGTTCTGGGTGTTCGCCGTGCTCGGTGCCTTTCTGATCTTGATTCACCTCGGTTTCGCCAGCGCCACGGCGCTGACCTCGGCCATGCTGCCGATCATGATTGCCCTGCTGTTGCAGCTTGGCGGCGACATCAATCCGCTGGGCATGAGCATGCTGCTCGGCTACGTGGTCAGCTTCGGCTTCCTGTTGCCAATCAACGCGCCGCAGAACATGGTCTGCATCGGCACCGAAACCTTCGACGCCCGGCAGTTCCTGCGTACCGGTATCTGGCTGACGCTGATTGGCTACGGGCTGATGTTAGTGTTTGCCCTGACCTGGTGGCGCTGGTTGGGCTGGATGTGACGAGCGAGTAGTCTGAGCGGGAACCTGACGCGGAGCCTGCCCATGAGCAAGAACCTGCTGATAACCGGTGCCAGTCGCGGCATCGGCCGCGCCACTGCCCTGCTGGCAGCCGCTCAGGGCTGGACGGTGGGCATCAACTACCGCAGCGACCGCGCCGCCGCCGATGAGGTCGTTGCGCAGATTCTTGCTGCAGGCGGCGAGGCCGTCGCGCTGCAGGGTGACGTGGCCGATGAGGCCGATGTCCTGCGCCTGTTCGAGGCCATGGACACGTTCGGCCCGCTGCACGGCCTGGTGATCAATGCCGGCATCGTCGCCCCGCCCATGCCATTGCTGGACATGAGCGGCGAGCGCCTGCGGCGGATGTTCGAGGTCAACGTGCTGGGCAGCTATCTGACCGCCCGCGAGGGTGCCCGGCGCATGGCGCGCAGCCGGGGCGGCGAAGGTGGCTCGATGGTGCTGGTGTCGTCGGTGGCCGCCAGCCTCGGTTCACCTTTCGAGTACGTCGACTATGCCGGGGCCAAGGGTGCCATGGACGTGCTGACCCGCGGCCTGGCCAAGGAGCTGGGCGGCGAGGGCGTACGGGTCAACGCCGTACGGCCGGGGCTGATCGATACCGAAATCCATGCCAGCGGCGGCCAGCCGGATCGCGCCGAGCTTCTGGGCAAGGCAACTCCGCTGGGCCGCGCTGGTCGTGTCGAAGAGGTCGCCGAGGCGATTGTCTGGCTGCTTGATGACAAGGCCAGCTACACCACCGGCGCGCTGCTCGACGTCGCCGGAGGCCGTTGAGCGAGTTGCCGGGAGGCGGCCTGATCGGCAGACTCTTGCGCGAAACGCCAGCAAATCCGCTAGCGTCCGTGACTCAAGCGCAACGATGAAGACCAGCCTGGAAGAAATGCTCGCGTTCGTCAGCGTGGTCGACAGCGGCTCGATCAGCGCCGCCGCCGAACGGCTCGAACAAACGGCCTCGGGGGTGAGCCGGGCGCTGAGTCGCCTGGAAGACAAGCTCGCCGTCACCCTGCTGCGGCGTACCACACGGCGCCTGGAGCTGACCGAGGAGGGCGAGCTGTTCCTGGCCCAGGCACGGCGCATCCTGGCCAGCGTCGAAGAAGCCGAGGAGCAGATGGCCCTGCGGCGCCAGGCGCCGGCCGGTCGTTTGCGCATCAACACTGCCTCACCCTTCATGTTGCACGTGATCGTGCCGCTGATCGGCGAGTTTCGCGCGCGTTATCCACAGATCGAACTGGAGCTGAACAGCGACGACCGCATCATCGATCTGCTGGAGCGGCGTACCGACCTGGCCATCCGCATCGGCCACCTGCCGGACTCCAGCCTGCATGCCCGGCCGCTGTGCCATAGCCGCCGGCGCGTGCTGGCCAGCCCCGATTACCTGCGTCGGCACGGCAGCCCGGCGCGCACCGAGGATCTGACCGGGCACAGTCTGCTCGGCTTCACCGAGCCCGACGGTCTCAACGAGTGGCCACTGCGCCACGCCCTGGGCGAGCGCTGGCGCATCACCCCGAGCCTGCGCGCTTCCAGTGGCGATACGCTGCTGACCCTGGCGCTGGCTGGCGAGGGGCTGGTGTGCCTGTCGGATTTCATGACCGATGCTGCCCGCACCAGCGGTGCGCTGGTAGAGGTGCTGGCCGAGCAGCGCGTCGAGGTGCGTCAGCCGGTGCATGCGGTGTACTACCGCAATACCGCGCTGGCCTCGCGCATCACCTGCTTTCTCGATTTTCTCAGCGAGCACCTGGGCAACCCGAATTGACGTGACCGGATGCAATCCGGGAGCCGTGCATCTGTTTCCTCGGATTGCATCCGGGCTACGCGACAGAGGCACAACGAAAAAGGGCGACTCATCGAGTCGCCCTTTTTCGCATCAATGCCAGATCACTGCTTGGCCTGCAGGCTCCACTCGGCCAGCTTCTGCTGCTTGTAGCTGAGCGCGGCAGCCGGCACTGGCGACACCTTTCCGGTTTCCAGCCAGCGCTTGAGGCGGTTGGCGTCGGCCATGTGGGTGTACTTGCCGAACGCACCGAGCACGACGAACGCCACCGGGCGGTTGGCCATGGTGGTGGCCATCACCAGGCAGCGGCCGGCAGCGTTGGTGAAGCCGGTCTTGCTCAGGTAGATGTTCCAGTCGGCCTTGCGCACCAGGGCATTGGTGTTGCGAAAGCCCAGGGTGTAGTTGGGCTTGCGGAAGGCCATGGTGGTTTCAGAGTCGGTGGTGAACTCGTGGATCAGCGGGTACTGACGGGCAGCCTTGACCATCAGCGCCAGGTCGCGAGCAGTGGACACGTTCTCCTCGGACAGGCCGGTCGGCTCGACGAAGCGGCTGTGGGTCATGCCCAGTGCCTTGGCCTTGGCGTTCATCGCCTTGATGAAGGCCGCCTGGCCGCCCGGATAGTGGTGGGCGAGGCTGGCGGCGGCGCGGTTTTCCGAGGACATCAGCGCCAGGTGCAGCATGTCGCGGCGGCTCAGCTCACTGCCGACACGCACGCGGGAGAACACGCCCTGCATTTCCTTGGTGTCGCGGATGTTGACCGGCAGCACTTCATCCAGCGGCAGCTTGGCGTCGAGGGTGACCATGGCCGTCATCAGCTTGGTCACCGAGGCAATCGGCAGACGCAGGTCGGGGTTGCTGGAATACAGCTCCTTGCCGGTATTCAGGTCGATCAGCAACGCGCTACCGGCGGCCAATTCCTGCTTGGGTTGGGCCGGAGCGGCCTGGAGGTTCGAAACTACAAGGCTGCCACAGAGCAGCAGGCCCAAAATCGAATGACGGAGTTTCACGGTTCAGCTCACCGGTTGGAGTGGAGGGGCCGCAAGCACGTTTCGCGCGATGGCGGTGTGCGGCGGCGCTCAGTATAGGGATTCGGCACGGGCTATTGCAGTATGGCCCGATCAAACGCTCGCTGCCGAGGCATCCAGCTCGGCCTGCAGCCAGTCGACGAAGCGCGCGGTCAGGCGCTGGCGGCGTTTGCGTTCGGGCAGCACCAGGTAATAGCCGAGCGCCGAATGCGCTTCGGCGTCACCCAGACGACAGAGCAGCCCCTGCGCGAGAAGTTCATCCACCAGATGGCGCCAGCCGATGGCCACGCCTTGCCCGGCAATCGCGGCCTGGATCAGCAGGGTGTAGTTGTCGAAGCGCAGCGCGCCGGGTGTCGGCAGGCTGGCAATGCCCAGGGCGCGAAACAGTCCCTCCCAATCGAACCAGCGCGAACGGTGTTCCGGGCGCAGGTGCAACAGCGGCAACTCGGTCAGCACCCTGGTCGGCAGTGGCAGCTGACGCTCGCCGAGCAGGCGCGGGCTGCACACCGGGAATACCTCCTCGCGAAACAGCAGATGCGCTTCGCCGTGCTTGAAACGACCGTCACCGAAGTGGATCGCCACATCGATCTCACTGGGCAGCGTGGCGGTATCGCGCTCGCTGGTGATCAGACTGACGTCCACTTCCGGGTACAGGCGGTTGAAGCGCTGCAGACGCGGCATCAGCCAATAGGCGGCAAAGGCGAAGTCGGTGGCCACCTGCAGCACTTCATGCTGCTGCCGCGCCGTGACCGCCACCAGGCCAGCGTCGAGCGCCGCCAGCCCCTCCTGCACATGGGTCAGCAACAGCTCACCGGCCTCGGTCAGCACGATGCCGCGATAGACCCGGTCGAACAGGCGCGTGGCCAGTTGCTGCTCCAGGCGCTTGATCTGCTGGCTGATGGCCGGCTGGCTGCTGCCCAGCTCGCTGGCGGCGGCGGTGAAACTAAGCTGGCGCGCCGCCGACTCGAACACCCGCAGCGCGTCGAGCGACAGCCCATTGATGGCTTTAAACATAAGCTCTACTTATCCGAGGCATGTGTCGCAACCGGGTTTACCCTGCTGCCGTTCTACCGGAATCATGGTGCCCGCACTGTCGCATAAACCCACAGTATGGAATAGCCGCCACCATGAAGCGCCCGAACATCCTCTTCATCATGGCCGACCAGATGGCCGCGCCGATCCTGCCGCTGCACGATGCCGCCTCGCCGGTGCAGATGCCCCACCTGATGAAGCTGGCCGAGCAGGCCGTGGTGTTCGACTCGGCCTACTGCAACAGCCCGCTTTGCGCGCCGTCGCGCTTCACCATGGTCAGCGGCCGGCTGCCGTCGAAGATCGGCGCCTATGACAACGCCGCGGACTTTCCCGCCGACGTGCCCACCTACGCCCACTACCTGCGCCGCCTCGGCTACCGCACGGCGCTGTCGGGCAAGATGCACTTCTGCGGCCCGGATCAGTTGCACGGCTACGAGGAGCGTCTGACCAGCGACATCTACCCGGCCGACTACGGTTGGGCGGTGAACTGGGACGAGCCGGACGTGCGCGCCAGCTGGTACCACAACATGTCCTCGGTGCTGCAGGCCGGCCCCTGCGTACGCAGCAACCAGCTGGATTTCGACGAGGAGGTGGTGTTCAAGGCGCGTCAGTATCTCTACGACCACGTGCGCCTGACGCCCGAACAGCCGTTCTGCCTGACCGTGTCGATGACCCACCCGCACGACCCCTACACCATCCCGCGCGAATACTGGGATCGCTACGAAGGCGTGGACATCCCCATGCCGCGCCAGCATATCGACCAGGCCGAGCAGGATCCGCACGCGCAGCGCCTGCTCAAGGTCATCGACCTGTGGGACAAGCCGCTACCCGAGGACAAGATCCGCGACGCCCGCCGCGCCTATTTCGGCGCCTGCAGCTACATCGACGACAACATCGGCAAGCTGCTGAAGACCCTGGAGGAATGCGGCCTGGCCGAGGACACCCTGATCGTCTTCTCCGGCGACCACGGCGACATGCTGGGTGAGCGTGGCCTCTGGTACAAGATGCACTGGTTCGAGATGGCCGCCCGCGTACCGCTGCTGGTGCATGCGCCGAAGCGCTTCGCCGCGCACCGGGTCAGCCAGTCGGTCTCCACCCTCGATCTGCTGCCAACCCTGGTGGAGCTTGCCGGTGGCCAGGTCGATGCCGGCCTGGAGCTGGAAGGCCACTCGCTGCTGTCGCACCTCAAGGGTGAGGGCGGGCATGACGAAGTGCTCGGCGAATACATGGCCGAAGGCACCGTCGGCCCGCTGATGATGATTCGTCGCGGCCCGTGGAAGTTCGTCTACTCCGAGCAGGATCCGCTGCTGCTGTTCAACCTCGACAGCGACCCGCAGGAGCTGCACAACCTGGCCGAATCCAGCGAGCACAAGGGCATCCTCGCCGGCTTCCTCGCCGAGGCCCGCGAGCGCTGGGACATCCCGGCGATCCACGCCGCCACCCTGGCCAGCCAGCGCCGCCGGCGCCTGGTGGCCGAAGCACTGAGCCAGGGCAAGCTGACCAGCTGGGATCACCACCCCTGGGTCGACGCCAGCCAGCAATACATGCGTAACCATATCGACCTGGATGACCTGGAACGCCGCGCGCGCTTCCCTCAGGTGTGAACCTTTACCCACTGCCGCCATAACAGAAGAAAAAAGGAGAGACGCCATGAACCGATTCAATGTGCTGTTACTCACCACCGCGCTCGCCAGCGCCGGCAATGTCTGGGCCGAGGACGCAGCCTGTGGCACGGTCAAGCTGGGTGATCCGGGCTGGAGCGACATCGCCGTGACCAACGGCATCGCCAGCTTCCTGCTCGATGGCCTGGGCTACGAGGCGCAGAGCCAGACCCTGGCCGTGCCGATCATCTTCGCCGGGCTGCAGAAGGGCCAGGTCGACGTATTCCTCGGCAACTGGATGCCAGCGCAGCAGAGCAACTACGACAAGTTCGTCGCCAGCGGCGAGGTGGACAAGGTCACGCAGAATCTCGAGGGCACCGAGTACACCCTGGCCGTGCCGACCTATGCCTATGAAGCCGGGGTGAAGACCTTCGCCGACCTCGACAAGCACGCCGACCAGTTCGGCAAGAAACTCTACGGCATCGCCTCCGGCTCGCCGGCCAACGAGTCGATCAAGCAGATGATCGCCGCCGACGAGTTCGGCCTGGGTGACTGGAAACTGGTGGAGTCCAGCGAGCAGGCGATGCTGGTGCAGGTCGGCCGTGCGGTGAAGCGCGATCAGTTCGTGGTGTTCCTCGGCTGGACGCCGCACCCGATGAACGTGCAGTACGACATGAAGTACCTCAAGGGCGGCGAGAAGTATTTCGGCGCCAGCGGCCAGGTCAACACCCTGGCGCGCAAGGGCTATGCCGCGCAGTGCCCGAACGTCGGCAAGCTGCTGAGCAACCTGCGGTTCACCCAGGACATGGAGAACAGCATCATGGATCAGGTGCTGAGCAAGCAGGCCAGCAACGACGCGGCGATCAAGGCCTGGCTCAAAGCCAACCCGCAGGTGCTCGATGGCTGGTTGCAGGGCGTGACCACCCGTGATGGCGGCGACGGCCTGGCAGCGGTGAAGGCGCGGCTGTGACGACGCCTCTGTAGGCACTAACTCAGCTGCGATCCGAGGCCGGCGCAGAGCCTGACCCTGATCGTGGCTGAACCGCTCCTACCAGGCGTGGCCAGTGACGACCGCAGGCAGAGCGCCAGCGGCGGCCTGGCCATGTCGTTTACACTTCACGCTTCTGGACGAAACCAACTCGCCAACGATGCCGCTACCCGACCTTCAGACCCTGTTGCCTTTCCTGCGCTGGCTGCCCGGTATTCGCCGCAGCACCCTCGGCAACGACCTGCTGGTGGGTCTGACCGGCGCCATCCTGGCCCTGCCACAATCGCTGGCCTATGCGCTGATCGCCGGATTGCCGGCCGAATACGGTCTGTACGCGGCCATCGTGCCGGTGATCATCGCCTGCCTGTGGGGTTCGTCCTGGCACCTGATCTGTGGGCCGACGGCGGCCATTTCCATCGTCCTGTTCACCAGCGTCAGCCCCATGGCCAAGGTCGGCAGCGAAGAGTTCATCGCCCTGGTGCTGCTGCTGACCTTCCTCGCCGGACTGTTCCAGTGGCTGCTCGGCCTGCTGCGCTTCGGCGCCCTGGTGAACTTCGTCTCGCAGTCGGTGGTGCTCGGTTTCACCCTCGGTGCGGCGCTGGTCATCGCCATCGGCCAGGTGCCCAACCTGCTCGGCGTCGAGGTGCCGAGCCAGGCCACGGCGCTGAGCAGCCTGTTGCAGATCGGTCGTCATCTGCCGGAGACACACTGGCCGAGCCTGGCACTTGCCGCCTTCACCCTGCTGCTGAGCCTGGCCGTGCGCCGGCTCTGGCCGAAGGCACCGGCGCTGCTGATCGGCCTGGTCGGTGGCAGCCTGCTGGCCTGGCTGCTGCCGGCGCGTTACGCCGAGCAGATCGCCCTGGTAGCGTCCTTCGCCGGCAACCTGCCGCCACTGACCGCACTGCATTTCGACCTCGATGACGTGCTGCGCCTGCTGCCCGCAGCGGTGGCCTGCGGCATGCTCGGGCTGGTCACCAGCCTGTCCATCGCCCGCGCCCTGGCGGTGAAGTCGCACCAGTTCCTCGACGCCAATCAGGAAGTGCGCGCCCAGGGCCTGTCCAACATCATCGGCCCGTGGTTTTCCGGCTCGCTGTCGGCCGGCTCCTTCACACGCTCGGCGCTGAACCTGCAAGCCGGCGCGCGTACACCGCTGGCCGGGATGTTCTCGGCGCTGCTGGTGGCCCTGTTCGCCCTGTTCGGCGCGGCGTTGCTGGCGCATATCCCGCTGCCGGTGATGGCCGCCGGCATCCTGCTGATCTGCTGGGGGCTGGTGGATCTGCCAGCGATCCGTGCGCTGCGCCGGGTCAGCCACGCCGAGTTCGTGGTGATGCTGCTGACCTTTGCCGCCACCCTGGTGCTGGAGCTGCAAACGGCGATCTATGCCGGCGTGCTGGCCTCGCTGTTCTTCTACCTCAAGCGCACCTCGCAGCCGCGCGTGCGCCTGTGGCAGGACGGCGACGACGAGGTGCTGCGCGTCGAAGGCTCGATCTTCTTCGGCGCCTGCCACTACATCCAGCAACTGCTGCAGAACAGCCACGCCCCGCGTGTGGTGATCGATGCCCGGCACATCAACTTCATCGACTATGCCGGCGTCGAGATGCTGCACCAGGAAGCGCGGCGCCTGCAGGTGCTGCAACGCCAGCTGGTACTGCGTCAGGCGCGGCCGCAAGTGGTGGAGGAAATCCTCAAGCTCGAAGGCGCCGAGCGCTGCCCACTGGTCTTCGAGGACTGAGCCCCTCGCTTCAAGCCTTGGCCACCTCTAGACTACGCAGCCTCGTTCACCGGAGGCCGCCATGGACATCTTCAGCATCGCCGTACTGATCTTTCTGGTCACCGACCCGTTCGGCAACATCGCCATCTACATCGCCGCGCTGAAGAACGTCGAGCCGCGCCGCCGGCTGTGGGTCGCCGCCCGCGAGCTGCTGTTCGCCCTCGGCCTGTTGCTGCTGTTTCTCACCTTTGGTGACAAATTCCTCACCGGGCTTGGCCTGTCGCGGGAGGCGACCGCGATTGCCGGCGGTATCATCCTATTCGTCATCGCCATGCGCCTGATCTTCCCCAGCCCGCAGGGCCTGCTCGGCGACGTGCCGGACGGCGAGCCGATGCTGGTGCCGCTGGCCACGCCGGCGGTGGCCGGGCCTTCGGCACTCGCGGTGCTGATGACCTTGCGCAACACCCACACCGGGCCGATCTGGGAGCTGTACCTGGCCCTGATCCTGGCCTGGGCGGCGACGGCATTCATCCTGTTGCAGGCTTCGTTCCTGCAGCGTTTTCTCGGTAACCGCGGGTTGATGGCGGTGGAGCGACTGATGGGCATGCTGCTGATCATGCTCAGCGTCGACATGCTGCTGGACAACCTGCAAAGCGTATTCAGTCACCTATGAAGTTTTTCTGCCTTGCCCTGTGTTTCTTTCTGCTCGCCGGCTGCGGCGGCCTGCGCATCGACGACAGCCACACCGCCGTCGGCCAGAACAGCCGCGTGCAGTACGTGGTGCTGCACTACACCTCCGCCGATCTGGCGCGCTCGCTGGATCTGCTGACCACCACCGACGTCAGCAGCCACTACCTGATCGGCGACCGGCCGGCGACGCTCTATCGCCTGGTCGATGAAAACCGCCGCGCCTGGCATGCCGGGGTCAGCGAGTGGCAGGGGCGCACCTGGCTGAATGCCTCGACCATCGGCATCGAGCTGGTCAACCAGGGCTATTACGACACGCCCAAGGGCCGCTATTGGCAGCCCTTCGCACCGCAGCAGATCGACGTGCTGGTGGCCCTGCTCAAGGACATCGTGCGCCGTCACCAACTACCGTTGGGCTCGATCATCGGCCACAGCGATATCGCGCCACAGCGCAAGGTCGATCCGGGCCCGCTGTTCCCCTGGAAGCGCCTGGCCGACGAGGGCCTGATTCCCTGGCCGGACGAAGCACAGGTGGCGCGCCAGCAGGCACTGTTCGCCGTCAGCCTGCCTAGCGTCGAGTGGTTCCAGGAGCAACTGGCGCGTCAGGGCTACACGGTGCCGCGCAACGGCGAGCTGGACGAAGCCACGCGCAATGTCATCGCCGCCTTCCAGATGAAATACCGCCCCGCCAACTACGACGGCCAGCCGGATGCGGAAACCGCCGCGCGCCTGCTGGTGCTCAACCAGCAGGCAGCCGGTTAGGCGCCAGTCAGCTCGCTCAGCCGCGCGGCCAGCAGTTTCAGGTCGTAGGGTTTGACGATGCTGGCGGTGGCCGCGCTGTCGCGGGCGCGCACCTCTTCGAGCAATTCACGCTCGTCATAACCGCTGGCGAACAACACCGGCAGGCTCGGCCGCAGCTGGCGTGCGGCCTCGACCAGTTCGCGGCCGTCCATGCCGGGCAGGCCGATGTCGCTCATCAGCAGATCGACCGGCTGATCGCTGCGCAGCACCTGCAGCGCGGCGGTGCCATCGCGCAGCGCCTGCACACGGTAGCCGAACGCCTGCAGCACCTCCGCAGTCAAGGTACGAACGACGTCGTCGTCCTCGACCAGCACGATGGTCTTCATGGCGGCGGAGTCGGTCTGAGTCATGAGGTTCTCGGATTATGCGCGCAAGATGGCTAAATGTTTGGCAAACTTCGGCGTCTGCAAGCGGTCAGTGTGCCACAGGCCTCCCCCTCACGATAAGCAGCGAGACAATCATCGAATGGACGTCCCAGTGTCGAATGAGTCCGCCATGGACGAGGCCGGTTTTCGCCGCATCCTCAATCGCAACGTCAGCCTGCCGCTCGGCCTGGGGCTGGTCGGTGCACTGTTCTTCGCCCTGGTGGTCGGCTACCTGCTCAACGCGATTCGCTGGGTCGAGCACTCGGATGAGGTGCTCAATCGCGCCGGCGAGATCTACAAGCTGACGCTGGACATGGAAACCGGCATGCGCGGTTTCCTGCTCAGTGGCAAGGATGACTACCTAGCGCCCTACGAACAGGCACGGGGCAAGTTCAAACCCTTGAGCGAGCAGCTCAGCGAGATCGTTATCGACAACCCCACGCAGGTGCAGCGCCTCGAGCGCGTGCGCGCCCTGCAGGAGCAGTGGGAGTCGTTCGCCCAGGAAGTGATCGGCAGTCGCCGCGCCGGCACCAGCTTCATCGGCGAGGTCAGCGGCGGGCGTGGCAAGAACCTCATGGATGGCATACGCCGCGAGCTGGACACCTTCATCAACAGCGAGCGTGAGCTGCGCCAACTGCGCAATACCGAGGTACGTGATACCAGCACCTGGGGAGCGGGCGTCTATCTGGTGATCAGCATCCTGTTCAGCGGCCTGCTGGCGCTGTTCGGCCGGCGCGAGCTGCTCAATCTCTCCCAGACCTATTCGCGTGCCATGAGCGTGCAGGGCGAATACGCCGAAGAGCAGCGCCGACGCGCCTGGCTCGGCGATGGCCAGACCCAGTTGGCGGAGCGTCTGCTCGGCCAACCCCAGGTTCGGGAACTGGCCGACCGCTCGCTGGAATTTCTCGCCGACTACCTGGGCTGCGTGGTGGCGGCGCTGTATCTACGCGATGCCCAGACCGGCGACCTGCAGCGCGTGGCCGGCTACGGCTTCAGCGAGGAGGCTGGCGTCAAGGCGCATTTCTACCGTGGCGAAGGGCTGGTCGGGCAAGCCGCGCGCGGCCGCCGAGTGGTCTATCTGGACGACCTGCCGGCCGACTACATCAAGGTTGCATCGAGCCTCGGCGACGGGCAGCCGACCAGCGTCGCGCTGGTTCCGCTGCAGTCCGAGGAACGGGTCAACGGCGTGATCGAGCTGGCCTTCCTTCGCCCGCTGACGCCGCGCGAGCGCGAGTTTCTCGAGGCCATCGCCAGCAACGTCGGCATGGCCCTGGAGGCGGCACGCTATCGCCAGCGTCTGCAGGAAGTGCTGGGCGAAACCCAGCAGCTCAACGAGGAGCTGCAGACCCAGCAGGAAGAGCTGCGCGCCGCCAACGAGGAGCTGGAACAACAAGCTCGCGTGCTCAAGGAATCCCAGGCCCATCTGGAAACCCAGCAGGCCGAACTGGAACAGACCAACGAGAAACTCGCCGAGCAGGCACAGACTCTCGCCGACCAGCGCGACGAGCTGGATCAGCGCAACACCACCCTGGGCCGCATCCAGACGCAACTGGAAGAGCGCGCCGAGGAACTGCAGCGCGCCAGCCGCTACAAGTCGGAATTCCTCGCCAACATGAGCCACGAGCTGCGCACGCCGCTCAACAGCTCGCTGATCCTGGCCAAGCTGCTGGCGGAGAACGGCAAGGGCAACCTCGACGAGGAACAGATCAAGTTCGCCGAGTCGATCTACTCGGCCGGCAATGACCTGCTCAACCTGATCAACGACATCCTCGACATCGCCAAGGTCGAGGCTGGCAAGCTGGAGGTGCGCCCCGAACGCACCCCGCTGGCGAGCATGCTCGAAAGCCTGCGCGATGTGTTCGCGCCGCTGTCGCGCGAGCGCGGCCTGAGCTTCGTGATCGAAGAGCAGGACGACCTGCCCGCGGTGCTGTTCACCGACCGCCAGCGCGCTGAACAGATCCTGCGCAACCTGCTGTCCAACGCCTTCAAGTTCACCGACCGTGGCGGGGTGACCCTCAGCGTGTCGCGTCACGATGAGCAGACCCTAGCCTTCGCCGTGCGCGACAGCGGCATCGGCATCGCCCCGGATCAGCAGGAAGCGATCTTCCAGGCCTTCCGCCAGGCCGACGGCACCACCAACCGCCGCTACGGCGGCACCGGCCTGGGCCTGTCCATCTCGCGTGATCTGGCCGGGCTGCTCGGCGGTTCCATCAGCCTGCACAGCGTACCGGGCGAGGGCAGCACCTTCACCCTGCTGCTGCCCGAACGGCTGGTCGAAGGCGGCAGCGCGCCCAAACCGGCAGCGCAGGCACCCAGCCCCGCAGCCGCGCCGATTGCGCCAGCCGCCGCGCCCACCTTGCCAGCAGCACCCCGCCAGCCGGCGCCGTTCGCCGATGATCGCGAGCAGCTCAGCGAGCGCAGTGGTCGCCGCGTGCTGGTGATCGAGGACGAGGTGCGCTTCGCGCGCATCCTCTTCGATCTGGCCCATGAACTGGGCTATGCCTGCCTGGTCGCCACCTGCGCCGACGAAGGCCTGGAGCTGGCGCGGCAGTACCGCCCGGACGCCATCCTGCTCGACA
The DNA here is from genome assembly GCF_034683865.1 of Pseudomonas sp. C11. NCBI lineage: Bacteria > Pseudomonadati > Pseudomonadota > Gammaproteobacteria > Pseudomonadales > Pseudomonadaceae > Pseudomonas > Pseudomonas sp. C11. The sequence goes on from NZ_JAWIIP010000007.1 coordinate 79,308, forward strand.
TGCGCCTGCCGGATGGCTCCGGCCTCAGCGTGCTGCAGCGCCTCAAGGACGACGCGCAGACCCGGCATATCCCGGTGCACGTGGTGTCGGTGGAAGACCAGAGCGAAGCGGCCCTGCACCTGGGCGCAGTCGGCTACGCGCTCAAGCCCACCAGCCGCGACCAGCTCAAGGAGGTGTTCGGCAAGCTCGAAGCCAAGCTCAACCAGCAGGTCAAACGCGTGCTGCTGGTCGAGGATGATCCGCTGCAGCGCGACAGCGTGGCCCGCCTGATCGGCGACGAAGACATCGAGATCACCGCCGTGGCCCTGGCCGGCGAAGCGCTGGAGAAGCTGCGCACCACCGTCTTCGACTGCATGATCATCGACCTCAAGCTGCCCGACATGCAGGGCAACGAGCTGCTGCGGCGCATGGCCGAGGAGGACATCTGCTCCTTCCCGCCGGTGATCGTCTACACCGGGCGCAACCTGACTCGCGACGAGGAAGCCGAGCTGCTCAAGTATTCGCGCTCGATCATCATCAAGGGCGCGCGCTCACCGGAACGCCTGCTCGACGAAGTCACCCTGTTCCTGCACAAGGTCGAGGCCGAGCTGTCCAGCGAGCACCAGAAGATGCTCAAGACCGCGCGCAGCCGCGACAAGCTGTTCGAGGGGCGGCGCCTGCTGCTGGTGGACGATGACGTGCGCAACATCTTCGCCCTGTCCAGCGCGCTGGAGCAGAAGGGCGCGTCGGTGGAAGTTGCGCGTAATGGTCATGAGGCGCTGGCCAAGCTGCGCGAGCATGACGACATCGACCTGGTGCTGATGGACGTGATGATGCCGGAAATGGACGGCTACGAAGCCACCCGGCAGATCCGCCAGCAGGCACGCTGGAAGAACCTGCCGATCATCGCCGTGACCGCCAAGGCGATGAAGGACGACCAGGAGCGCTGCCGCGAGGCTGGCGCCAACGACTACCTGGCCAAGCCCATCGACCTGGATCGCCTGTTCTCCCTGATCCGCGTGTGGATGCCCAAACTGGAGCGTCTGTGATGCCGGACGAGATCGAGCTGCGCCTGCTGATCGAAGCGATCTACCTGCGCTACAGCTACGACTTTCGCGACTACTCCAAGGCCTCGCTGAAACGCCGCGTGCGCCAGGCCCAGGCACAACTGGACTGCCCGACCATCTCGGCGCTGCAGGAGCGCATCCTGCACGAGCCGCAGGCCTTCATGCAGTTGCTGCAGTTCCTCACCATCCCCGTCAGCGAGATGTTCCGCGACCCCAGCTATTTCCTCGCTCTGCGCGAACAGGTGGTGCCACTGCTGCACACCTACCCGTCGCTGAAGATCTGGGTGGCCGGCTGCAGCACCGGCGAAGAGGTGTATTCCCTGGCCATTCTGCTGCACGAGGAAGGCCTGCTGGAGCGCACCATGATCTATGCCACCGACATCAACCCGCACTCACTGGAGAAGGCCGAGCAGGGCATCTTCGCCCTCGACCATCTGCGTGCCTACACCGAGAACTACCAGCTCTCGGGCGGCAAGCGGGCGTTTTCCGACTATTACTCGGCGGCCTATGACCGCGTGTTGTTCGACAAGTCGCTACGCGCCAACGTGACCTTCGCCGACCACAGCCTGGCCACCGACAGCGTGTTCGCCGAAACCCACCTGGTGTCGTGCCGCAACGTGCTGATCTACTTCAACCGCGATCTGCAGGATCGCGCCCTCGGCCTGTTCCACGAATCGCTCTGCCACCGTGGCTTCCTCGGCCTGGGCAGCAAGGAGAGTCTGGATTTCTCCGCTTATGCACAGCAGTTCGAGGCGGTGTCGCGCCCCGAACGGATCTTCCGCAAGCGATGAGCGGCCCACGCATGCAACTGCGCGGCCTGAACCGACCGGCGCTGCAGGCACTGCTGATCGGTGCCTCGGCCGGTGGCGTGGAAGCGCTGCTGCAGCTGCTCGAAGACCTGCCGCAGGGCTATCGGCTGCCGGTGGTGTGCCTGCTGCACGTGCCGGATCGCAACGACAGCCTGCTGGCTGACCTGCTCGGTCGGCGCCTGCGGCTGCCGGTCAAGGAAGCCGAGGACAAGGAATACCTGCGCGGCGGCGTGGTCTACGTGGCGCCCGCCGGTTATCACCTGTCCATCGAGGGCGACCACAGTTTTTCCCTCAGCCGCGAGGAGCCTCGGCATTTCTCCCGGCCGTCGATCGACATTCTTTTCGAATCCGCCGCCGATGCCTATGGCGCAGCCCTGGCCGCCGCCCTGCTCACCGGTGCCAACGAGGACGGCGCCGCCGGTTTGCTGGCCATCCAGCAGGCCGGTGGCCTGACCCTGGTGCAAGAGCCCGGCGACGCCCAGGTACCCACCATGCCGGAGGCCGCGCTGGCGTTGCTTCAACCGGACTTTCTCCTGCCCCTTGCCAGCCTGCGCGTGCTGCTGGCCGAACTGGATACACCGCCATGCTGAGAAAGATCGAAGCCAAGGTGCTGCTGGTCGACGACCTGCCGGAAAACCTGCTGGCCCTGCGCTCGCTGATCCAGACCGAGGATCGCAGCATCTTCCAGGCCAGCAGCGCCGACGAAGCGCTGTCGCTGCTGCTCGAACATGAATTCGCCCTGGCCATCCTCGACGTGAAGATGCCGGGCATGAACGGCTTCGAGCTGGCCGAGCTGATGCGCGGTACGGCAAAGACCAAGCGCATTCCGATCATCTTCGTCAGCGCCGTCGGCCGTGACATGGACTACGCCTTCCGTGGCTACGAAAGCGGCGCGGTGGACTTCCTGCACAAGCCGCTGTCGCCCTTCGAGGTGCGCAGCAAGGTGGCGATGTTCGTCGAGCTGTACCGCCACCGTAAGGCGCTGAGCCAGCAGTTGGAGGCGGTCGAGGCGGCACGTCGCGAGCAGGAGGCGCTGCTCGGCGAACTGCGCGAAACCCAGGCCGAGCTGCAGAAGGCCGTGCAGATGCGCGACACCTTCATGTCCATCGTCTCTCACGAGCTGCGCACACCGCTCAACGGCCTGATTCTCGACGCCCAGTTGCGCAAGATGCGCCTGGAGCAAGGCCGCGAAGACGCCTTCACCCCTGACAAGCTGGCCGAGATGATCGCCCGTGACGAACGGCAGATTCGCAGCCTCAGCCGCCTGATCGACGACATGCTGGATGTCTCGCGCATCCGTACCGGCAAGCTCTCGGTGCGCCCGCAGCCGGGCGACCTCGGCGTGCTCGCCGGCAACGTCGTGGAAAACCTCAGCGCGCAGTTCACCAGCAGCGGCAACCAGATCGACTTGCAGGTCGATGGCCCCGCCCCGGTACTGATGGACGAGTTCCGTATCGAGCAGGTACTGGCCAACCTGCTGACCAACGCGCTGCGCTATGGCGAGGGCAAACCCGTCGGGGTGCGCGTATCCAGCGACGCTGATGGCGTGCGCGTAGATGTACGCGATCAGGGCCTGGGCATTTCCGCAACGGATCAGCAGCGGGTGTTCGAACAGTTCGAGCGTGTCTCTACGGCCAACGCTCCGCAGGGCCTGGGCCTGGGCCTGTTCATCAGCGAACAGATCGTCCAGGCCCATGGCGGGCGCATCGAGCTGAGCAGCCAGCTCGGTGAGGGCTCCTGCTTCAGCGTCGTGCTGCCCCGGCATGAGTGATCGTGCAAATTGCACGTGTCGCAATTCATGCATCTTGCAAAGCGCATGATCGCGGCTGCGCGATGAAAGTTTAAGTTATTGATTTATAAGGATTTCATAGAAATAAAAAGTTGGTATGAGCGCTGCAATATCAGTCCCGTAAGCCCCGACTGAGCGACTGATGGAGAAGCGTCATGCACACGATTGGACTGAGCCTGTTCTGCGCCGCTGCATTGCTGACCAGCGGGGTTTACGCCAGCGACTTCAGCGATTCGGCAGGCGCTAGTGCCAAGACCGCCGACCTCATCCTTTCCCCCACCCTGGACAACGGTGCTCGCGTCAGCGCTCAGCCGCAGGCTGTCGCTGAGCGTCGTCAACCGGCCAACCTCGACGACAGCCGCTGGGTACGTGTCTCGAGCCAGGGCCAAAGCGGCTATGCCAGTCGCGAAGCGCGCCTCGCCGACAAGAGCCCACGCTGGGTGTTCTGACCGACAAGGAGTCCCGACATGTCTCGAAGTGCCATCGTCCTGCTGCTCATGACCCTCGCCAGCCTGGCCGTGCTGTGGCTGAATCCCGGCCTGCACGCACCGCTCGCCCTGACCCTGAAATGCGCCAGCGCGGTGTTCGGCGTGGGATTCCTCGGTGCGCTGATGGCGGGCCGGCGTTTCAAGTTCGACCCGGTGCTGCGCTAGGCCCAGCCTGGTCAGTCGTACCCTGCAAAACGCCGCGAAAATCGCGGCGTTTTGCTGCCCGCCGCATTCACACCGGCAAACTGCAGCAGAAGCGGGCGCCTTCACCTGGCCGCGACTGCACCTCCAGCCGGCCGCCATGCAGCTCGGCGATCTCCCGCGCCAGCGCCAGGCCGAGGCCAACGCCGCCCTTGCGCCGGCTGACCTGCACGAAGGGCTCGAAAATGCGCGCCTGCTGGCCGAAGGGGATGCCCTCGCCTTGATCCTGCACGGTGACGATGACCTGCTCGCCCTGGCGACAGGCCTGCAGCTCGACCTGGCCGCCCCCGTCGCTGTGGCGCAGGGCGTTGCTGACCAGGTTATCGAGCAGGCGCTGCACCTGGCCGGCGTCGAGATTGAGCGGCGGCAGCGGCGCCTGGATCGCGCAGGCCAGGGTCACCTCGCGCTCGCCGGCCTCATCGGCGAAGCGTTCGCGGGTCTGCTCGATCATCGCCGCCAGGTCGCACGGGTTGCGTTGCAGGGTCTTCAGGCCGTTCTGGTAGCGGGAGAAATCCAGCAGGTCATCGATCAGGCGAACCAGCCGGTGCATTTCCTCGTCGACGGTGCGCATCAGATCCTGCTCGCGGCCCCCCTCCGGCAACGACAGACGCTCACGCAAGAGGCTGAAGGCCATGTGCATGCCGGTAATCGGCGTGCGCAGCTCATGCGAGGCGCGCAGGACGAATTCGTTGCGCACGCGCTCGAAGGTGCGCTGTTCGGTGACGTCGCGCAGCACCATCACCGCGCCCACGCTGCCGCCTTCGCGCAGTTGCACCGGGGTCAGCGCCCAGGCCAGCAGACGCACCTCGCCATCGCCCTCGATACGCAGGTCGGCCGGCTGCTCGCACAGCAGTTCGCCGGCCAGCACCTGGTGCAGCGCCTCGTCCACCGCGTGGTTGGGCAACAGTAGGCCAATAGGTTGCGCGAGCACCGCATCGTTCCAGGACAGCTGACGCTGCGCCACCGGGTTGGCGTGTTCGATGCGGCCCTGGGCATCGAGGATGACCAGGCCATCGTCGATGCTGTCGAGCACCGCTTTCAGGCGTCCTTCGCTGCTGAGCAACTGGTTGAGGTTGCTCGAATGGTACTGGCGCAAGGCTTCGGTCATCAGGCCGAAGCGGCGGCTCAGTACCGCCAGCTCGAACACCGGCGACACCGGCAGCACCACGTCGTAGCGCCCCTGGCCGACCCGGTCGGCGGCGCGCGCCAGCAGGTCGATGGGCGCACCGAAACGCCGCGCGATGCCGTTGGCGGTGAGCACGCCGATGGCCAAGACCGACAGGCCGATGAAAGCCAGCAGGGCAGCGATCAGTTGCGAGCGCTCACCGGCCTGTTGTTCGGCTCCGCTGATCGTGTTTACGACCCGGTTCTGCTCGTCCAGCAGGTGATTGCGCAGCTTCACGAAGGCATCGGTAAAAGGCTGGTAAGCCCCAAGATTGTGCGGTGTCTGGCCGGCAGGCGTGCCCTGGGCGGCGGCGCTCTCCATGGCGTCATGGAGCTTCTGCGCCTCCTCCAGCCCGCTCACGTAACGTTCGCCCAGCTCCGCTTCGCTGCCCTTGGCCAGCGCCGCACGGAAGGCCTGGCGCACCTCGGCCAGACGCTGCGCATCCGGGTTCTGCGCGATCAGCAGCAACAGTTCGTCGCCCAGGTGCTGGCGCAGTTGCTGGCCAAGTTGCACGGCACTGAAACCACGCTGGATCAGCTCGCTCTGGCTGCGCGCCATCTGCGTGACGCTCAACAGCCCGACCAGCAGTCCCAGCAGCGCCACGGTGATCAGCGCGGAGATGCTGAGGAACAAGCGGGTGCGAAGCTTCATCGACAGCTTCATGGAAACCCCACGCTCAAAGGTTGTACTGCTTACGCTTGCGATAGAGGGTCGAAGCGTCGATGCCCAGGGTCTTGGCAGCCATGTCCAGGGTGTTGCTGCTGGCCAGCACGGCGGCGATGTGTGCCTTCTCCAGCTCCTCCAGGCTCATCGGCGCGCCCACGCGCACGGCGCTGCTCGGTGCTTCCGTGCCACCACCGAGGCCCAGGTGGGCGACTTCCACCGTCTCCTGCTGGCAGATGATGCTGGCGCGCTCGATGACGTTGCGCAGTTCGCGGATGTTGCCCGGCCAGTGGTAGGCCTGCAGCGCAGCCACGGCCTCGGCGCTGAAGGCGCAGGCCGGACGGCCGTAGTCGCTGACGAAACGGGCGAGAAAGCGCTCGGCCAGCGACATCACATCCTCGTGACGCTCGCGCAGCGGCGGCAGCTTGAGAGTGATGACGTTGAGGCGGTAAAGCAGGTCTTCGCGGAAACGCCCCTCACGCACCATCTCGTCGAGATCCAGGTTGGTGGCGGCGACGATGCGCACGTCGGCGCGGCGGGTGACCGGGTCGCCCACGCGCTCGTATTCCTTGTCCTGAATGAAGCGCAGCAGCTTGGGCTGCAGGGCGAGCGGGAAGTCACCGATCTCGTCGAGGAACAGGGTGCCGCCATCGGCCTGGCTGACCCGGCCCTGGGTGCTCTCGCTGGCGCCGGTGAAGGAGCCCTTGGCATGGCCGAACAGCTCGCTCTCCATCAGCTCGGCGGTCAGCGACGGGCAGTTGATGGTCACGCAGGTGCGCTTGGCGCGGCGGCTCCAGCCATGGATGGCGCGCGCCAGCTCACCCTTGCCGGTGCCGGACTCACCGAGAATGAGGATGTTGGCGTCGGTCGCCGCCACCTGCCGCGCGGTCTCCAGCACGCTCATCAACACCGGGCTGTGGCTGTCGAGCTGCGCGCCTTTTTCACGGACTTCGCCTTCCAGCGCCTCCAGGCGCGCCGCCAGTTGGCGCACCTCCAACTGCTTGGCGGCGGCCATGCGCAGTTGTTCCGGACTGCAGGGCTTGACCAGGTAATCGGCGGCGCCAGCCTGCATGGCGTCCACGGCGGTATCCACGGCGGAATAGGCGGTGACGATCACCACGCGCATCCAAGGCGCCTGCGCGCGCATCTGCGCCAGCACGTCCAGGCCGCTGTCGTCGCCCAGGCGCAGGTCGAGGAAGCACAGGTCGAAGACCTGACGCTGCAGCAGCGCCTCGGCCTGGGCCGCGCTGCTGGCGCCGGCCACTTCATAGCCTTCATCTTCCAGGCAGTAGCGGAACGTGCGCAGGATCGCGGCCTCATCGTCCACCAGCAGGATGCGCCCGCCGATCTGTGCTGAATCTGCCATGGTCATGCTCCGTCTTATAGGTGTGATGCAGCTTAGTTAGGGAAAAACCGTGCAAGTTGCAATACAGGTAGAAATTGATCCTGCAGGCTGCATGCAGGCAGATTGCCTCTCAAAACTCTATCTTTCTGTTTTTTAAGGGTTTTTATCTTATTTTTCGTCTGGCATGGCGGTTGCGTTAGGAAAAATATCTTTCTCGCACAGGAGCCAGTCCATGCCCCGCGTCCCTTCTCTGCTGTCGGCCCTCACTCTGGCCATGCTGATCGGCGGCACGCCGCTGGTCGCTCACGCCGCGGAAACCGAGCTGGAGCAGCAACTGGTGTCCGCCCGCCAGGAAGGTTCGATCTGGACGGCCTTTGCCCTCAACCGCCACCTCAACCCATTCAAGCTGTCGATCGATGTGAAGGATGGTCGCGCCACCCTCAACGGTCGCGTCGAGAGCGACGTGCAGAAGGATCTGGCCGAACAGGTGGCGCTGAGCGTCGAGGGCATCGACTCGGTGGATAACCGCATCGAGGTCGACTCCGCCATTGCCGAAGGCAATCCCCCGGGCCTGGTGCAACACCTGGAAGACGCCACCCTGGCTGCCACGGTGAAATCCAAGCTGCTGTGGAACAGCAACACCCGCGGCCTGGACATCCAGGTGCGCAGCGAGAACGGCGCCATCACCCTCAGCGGCAACGCCCAGACCTCAGCGGCCAAGGAGCTGGCCGGGCAGCTCGCGGAAAACACCGAAGGCGTGAGCCAGGTCTTCAACCACCTGAGCATCAGCAGCGCCGACAGCAGCAGTAGCGAAGTGCAGACCGCCGTCGAGGAGGCGCGCGAGAACATCAGCGATGGCTGGATCACCAGCAAGGTCAAGGCCAGCTTCCTCTACAGCCGCAACCTCGACGGCCTGAACATCGAGGTCAATACCCAGGACGGCCTGGTCACCCTGCGCGGCAAGGTGTTGAGCAACGCCGAGAAACGCCTGGCCATGGACATCGCCCGCAACATCCGTGGCGTACGCGGTGTGGACGCCGACGCCCTGCTGGTCAACAGCTGATCCCCCCCGGTGGCGGCGACCTTCGCGGCCACCTTTCCTGCAAGTCCCATAGCCAAGGAGAACCTCCATGAGCAGCAAGACCGCACAACTCAACGAACTCATCGAAATCACCCGTGACGGCAAGCGCTTCTACCAGCATGCCCACGAGGAAGTGCAGGACATCCGCCTGCAGGCGCTGTTTCGCGACATGGTGCGCGCCAAGACCGAAGTGATCGACGCCCTGACCGTCAAGGTCGCCGCCAACCAGACTGAACCGGCCAGCGGCGGTACCCTGATGGGCAAGCTGCGCCAGGTCTACGCCGACACCCGCGCGACCCTGGCCAAGGATGAAGACGCCACCTACGTCGCCCAGCTGGAGGAAGCCGAAGACCGCATCCTGCACGCTTTCGAAGACGCCCTGGAAAGCGCCGAGGAAGATGTGCGCGTACTGCTGGCAGTGGAAATGCCCAAGGTACGCGCCTGCCATGACCGCATGCGCGCGCTGAAGCAGGAAATGAACTGAGCCATCGGCCAGTACCGAGCCCGCTGCGCCTGGCGTAGCGGGCTTTTTTGTGGCCGCAGGTCAGCACGAGCGGTGGCTTCACATGCAAAAGCTCGCGGCTAAAGCCCCTCCTACGGTGTCTGCATGGGGGTTGTGGGAGGGGCTTTAGCCGCGACAGTCCCTGCCTAGCGAGGCACTTGGATGTTTGCGCCGCGTGGCAGCTCTACAAGACCGTCGGATGGGTAGAGCAGCGCGAAACCCATCATCCGGCAGCCCGGGCTTCGCTGCGCTCTACCCAGGCTACGTACTGGCAAGTTTGTATGTCGGTTGCTCCGGTGCTCGTTCTGGCTTGCCGCGTTTTTGTTGATGTCTTTGGTTTCGCCCTCCCGGGCGAGTAACTTTTGCGGGCAAAAGTCACCAAAACCCTCCGCCCGATCATCCGGCCCTGGCTGCGCCAGGGTTCGCTCACTCCATCGCCGTTCCAGAGGCCCGACCGGATGCGGCCCACCGACGGTGGGCCATCCCTGGCCCATCGCGGCTCTCGGCTTTGGCATCCTGCGTCGCTCTACCTCCTGCGTCCATGCAGTCGTCGCGACATCCATGTCGCTCAACCTCTTCCACGACGATTCCGTTCGCCCTCCTAGGCGGGCTCTGCACGCGCCTGAACCCACGGTTATTCCCTGAGACTCTGGCTCGAATAGGAGGCGGCCGTAGGGCTGGACTCAGGAGCGCCAACGAACAGTCCGCCGGGCAATGCCAACCTTGGAACCACAACCTACATCCAGCACTCCCAACGGAGTACTGCTTCCGAGCGGCCGGCGTCCCGGTACGCCACGAATACTTCACAGTCGACAGAACACGGCAGGCACCCATGGCATACCTGTCCGTTCAGGCGCGCGAATGGCCCCCTTCAGGAGGGTGAGTGGAGTCGTTGTGGAGAGGGTTGAGCGGCATGGATGCCGCGAGAGCTGCGATGGGCCAGGGATGGCCCTTCGCAGCGTGCCCTCGGAGCAACGATGGAGCGAACGAACTCCGGCGCAGCCGGAGCCGGATGATGGGGCAAAGACTTTTTGCTTTCTTTTGTGGCGTTTGACAAAAGAAAGTCGCCGGGAGGCGAAACGGGAGCTATCAGCAGAACACCGATAAACAGTCTGCGTGCCATAAAACCGAAAGCGCTCCCTATTTGGCTCTGAAGTAACGATAGAGGTCTTGTGCCTTTTTATAGCCGTAAAAGGCCAGAACGCCAATCATGACTAAAGTTATGACTGGCCCAATAGCGTTCACGCCAGTCATCAATGAGAGATACAAGGAAGAGATAATGGATAAAGCCAAATAGCTAGATAGATGTTTATTTCGTACCGATAGAAACACAGGCACTGCACATAGCAAGAACATATGGAATACGACTTTGAGAAAAATCTCTGCAATCAGCTTTGCGGGGATTGACCCAAGCTGTGCTTGAGAAATTAGGATTAATGCCTGGTATGAGAGGTAATTAACCCCGACAGCGAATGCAACACTAATGCACAGTATAGGTAGAATCTTTTTCAACGTGGCATTCATAGTGGTAAGGCTAATTCCTATAACCGTTTGATTAGAGACCGAATTTTATACCGTCCCAGTGAGCAAGCGATTTGAATAGTTAGATTATTGGCGAATTTTCATTAAGGAAGTCGTTGTACGCCATCTGCAGGACTTCGTCCGTAAATCCGTGTTTCTCTCGAATTGGCTTGATTAAAAATTCCAGTTCGGAGTCCGTGCTCTCAAACTGCTCGCGCGCACGAGAAAGCTCACCAATCATTTGTTCTCTTCCTTTACAGGAGAGAAAGAGATGAATGCGATCTTTGAAGTAGTGATGCGCTAAGAAGTTACGAAGCTTTAGGCTTTCTGCAAGCTTGGATTCAAGCTCGGTGGTAATTGGGAATGTGGCCTTCAGGGTTCTGATCATTTTCCCCAGTGTCTTCTCAAAATGGCCGTCCATGAACGTGTCAAAAAGCGCCGCCCACTCTTCTTTTGATCTTATCGTTCTTACCTTGTTTGGAATTAGATCGCAGTAAACCAAGGCATTAACTATTCCATGCTCTAAGACTTGGGCTTGGTATATTGCCAGCCCGAAATAAGCGTAAACTTCTTTGTGGTGCAGGTCTTCGTTCATAGGCATGGTGAAATCTAAAATTTATTAGATAGAAGGCGACAATAATCCGATAATAGAGCCTTCCACATAACTCCGCACCTACATCATAACCACCATGAAAAATCTCCATCAAATCCAAGCGTTATCTACTAGCCGCTGATATCTGAGCGTACTCGCTTGACCGCGTCGTTCGCCCTCTCGATCAGGAATGCATAGTAAGCCCAGTCAAAACACCACCGAAGCACTCCCCGTTGGAGCAACTCACCAACAGCCAACACTCACCCCCCAACCGCCCCTGCCTCCAACTTACGCCAGAGCAAACGCACCGCTGCCTTGCGCACCAGCGCGCAACGGTACAGGCGGATTTCCAGCGGGATCTGCCAGTGCTCGCCGCCGCAGATGGCCAGTTCGCCCCGTGCCAGTTCGGCGGTGACCGACAGGCGCGGCACCCACGCCACGCCCATGCCCTGCAGCGCCATGCTCTTAAGGCTGTCGGCCATGGCGGTTTCGTACACCGTGGTCGAACGCAGCACGCGCTGGCGCAGCAGCAGGTTCACCGAGCGACCGAGGAAGGCCCCGGCGCTGTAGGCCAGCAGCGGGATGGCCTGGCCGCTGTCGAGGTCGAACAGCGGCGTGCCATCCTCGCCGGTGGCGCACACCGGCAGCATGGCGGTGGTGCCCAGGTGCAGCGAGGGGAAGATCTGCGGATCCATCTGCAGCGCGGCATCCGGGTCGTAGTAGGCGAGGATCAGGTCGCAGGCGCCCTCGCGCAGGGAGTGCACTGCCTCGCCGACGTTGGTCGCCACCAGGCGCGTGTTGAGCGGCAGGCCGTCGCGGCGTAGGCCGGCGATCCATTGCGGGAAGAAGCCGAGGGTCAGCGAGTGCGCGGCAGCGATCTGCAGCACTTCGCCCTGCTGGCCTTCGAGGTGGTGCAGGTGGCGCACCACCTCGCCAAGTTGCTCGACCAGGCTGCGCGCGGTGACGAGAAACAGCTTGCCGGACTCGGTCAGCTCGATGGGCGTGCAGGAACGGTCGACCAGAGTCAGACCGAGCATGCCCTCCAGGCTGCGGATGCGCCGGCTGAACGCTGGCTGGGTGACGAAGCGCTTCTCGGCGGCCTGGGAGAAGCTGCGCGTGGCGGCCAGGGTGACGAAGTCTTCCAGCCATTTGGTTTCCAGGTTCATTGCAGGCTCCCGAGGATCGACCCGATGGGTAGGACGCGAACCGTGGAGCAGGCACTACTGAAGCCCTTCCTACAACGGTCATGTACGCCGTAACGGCGCTCAGCGTCACATCGGCATTATGCCGATTGTGCATAGGGCAGCAAGCAACGGCATTGGCGAAAACCTCGGCAGGACACCTAATCTATGGGCATCGCGGCACTTGCCGCATCTCCCAGAGAGCCTGTCTCATCATGTCCGCTGCTGCATCCTTCCGCGTCGAAAAAGACCTGCTTGGCACCCTCGAAGTCCCGGCCGATGCCTATTACGGCGTCCAGACCCTGCGCGCCGTGCAGAACTTCCGCCTGTCCGGTGTGCCGCTGTCGCATTACCCGAAACTGGTGATCGGCCTGGCCATGGTCAAACAGGCCTCGGCGGACGCCAACCGCGAGCTGGGCCACCTGTCCGCCGCCAAGCACACGGCGATCAGCACGGCCTGCGCACGCATCATCCAGGGCGAGTTCCACGAGCAGTTCGTGGTCGACATGATCCAGGGCGGCGCCGGCACCTCGACCAACATGAACGCCAACGAGGTGATCGCCAACATCGCCCTGGAAGCCATGGGTCATGAAAAGGGCGAGTACCAGTACCTGCACCCGAACAACGACGTGAACATGGCGCAGTCGACCAACGACGCCTACCCGACCGCCATCCGCCTGGGCCTGCTGCTCGGCCACGACAGCCTGCTCACCGCGCTGGACAAGCTGATCCAGTCGCTCGCTGCCAAGGGCCTGGAGTTCGGCCACGTGCTGAAGATGGGCCGCACCCAGCTGCAGGACGCCGTGCCGATGACCCTCGGCCAGGAATTCCACGCCTTCGCCACCACCCTCGGCGAAGACCTGCAGCACCTGAAGATGCTCGCCCCGGCACTGCTCACCGAGGTCAACCTGGGCGGTACCGCGATCGGCACCGGCATCAACGCCGACCCGAAATATCAGGCCCTGGCCGTCAAGCGCCTGGGCGTGATCAGCGGCCATCCGGTCAAGCCGGCGGCTGACCTGGTCGAAGCCACCAGCGACATGGGCGCCTTCGTGCTGTTCTCCGGCATGCTCAAGCGCACCGCAGTCAAGCTGTCGAAGATCTGTAACGACCTGCGCCTGCTGTCCAGCGGCCCGCGTACCGGTATCAACGAGATCAACCTGCCGGCGCGTCAGCCGGGCAGCTCGATCATGCCGGGCAAGGTCAACCCGGTGATCCCGGAAGCGGTCAACCAGGTGGCCTTCGAAGTGATCGGCAATGACCTGGCGCTGACCATGGCGGCCGAAGGCGGCCAGCTGCAGCTGAACGTGATGGAGCCGCTGATCGCCTACAAGATCTTCGACTCGATCCGCCTGCTGACCCGCGCCATGGATATGCTGCGCGAGCTGTGCATCGACGGCATCACCGCCAACGAAGCGCATTGCCGCGCCCTGATGGAGAACTCCATCGGCCTGATCACCGCGCTCAACCCCTACATCGGCTACGAGAACGCCACCCGTATCGCCAAGGTCGCCCTGGAAAGCGGTCGCGGTGTACTGGAGCTGGTGCGCGAGGAGAAGCTGCTGGACGACGCCACCCTGGCCGACATCCTGCGCCCCGAAAACATGATCGCCCCGCGCCTGGTTCCGCTGCAGGGCTGATCGCTCGCATGACCCACGCCGCCCTCCGGGCGGCGTGTTCATTTATGCCCCCGAACTCGCTCAACCGGTGGGCGACACCGCTCAAGGCCGTACAGACGGCCCCACGACAATGACAATCCGGGTGATAACCACATGAGTCAAAGCAATCCCCCTTCCCAATCCTTCCTGGCCCGCGTGCCGCTGTGGCAACAGATCCTCGTCGGCCTGGTGCTCGGCGTGGCCGTCGGCATGCTGTTCAAGAGCACGGCCCAGGCGCTGGTTCCGGTCGGTGCGTTGTTCCTCAATGCAATCAAGATGCTGATCGTGCCGCTGGTGTTCATTTCCCTGGTGGCGGGCATCACGGCCATGAGCGACAGCGCCAAGCTCGGCCGCATCAGCGTCAAGACCATCGCCATCTACCTGATCACCACTGCCTTCGCGGTGAGCATCGGCCTGGCCTTCGGCACCCTATTCAGCCCCGGTGAAGGCATGCACATGGTTGCCAGCGGCAGCGAAGAGGCCAAGCAGGCGCCGTCGCTGGTGCAGATCCTGGTAGGTCTGGTGCCGACCAATCCGGTGACCGCCTTCGCCGAAGGCAACATCCTGCAGATCATCGTCTTCGCCATCGCCCTGGGCGTGAGCATGAACCTGGTCGGGGAAAAGGCCACGCCAGCGATTCGCCTGTTCGACAGCCTGGCCGAGGTGCTCTACAAGCTCACCGACCTGGTGATGCGCTTCGCTCCCATCGGCGTGTTCGCGCTGATCGCCGGGGTGGTCGCCTCCCACGGCATTGAGGTGCTGCTGCCCCTGGCCGGTGTGATCGGCGTGATCTACCTGGCCAGCCTGGCCCATCTGCTGCTGATCTACGGCGGTCTGATCGGTGGCCTGGCGCGCCTCAGCCCGCTGCGTTTCTTCCGCGGCATCGCCCCGGCGCTGGCGGTGGCCTTCAGTACTTCGAGCAGCTCCGGCACCCTGCCGGTGTCCATCGAGTGCGCGCGCAAAAACCTCGGCGTATCGCAGGGCGTGGCCGGCTTCGTGCTGCCGGTGGGCGCCACCATCAACATGGATGGCACCGCGATCTATCAGGGCGTACTGGCGCTGTTCATCGCCCAGGCTTTCGGCATCGACCTGAATGCCGGCCAGTACCTGATGATCATCCTCACCGCCACGCTGGCCTCCATCGGCACCGCCGGCATCCCCGGCGCCGGGCTGATCATGCTTGGCCTGGTGCTGAGCTCGGTGGGTCTGCCGCTGGAAGGCGTGGCGCTGATCGCCGGTATCGACCGCATCCTCGACATGGCGCGCACCACAGTGAACGTCGCCGGTGACCTGATGACCACCACCCTGGTCGCGCGCAGCGAGAACGAGCTGGATCGCGAGATCTACAACAGCGACAACGCTGCCTGAGCAACGACTTTCATAGGAGGCCTCACCAGCCTCTCCACTTCGGGATGGCTTCGGCCATCCCTTTTTTTGCCCGAAATTCGGCCGTGCAGATCGCGGCTGAAACCGCTCCTGCAAACACGCCCCTAGAGCTTCCAGGCCTGCCGGAGCCGCTGCACGGCGTCGACGATCTTTGCCTCGGGCACGGCGGCAAAACCCAGCACCAGTCCGGCACGCGCGTCTTCCGGTGCCTGGCTATCGGGCAGCCAGTAGCCGCTCAAGCCGTTCATCTCGACTCCGGCGTTACGCGCAGCGCTGACCAGCGCCTGCTCGCGGGCCAGGCTGTCGACGCGCAGACACAGGTGCAGGCCGGCTTCCACCATCGGCAACGGCGCGCACCCCGGGATCGCCTGTGGCCATTCACGCAGCAGGGTGTCGCGCCGCGACCGTGCCGCCTGGCGCATGCGCCGGATATGCCGCTGGAAATGTCCGGCGGCGATGAACTCAGCCATCACCGCCTGGGTGCCGACCTCGGAATGGCGCATGTCCAGCGCCCGCCGTTGGGCGAAAGCCTCGGCCAAGGCTGGCGGCAACACCAGGTAGCCGAGGCGCAGGGCAGGGAAGGCCAGCTTGCCGAAGGTGCCGACATAGATCACCCGCTGCTGGCGATCCAGCGCGGCCAGCGGCGCCAGAGGCGTTCCGCTGTAGCGGTACTCGCCATCGTAGTCGTCTTCGACGATCCAGCCGCCCTCGCGCTTGGCCCACGCCAGCAGCGCCAGGCGCCGTGGCAACGACAGGGTCACACCGGTCGGGTACTGGTGCGACGGCGTCAGGTAGACCAGCCGGCAGCCACCTATCCGCTGCAACGCCTCGACCTGCAAGCCATCGGCATCCACCGGCACGCCCTGCAATTGCGCGCCGGCCACGGCGAAGGCATGCCCGGCGGCGCGGTAGCCCGGGTTCTCCACCGCCACGCGATCACCGGGCTGGATCAGCAACTGCGCGCACAGGCTGATGGCTTGCTGCGCACCGCAGGTGATGACGATCTGGCTGGGGTCGCATTCCAGGCCGCGACCGTTACGCAGATAGGCCGCGATCAGCTCACGCAGCTGCCAGTCCCCCGCCGGATCGCCATAGCCCAGACGCGCCAGTGACGGCCGTCGCCAGAACCGCGCCTGCAAGCGTGCCCAGGTCTCGAAGGGAAACAGGTCGAAGGCCGGCACGCCAATGCGGAACGCGCGCGGCGCATCCACCGGCGGCAATGCCAGATGATGCTGCTGCAGACGTTGCAGGGCCGGGCTGCCGAGCGCATCGCTTGGCGGCGGAGCGGGCTGTGGCCGCTGGCGCGTCAGTTCGGCGACATAGGTGCCGTCGCCTACGCGGCCGGCGACATAGCCCTCGGCATAGAGCTGATCGAGGGCGCGTGTCACGGTGTTGCGCGAAATGCCGAGCAACTCCGCCAGCTCTCGGCTGGCCGGCAGGCGCGTCCCACCCGCCAGACGGCCATCGAGAATGCGCTCGCGCAGCGCCTGGTAGAGCTGGCGCGCCAGGCCCTGACCAGGCTGCAGGCGAATGCCGGAAAGATCGAAGGGCAGGGCGAGTGTGTTGGCCATGGCAGCGGAATTGGCTCCATCGAAGTTATCGGTAATGGATCTTACGTCAGACCAATATCCTGCCTAGCATGGGTTCATCACGCCAGGAGAAGCTGCCATGTACTGCCCCACCGCCTTTCGCCAGGACGACCTGACAGCGCTGCACGCGCAGATTCGCGCCAGCGGCCTGGCCCTGCTCAGCAGCGCCGGCCAGCAGGGGCTGCAGGCCAGCCACCTGCCGTTGCTGCTGGCAGCCGGCGAAGGCGAGTTCGGCACCCTGTATGGCCACTTCGCCCGCGCCAACCCGCACTGGCGCGACCTGGCGGACGGCACCGAGGTACTGGCGGTGTTCAGCGGCCCGGACGCCTATGTGCATCCGGGTTGGTACCCGGCCAAGGCCGAGCACGGCAAGGTGGTGCCGACCTGGAACTACATCGCCGTGCATGCCTGGGGCCAGGCCGAGGTGTTCGACGAGCCCGAGCGCCTGCTGCAACTGGTCAGCCGCCTCAGCGACCACCACGAACAGGGCCGCCCGCAGCCCTGGGCGGTCAGCGATGCGCCGCGCGAATACCTCGACGCCATGCTGCGCGCCATCGTCGGCTTCGCCCTGCCGATCCGCCGGCTCGAGGGCAAATGGAAACTCAGCCAGAACCGCTCGCCGAAGGATCAGGCTGGCGTGCGCGCCGGCCTGGCCGCGTCAGCCAACCCGCGCGAGCGCGAACTGGCCGCGCAGATGAACCCCAGTGACTGACCTCGAAAGGAATGCACCCATGCTCGACATCCGCCCCATCACCGCTGCCGATCACGCTGCCTGGCTGCCGCTCTGGCAGGGCTACCAGCGCTTCTACCAGGCGAGATACCCGCTGAAACCAGCGCTATCACCTGGCAGCGCTTCCTCGACGGGGCCGAGCCGATGCATGCCGCGCTGGCCTGGCAGGACGGCGAAGCGGTCGGCCTGGTGCATTTCATCTACCACCGCAGTTGCTGGACGACCGGTGACTACTGCTACCTGCAGGATCTGTTCGTGGCCGAGCACATTCGCGGCGGCGGCGTGGGGCGTGCGCTGATCGAGCACGTCTACGCCGAGGCACGCGCCGCCGGCGCCAGCCGCGTGCATTGGCTGACCCAGGAAACCAACTACCAGGGCCGTATGCTCTACGACCGTATCGGCGACCGTTCCGGATTCATCCAGTACAGGAAGCTTTTCTGATGGCCAACGACCTTTCGAGCTGGCAACCCCGCCCGACACCCGATCAGCGCGTGCTTCAGGGCCGTTTCGTGCGTCTCGAGGCACTCGCAGTCGCGCGTCATGGCGATGATCTCTGGCGTGCCTTGCAGGGCCCGGATCCGGCGCTGTGGGATTACCTGCCCTACGGCCCGTTCAGCGAGCGCAGCCACTTCGATGCCTGGCTGACGAACAATACCGAGCGCCGCGACCCACTGTTCTATGCCGTGATCGACCAAGCCAGCAGCCGCGCTCTGGGCGTATTCAGCTACCTGAATATCGTCGCGCAAGATGGCTGCATCGAGATTGGCCACGTGGCCTTTGGTGCGCCCATGCAGCGCACGGCAGGTGCGACCGAGGCCATTTATCTGCTGGCGCGGCACGCCTTCGATGACCTCGGTTATCGCCGCCTGGAGTGGAAGTGCGACGCGGCAAACACGCGTTCCAGGCGAGCGGCTGAACGTTTCGGCTTCGTCCATGAGGGCCTGTTTCGCCAGCACAGGGTAAACAAGGGCAAGAACCGCGACACGGCCTGGTTCTCCATCATCGATGGCGAGTGGCCGCGCTGTCGTGACGCCTTCCAGTGCTGGCTGGCGACAGAGAATTTCGATCAGCAGGGGCAGCAGCGCCAACGTCTGCAGGCGCTGCGCGAGTCGGCCTAGGCGCGATCCTGCAACTGCGCCTGGATCAGTTGATTGAGCGCCTGCAAACGTGGCTCGACATCGCTCGCCGAAGCCTGCGCCAACTGCCGGGCAAGCAGATTGAGCGCACTGAGCAGGAGCAACTCCTGACCGGCGGCCTTGGGGTAGCGTTGCTCGTTACTGGCGATTTCCGTCTGCAACAGACCAATGGCTTCGTGCAGCAGATTTGCGCCGGCTTCCGGCGTCTTGATCGAGTAATCACGGCCGAACAGGTGCAGGACGCGCACGCCCTCGCGGCTCATGCCTCGGCGCGACCTTCACCGACGCGCTGTACCAGCGCCTGCAGACGGGCGACGGCGTGGTTCTGCTGTTCTTCGTGCTCCAGCAATTGCAGTTGCAGGGCGTCGTTGTCTTCGCTGGCCTTGTTCAGCTCAGCGCGCAGTTGCTGGTTGTCGCTGGTGAGCTGTCGGTTCTGCTGCAGCAGTTCGGCCACCAGGTTTTCAAGTTGTGCGAGGGTGCTATCGAGCATGCAATACGTCCTGGACAAGAGGGATGGAGCCGGTTCGAGGACTGCGAGGCAGACCACCTGAACGAGGGGAACCGGTTCGAAGGCCGCGCACGATAAAGAAATGCGCCCGGCACAGCCACCTGTGACAGGAAAATATTCCTTTTGTCTCAATGAGTTAGTTGCAGACTGGCTATTCGATCTCGAACAGTCCTTCACGCAACTGCGCGCCGCCCAGGCGTTGGCGGATGTCATCGTCGATGCGCGGATCATCCGGGGCGTAGAGCATCACCTGGCGGTAGGCGTTGACCCGGTTGATCTCGCTGCCCAGGTATTGCCAGACCACGCGGGTGCAGGCCGGGGTGCGCCGGTCGCCGCTGGAGACGCCGGTCTTCAGGCCATTGAGGCGGGTGATGTGGCTCTTGAAGCTGGGGATGAGAATGGTCTGGCTCATCTCGTTGCCGGTCAGCGACTCGTAGTCGATGAGAAACAGCCGATCCTGCAGGTAGAAGGCGGCGCCCAGATAACGGCAGCGCACCCAGTCCTCGGCGACGCCGCCGCGTGCGCGCTCCTGCCGTTCCTGCCGTTCCTGGCGCTCGAACACGTAGCTGCCGCGCTCTTCGCGCAGATGCACCAGCGACAGCAGGATCTGCCCCGGCACCGACATGCAGTTGGAATACTCGAAGTAGTAGCCGCAATAACGCGCCAGCGAACTGGCATGGCCGCGCAACGGCTCGAACAGCTCCAGCAACGGATCACCGCCGGCACGCGGCTGCAGCTCGCCATGGCGGGTGCCCATCAGACGAGCGAACGCCTCGCCCGGCAGCGCCAGCTCATGAGCCTCGACTCCGAAGAAATCGCAGATGCGCTTGAGGTTGTGCGCGGTCGGCCGGCTCTGCCCGGCCAGGTAGCGATTGAACTGCGCGCGATTGATCGACAGCTTGCGGCAGACCTCGGCAATCGAGCGGTAGTGGCTGCAAAGGAGTTTGAGATTGGTGCCGAAGGAATCGGACATACGGCCGCCCTGAGGTGATGCGAGTGACGCGATTCTAGCATCAACTCGCGTCAGTTCGCCGCGACCTGCGAAATTGCCCAGTGAGGCCTCTATCACGAACCATTCCGCAATCCGCCCAGAGAGGCGTATTTCCCATTCAGAACAACAAGAGAGAAAGCCTCCATGCTCGATCTTCTCAATGACCTCATCTGGAGCAAGCTGCTGATCGTGATGCTGATCGGTCTCGGCCTGTTCTTCACCATCGCCTCACGTTTCGTCCAGTTCCGCTACTTCGGCAGCATGTTCCGCATCTTCGCCGAAGCGTTCGAGCGCAAGCCCGGTCAGCTCAGCTCGTTCCAGGCGCTGATGCTCTCGGTGGCGGGCCGCGTCGGTGCCGGCAATATCGCCGGTGTATCCGTGGCGATCATGCTCGGTGGCCCAGGCGCCATCTTCTGGATGTGGGTCGTGGCACTGGTCGGCATGGCCACCAGCTACTTCGAATGCTCCCTGGCGCAGCTGTACAAGCGTCGCGAGGCCGATGGCACCTACCGTGGCGGCCCGGCGTTCTACATTCAGCATGGCCTCGGTCAGCGTTGGCTGGGTATCGTGGTTTCGCTGCTGCTGCTGGTGACCTTCGGCTTCGGCTTCAATGCCGTGCAGTCCTTCACCGTGGCCAGCTCGCTGCATGACACCTTCGGCGTTCCGACCCTGGCCAGCGGCATTGCCCTGACCGTGGTGATTGGCCTGATCATCTTCGGCGGCATCAAGCGCATCGCCAGCATGGCCGACGTGCTGGTGCCGGTCATGGCCTTCTCCTATATCGCCATGGCGCTGGTGGTGATCGGCATGAACGCCGAACACATCCCGGCCACCTTCGCGATGATCTTCAAAAGTGCTTTCGGCCTGGAACCGGCATTTGCCGGTGGCATTGGCGCGGCCATCATCATGGGCGTCAAGCGTGGCCTGTTCTCCAACGAAGCCGGTCTGGGCAGCGCACCGAACGTAGCCGCTGTCGCCGAGGTCAAGCACCCGGCCGCGCAGGGCATCGTGCAGTCGCTGAGCGTGTTCATCGACACCCTGATCCTGTGCACCTGCACCGCGCTGATCATCCTGCTGTCCGGCGTCTATCAGCCGGGCGCGGACATGGCCGGTGTGGTACTGACGCAAACCGCCGTGGCGGCCGTGGTCGGTGAGTGGGGCCGCGTGTTCGTCAGCCTGGCGCTGCTGCTGTTCGTCTTCACCACCCTGATCTACAACTACTACCTGGGTGAGAACGCTCTGGGCTTCTTCACCGAGAAGCGCATGCCGGTGATGGTTTACCGCGTGCTGGTGGTGATCCTGGTGCTGTGGGGTTCGGTGCAGGATCTGGGCACAGTATTCGCCTTCGCCGACGTGACCATGGGTCTGCTGGCCATCTGCAACCTGATCGCCCTGGCGCTGCTGTTCAAGGTCGGCCTGCGCCTGATGCGTGACTACGACGCGCAGATCAAGGCCGGTGTCGAGTCGCCGGTGTTCGATCCGAAGCAGTACGCCGATCTGGATCTCGATCCCAAGGCCTGGCACGCTCCGGCGGATGCCCCGGCTGCGCATGCCGAACTTGGCGATCGCGTCTACCAGCGTTGATGCCCGCGTGAAACAAGGGGGGCGCTGCCCCCCTTTTTCTTGCCTGACGTTTACCGAGGAGAGCCCATGGCGACCCCTGAAAAACTCCTGGTGCTGTACACCGGCGGCACCATCGGCATGCAGATGAGCGAAGCTGGCCTGGCTCCGGCCTCCGGTTTCGAAGCTCGCATGCGTGCTCAGCAGGCCGAGGAAAACCCGGCCGAGCTGCCGAACTGGATCTTCCGCGAGCTGCTGCCGCTGATCGACAGCGCCAACATGACCCAGACGCACTGGCTGGCCATTCGCGAGACCATCGTCGAGGCAGTCGAAGCCGACGGCTGCGACGCCGTGCTGGTGCTGCACGGCACCGATACCCTGGCCTATAGCGCGGCAGCGATGAGCTTCCTGCTGCTGGGCCTGAATGTGCCGGTGGTGTTCACCGGCTCCATGCAGCCGGCAGGCGTACCGAACGGCGACGCCTGGCCCAATCTGTTCGGCGCGCTGCGTGCGCTGCACCAGGGCGTGGCGCCGGGCGTGCACCTGTACTTCAACGGCCAGCTGATGCATGGCGCGCGCTGCGCCAAGCTGCGCAGCGATGCCTTCGACGCCTTCCAGGTGCTGCAGCGCAGCCGCCAGGCCGAGCGAGCTGCCAGCATCGATGCAGCCATTGAATACCGTCAGGTGCGCCAGCCGGTCAGCCTCGCCGTACTGCCGCTCTACCCCGGCGTGCAGGCCGTCCAGGTGCGCGCGCTGGTGGCCAGCGGCGCTCAAGCTCTGCTGCTGGAATGCTATGGCAGCGGCACCGGCCCGGCCGGCGATGCCGAGTTCATTACCGCGCTGCGCGAAGCGCATGAGCAGGGCGTGGTGCTGGCGGCCATCAGCCAGTGCATGCAGGGCCATGTCGAGTTCGGCGTGTATGCCGCCGGCAGCCGCCTGGCCGAAGCCGGCCTGGTGTCCTGCGGTGGCATGACCCGTGAAGCGGCGCTGGGCAAGCTGTTCGCCCTGCTTGGCGCCGGCCTGGCGCAGGACGAGGTCGAGCGCTGGCTGGCGCTGGATCTATGTGGGGAAATGGCCGACTGAGTCGGCCCGGGGCTGGCGCATCCAGCCCCGTATTCAGAACACCGACCAGCCAATGCGCTCGCTGAGCAGTTCCAACGCCCGGATACCCGCCAGCGAGTTGCCGGCAGCATTGAGCTCCGGCGACCACACGCAAACGCTGAAGCGCCCCGGCACCACGGCGACGATGCCGCCGCCGACACCACTCTTGCCCGGCAGGCCGACGCGGTAGGCGAAGTTGCCGGCCTCGTCGTACAGCCCGCTGGTGGCCATGATGGCGTTGACCTGCTTGCTCTGCCGCGGCGACAGCACCTGCTCGCCGCTGTGTTGGCAGAAGCCCTGGTTGGCCAGGAAGCCGAAGGCGCGCGCCAGGTCGACGCAACTCATGCGCAGCGCGCAGCAACTGAAATAGCTGCGCAGCACCGCCTCGACATCGTTGTGGAAATTGCCGAAGGCCTGCATCAGGTAAGCCGCTGCGGCGTTGCGTGCACGGTGCTGGTATTCGGACTCGGCGACATGGTTGTCCACCGTCACTTCCGGGTTGCCCGACAGACGCCGAGCGAAATCGCGCATCGACAGCGCCGGCGCGGCATAGCGTGACTGGTTGATGTCGCAGATCACCAGCGCGCCAGCATTGATGAACGGGTTGCGCGGTTTGCCACGCTCGAACTCGAGCTGCACCAGCGAGTTGAACGGCTGCCCGGAGGGCTCGTGGCCCAGGCGCTGCCAGATCGCCTCACCGCTGTGACCGATGGCCTGCACCAGGCTGAATACCTTGGAAATGCTCTGGATCGAGAAGGGCGTGCGCGCATCACCGGCGACATGCAACTGACCGTCGTTGCCGTACACGGCGATGCCCAGTTGGTCGGGCACCACGCTGGCCAGCGCGGGGATGTAGTCGGCCACCTTGCCCTGGCCGATCAGCGGGCGGACTTCATCGAGGATTTCGTTCAACAGCGCTTGCATGCTCGGGCTCGCGACAGCGCCGGGTTGACCCGGCAGGTCAATGCTAGACGCCCATCGCGGCAGCGGAATCACAGCCACGGCTTGCCCTCGACGGCCAGCGCCCCTAGGCTCGGCCTCTTTGCGCCAATGGCTGTGCCGATGTCCACCGTTCTCAATGTGCTGTTGCCGATCTTCGGCCTGATCCTGGTCGGTTATCTGTGCCGACGCACCAACCGCCTGGGGCCGACCGCCGCCTCGGAGATGAACCGCTTCGTGGTCTGGCTCGGCCTGCCGGCGCTGCTGTTCAGCCTCACGGCCAAGGCCGATTGGGCGCACATCTGGCAGCCCGGCTTCCTGCTGGCCTTCAGCGGCGGCACCCTGGCGGTGTTCCTGGTCACCCTGGCGTACCGCTGGAAGCGCACCGGCAGTCTGGTCGACGCCAGTATCGACGGGCTCAGCGCCGGCTATGCCAATACCGGCTACATCGGCATTCCACTGTGCGTGCTGGTGCTCGGCGAGGACGGCATGACGCCGGCGCTGATCGCCTCGCTGATCGTGGTCTGCGTGCTGTTCGCCCTGGCCGTGGTGTGCATCGAGGTCGGCTTGCAAAGCCAGAAGGGGCTGGGCGGGGCTATTGCTCAGGTGAGCCTGGCCCTGTTGAAGAACCCGCTGGTGGTAGCGCCGCTGCTCGGCGCCCTTTGGTCGCTCGGCGGGCTGCAGTTGGCGCCAGCGCTGGATGAGTTCCTGCGCCTGCTCGGCGCGGCGACCGTGCCTTGCGCGCTGGTGTCGCTGGGGCTATTCCTGGCACAGCGGCAGAGCGGCCCGGCCAAGGGCGCCTGGCCGCTGGTGGCGCTGAAGCTGGTGCTGCAACCGCTGGTGACCTGGTTCATCGCCTTCGTGCTGCTCGACCTGCCACCGTTCTGGGCGCACGCCGCGCTGCTGCTCAGTGCGCTGCCAACCGGCACCGGGCCGTTCATGCTCGCCGAGTATTACCAGCGCCAGGCAGCGCTGGTGTCACGGGCGATCCTGTTTTCCACCCTCGGCTCGCTGCTGACGCTGTCGCTGATTCTCCTGGCGATCACGCCGTAAGCTGCAGATCCACGCCCAACTGGCGCGACAGGCAGGGCCAGCGCAGCCAGGCCGATTCGGTATCCGGCGCAGCCAGGCGTTCACGGTAAGCCTGTACCGAAGGCTGGTCGAAACTGGCGTCATCGAGCATACCGGTGAGGGCGTGGTGCACCGCCTCGTCGAGCTGGTTGGCGAACGGCTCGCCGATCAACTGGTGCGCGATCAGGTTGGCGCGGGTGGTGTCCAGCGGGATCAGCGGGCGCCCCAGATGCGCGATATAGCGGTCGTTGACCTCTTCCACCAGGCGATGCGCCAGGTAGGCTTCGTCGAGCAGGCCATCGAGCCCTTCGTGCCCGGCCATTAGCGCGGGGGGCTGGAGAAAGAACTGCTCGGCGATCTTCAGCACCGGCTTGATCGCTTCCTCGATGCCGGCTTCGCGCGCCACTTCGGCCGCCGCGTCGAGCACATCCGGCACTTCCTCGATATAGGCAATGACGAAGCCGGTCAGCACTCCGGGGGCATCCTCGTCCGGCAAGCGAATGGCAGGGTGCAGCCCGGCGAAGCGGGCCTGCAGGGTTTGGCTGAGCGCCTGGCTGGCGGTTTCATGCTCGCGCGCCTGGGCGATGAACTGGCGGATGGCAGCAGTGTTCATGACGACTCCGATGAACTCAGAACATGGACGTGAACCTTAGCTGGCGGCTTGGGCCGGCTAAGACGCGATTGTCATAACTTTTTCATACTTATGCGAGCGCGCTATATCCGGCGCCTCGATTTTCGCTCCAGCCCGCGTCAGATGCGGTGTCCACCGCTTCGTTCGCCGCCAGCGGGGCGGCCAGGCGGGCACATTGCGGCCTCAAGGTCGCTGTCTATACTCCAACTCGAAAGGCAGTACCTGATGGAACCGGACGGGCTCAGGCACGAGGTTTCGGCAGCAGTTGCCAGCAGTAGAGGCGGAGCAGGGCACATGAAGGCCCAGGCCCGTCACGTGGCAGTCGACCCCACCCATAAGGGCACCTCTAAAAACGTAATCGAGGCAGCCAGCGCAAGGCAAAAACAGGCGAAAAAGCGCAGTTTACGTGTTGTAAATGAGCATTTTGAGCGTGTTTTTAACGCAGCGATGGCAACGCAGATAGTTTTTAGAGATGCCCAAACGGCTCAGCCGGCGGGATAGATAACAAGAACAATATCGAGGGGAACCCGCGATGATGCGACATCCACGAGTCTGGATGGGCCTCTTGCTGTGGCTGATATTGAGCTCGGCGCACGCCCAGTGGACGGTGAACATGGCGCCCGGTGTCACCGAGGTCAGCCGCTCCGTCTTCGATCTGCACATGACCATCTTCTGGATCTGCGTCGTGATCGGCGTGATCGTCTTCGGCGCGATGTTCTGGTCGATGATCATCCACCGCCGCTCCACCGGCCAGGAACCCGCGCACTTCCACGAAAGCACCACGGTGGAAATCCTCTGGACCGTGGTGCCGCTGGCGATCCTGGTGGTCATGGCGATCCCCGCGACCAAGACCCTGATCGACATCTACGACACCTCCGAGTCGGATCTGGATATCCAGATCACCGGCTACCAGTGGAAGTGGCACTACAAGTACCTGGGCCAGGATGTGGAGTTCTTCAGCAACCTGGCCACCCCGCGCACGCAGATCAACAACCGTGAAGCCAAGGGCGAACACTACCTGCTGGAAGTGGACGAGCCGCTGGTGCTGCCGGTGGGGGCCAAGGTGCGCTTCCTGATCACCTCGGCCGACGTGATCCACTCCTGGTGGGTGCCGGCGCTGGCGGTGAAGAAGGACGCCATTCCCGGCTTCATCAACGAATCCTGGACGCGCCTGGAGGCGCCCGGCACCTACCGCGGCCAGTGCACCGAGCTGTGCGGCAAGGATCACGGCTTCATGCCGATCGTGGTCGAGGTCAAGAGCAAGGACGACTTCGCCGCCTGGCTGGGCGAACGCAAGCAGGCCGCACTGGCCGAGCGTGAGCTGACCAGCAAGGAATGGACGATGGAAGAACTGATGGCGCGCGGCGAGAAGGCGTACAACACCACCTGTGCCGCCTGCCACCAGCCCACCGGCGAAGGCCTGCCGCCGATGTTCCCGGCGCTCAAGGGCTCGGCCATCGCCACCGGCCCGGCCAAGGGCCATATCGACATCGTCTATCACGGCAAGCAGGGCACCGCCATGGCCGCCTTCGGCAAGCAACTGTCGCCGGTCGACCTGGCTGCCATCATCACCTACGAGCGCAATGCCTGGGGCAACAATGTCGGTGACATGGTCACGCCCAAGGACATTCTCGACTTCGCCAAGGCGCAGGAGTAAGGACATGAGTGCAGTGATCGACCACGGTCATACTGACCACCACCATGGCCCGGCCAAGGGCCTGATGCGCTGGGTGCTGACCACCAACCACAAGGACATCGGCACGATGTACCTGTGGTTCAGCTTCTGCATGTTCCTACTCGGCGGCTCGATGGCGATGGTGATTCGCGCCGAGCTGTTCCAGCCGGGCCTGCAGATCGTGCAGCCGGAATTTTTCAACCAGATGACCACCATGCACGGCCTGATCATGGTCTTCGGCGCGGTGATGCCCGCCTTCGTCGGTCTGGCCAACTGGATGATCCCGCTGATGATCGGCGCGCCGGACATGGCCCTGCCACGGATGAACAACTTCAGCTTCTGGCTGCTGCCGGCGGCCTTCGGTCTGCTGGTCAGCACGCTGTTCATGGAAGGCGGCGGGCCGAACTTCGGTTGGACCTTCTACGCACCGCTGTCGACCACCTACGCACCGGAGTCGGTGACCTTCTTCATCTTCGCCATCCACCTCATGGGCATCAGCTCGATCATGGGCGCGATCAACGTGATCGCCACCATCCTCAACCTGCGCGCCCCGGGCATGACCCTGATGAAGATGCCGCTGTTCGTCTGGACCTGGCTGATCACCGCCTTCCTGCTGATCGCGGTGATGCCGGTGCTGGCCGGTTGCGTGACCATGATGCTGATGGACATCCACTTCGGCACCAGCTTCTTCAATGCCGCCGGCGGCGGCGACCCGGTGCTGTTCCAGCACGTGTTCTGGTTCTTCGGCCACCCCGAGGTGTACATCATGATCCTGCCGGCCTTCGGCGCGGTCAGCTCGATCATTCCGGCCTTCTCGCGCAAGCCGCTGTTCGGCTACACCTCGATGGTCTACGCCACGGCGAGCATCGCCTTCCTCTCGTTCATCGTCTGGGCGCACCACATGTTCACCGTGGGCATCCCGCTGACCGGCGAGCTGTTCTTCATGTACGCCACCATGCTGATCGCCGTGCCTACCGGGGTGAAGGTGTTCAACTGGGTGAGCACCATGTGGCAGGGCTCGCTGACCTTCGAAGCGCCGATGCTGTTCGCCGTGGCCTTCGTCATCCTCTTCACCATCGGCGGCTTCTCCGGGCTAATGCTGGCCATCGCCCCGGCGGACTTCCAGTACCACGACACCTACTTCGTGGTGGCGCACTTCCATTACGTGCTGGTACCGGGAGCGATCTTCGGCATCTTCGCCTCGGCCTACTACTGGCTGCCGAAATGGACCGGCCACATGTACGACGAAGTGCTGGCCAAGCTGCACTTCTGGCTGAGCTTCGTCGGCATGAACCTGGCGTTCTTCCCCATGCACTTCGTCGGTTTGGCCGGCATGCCGCGACGCATCCCCGACTACAACCTGATGTTCGCCAACTTCAACATGGTGTCGAGCATCGGCGCCTTCCTGTTCGGCACCACGCAGTTGCTGTTCCTGTTCATCGTCATCAAGTGCATCCGGGGCGGCAAGCCGGCCCCGGCCAAGCCCTGGGACGGCGCCGACGGCCTGGAATGGACGGTGCCGTCACCGGCGCCTTACCACACCTTCAGCACGCCGCCGGAGGTGAAATGAAACGTCCAGGTAGGGCGGGTGCAACCCGCCAACTTCTTGCAGGTGGGTGCGTCTCATGAACGCCATGAGCACACCGCGCCTGGTCATCCGTCTGCTGGCCGTGGTGGTGGTCATGTTCTGCTTCGGCGTGTTCGTCCTGCCGCCGTTCTACGACGCCATGTGCCGCGCCTTCGGCATCAATGGCAAGACGGCCGGGGTCTATGAAGGTACCCAGCAGAGCGACATCGGCCGCGAGGTGCGGGTGCAGTTCCTCGCCACCAACGCAGCCGGCATGGTCTGGGAATTCGCACCCAAGGCCGATGAGCTGCGGGTTCACCCGGGCCAGTCGAGCGACATGCTGTTCGTCGCCTACAACCCGACTGACAAGCCGATGACGGCGCAGGCCATTCCCAGCGTATCGCCGTCTAAGGCCGCGGCCTTCTTTCACAAGACCGAGTGCTTCTGCTTCACCCAGCAGGTGCTGCAGCCGGGTGAGCGCATCGAGATGCCGGTGCGCTTCATCGTCGACCGCGACCTGCCCAAGGACGTCAGGCATCTGACCTTGAGTTACACCCTGTTCGATATCACCGCGCGCAAACCGCCCGTGGCACAGGCGGCTCCATAGGGAGATAGGCTATGTCGAGTCACGAAAACTACTACGTCCCGGCCCAGAGCAAGTGGCCGATCATCGCCACGCTGGGGCTGCTGACCAGCGTCGCCGGTGTCGGCACCTGGTTCAATGACCTGTCCGCCGGGCGCGAGGCCTCCAACGGCCCGCTGATCTTCTTCGTCGGCGGGCTGATCCTGGCCTACATGCTGTTCGGCTGGTTCGGCAATGTGATCCGGGAAAGCCGCGGCGGCCTGTACAGCGCGCAGATGGATCGCTCGTTCCGCTGGGGCATGACCTGGTTCATCTTCTCCGAGGTGATGTTCTTCGCTGCCTTCTTCGGTGCGCTGTTCTACATCCGCACCTGGGCCGGTCCCTGGCTCGGCGGCGAAGGCGACAAGGGTGTGGCCAACATGCTCTGGGAGGGTTTCGAATACAGCTGGCCGCTGCTGCAGAACCCCGACTCCAAGCTGTTCCCGCCGCCCACGGCGGTAATCGATCCCTGGCACCTGCCGCTGATCAATACCCTGCTGCTGGTGTCCTCCAGCGTCACCGTGACCTTCGCCCACCACGCGCTGAAGAAGAACAACAGGGGCGCCCTGAAAGCCTGGCTGGCCGCGACCATTCTGCTCGGCGCCTGCTTCCTGTTCCTGCAGGTGGAGGAATACATCGAGGCCTACACCGAGCTGGGCCTGACCCTGGGCTCGGGCATCTATGGGGCAACCTTCTTCATGCTCACCGGCTTCCACGGTGCCCACGTCACCCTCGGCGCGCTGATCCTCACGGTGATGCTGGTGCGCATCCACAAGGGCCACTTCGACGCCGAAAAACACTTCGGTTTCGAAGCCGCGTCCTGGTACTGGCACTTCGTCGACGTGGTCTGGCTGGGCTTGTTCGTCTTCGTTTACGTGCTGTGAGGCATGTCGCTACCAGGTGACATGCGACACCAGTTGCCCTGAGTAGAAGCCCCAGGCGACCAGGGCCAGGGTGATGGCGGTCAGCCCGACGCGGACGCTCAGGGCATTGACCACACGAGAGCCACGGCCTTCGTCCTTGACCAGGAAGAACAGGCCACTGAACAGGCTGGCGATGGTCGCCAGCAGCATGAGGACGATCGCGGCCTTGAGCATGCGAGACTCCGGGGGGATTGGGCGATGCCTTGCAGTATAGCCAGCCAGCTCATGCCAAACGGAGGCGCCCAATGAGCGCCTTCCGCCCCGGCTGGCTGCCCAGCATCCTGGTCGCCCTGCTGTTGCCGCTGTTCTGCGGCCTGGGCGTCTGGCAGCTGCAACGCGCCGAAGAAAAGCGCGTGCTGCTGGCCAGCTTCGAGGCGCGTCGGCAAGCCGCCCCGGTCGGACTGATGGAACTCGAGCAGGGCACAGACCCTGCCTATCGCCGCGTCCACCTGCAGGGCCATTTCGATGGCGAGCACAGCCTGCTGCTGGACAACCGTATCCGCGATGGCCACGCCGGCGTGGAGCTGCTGCAACCCTTCTACGACCAACCCAGCGGCCTCTGGGTGTTGCTCAACCGCGGCTGGCTGCCCTGGCCGGATCGCCGCCTGGCACCGCAATACAGCACCCCCGACGGGCCGATCCAGCTTGATGCCTGGGTCTATGTCGCCCCGCCCGGCGGCCTGCATCTGCAAGGCAAGGCAACGGCTGGAAAGGACTGGCCACAGCTGATCAGCGAGGTCGACAGCGCGGCGCTGTGGCGCCGGCTCGGTCGTGGCGGCCTGCCGCTGGAGCTACGCCTGGAAAGTGGCCTGGCCAGCTACCGGGTCGACTGGCCGGTGGTGGCCATGAGCCCGGCCAAGCATCAGGGCTATACCGTGCAGTGGTTCGCCATGGCGGTGGCGCTGCTCGGCCTGTTCATCTACCTAGGTGTGCACAACGCACGGGAGAAACGCCATGCACCCAGCCATCACCCTGCCTGAAACCCCACGCAAAGGGCGTGGGCGCCTGCAATTGCTGCTTCTGCTGGCCATCGTCTTCGGCCCCATGTTGCTGGCCAGCGCCATGTATCGCTGGCAGTTCTGGGTGCCGGAAACCCGTACCTATCACGGCACGCTGATCGGTGATGGGCGCACCCTGCAGGATCTCGGCGTGCAGGGCGAACTGGCGCCACGCTGGCAGATCCTGGTCACAACGCCTGGCGCCTGCGAAGCCGACTGCCAACGCCTGGTGTACCTGGCGCGGCAGATCCAGATCGGCCTCAACCGCGAGACATCACGCGCCAGCCACAGCCTGGCCAGTGGCGAACCATTGAGCGCCGACTATAGCGCCACCCTGCAACGCGAGTATCCCCAGCTCGGCCGCTATCGCCTCGACAGCCGTACCTATCAGCAGGCCAGCGACGCCCAGCCCGGAGCCCAGCTATGGCTGGTCGACCCACACGGCAACCTGGTGCTGCGCTACGACAGCAGCAGCCAGGGCAAGGCAATTCTCGATGACCTGCGCTACCTGCTGAAAATTTCCCTGATCGGTTGAGCAAGCCCTGTGTCCCACCTTTGAAGAGGACAGCACATGAGCAAACCCGGATACCGACTCGCCCTGTTCGCCACCCTGCTCGCTGCCGTGGTGGTGCTGCTCGGCGCCTACACCCGCCTGACCCACGCCGGCCTCGGTTGCCCTGACTGGCCAGGTTGCTATGGCTTTCTCGGCGTACCGATGAGCGAGCACAAACAGGCCATCGCCGAGAGCCGCTTTCCCGAGATACCGGTCGAGGTGGCCAAGGGCTGGGCCGAGATGATCCACCGCTATTTCGCCGGCGCCCTCGGCATGGTCATCCTCGCCCTGGCAATGAAAGCCGTGCGCCTGCGCCATCAGCCGCAGCAACCGCTGAAGCTGCCGCTGGCCATCCTCGCCCTGGTGATCGTGCAGGCGGCTTTCGGCATGTGGACGGTCACCCTCAAGCTGTGGCCGCAGGTGGTCACCGCGCACCTGCTCGGCGGTTTCGCCACCCTGAGCCTGCTGGCGCTGCTCACACTGCGCCTGTCCGGACGCTTCGCCATGCTGGAGGTTTCAGCACGGCTACGCACACTGGCCGCCGCCTGCCTGCTGCTGGTGATCGGGCAGATCGCCCTCGGCGGCTGGGTCAGCTCCAACTACGCCGCCGTGGCCTGCGTGGATCTGCCGACCTGCCACGGCCAGTGGTGGCCGGCGATGGACTTCGGCAAGGGCTTTCACCTGACCCAGCACATCGGCCCCAACTACCTGGGCGGCCAGCTCGACAGCGATGCGCGCACGGCCATCCACATGAGCCATCGCCTTGGCGCACTGTTCGTCAGCCTGGCGCTGTTGCTGCTGGCCTGGCGCCTGCACGCGGCGAAACTGTCGCGCCTGGCCGGCCTGGTGCTGCTGGCACTCGCCGCGCAGGTCAGCCTGGGCATCAGCAACGTGATCTTCCACCTGCCGCTGCTGGTTGCGGTCGCTCACAACGCTGGCGGCGCTGCCCTGTTGCTCACACTGGTGCTGGTCAACTACCGCCTGCGCAAGGTGGCCACGGCCACGCGTAGCACGAATGAAAGGCGCGTTACCAAGCACACGCTGGCGCCTGTCGGCCTGGTTCAGGTCGGTAAATAACCAAGCAAAGGAGAGTCGTCATGGCCACCACCCTGCGTGCCCACGCCGCACACGCCACCTGGCGCGACTACCTGGAACTGACCAAGCCCAAGGTGGTGCTGCTGATGCTCATCACCTCGCTGGTCGGCATGTTCCTCGCCACCCGTGCCGGGGTGCCCTGGACGGTACTGGTGTTCGGCAACCTCGGCATCGGCCTGTGCGCGGGCGCAGCAGCGGCGGTCAACCATGTGGTGGATCGGCGCATCGATTCGATCATGGCACGCACGCACAAGCGCCCGGTCACGGCAGGGCGCGTCTCGCCAACCTCCGCGCTGACCTTCGCCCTGCTTCTGGCGCTGGCCGGCCAGGCCTTGCTGCTGGCCTTCACCAACGAGCTGACGGCCTGGCTGACCCTGGCCTCGTTGCTCGGCTACGCGGTGATCTACACCGGCTTTCTCAAGCGCGCCACGCCGCAGAACATCGTCATCGGCGGCTTGGCCGGCGCCGCGCCACCGCTGCTGGGCTGGGTCGCCGCCACCGGTCATCTGAGCGCCGAGCCGTTGCTGCTGGTGCTGATCATCTTCGCCTGGACACCCCCACACTTCTGGGCGCTGGCCATCCACCGCAAGGAGGAATACGCCAAGGCCGACATCCCCATGCTGCCGGTCACCCATGGCGAGCATTACACCAAGGTGCATATCCTGCTCTACACCCTGGCGATGTTCGCCGTGACCCTGCTGCCCTACGCCATTCACATGAGCGGGCCGCTCTACCTCGCCTGTGCGGTGCTACTGGGCGGGCGCTTTCTGTACTGGGCCTGGGTGCTGTACCGTGACAGCCGGCCGCACGCGGCGATCAACACTTTCAAGTACAGCATCTGGTACCTTTTCCTGCTGTTCATCGCCCTGTTGCTAGACCATTACCTGCTGCTCAATCTGTAAAGGCTCTTATGACCCGCACCCATACCACCGTTTTCGTTCTCGTCGCCGTCGTTGCCCTGGTACTGGGCCTGACCGTCAACAAGGTGCTGAGCAGCAAGGGCCAGGGCGACCCGGCTGCTCTACTCGATGCCGGGATCGTCCTGCTGCCGCAACCGCGCACCCTGCCGGCACTGAGCATGACCAATCAGGATGGCCAGGCAACACCGGTGAACGAATTCAAGGGTGACTGGACGCTGCTGTTCTTCGGCTACACCTTCTGCCCGGACATCTGCCCGGCAACCCTAGCCCAATTGCGCCAGCTCAAGAGCCAGCTACCCGAAGCGACCCGCGAGCGCCTGCGCATCGTGTTGGTCAGCGTCGATCCCAACCGCGACACACCCGAGCAACTGAAGAAATACCTGGGTTACTTCGATGCCAACTTCCAGGGCCTGACCGGCGAGGAAGCCAGCCTGCAGAAGCTGGCCAACGCAGTGAGCATCCCCTACATCCCGGCTGATACCAGCAAGGAAAACTACACCGTCGATCACAGCGGCAACCTGGTGATCCTCGGCCCGGATGGCACCCAACGCGGCTTCATCCGCGCGCCGATCAACAACGCCAAGCTGGCCGAGCAACTGCCGGGGTTGGTCAGCGGTAGCTGATACGACGCGGATGCCGACGCAGGGTGGATGACGCTCGTTTCATCCACCGCAGGGCGAAAGGCAGGGGCGTAGGCCGGCGTCCCGGTCCGCCCTACGCCACTACCCCACACAAATAGCCGGCGTTTCGCTTCGTGTTACAGCGCGAACGGCAGCGGCAGGTCGACCCGTTGACGCTGCGCCAGGCGGCGCTCGAACTCGGCCGGGTCGTGAATCAACACATCCTGCCCCGCGAAGGACTCGGCTGCGATCAGGCGTGACAGCCAGAAACGCACGCAAGCCACGCGCAGCATGGTCGGCCACAGCTCGGCCTCGGCAGCGGTGAAAGGCCGCAGCGCCGCGTAGGCGCCGAGCAACGCGCGAGCACGAGCGCTGTCGAGGCTGCCGTCTTCGTGCGAGCACCAGTCATTGAGGGTGATCGCCAGGTCGTAGAGCATCGGCCCCGAACAGGCGTTGTAGAAATCGATCACCCCGGCCAGATGGTTACCGTCGAACAGGGCGTTGTCACGGAACAGATCGGCGTGCAGGTTGGCACGGGGCAGGGCGAGCAGGCGAGGCTTGAGCCCTTCGATCTCACCCAGCGCATCCCCCAGCAGCGCCTGCGCCCCTTCCGGCAGCTTGCCGGCCTGGGCCGCACCTTCGCGCAGCATCCAGTCCAATCCGCGATCACTGCGGCGCTCGATGGGCTGTGCACGCGTCGCCAGGTGAATGTTCGCCAGCAGACGCCCCACCTCCTGGCAGTGATGGGCATTGGGCTCATGCAGGTGCTTACCAGCCAGACGTGGTTGCAGCAGCGCCGGCTTCTCGGCCAGGGTGCGCAGCGCCTCGCCATCCTGCGTGCGCAGGGCGTAGGGCACCGGCAAGCCGGCATCGTGCAGCACGTCGAGCAGTTCGATGAAGAATGGCATCTCATCGACCGGGCCACGTTCTACCAGAGTCAGAACGAATTCGCCCTGCTCCAGGTTGACGAAAAAGTTGCTGTTCTCGCTACCAGCGGCGATGCCTTGAAAGCTCTTCAGCCGACCCAGCCCGTAGGGCGCCAGGAATACTTCGAGCTCGTGACGCTCCAGGGGGGTGAATACCGACATTTCGTTGCCTTGTTACCAGCTGAAGATTTCCCAGGACGGGATCAGCATGTCCGGGTCGTCCGAGCGGATGAAGTTGCCGTCGCTGCCATCGGCGCGAACGAGGAAATAGGGTTTGCCATTCTTCGGAATGACCTTGATGGCATAGAGGAAGCCATTGACGCGGTATTCCTGAATGGTGCGATCGCCATCCTGGCGAATGGTGACGTCAGGATCGGCAGAAACCGGATCCTCGGCATGAGCAGCAAGCGGAAGACAGGCCATAAGGCCGACCAGCAACAGGCGATTCAGCGTACCCATGATAACCTTGCTCCTATTGTTCACCGATGCAGCCATTCTAACAGGCCGCTGAAAAACTACCTGCGTTGCCATTGCTGCGTTAAAAGCAGGCTCGGAATGCTCATTTACAGTTCGTAGACTGCGCTTCCTCGCCTGCTTTATGCCTTGCACTGGCTGCCTCGCCTACGTTTTTCAACTACCTGTTAGCTGCACCCGCCGAAAAGGTTGATCCCGCGCATGAGCCAAGCCCCCCTCGTTCTGGTCGACGGTTCCTCGTACCTGTACCGCGCCTTCCATGCCCTGCCGCCATTGACCACCTCCAAGGGCATGCCCACCGGAGCGGTGAAGGGCGTGTTGAACATGCTCAAGAGCCTGCGCAAGCAGTACCCGAACAGCCCGTTTGCCGTGGTCTTCGACGCCAAGGGCGGCACCTTCCGCGATGAGCTGTTCGCTGAGTACAAGGCCAACCGCCCGTCCATGCCGGACGAGTTGCGCGTGCAGGTCGAGCCGCTGCACGCCAGCGTGCGAGCCCTCGGCCTGCCGCTGCTGTGCGTCGAAGGCGTCGAAGCCGATGACGTGATCGGCACCCTGGCCCGTCAGGCCGCCGGGGAAAAGCGCGATGTGGTCATCTCCACCGGCGACAAGGACATGGCGCAGCTGGTCTGCCCGCACGTTACGCTGGTCAACACCATGACCGGAAGCGTCTACGACGCCGATGGCGTGAAAGAGAAATTCGGTGTCGGGCCTGAGCTGATCATCGATTACCTGGCGCTGATGGGCGACAAGGTCGACAACATTCCCGGCGTGCCCGGTGTGGGTGAGAAAACCGCGCTCGGCCTGCTGGTCGGTGTCGGTGGCGGCCTCGACGTGATCTACGCCAACCTCGACAAGGTGCCGGCGTTGCCGATTCGCGGTGCCAAGGGCCTGCCGGCCAAGCTCGAGGAACACCGCGAGATGGCCTACCTGTCTTATCAGCTGGCAACCATCAAGACCGATGTGCCGCTGAATATCGAGATCGACTCGCTGCATCCCGGCGAGCCGGATCAGGCTGCCCTGGTCGAGCTGTACGGCGAGCTGGAATTCAAGAACTGGCTGGACGATCTGCTGCGCCAGAACAAGGCGCTGGCTGCAAAGGCTGCTGCGCCGGCTGGCGACCTGTTCGCCGAACCGACTGGCGAAGCCACCGAAGAGGCAGCCGCGCCAGCGCCAGCCAGCGCCGGTGATTATCAGTTGGTGCTGGAACAGGCGCAGTTCGAGGCCTGGCTGAAGAAGCTGGAACAGGCCGAACTGATCGCCTTCGACAGCGAAACCACCAGCATCGACGCCCAACAGGCGCAACTGGTCGGTCTGTCCTTTGCGGTCAAGGCTGGCGAAGCGGCTTATGTCCCGTTGGCGCATTCCTACATGGGCGTGCCGCAACAGTTGGATCGCGATGCGGTGCTCAGGGCGCTCAAGCCGATCCTCGAAGACCCGGCCAAAGCCAAGGTTGGCCAGCACGCCAAGTACGACATCAACGTCCTGGCCAACGCCAGCACGCCGATCACGGTGCAGGGCGTGGCCTTCGACACCATGCTTGAATCCTACGTGCTGGACTCCACCGCCACTCGTCACGACATGGACAGCCTGGCGCTGAAGTACCTGAATCACAGCACCATCCGCTTCGAGGACATCGCCGGTAAGGGCGCCAAGCAACTGACCTTCGACCAGATCGCCCTGGAGCAGGCCGGCCCCTACGCTGCCGAAGACGCCGACGTGACCCTGCGCCTGCACCAGGAGCTGTGGCGCCGACTCGAAGCCGTGCCGTCCCTGGCCAAGGTGCTGCGCGACATCGAAATCCCGCTGGTGCCGGTACTGGCGCGCATCGAGCGCAACGGCGCGCTGGTCGATGCCAAGCTGCTCGGCGAGCAGAGCGTCGAGCTGGGCGAGAAACTGGTGGAGCTGGAGCGCAAGGCGTTCGAGATCGCCGGCGAGGAATTCAACCTGGCCTCGCCCAAGCAACTGGGCGTGATCCTCTATGAAAAGCTCGGCTACCCGGTGATCAGCAAGACCGCCAAGGGCCAACCTTCCACCGCCGAGGCGGTACTGGCCGAGCTGGCCGAGCAGGACTTCGAGCTGCCCAAGGTGCTGATGCAGTACCGCTCCCTGAGCAAGCTCAAGAGCACCTACACCGACAAGCTGCCGGAGCAGATCAACCCGCGCACCGGGCGCATCCACACCAGCTACCACCAGGCGGTGGCCGCCACTGGCCGCCTGTCCTCCAGCGACCCAAACCTGCAGAACATCCCGATCCGCACTGCCGAAGGCCGGCGCATCCGCCAGGCCTTCGTCGCGCCCAAGGGCTACAAGCTGATGGCGGCGGACTACTCGCAGATCGAGCTGCGCATCATGGCTCACCTGGCCAAGGACGAAGGCCTGCTGGACGCATTCCGCCATGACCTGGACGTGCACAAGGCCACCGCGGCGGAAGTGTTCGGCGTGGCCCTGGACGAGGTGACCAGCGATCAGCGGCGCAAGGCCAAGGCGATCAACTTCGGCCTGATCTACGGCATGAGTGCCTTCGGTCTGGCCAAACAGATCGACGTCGAACGCAAGGAGGCCCAGGCCTACATCGACCGTTACTTCGCCCGTTACCCCGGCGTGCTGACCTACATGGAAAGCACCCGCGCCCAGGCTGCCGAGCAGGGTTATGTGGAGACGGTTTACGGTCGTCGCCTGTACCTGCCGGAAATCCACGCGCAGAACCAGGCCATGCGCAAGGGTGCCGAGCGCGCAGCGATCAACGCGCCGATGCAGGGTACTGCGGCGGACATCATCAAGCGCGCGATGATCAAAGTGGACGGCTGGCTGCAGGACAGTGGCATCGACGCGCGCATCATCCTGCAGGTGCACGACGAACTGGTGCTGGAGGTGCGCGAGGATCTGGTCGATGAAGTCAGCACCAAGCTCAAGCACCTGATGAGCGGCGCCGCCGACCTGGACGTGCCGCTGTTGGTGGAAGTCGGCATCGGCAGCAACTGGGACGAAGCCCACTGACCCTCACGCCGCGGCGCCAAGCCGCGGCCGCTCTAGCTTATGGATTTCAGAGCAGACTCTGTCATTCGTTATGGCAAATAGTTTTTAAAACCGCTGAACTTTCCGCATTTGGCCCGGGTCAGAGTTCGTGAATGGCCGTTAAGCCCTTCAATGCTCCTTTGTTGTGTTAAGTGTTGGCAGACATCTGAACCCCGCCCTAGCGGTTCAGACCTTGAACCCCGAACTTCTCCCTCCCCATACGAAGCTCGGGGTTTTTTTTGCCTGGAAAAAAGTGCCAGACAGCGATGTCGACGGGCGCGTATAGCGCACCCGATACATCAGGCCTCCTCAGAGGCGTCGTCACTTTCTTCCGGCAACAGATCCAACCAGCCGGCTAGCACCATCTGCGCCTCTTCCACGCCCATGCGCTTAGGCGCCGAGAACAGCTG
The DNA here is from genome assembly GCF_034683865.1 of Pseudomonas sp. C11. NCBI lineage: Bacteria > Pseudomonadati > Pseudomonadota > Gammaproteobacteria > Pseudomonadales > Pseudomonadaceae > Pseudomonas > Pseudomonas sp. C11. Next base: position 118,789 of record NZ_JAWIIP010000007.1, read on the forward strand.
GATGCCGATGCCATCGCCCCATTGCTTGCGAATCTCCTGACGCACCTTAAGCAGAGCGTTCTTCGCCGCGCCGAAAGCCAGTTTGTCGGCCTTGGTCAGCAGGATGTGCAGCGGCATGCCGCTGGCTTTCGACCAGTCGAGCATCATGCAGTCGAACTCGGTCAGCGGATGACGGATATCCATCATCAACACCAGGCCGCACAGGCTCTCGCGGCTGCCCAGATAGGCCTCCAGGTGCTTCTGCCAGTGCTGCTTGAGCGGGATCGGCACCTTGGCATAACCATAGCCGGGCAGGTCGACCAGGCGACGCTCGTCATCCAGGCGGAAGAAGTTGAGCAACTGCGTGCGTCCCGGGGTCTTCGAGGTGCGCGCCAGGCTGGCGTGGGTGAGGGTGTTGAGCGCGCTCGACTTGCCGGCGTTGGAACGCCCGGCAAACGCCACCTCCAGGCCACTGTCCTCGGGGCATTGATCGACCTTGGCGGCACTGATGAGGAAGCTGGCCTGCTGACACAGACCGATAATGGGGTTCTTCGCGAGCATGGGGATATCCGGTGGGTGCCCAGATCCGGCACAGGGATCGGGGACTTGCGACATTTCCGCGCACCTGCCATACGCAGAGGCGTGTGGCAGGTGGCGTCGTTTCCGTTTCAGCATTGCCAGTATATAATGCCGCAGATTTTGTGTGCGCTTTGTCCCACCCGCAGGAACCGTAGCAATAGGGAACGACCATTTCATACCGCCCGATAGAGGCTGGATGTTCCCACCCTGATGAGGTCGATTTGATGAAGAAAATGCTGCTCGCGGCTGCCGTAACCCTGCTGTCCTTGAACGGTCATGCCGCACAAGATCCGCAAGCGGTATTCGACCGCGCCTGTGGCGCTTGCCACAACGGCCAGCTTCCCATGGCACCGAAGAAAGGTGACAAAGCTGCATGGGAACCACGGCTGGCCAAAGGCATGGACGCGCTGGTGCAGAGTGTCACCAATGGTTTGAATGCCATGCCGCCCCGTGGGCTGTGCATGGACTGCACGGCAGAGGACTACCAGGCGGTCATCAAGTTGATGACCGAATGAGCAGTACCGCCCGATAACCCTTTCTCTCTTAGCCGTAATTGGATTAGCTGATGAACAAAGTACTCGTGAGTCTGCTGTTGACCCTGGGCCTCACCGGTGTGGCACAGGCTGCCGGTGATGCTCAAGCCGGTCAGGGTAAAGTCGCTGTCTGTGGCGCCTGCCACGGCGTTGATGGCAACAGCCCTGCACCAAACTTTCCCAAGCTGGCCGGCCAAGGCGAGCGCTACCTGCTCAAGCAGCTGCACGACATCAAGTCTGGCAATCGCCAGGTCGTGGAAATGACCGGCCTGCTGGACAACCTCAGCGACCAGGACATGGCCGACATCGCCGCCTACTTCTCCAGCCAGAAGATGAGCGTTGGCGCTGCCGATCCCAAGCTGGTCAAGCGTGGTGAAGCGCTGTTCCGCGGCGGCAAGCTGGAAGAAGGCATGCCGGCCTGCACCGGTTGCCATTCGCCCAACGGCGCCGGCATCGCCGCTGCCGGCTTCCCGCACCTGGGTGGCCAGCATGCCCAGTACGTGGCGAAGCAGCTGACAGATTTCCGCGAAGGCAACCGCACCAACGATGGCGACGCGATGATCATGCGCTCCATCGCTGCCAAGCTGAGCAACAAGGACATCGAAGCGGTTTCCAGCTACATCCAAGGCCTGCACTGACAGACCGTCGCTGCACTTGGCGAGACAAAGGGTGGCTACGGCCACCCTTTTTCGTATGCGCCATGGCTACAATGGCGGAACCGGCTCAACGATAGCGAGTCATAGTTCCGAATCGCCATCAGGGCGATGCTTTTCCAGCCAAGGAGTTCCCCCATGCGTAACCTGATTTTCGGCGCCGCTCTGGCGATCAGCAGCCTGTTCGGCCTCACCGCCCATGCCGAACCGGTCGCCGGCCAGCAGTATGTCGAGCTCAGCAGCCCCGTTCCGGTATCCAAGCCGGGCAAGATCGAAGTGGTCGAACTGTTCTGGTACGGCTGCCCGCACTGCTATCAGTTCGAGTCGACGCTCAACCCCTGGATCAAACAACTGCCGGATGACGTCAACTTCGTTCGTATCCCGGCGCTGTTCGGTGGCCTGTGGAACGTCCATGGCCAGGCATTCATCACCCTGGACATGATGAAGGTCGAGCACAAGGTGCATGACGCCGTGTTCAATGCCATTCACCAAGAGAAGAAGAAGCTGGGTACACCCGAAGAGTTCGCCGATTTCGTCGCGACCCAGGGCGTGGATCGCGATGCCTTCCTCAAGACCTTCAACTCCTTCGCCGTCAAAGGCCAGATGGAAAAAGCCAAGAAGCTCGCCATGGCTTACCAGATCACTGGCGTACCGGTAATGATCGTCGGCGGTAAGTACCGCTTCGACATCGGTTCGGCCGGTGGCCCGCAGCAGGCACTGGAAGTCGCCGATTACCTGATCGCCAAGGAGCGCGAAGCGCTCTGACCGGTCATAGGCGCTCGCGATGCTGCGCCGTTGGCGAAAGACCCGCGCGGTTGGCCTGTGCGATCCACAGGTTAACCCGCACTGCACCTCTGTGGAACGCGACTGGCCGGCCGACGGCCTGTTGCGCCTGCTCAGTTTCAACGTCCAAGTCGGCATCAATACCCAGCACTACCATCACTACCTGACCCGCAGCTGGCAACACCTGCTGCCCCATGCCGGCCGCGCCGGCAATCTGCAGCGCATCGGTGATCTGCTGGCCGACTTCGACCTCGTCGCCCTCCAGGAAGTGGACGGCGGCAGCTTGCGCTCGGGCTACGTCAATCAGGTCGAGTACCTGGCCCAGCTGGGCGCCTTCCCTTACTGGTACCAGCAGCTCAACCGCAACCTGGGGCGCTTCGCCCAGCACAGCAATGGCGTGCTCAGCCGTCTGCGCCCGCAGCTGCTCGAGGATCACCCCCTGCCAGGTCCGCCCGGGCGCGGCGCGATATTCCTGCAACTGGGCGGAGGCGAGCAGGCCCTGCTGGTGGTAATGATGCACCTGGCCCTCGGCTCGAAAACCCGTGCGCGCCAGCTCGCCTACATCCGCGAACGCGTCACCCCTTACCGCCATCTGGTGCTGATGGGCGACATGAACACCCATGCCCTCGACTTGCTGGAAAACTCGCCGCTACGCGACCTCGGCCTGCTCGCCCCCCAGGCGCAGGCAACCTTTCCGAGTTGGCGACCGCAGCGCTGCCTTGATCACATCCTGCTCAGCCCGACCCTCGAACTGGGGCGAGTTAACGTTCTTGAGCAGCCGATCTCGGATCACCTGCCGGTCGCTGTGGAAATCCGCCTGCCAAAGGCTCAGAGTAGTGGCCAAACGCCTATAACGAACCCGCCATCCCTGGAATAAGCCAAATGAGCGATGACGCCCAGCGCTGGAAAGACAAGTACCTGAGCAGCCTCGAGCAGCAGGAGAAGCTCGAAAGACGCTGGGACGCGCGCCTCGACCTGCTGCGCCGCGGCCTGGTGCGCAGCAGCCTGGCGGCTGAGGGTACCGACAAGGCCGTGGATCAGTGCATGAAGGAGATGCGCGAGATCCTCCGCCGCGACGATATGGACGCTCCGCTCAGCAGCCTGATCCCGCGCCTGGAAAAGGCCGTGCTGGAATCCGAGCAACGTCGCCAGCAGCGCTCCGACGAAGCCCTCACCGCCCTGCAGCAGGTGATCGAACAGTTGCAGAAGCTCGATCCTCCACGCGAGGTGCGCAAGGCGCTGAAATCACTCAGCCGGCAGATGGAGGACGCCACCAGCCACAGCTACAAGCTGCCAGCGCTGCTGAGCCAACTGAGCCAGTTACAGAGCCAGGCACTGGAGCAACTGCGCAGCAGCCAGTCGGAACAGCCGGGCCTGCTGCAACGCCTGTTCGGCGGCCGCGGCGACATTACCGCCGCCGAACCGGGCGAGGCCAGTGAAGCCGCCGCGCCGATCAGCCCGAGCGCTGACGTGCCTGCGGCGCAACCCGCCGCAATCACACCTCAGGCTCAACCAGCCAGTGAGAGCAAGCCGGTCGAGAGCGAACGCCCGCCGCTCGTCGCCGCCTCTTCGCCGCCAGCGGCAACGCTCGACAGCCTGCCTCTACCTCCCGGCCTGGTGTCCGTCGAACGGTCTGAGGGTGATGCCGAATTTGCCCTGCCGAGTAACGAGCCGGGCTACAGCACCGTAGCGCCTCATATCGCCGAAAGCCTGCGCAAGCTGCTCGCCGAACTGGAACTGCCGCCCCGCCATCAGCCGCAGGGCGAAGCGCTGCTGGAGCGTCTGCTTGGGCCGTTGAACTGGTACGAACTGGTGCCCGTACTCGACGATCTGTCGGTGCTGGTGCTAGCGGTCAGCGGCAACGGTCAGCGCGAATTTGCCGTCTACCTCAAGCAGCTCAACGAGCGCCTGGCGGTCTTCATCGGCACCCTCAACGAGGCGCACGAAGGCTACAGCGGCTCGGTCGAACAGGCCCGCAGCTTCGATCAGGAACTGCGTGAGCAGGTCAATGAGCTGCAGAACAGCGTGCAGGAAGCCGTGGATCTGGACTCACTGAAAAGTGCGCTGGAACAACGCCTGGACGCACTTCTGCAAACGGTCGCCACCCATCAGCACCAGCGCAACGAGCGCGAGGAAGCGGTTGCCGAGCGCCTGCAGGGACTGGTGCAGCGCGTTGCGGAGATGGAACAGGAAGCACAGCAGTTCCGCGATCATCTCGAGGAGCAACGGCAGAAGTCGCTGCTCGACCCACTGACCGGCCTGCCCAATCGGGCCGCCTGGAGCGAGCGTCTGGAGCTGGAAGTGGCCCGTCGCCAACGCTACGGCGGTGAGCTGCTACTGGCGGTGCTGGACATCGATCACTTCAAACGCGTCAACGACAACTACGGCCACCTAGCCGGCGACCGCGTCCTGAAGATCATTGCCAGCGAGCTGCAGAAACGCCTGCGCAAGACCGACTTCATGGCCCGCTTCGGCGGTGAGGAATTCGTCCTGCTGATTCCCGCCACGCCCATAGAGGGCGGCCAGCAATTGCTGGAAACGCTACGCAACGCCGTGGCTGCCTGTCCGTTCCATTTCAAGGGCGAACCGCTGACGATCACCTGCTCGGCCGGCCTGACCGAGTTCCGTGGCAACGAAAGCAGCGACGCGGTCTTCGAACGCGCCGACAAGGCGCTCTACCGCGCCAAGGGCGAGGGCCGCAATCGGATCGAACTGGGTTAGGCGGCCGGCAGATAGGGCCGCCAGGTCTCCGGCATCTGCTCCAGGCGTGGATAGCGCATGGCCTCCAGCTGCAACGCCGGGAGCAAAAATGGCGTATGCCGCAGGTGCGCGGCCACCGTATGCAGCTCCGGCATCCACAGGCTCACGTAGCTCGCATCCGGGTCGTACTGGCGCGCCTGGCGCAACACGTTGAACACGCGGTTCTGCCGAGGATCGCTGCCCACGCCGGCCAGATAGGCCCAGTTACCCCAGTTGCTCGCCGGGTCGTAGTCGAGCAGGTGCTCCTCGAACCACGCGGCGCCATGCCGCCAATCCTGTTGCAGGTCGTGCACCAGATAGCTGGCCACCACCTGCCGACCACGATTGGACATGAAGCCGGTAGCAGCCAGCTCGCGCATGTTGGCATCGACGAAGGGCATACCGGTACGCCCGGTACACCAGCGCTGGAAACGCTCATCGAGGTTGCGCGGCGCGCGCGCGGTGGCCTTCAACCCGCCGGCCTTGAACAAGGCGCTGCCATGGCGCACCAGCGTCCAGCGGAAGAAATCACGCCAGAGCAACTCCACCCATAACCAGTGCGTGGAATCGTTGCGCCCGTACTGTGACTCGTGACGCCGCAGCTCGGCCATCACGCGCCGGGCAGAGAGGCAGCCATTGGCCAGCCAGGGGGAAAACTTGGAGGAATACTCGGTGCCGACCAGGCCGTTGCGGGTGTCCTTGTACTCCCGCACGCCCTGGCTGTTCCACAGGTAATCACGCAGACGCGCCTGTGCGGCGGCCTCGCCACCGGAAAAAGGGAAGGCGCTGGCAGGCACATTGAGCGGCTCGCCAAGGCCGAGCTGAGAGAGTGTCGGCAATGGCTGCAGCAGGTCGAGCGCAGCATCGGGCAGCGCGGGCAGGGCCTCCGGCGCGGCTTGTGGCTGGAACACCAGCAAGCGCTGTTCGCACAGCTCGCGAAAGCGCGTGAAAACTTGTGGCAGTTCCTCGGGCGGGCAGGGCAGCTCCGCCTCACGCAGCAGCCCATTGGCGGGAAATTCTCGCATCGGCACCAACCCCAGGGCGTCACACACGCGGCTCTGCAGGGCGCGCTCTTCGGGCGCGATCTCGGCGTGAGTCAGCACTTCCTGCACGCCCAGACGCTCCACCAGTTGCGCGATCACCCGCTCGGGCTCGCCTTGCAGCACCAACAGGCGCGAGCCACGCTGACGCAAGGCGCCATCCAACGCGGTGAGGCTCTCCAGCAGCAGGCGGGTGCGATGCACACCCTGGCGCCGAGTGCCGAGGGGCCCCATGCTCAATGTGCGGGGGTCGAAAACGTACAGCGGTAACAGGCGCTCGCTCTTGAGCCCTGCCTGCAGCGCCGGGTTATCGTCGAGACGAAGATCCTGTTTGAGCCATAGCAGCGAGGTCTGCATGCTTCACTCCTTCAGGGACGTGTCCTTGGTATATCCGAATCGTGGGCGGATGCAAGACCGCGAGCGACTCTTTCATCCAGACTGTTCGCCCCTGCGGCGGTTCCTGCTTCTCCAGGGCGCGCTGACAAGCGGCTGCCATGAGGTGGCAGGACAAGGCGACGACACAATCGGCAAAACAACGGCGTCAGGCCTCGTCGGCATCCAGCATGCTGAGGTCGAGAGGATGCGAGTGCCCCAGCCACAGAGCCCAGTCGCGATGATCGCGCAGCTCGAAGCCGGTGATGGGGTGCACCAGTACGTCGAGTCCTTCGCGGTGCTGCATCAGCCAGGGCAATAGCTCGGCGAACAGCTCGGGACGGAAGGCCAACTGGCAGCTCCAGCACGGGTGTGGCCCGACGAGTTGCTGATGCAGGCGGCCCATTTTCAGCGAAAAGCGCTGCGCCGCCGCTTCGCACAGGGCACGTGCCTGCGGCAGCGTAGCGGCGTCGTAATAGACGTGGGCGTGGTAGCCCTTGATCCTCGGAGGCGCGGCGTCAGTCATCGGGACGCCTCAGCCCGCCAGTTGCCGCCGCAACTCGGCAAGCACTGGCGCTGTGTCGGGACGCACGCCGCGCCACAACTCGAACGCCTCGGCCGCCTGCTCGACGAGCATGCCCAGGCCATCCAGGCAGCGCGCGGCGCCCTGCTCGGCCGCCCAGCGATTGAAGGCGGTCGGCTCCTTGGCGTACATCATGTCGTAGCAGAGCGTATGGCCAGGCTGGATCAGGCTCGGGGCGATGGGCGGCAGCTCTCCGCCCAGACTGGCCGAGGTGCCGTTGACGATCAGATCTATCGGCGCATCGACCCAGTCGAAGCCGACGGCACGCAACGGGCCAAGATCCTTGAACTCCATCGCCAGCTTGTCGGCCTTGCACAGCGTGCGGTTGGCCACCACCAGGCTCGCCGGGCGCTGCGCCAGGAAGGGCTCCAGCACGCCACGCACGGCACCCCCTGCGCCAAGGATGAGGATGCGCTTGCCGGTCAGGCTGAAACCGGCGTTGTCCTGCAGGTCACGGGTCAGGCCGGCGCCATCGGTGTTGTCACCCAGCAAGCGGCCGTCTTCGAGTTTCTTCAGGGTGTTCACTGCCCCCGCCCGGCGCGCGCGCTCGGTGAGCGTGTCGCAGAGGCGAAAGGCCTCTTCCTTGAACGGCACGGTCACGTTGCCGCCCAGGCCTTCGGCGAAAAAGGCGCGGGCATTGCCGGCGAAGTCGTCCAACGGCGCCAGCCGCGCCTGGTAATCGAGCACCTGGCCAGTCTGTTCGGCGAACAGGCGATGGATCAGCGGTGATTTGCTGTGGCCGATGGGATTGCCGAAGACGCAGTAACGATCCATGGAAAGTCCTGTAACAGTAGACATCTACGAAACTGACACCGTCCTGTAGGAGCAACGCCGCGGGGCGAAGCTCCTACAGAAGAGAATGGAAGCTAAGCCCGCGCCAACCAATCGCGATCGGTCAGGAAATACTCGGTCAGGCGCGCTTCTTCGCTGCCCGGCTCGGGTTTCCAGTCGTAGCCCCAGCGCACGTGCGGCGGCAGCGACATGAGGATCGACTCGGTACGCCCACCCGATTGCAGGCCGAACAGGGTGCCACGGTCGAACACCAGGTTGAACTCGACGTAACGACCACGGCGGAAGGCCTGGAATTCACGCTCACGCTCGCCAAACGGCATGGCCTTGCGGCGCTGAACGATGGGCAGGTAAGCCTGGATGTAGGCATCGCCAATGGCGCGCATGAAGGCGAAGCAGGTGTCGAAATCCCACTCGTTCAGGTCGTCGAAGAACAGCCCGCCGATACCGCGCGGCTCGCCGCGATGCTTGAGGTGGAAGTAGCGGTCACACCAGGCCTTGAACTTGGGATAGACCTCGGCGCCGAACGGTGCACAGGCGTCATGGGCGACCTGGTGCCAGAACACGCAATCCTCTTCGTTGGCGTAGTAGGGCGTCAGATCGAAACCACCGCCGAACCACCACACCGGCTCCTCGCCCGCCTTTTCGGCGCTGAAGAAGCGCACGTTGGCATGCGAGGTCGGCACGTAGGGGTTTTCCGGGTGGATCACCAGCGACACGCCGAGCGCCTGGAAGCCACGACCGGCCAGCTCGGGACGGTGGGCACTGGCCGAAGGCGGCAGGCTGTCGCCGAACACGTGGGAGAAATTCACCCCGCCTTTTTCGATCAGCGCGCCGTTCTCGATCACCCGCGTGCGCCCGCCACCACCAGCCGGACGCTGCCAGGCGTCTTCGGCGAACACGGCCTGGCCGTCCTCGGCTTGCAGGGCGGAGCAGATGCGGTCTTGCAGGTCGAGCATGTAGGCCTTCACGGCCTCGGTACGGTCAGTCACGGCGGCACCTTGAGCGGGGAGCGGGTCGAAATCGGCGGGCAGCATAGCATTCGTGGCGACTGATCCGCAGTTGACGTCGGTCAATCGGGAGGATTGGATAGACCCTTTCGCCGCCAGCAGGTGGCTCATTGCAGACAAGGAATCCGAGATGGCCAAGCGCATTCAGTTCAGCCAGCACGGCGGCAGCGACGTGCTGGAGTACCGCGACTATCAGCCGGCAGCCCCCGGGCCACGCGAGGTGCGGGTGGCCAACCGGGCCATCGGCCTGAACTTCATCGACACCTATTTCCGCAGCGGCCTGTACCAACCGCCCGCGCTGCCCTCGAGCCTGGGCACCGAAGGGGCCGGTGTAGTCGAGGCCGTCGGCAGCGAAGTTGAAGGCTTTGCCGTGGGTGACCGCGTCGCCTACGCCACCGGCCCGCTCGGAGCCTACAGCGAGCTGCATGTGTTGCCCGCCGACAAGCTGGTGAAACTGCCGGACAGCATCAGCTTCGAACAGGCCGCCGCCGTCATGCTCAAGGGCCTGACCGTGCAGTACCTGCTGCGCCAGACCTACGAACTCAAAGGCGGCGAGACCATCCTCTTCCACGCCGCAGCCGGCGGTGTCGGCTCCTTCGCCTGCCAATGGGCAAAGGCGTTGGGCGTGAAGCTGATCGGCACCGTCAGTTCGGCGGAGAAGGCGGCGCGAGCGAAAGAGCAGGGCGCCTGGGCGACCATCGATTACAGCCATGAGAACGTCGTGCAGCGCGTGCTGGAGCTAACCGATGGCGCCAAGTGCCCGGTGGTCTACGACGGCGTCGGCAAGGACACCTGGGAAACTTCGCTGGACTGTGTGGCGCCGCGCGGCTTGCTGGTCAGCTTCGGCAACGCCTCCGGCGCGGTCACCGGAGTCAACCTGGGCATCCTGGCGCAGAAGGGTTCGCTGTACGTCACCCGTCCGACCCTGGCCGGCTACGCCACCAGTGCGCAGCGCCTGCAGGCCATGGCTGACGAGCTGTTCGGCATGATCGCCAGCGGCAAGCTGCAGGTGGAAATCAGCAACCGCTACGCGCTGAAGGACGCCGCCGCCGCGCAGGACGCGCTGAGTTCGAGGCAGACCACCGGCTCGACCATTCTGCTGCCATAAGCGTAGGAGCGAGCTCTGCTCGCGAACCCGGCCCTGCAAACGCTTCGCGAGCAGGGCTCGCTCCTACAAGGTGTGGTGGTCACGACGGCCGAATCACATCGCCCGTGCGCAGGTCGCGGATCAGACTGGGATTCTTGCGCCCACCCAGCGCGCCGCCGAGCACCTTGTCCAGCTCCCCCGCGAAATACTGCTCGACGCGCAGGCGCGCACGCGCAGCGGGTCGACCGGCCGGGTTGGCCGAGGTGGAAATCAGCGGCCCGCTCAGGCGGCAAAGCGCACGCACCACAGGGTGAGCACTGACACGCAACGCCACGCTATCGTGCTCACCCGTCACCCACTCGGGCAAACGCCCCTGATGTGGCACCAGCCAGGTATTGGGCCCAGGCCAGCTACCAGCCAGCCGTTCCTGCCAGACGTCAGGCAGATCAGCGAGGAGAAAGTCGAACTGTTCGATCTCATCGGCCACCAGGATCAGGCCCTTGTGCAGCGGCCTGTTTTTAAGCGCCAGCAGGCGGTCGACCGCCAACTCGTTCCACGGATCGCAACCCAGGCCCCAGACCGCCTCGGTCGGGTAGGCAATCACCCCGCCGGCATGAACCACGCGCGCCGTTTGCTGCACCTGCCAGTTACTGGTCATGGCTGTCTCTCGCTAGGGAATGAGCGGCAGTCTATCCAAGCCGGCCCCAGGACTCTAACCCGCAGGCGATCCGGCTAGCGGCTGCGTGCCAGCCAGCGCCCGGACTCGTTGCACACCAGGCCGTCGAGTTCCAGCTCGGTCAGCGCCGCCAGTACATCGGACAGCGCCCAGCCACTGGCCTGCACCAGGGCCTCGCTGCTATGCGGCGCGGCATGCAGCAGCGCCAGCAGAGGATGTTCCACTGCCGCGGGCGCTTGGGATTTGCCTGGCGCCATCGGCACCTGCCAGCCACGTAACGCCTCCAGGATGTGCTCCACGCTCTCCACCAGGGTGGCACCGTCGCGGATCAGCTGATGACAGCCGCGCGCGCCGGGATGATGGATCGAACCGGGAATGGCGTAGACCTCGCGGCCCTGCTCGGCCGCCAGTCGTGCGGTGATCAGCGAACCGCTGGACGGGCTGGCCTCGACCACCAGCACACCGAGTGACAGGCCGCTGATGATGCGATTGCGCCGGGGAAAGTTGCTGGCCTGTGGCATGCAATCCAGCGGCAGCTCGGAAACCAGCGCACTGCCCTGCTCGATGATCTGCGCAGCCAGCCGCTTGTGCCGCGCCGGATACAGGCACTTGAGACCTGTACCGAGTACGGCGATGGTCTTGCCGCCACCTTCCAGCGCACCCTGGTGCGCGGCTCCGTCGATGCCCAGCGCCAGGCCACTGGTGATGACGAAACCACCGGCCGCCAGACTACGGGCGAAGGCGCGTGCATTATCCAGACCCGGGCCAGATGCTCGGCGGCTGCCGACCATGGCCAGCTGCGGCGCTTCCAACAGTTGTGGATCGCCGGCAACGAACAGCAGTGGCGGCGCATCGTTCAACTCGGCCAGCAAAGCCGGGTAATTGGGGTCGTCCCACATCAGCAGATGCTGGCCCGGCTGTTCGAGCCAGGCCAAGGCAGCGGCCGCCCGCTCGCGTATCGACTCGCTGCGTCGGGGTTCGGCACAGGCTGCTGGCAACCCCAGCGCCCGCCAGGCACTGGCAGGCGCACTGAGGGCGGCCGAGGCGCTGTCGAAAGCGCTGAGCAGTTTGCGGAAACGACGCGGCCCCAGCTCAGGCAGCAGGTGCAAGCGCAGGCGGGCTTCGAGTTCGGCGGGGGAAAGCGAGGAGGCTGCAGGCATGGCAATTCGTCCCTGATAAGTGCTGCCGCCATCCTGGCGACCTGAAAGCACGAGCCCCGCACTGGGCGGGGCTCGTTGGGTATTACGGGTTGCGGATCTTGTCCATCACTGCCAACTGCCGGCTAGCCTGCAGCACCAGGCCGTAGCTGAGCTTGTCGTAGGTGCGGAAGATCATCAGCAGGCCAGAGCGCTCGTCCGGAATCTTCACGCTTTCGCCGGTTACGCGATCACGTACGGTCTCGCCGGTCTTGTACACTGCCAGTACGTTGCCGATTTCCAGGCCGTCATTTGCGCCCTTGTTCACGGTCACCACGTCGAACTGGCCGATCTGCGTCACGCCACGCGGCACATCGAGGATCAGGCCATTGATCTCGCTGGTCGGTTCGCTGGGCATAAAGGTCGAGTTGATGGCGCGCTCTTCGGTAGGGAACAGGCGATCACCGAGACGCACCTCCTGAGTCGAACGACTCAGCAACAGGGTGCCGACATCGCCTTCTTCGGCGACGATCTCGCCAGTACCGATGTCATCGGCGTTGATACCAAGGAATTCCTTGGTTTCCGGATCCAGGTAGGTCTTGCCCTGACGGAAGATGCCGTACACCGGATGCTGCTCGTCGAACTTGCCACGCGCGTAGATGCGGTCGCCGGCGCCGCTGACCACACGCTCGGCATTACCGGCGACGATGTAGGGCTTGCCGTTGAACTCTTCCGGCGAGTTGACGATGCGGTTGCTCAGCAGGAAGCTGTTGATCGCTTGCAGCGGGATGGTCGGAATGGCTTCGGCCATCGGCGTGGTGCGCACCTGCGGCGACAGCTTGATGGTGCCGCGCGACTCGCCACGATTGAGCATCAGCCGTGGCTCACCGTCGATATAGACGAGGTTGAGGGTATCACCGGGGTAGATCAGGTGCGGGTTGGCCACTTGCGGGTTGGCGTGCCAGATTTCCGGCCACTTCCACGGTTGGCTGAGGAACTTGCCGGAAATATCCCAGAGCGTATCGCCCTTGACCACGGTATAACGATCCGGATGACCATCCTTGAGTTGCACTGCGGCCTGAGCCAAACCGGCCAGGGCCAATCCGCCAGCTGCCAGGAGCAGGGCGAGTAGTGTTTTCCTCATACGGTGAATCCCTTTATTATGTGCCTTCACGTGTAGCGCCCTAGCGCCGCGTCCAAACCCGCTGAATCCGCGGCGTGAAGCCGTTTTTCAATGCTGTTCATCATCTTAGCAGCGGATTTTGACTTTATTCCACAAGTGCATCACAAACGCATATGGCGATCCTGAATATCCTCGAATTTCCTGATCCACGCCTGCGTACCATCGCCAAACCGGTGGACGTCGTGGACGACTCCATCCGTCAACTGGTCGACGACATGTTCGAGACCATGTATGACGCTCCCGGTATCGGCCTGGCCGCGACGCAGGTCAACGTGCACAAGCGCGTGGTGGTCATGGATTTGTCCGAGGACAAGTCCGAGCCACGGGTATTCATCAACCCCGAGTTCGAGTCGTTGACCGACGAGATGGATCAGTACCAGGAAGGCTGCCTGTCGGTGCCCGGCTTCTACGAGAACGTCGACCGCCCACAGAAGGTCAAGATCAAGGCGCTGGATCGCGATGGCCAGCCCTATGAGCTGATCGCCGAAGGCCTGCTCGCCGTGTGCATCCAGCACGAGTGCGATCACCTCAACGGCAAGCTGTTCGTCGACTACCTTTCCAGCCTCAAGCGCGACCGCATCAAGAAGAAGCTGGAAAAACAGCATCGCCAGCGCGCCTGACCCTCGTTTTATTCAAAGGCTTGCCACGGCAAGCCTTTTTCTTTGGTGACTGCCCCATGCGTATCATCTTTGCCGGCACTCCGGAATTCGCCGCCGAACACCTCAAGGCCCTGCTGGCCAGCCCGCACGACATCATCGCCGTCTACACCCAGCCGGATCGTCCGGCCGGCCGTGGCCAGAAGCTGATGCCCAGCCCGGTCAAGCAGCTCGCCGTCGAGCACGGCATCCCGGTCTACCAACCGGCCAGCCTGCGCAACGAAGAGGCTCAGGCCGAGCTGGCCGCACTGCAGCCGGATCTGATGGTGGTGGTCGCCTATGGCCTGATCCTGCCGCAGGTGGTGCTCGACACTCCGCGTCTGGGCTGCATCAACAGCCACGCCTCCTTGCTGCCGCGCTGGCGTGGTGCCGCGCCTATCCAGCGCGCAGTGCAGGCTGGCGATGCCGAAAGCGGTGTCACCGTGATGCAGATGGAAGCCGGCCTCGACACCGGGCCGATGCTGCTCAAAGTCAGCACTCCGATCAGCGCCAGCGACACGGGCGGCAGCCTGCACGACCGCCTCGCCCGGCTCGGCCCGCCGGCCGTACTGCAGGCCATCGATGGTCTGGCCAGCGGCACGCTGAAGGGCGAAGTGCAGGACGATGCCATGGCCAACTACGCCCACAAGCTGAACAAGGACGAAGCGCGCCTGGACTTCAGCCGGCCGGCCGTTGAACTGGAGCGCCTGGTGCGCGCCTTCCATCCCTGGCCGATCTGCCACACCACGCTGGGCAGTGATGCACTCAAGGTGCATGCCGCCGAAATCGGCGAGGGCAAAGGCACCCCAGGCAGCATTCTCGCTGCCGATAAATACGGCCTGACCGTGGCCTGCGGCGAAGGCGCGCTACGCCTGACTCGCCTGCAGTTGCCCGGCGGCAAGCCGCTGGCTTTCGCCGACCTCTATAACAGCCGCCGCGAGCAGTTCGCCCCCGGCCTGGTGCTCGGTCAATGACCCCGCGTCTGGCTGCCGCCCGCGCCCTGACCGCCGTGCTCTCCGGCAAGGCCTCGCTGGGCAGCAGCCTGCCGCCACAGTTGGACAAGGTCGAGCATCATGATCGCGCCCTGGCCCAGGATCTGGCCTTCGGCGCCGCGCGCTGGCAGCCACGCCTGCAGCTGCTGGCCGAGAAGCTGCTGGAAAAACCCTTCAAGGCCGCCGACAAGGATGTGGAAGCGCTGCTGCTGATTGGCCTCTACCAGTTGCTGCACAGCCGCATCCCCGAGCACGCCGCCATCGGCGAAACGGTCGGCTGCGCCGGCGCGCTGAAAAAGCCCTGGGCCAAGGGCCTGCTCAACGCCGTGCTGCGCCGCGCCCAGCGCGAACATGAAGCGATTTTCGCCGAACTCGATCGCGACCCAGTGCTGCACACCGCGCACCCGCGCTGGCTGCAGAAGGCGCTCAAGGCGCACTGGCCCGAGCACTGGCAAGCCATCTGCGCCGCCAACAACGCGCATCCGCCGCTGATCCTGCGGGTCAATCGCCGCCATGGCAGCCGCGACGCCTACCTCGAAGAATTGCGCAGTGCCGGCATCGCTGCCGAGCCCTGCATCTTCAGCCGTGACGGTATGCGCCTGCTGCAACCCTGCGACGTGACCACCCTGCCAGGCTTCAAGGACGGCCGCGTCAGCGTGCAGGACGAAGCTGCGCAACTGGCCGCCGACCTGCTCGAACTGGCGCCGGACCAACGCGTACTGGACGCCTGCGCCGCACCGGGCGGCAAGACCTGCCACCTGCTGGAAGTCGAACCGGCGCTGGCCGAAGTGGTCGCCGTCGATCTGGAGGCCAAGCGCCTGGCGCGCGTGCGCGAGAACCTCGACCGCCTGCACCTGGACGCGGTGCTGATCGCCGCCGATGGCCGCGATACCGCCGCCTGGTGGGATGGTCAGCCGTTCCAGCGCATTCTGCTCGACGCGCCCTGTTCGGCCACCGGCGTGATCCGCCGCCACCCGGACATCAAGCTGACCCGGCAGCCCGAGGACATTCCCGCCTTGGCGCAATTGCAGGGCGAGCTGCTCGATGCCCTGTGGCCGACCCTGGCCCCCGGCGGCATCCTGCTCTACGCCACCTGCTCGGTGCTGCCGACGGAAAACAGCGAGAGCATCGCCAACTTCCTCGCCCGCACCCCGGATGCCCAGGAACTGCCCATCGCCGGTGAGTTCGGCTTGCAGCCGGCGCACGGCCGCCAGCTGCTGCCGCAGCAAGACGGCCACGATGGCTTCTACTATGCCAAGCTGTTCAAGACCGCTGTGACCGACCACAGCTAACGGAGCGATCAGTGAAAATCATCATTCTCGGCGCCGGCCAGGTAGGCGGCACCCTGGCCGAACACCTGGCCAGCGAAGCCAACGACATCACCGTGGTCGACACCGACGGCGACCGCCTGCGCGACCTCGGCGACCGCCTGGACATCCGCACCGTGCAGGGCAAGGGTTCCTTCCCCACCGTGCTGCGCCAGGCCGGTGCCGACGACGCCGACATGCTGGTGGCGGTGACCAACAGCGACGAAGTCAACATGATCGCCTGCCAGGTCGCCTACACCCTGTTCCACACCCCCACACGCATCGCCCGCGTGCGCGAGTCGGCCTACCTGACCCGCGAGGCGCTGTTCGACAACGAGGCGATCCCGGTCGACGTGCTGATCAGCCCCGAGCAGGTGGTGACCAACTACATCAAGCGCCTGATCGAATACCCCGGCGCCCTGCAGGTGATCGACTTCGCCGAAGGCAAGGCGCAACTGGTGGCGGTCAAGGCCTACTACGGCGGCCCGCTGGTGGGCCAGCAACTGCGCCAGCTGCGCGCGCACATGCCCACCGTGGACACCCGCGTCGCCGCGATTTTCCGCCGCAACCGGCCGATCATGCCGCAGGGCGACACCATCATCGAAGCGGACGACGAAGTCTTCTTCATCGCCGCCAAGGCGCACATCCGCGCGGTGATGAGCGAGATGCGACGCCTCGAGGACAGCTACAAGCGCGTGGTCATCGCCGGTGGCGGGCATATCGGCGAACGCCTGGCCGAAGCCATCGAGAGCCGCTATCAGGTGAAGATCATCGAGATGAGCCCGGCGCGCTGCCGCTACCTGTCGGAGCACCTGGAAAGCACCATCGTGCTGCAAGGCAGCGCCTCGGATCGGGATCTGCTGGTGGAAGAGAACATCAGCGACGCCGACATCTTCCTCGCCCTGACCAACGATGACGAGGCCAACATCATGTCCTCGTTGCTAGCCAAGCGCCTGGGCGCGCGCAAGGTGATGACCATCATCAACAACCCGGCCTACGTCGACCTGGTGCAGGGCGGAGAGATCGACATCGCCATCAGCCCGCAGCTGGCCACCATCGGCACCCTGCTGACTCATGTGCGCCGTGGCGATATCGAGAGCGTGCACAGCCTGCGCCGGGGCGCAGCAGAAGCGCTGGAGGTGATCGCCCACGGTGACGCCAAGTCGAGCAAGGTGATCGGCCGCATGATCGGCGATATCGCTCTGCCGCCCAGCACCACCATCGGCGCCATCATCCGTGACGAGGAAGTGCTGATCGCTCACGACGACACGGTGATCGAGTCCGGCGACCACGTCATCCTGTTCCTGGTCGACAAGAAGTACATCCGTGACGTCGAGCGCCTGTTCCAGGCGGGCCTGACGTTCTTCTGAGCCAAACCGTCGCCCGGATGCACCGGCACGGTTCGTCCCCGGATTACATCCGGGCTACATCAGCGGAGAAGCTTCATGAGCACCGAAGCACTGGAAAAGATGCTGGCCAAGGGCATGGACAACGCCCTGCTGCGCTTCGGCCTGGGTAAAGGCCATCTGGATGCCGGCGATACCGCCCAGGCCGCCGAGCACCTGCAGCGCTGCGTCGCCTTCGACCCGAGCTATTCCGCCGCCTGGAAACTGCTGGGTAAGGCGCTGCAGGCCGCAGGCGATGAGGATGGCGCGCGCCAAGCCTGGCAACAGGGCATCGCCGCCGCCCAGGCCAAGGGCGACAAACAGGCCGAGAAGGAAATGGGCGTGTTTTTGCGCAAGCTGGACAAGTCCGCGAGCAATCGCGGCTAAAGCCCCTCCCACAAGCGCTCTAATACCCCGTGGGAGGCGCTTTAGCGGCGAGTTTTTTACGGCCGACTCAGCAGCGTAGCCTGGATTACATCCGGGCTACGGTAGGCGCGACGCGACTCAGGCGGTAGCGGCACGCTGCGGCAGGGCACGCACGATGGCGCTGAGCAGCATGCCGTAAAGCGGCACGAACAGCATCAGGCTGATGCTCAGCTTGATCACGTAGTCCACCGTGGCGATCTCCACCCAGTTGGCCGCCATGAAGGGATCGTCGCTGTGCCAGAAGGCCACCGAGAAGAACAGGAAGGTATCGAGCAGGTTACCGAGAATGGTCGAAGCGGTCGGCGCAATCCACCACTGGCGCATCCTGCGCAGGCGGTCGAACACCTGAATGTCGAGCAACTGGCCGAAGGCGTAGGCAAGGAAGCTGGCCACGGCGATACGGAACACGAACAGGTTGAACTCACCCAGCGTCGCCAGGCCGCCGAACGCGCCCTCGTGGAACAGTACAGAAACCACGTAGGAAGCGACCAGCGCCGGCAGCATCACGCGGGCGATCACCACGCGCGCGGAATGCTTGCCGATCAGGCGCACGGTGAGGTCGGTGGCCAGGAAGATGAATGGAAAGCTGAACGCGCCCCAGGTGGTATGCCAGCCGAACAGGGTGATCGGCAGCTGCACCAGGTAGTTGCTGGCGATGATGATGAGGATGTGGAAGGCGATCAGGCCGGCCAGCACGGGCCGACTGACCGACGCGGGAATCAGGGTCATGTCGATGTCCTTTTTCGTAGAGTGGGGTGAGGGAACCCACTGCCGCAGCCGACATGGCCGCGAGCGGCGCGCATTCTAACGCGATCTTGACCCTGGAGATAGGTTTGCGGCGGCCATCGGCGCACCGCTCATCCGTTGTTCATGCCTCAGGCACCACGCGTTTGGCCAGTTGGAAGTGGCGCTTCCAGTACGGCGTGTTGAGCCGATCAATGCGCACGTTGGCGCCGCGCCGCGGCGCGTGGATGAAACGTCCCTCACCCAGATAGATGGCGACGTGATCCACCGAGCGGCTGCGAATACGGAAGAACAGCAGATCCCCCGGCTGCAGATCGTGCCGCTCGACCGAGGGCGCATCGACGCGCGACAGCTCATGCGAGGTGCGCGGCAGATCGAGGTCGTCGAGGGGTTTGAAGGCGTACTGCACCAGACCGCTGCAATCGAACCCCTGCTTGGGGCTGGCACCGCCCCAGCGATAGGGCTTGCCCAGGGCCGCGAGGGCGCGATTGATCACCTCACGGGTCGGTGCAGGGTCAGCCTGTTGGCTGGGAGCCGGAATGGTCTGTATGCGAAAGGTGGCGGAGGCTTCGGCACAAATCCCGAATAAAAGAGCGCCTCCAAGACAAAATGACATGAAAATCTTATTCAAACCCAGTAACCCTGGTTAGCGGCCTATGCTCGGATTCCCTTCCAAATCATGGCGTTGCATCGAAAATGGCATCCAACCCATCCGGATCACGGACTGCCGATGCAGGCTCAGGGTTCATTTTGGGTAGCGCTTGACCGACGAACGGCACCCTCTCTGGTGCCGTTCGCGGTGGATTTCAGGGCGTCTGCCGCGCCTTGATCGCCGCCAGCATCTTCTGCGCCAGCGCGTCGTAGTCTTCGTCGAAGTGATGGCCGCCCGTAATTTCCAGGCGCTCGCCCACGGCGCCCGGTGCCGTGCAGCCACTGTCTGGCGCCTCTTCGCTGCCGTAGATGCACAGCACCTTGGCCGGCGGCAGGCGCTGCATTTCCGGGCCGGTCGGCGCCTCCGCGCCATCCTTGCCGAGCCAGCCACTGACGGCGATTTCGAAGCTGCCACTGCGAGCGAAGGCCAGCAGCAGGATGGCGTCAACCTGTTGCTGGTCGCTGGCCGGCAGGCGGTTGTAGATGGCGGGCAAGACGTCCGCGCCGAAGGAGTAGCCGGCCAGCACGAAACGCTTCACATGCCATTTGTCGCGGTACTGCTGCATCAGCCGCGACAGGTCGGCGGCGCTCTGCTCCGGGCTCTTGTGCTGCCAGTAGTAGCGCAGGGTGTCGATGCCCACCACCGGATAGCCGGCAGTCGCCATGTGCTCGGCCGAGGCGCGATCCAGATCGCGCCAGCCGCCGTCACCGGAATAGAACAGGGTCAGGGTGTCAGCCGGTTGCGCCGCCGGATGCTCGATCACCGGCATGGTGCTGCCCTGGCCGGCCAGCATGTGCTGCAACTGATCGGCCAGCAGGCTCTGCAAGGGCGCCTCCAAGGTGCCGATGCGCGGCTCGCCATTGGCCTGCTCGCGCAGGAAGCGTGCGTTGTCATCACCCGGATTGTCATTCCACAGGGCGACCCAGTGACCATGCGCGGCCTTTTGCGGCAGCGGATTGGGGCAGTCGGGGGTGGCCAGATCGAAGCCCACCGACAGCGCCTGCGCCTGATCGTCCGTCTGCGTCGCCAACCAGCGCCAGGCGCTTGCAGCCGCCGGGCCGATGCCGGCGACCAGGGTCGGCTCGCCGTCCAACTGCTCGCGCGCCTGGTCGATCAGGCGTTGCTGAGCGGCGCAGTCACCGGCCATGAACGGCACCTGCAGCAGGCGCAGATCGCCCACCTCGGCCAAGCGCCGCAGCGTCGCACCATCCAGCGCCTGATCGGCCGGGGCGATCAGCAGCACGCGCTGACGTGCCTCACCCTGACTCAGCAACTGCGCTGGCGCGCCTTGCACCTGCACCGTTTCCAGATGCGGTACCGCGCGCATCGACCACCACCAGGTTGCCGCACCGCCGGCCAGTGCCGCGACCAGCACGACACCACCCAGCGTTCTTTTCATCCTGCTCATCTCAACGCCTCACCAATCCACCCAACCCGCCAGCGATCAGCGCCGCGGTGTCGGCCAATGCCACCCAGGGATCGAGCCCAGCTGGCACGGCCAGGTAGCGCGGCTCCCACTGTGGCAGGAACTTGTCCTTGAAGCGACGCAGACCCTGGAAGTTATAGAAGCTTTCACCACGGTCGAACACCAGCGCACCCAGGCGCAGCGGCAGCGGCGCGCCCTTGCGCGTCTGCAGGCCGGCCAGCGGCACCATGCCCAGGCTGAAGCGCGCATAGCCCTCGCTCTGGAACTGCTGGATCAGGCCGAGCATGAGGAATTCCATGGTCGACTTCGGCGCATCCGGCAGCACGCGCATCAGGTCGAGGCTGGCCACCGCGCGCGTCTCACATTCCAGCAGGTTGGCGAAAGCGACCGCGCGACCCTCGAAGCGCACCACCACGACGCGAAAATGCGCCAGGTACTCGGGGCTGAAACGGCCGAGGGAAAAGCCCTTCTCGCGCACGCTCTTGCCCTGTAGCCAGGCATCGGAAATGGCGTGCAGCTCCTCCATCGGCACCTGGCCGGGGGCATGGAACTCCAGGCTCAGGCCATCGCGCTGGCCACGGTTCCAGGTGTAGCGCAGGGCTTTCATTTCCTTGCCGTTGCTGGCCAGGTCGAAGGTTTTCAGATCCACCAGGGCCTCTTCGCCGAGCTTCAGCGCGGTCAGGCCGATGTCGATGTAGCCGGGCAGGTTCTCGGCACGCACCTGGTAGAACACCGGCCGCGCATGGTGGCGGTCGCACAGGTCGCGGAATTGCCAGATCAGCTCGGCACGCGCGGCTGCCGGCCCGATCGGATCGAACAGCGCCACCAGGCTACGCCCGCGCCGCGCGTACATGAGGAAGGCCTCGCCGTCGGGGTGGAACAGCAGCGCCTTGTCTCCACTGAGAGCCAGGCCGCCTTCGGGCTGGCGCGAAGCCTGGACGATGGCACGCGCACGCAGCAGTGCCTCGCTGTCCGGCAGAAGGATGCTCGGCGGCGTCGCACGTAGCAGCCAGGTCAGGCCAACCGCCAGGAGCACCAGGGCGCTACCCAATGCCGCACGCAGTCCGCGCGGGGCGTTGTCATCCAACTCGAACTGCCACCACAGCTGGTGGCTGTAGGCGACGTCCTGATAGGCGAACAGCAGCAGCCAGACCGAAGCGGCGATCACCCCGACCGTGGCCGCCAGGCCCAGGCCGGAGGCGGGGACATCCATCAACCGACTGCGACGGTAGAACTCACGGCGAAACAGCGCCAGCAGGCCGGCAATGGTCGCCAGAGCCAGCGATTCCGGCCAGTCGAAGCCCTTGAGCAGCGCCAGCACCACGCCCAGGCACAGCAGCACCAGCGTCAGCGCCCAGGCTGCCGACAGGCGCCGCCGCAACCCCTGCGCCAACAGCAGGCACAAGGTACCGACCAGGCTGGCCGCCAGGTGGGAGGCCGCAATCAGCTGCGGCGGCATGAGAAAACCCAGCGCCTCAAGGCGCTCGTCCATGATCGGCGTAACCCCGGAGAACAGCAGCACGGCGCCAGCACCGAATACCAGCATGGCCAGCAACGGTACGGCCATGCCACTGGCCATCCGCGCGACCTGGCGCGGGAACCACAAGCGTCGAGCCTCGGCAGCCAACAGCAGCAAACCGGCGGCCACCAGCGGCAACAGCACGTACAGCAACCGGTAGAGCAGCATCGCCGCGACCAGCGCAGCCGGATCGATGCGCGACGAGAACGCCGCCAGCAGCACCGCTTCGAACACCCCGACACCGCCCGGCACATGGCTCAGCACACCGGCGGCCAGCGCCAGCATGTACACCAGGATGAAGCTGGAGAAAGGCGGCGCTTCCGGCAGCAGCAGGTAGAGCACGCTGCCCGCGATCAGCACATCGAGGCTGCTGATCAGCAATTGCGTCAGGCTCATGCGCAGGCCAGGCAGACGCAGGCTGAAACGCCCCAGATCCACCTGCCAGCAGCCGGGCGCCGGACGTTCGGGCAGGCGCTTGCGGCTGACCAGCACCACCACGACCAGTGCCGCAGCCAGCACGGCAAGCGCCAGCACCCTGAGCACCGGTTCGGGCAGGCGCAGCGCAGCGGAAGCATCCTGCAGGTCGAACAGCGCCGCCAACGCGGCCAGGATCGGCAAGCTGACGCCGAGCGAGAGACTGGCGAACAGGCTCATGCGCGCGACGTCACCGGCGCCCAGGCCATTACGTCCGTAAAGGCGATAACGCACCGAACCACCAGAAAGAGCCGACAAGCCCACGGCATTGCCGATGGCGAAGGCGCAGAAGCCGCCGAGCGCCAGCATCGGCGCCGGCAGGCTGACATTGGCATAGCGACTGGCCGACCACTCATACGCCAGCATCACCATGAAGCCAAGAACCGTGGCCAACAGCGCGCCAAACAGCGCCTGCGGCGGCACGGCCGCCAGCGAATCGCGCACCTGATCCGGGTTGATCTCGCGCACCAGATGCCAGCAGGCCACCAACGCCAGACCGAACAGCAGCAGCGACACACTGAGGCCAAGAAGTTGGCGATTACGTTGCAGCCAGCTGGAAGAGGAAGAAACGGAGGGAATGGGAGCCTGCGCCTGAGCGCTGTCCAGGGGAACTTCGGGTACCGCTCGACTCATGTCGAAAACGCCTCGGGTGGACGCAACCTCGGATTGAGGTGTTGGTCAGAGTTCAGATGTAACCAAATGTTCCATTAATCCGGAAAATTAGTACATGCCCTTCCCAGTAAAGCATGCTCCCCACGACGCGCCCGCAGGCGTCAGGCTTCACCGAGAAAGCGCAGGCCGGCGCCTTCACCATCCACCCGCATCACTTCCATGCGCAGAACCGGAGCGGGGAAGGGCAGATCCTGCACCTGGCCGGTGACTTCGGTGCCCACCGTCAGGACGCTCATGTCGGGGTGCTTCACGTACACGCCGCTGTCGGACAGGTCACGGGTCTGCGCCAGCAACTCACCGAAGCTCGGATGGCTGATCTTGATCCGGCACTTCATCGGGGTTCGTACCTGCTGACGCTGATTCGGCATGACGGCTCCAAGAATGGGCGAACGGTGACCTTGCCTTTAATAGCTCATTCCCGTGAAGAGGCCCAGCGGGTGACGGAAAAAAGGCGCCATCGAGGCGCCTTCCTTCATCATCGCGTACACGGGCGGTACATCAGTACCACTTGGCCTCGCCGTCCGGGCGCTTCTTGAAGCGTTTCATGCTCCACATGTACTGGCTCGGATAGTTGCGTACGTAGCGCGATACCACCTCGCTCATGGCCGCCACGCCTTCCTCCACGCTGTCGCTGTACATGCCCTCGGGGGCGGCTTCGAGTATTACCTTGTAGCCACTGCCATCCGGCAGGCGCAGCGCATGCAGAAACACACCAACCGCCTTGCCGCCGGTGAGCATGCCGGGCACGAACTTGCTGGTCAGCGCTGTGGTGCCGAGGAAGGGCACGAACACACCCGACGAGCGGCTCGGCTCCGGATCGGCCGGGATGCCCACCGCGCCCCCCTTGCGCACTTCCTTGATGACACTGAGGATGCCTTCCTTGGTCGAGGGCGCAACGCGGTTGCCCATCTGCACACGCTGCTTCTGCAAAAGCTCGTCGACTGCCTTGAGCTTGGGCGGGCGGTAGAAAATGATCGGTTTGCACTGGTTGCAGTAGAAGTGGTTGAGCACTTCCCAGTTGCCCAGGTGGCTGGTGATGCCGACCACGCCCTTACCCGAGGCCAGCGCCTGCTGCAGCACGTCCAGGCCTTCGACTTCGCGCACCAGCTTGAGCGACTTGTGCGCCGGCCAGATCCAGGCGCAGGCGCTTTCGGTCAGGGTCTTGCCGATGTCCCTGAGGCTCTGCCCGACCAGCTTCTCGCGCTCGGCCTCGCTCAGCTCCGGGAAGCACTTGGCCAGGTTGATGCGCACCACATCGCGCGAGCCGTTCGGCAATTTCCACATCAGCCAGCCGATGGCGCTACCCACCGCCTGCACGGCACGCCAGGGCAGCAGCGCGAACAGGCGCAGGAAACCCACCACCAGGGCGCCCTTGAGTTTATCCACGACAGACTCCACCGCTCAGAAAAGCGCCAAGTGTAGCGACGTGGGCCGATGCAGTCAGTACAGGCTCGTCCGAAGCCGCTGCTGCAGGTCGCGCTCATAAGCCTCGACGTCGAACTCCTCATAGATGCAGCGGAAGATATCGCCAGCACTGGGCAGGCTGGCGCGTTCGACCTGACGCGCGGCATCCCATAGGCCCGAGCGCACTGCGGCCTTGGAGCACTGGAAGTAGCAGCTCTGCACCTGGATGCGCAGCGCGCTGCGCGGCAATTTGCCCTGCGCGCGGCCCAATTCCAGCAGTTCGGGATCGAGGGAAATCTCCGCCCGGCCATTGACCCGCAGGCTCTCGCCGACGCCCGGAATCAGGAACAGCAGCGCCACCTGCGGGTTGTGCACGATGTTGCGCAGGCTGTCGATGCGGTTGTTACCCGGGCGATCCGGCAGCAGCAGGGTGTGGTCGTCGAGGATATGCACGAAGCCCGGTGCATCGCCACGCGGCGAACAGTCCAGCCCATCCGGGCCGGCACTGGCCAGCACCACGAAGGGCGAGGCCTGGATCAACGCGCGGTAGGGTTCGATCAGATGCGGCAGCTCCTTGCGTCGTGAACGCTCGTGGCTGTCGCCATACAGGGCCTGCAGTTCGTCCAGGGTGGTGATGGTGGTCATGAGCCCTTCAAATGCGGGTAGCGGTCGCAGTCGGTGGTGTGATCCATCACCATACCCGTGGCCTGCATGAAGGCATAGCAGATGGTCGGGCCGACGAAGGTGAAGCCGGCCTTCTTCAGCGCCTTGCTCATCGCCTCGGCCTCGGGCGTCACCGCCGGCATCAGGCTGCGATCACTGAAGTGGTTGATCTTCGGCACGCCACCGACGAACGACCAGAGCAGCGTCACCGGGTCTTCCAGCTTCAGCCAGGCCTGAGCGTTCTGCCGCACGGCCTTGAGCTTGAGGCGATTGCGGATGATGCCGGGATCCTGCATCAGCACCTCGATCTCATCGTCACTGAGACGGGCCAGGCGCTCGGGATCGAAACCGTGCAGCACCTGGCGATAGCGCTCGCGCTTCTTCAGCACGGTGATCCATGACAGGCCGGCCTGCGCCCCTTCGAGCAGCAGCATCTCGAACAGATGCAGGGCATCGCGCTGCGGCACGCCCCATTCTTCGTCGTGGTAGGCCTGGTACAACGGATCGTCGGTACACCAGAAGCAGCGCGGCATGGTCGTAGGCCTCGGTCAGGGGTCGAAGCGCTGACTATAGCGGCAAAATAACTGGATATAAATACAGTTAGCGCCAACTGCGAATGATGCCGATGTGCCGTACCCTGCGGCCTGCGTCGAGTTTCGATATACTCCCCGGCTTTCCCTCGCAAGCCTCCACAGGTGATTTTTTCGTGAGCCAGAACAAGCCTGCCGTGCGCACCTTCCAGGATCTGATCCTGGCCCTGCAGAACTACTGGGCCGAGCAGGGCTGCGTGGTGCTGCAACCCTATGACATGGAAGTGGGCGCCGGCACCTTCCACACCGCTACCTTCCTGCGTGCCGTCGGCCCGGAGACCTGGAATGCCGCCTACGTGCAGCCTTCGCGTCGCCCGACCGATGGCCGCTACGGCGAAAACCCCAACCGCCTGCAGCACTACTACCAGTTCCAGGTGGTCTTGAAGCCCAACCCGGAAAACTTCCAGGAGCTGTACCTGGGCTCGCTGAAAGCCATCGGCCTCGACCCGGAAGTGCATGACGTGCGCTTCGTCGAAGACAACTGGGAATCGCCCACACTCGGCGCCTGGGGCCTGGGCTGGGAAATCTGGCTCAACGGCATGGAAGTCACCCAGTTCACCTACTTCCAGCAGGCCGGTGGCATCGAGTGCTATCCGGTAACCGGCGAGATCACCTACGGCCTGGAGCGCCTGGCCATGTACCTGCAGGGCGTCGACTCGGTCTACGACCTGATCTGGACCGATGGCCCGTTCGGCACCGTGACCTACGGCGACGTGTTCCACCAGAACGAGGTGGAGCAGTCCACTTACAACTTCGAGCACGCCAACGTCGAGAAGCTGTTCGAGCTGTTCGATTTCTACGAGAGCGAGGCCAACCGCCTGATCGCACTCGACCTGCCGCTGCCAACCTACGAAATGGTGCTCAAGGCCTCGCACACCTTCAACCTGCTCGATGCCCGCCGCGCCATCTCGGTGACCGCGCGTCAGCAGTACATCCTGCGTGTGCGCACGCTGGCCCGCGACGTGGCGCAGAGCTACCTCAAGGCACGTGCCCGCCTCGGCTTCCCGATGGCCACGCCCGAGCTGCGTGACGAAGTGCTGACCAAGCTCAGGGAGTCGGGTCTGCTGGAAGACGAAGGGCAAGGCAACAACGCGGAGGCACAAGCATGAGTGCACAAGATTTCCTGGTCGAACTGGGCACCGAAGAGCTGCCACCGAAAGCGCTGAAAAGCCTCGGTGAAGCCTTCCTGGCCGGCATCGAAAAAGGCCTCAAGGCCGCCGGCCTGAATTACACCAGCACGCGCGTGTACGCCGCGCCGCGCCGCCTGGCGGTGCTGGTCGGGCAGCTCGAAGAGCAGCAGGCCGACCGCAGCATGAACCTCGACGGCCCGCCCATCCAGGCCGCCTTCGACGCCGACGGCAACCCGACCCAGGCCGCCCTGGGCTTCGCCCGCAAGTGCGGTGTGGATATCTCGGAAATTGACCGCAGCGGCGCAAAACTGCGCTTCGCCCAGCACATCCCCGGCCAGCCGGCAGTGAACCTGCTGCCGACCATCGTGGCCGACTCGCTGAACGACCTGCCGATCCCCAAACGCATGCGCTGGGCCGCCCGTCGCGACGAATTCGTGCGTCCGACCCAGTGGCTGGTGATGCTCTTCGGCGACAGCGTGGTCGATTGCGAGATCCTCACCCAGAAAGCCGGGCGCATCTCCCGTGGTCATCGCTTCCACGCCAACCGCGACGTGCGCATCAGCAGCCCGGCGAGCTACGCCGAAGACCTGCGCAGCGCCTTCGTACTGGCTGACTTCGACGAGCGTCGCGAGATCATCAGCCGCCGCGTCGACGAGCTGGCTACCGCCGAGCAGGGCAAGGCCATCGTGCCGCCAGCGCTGCTGGACGAAGTGACCGCTCTGGTCGAATGGCCAGTGCCGCTGGTCTGCTCGTTCGAGGAGCGTTTCCTCGACGTGCCGCAGGAAGCCCTGATTACCACCATGCAGGACAACCAGAAGTACTTCTGCCTGCTCGATGGCAACGGCAAGCTGCTGCCGCGTTTCATCACCGTGGCCAATATCGAGTCCAAGGATCCGGCGCAGATCGTCTCGGGTAACGAGAAAGTGGTGCGCCCGCGCCTGACCGACGCCGAGTTCTTCTTCAAGCAGGACAAGAAGCAGAAGCTCGAAGGCTTCAACCAGCGCCTGGCTAACGTGGTGTTCCAGGCCCAGCTCGGTTCGGTGTTCGACAAGGCCCAGCGCGTTTCTGCCCTGGCCGGCTTCATCGCCCGCGAAGTCGGTGGTGACGCCAAGCGCGCCGCCCGCGCCGGCCTGCTGAGCAAGTGCGACCTGGCCACCGAGATGGTCGGCGAGTTCCCCGAGATGCAGGGCATCGCCGGCTACTACTACGCGCTCAACGACGGTGAGCCGCAGGACGTCGCCCTGGCCCTGAACGAGCAATACATGCCGCGCGGTGCCGGCGCCGAACTGCCGAGTACCCTGACCGGTGCAGCGGTGGCCGTGGCCGACAAGCTCGACACCCTGGTCGGCATCTTCGGCATCGGCATGCTGCCGACCGGCTCGAAGGATCCCTACGCCCTGCGTCGCGCCGCCCTCGGCGTGCTGCGCATCCTGATCGAGAAGGGTCTGGATCTGGATCTGGCCGCTGCGGTCGACTTCGCCGTCGCCCAGTACGCCGGCAAGATCAAGGCCGCGGGCTTGTCCGCCCAGGTGCTGGAATTCATCTTCGACCGCCTGCGTGCGCGCTACGAGGACGAAGGCATCGAAGTGGCGGTGTACCAGGCGGTGCGTGCGGTCAACCCGACCTCGCCGCTGGACTTCGACCAGCGTGTGCAGGCCGTGCAGGCCTTCCGCAAGCTGCCGCAGGCCGCTGCCCTGGCTGCCGCCAACAAGCGCGTGTCGAACCTGCTGAGCAAGGCCGAAGGTGGCGTCGCCGCCCAGGTCGAGGCGCACTACTTCGACAACCCCAGCGAGTTCGCCCTGCACGCTGCCATCCAGCAAGCCGACCAGGCCGTCCAGCCGCTGGCTGCCGACCGCCAGTACAACGAAGCCCTGGCCAAGCTGGCCAGCCTGCGTGAGCCGGTCGACGCCTTCTTCGAGGCGGTGCTGGTCAATGCCGAAGACGCGCGCGTACGCGCCAACCGTTACGCCCTGCTGGCCCGCCTGCGCGGGCTGTTCCTCGGCGTGGCGGATATTTCGGTGCTGGGCTGACCCCTTCTGTAGGAGCAAGCTCCGCGCGTGAAAGCGTTCGCGAGCAGAGCTCGCTCCTACGGCAGACTCTGAAACGACTGAATGAAACTACTGATCCTCGACCGCGACGGTGTCATCAACGAAGACTCCGACGCCTATATCAAGACGCTCGACGAGTGGCTCCCGATTGCCTCGTCGATCGCCGCCATCGCCCGCCTGTCGAAAGCCGGCTGGACGGTAGCGGTGGCCACCAACCAATCCGGCATCGCCCGTGGCTACTATGACCTGGCGACCCTGGAGTCGATGCACGCACGCCTGCGCGAGTTGGTGGCCGAGCAGGGCGGTGAGGTCGGCCTGATCGTCCATTGCCCGCACGGGCCGGATGACGGCTGCGAGTGCCGCAAGCCGAAACCGGGCATGCTCAAACAGATTGCCGCACACTACGCCACGGATCTGGCAGGAACCTGGTTCGTTGGCGATACCGGCGGTGACCTGCAGGCGGCGCTCGCCGTCGATTGTCAGCCCGTGTTGGTGAAAACCGGCAAGGGCGAACGAACCCTGGCCAAGCCCCTGCCGCCAGGAACCCTGGTTTTCGATGATCTGGCGGCTGTCGCCGATCAACTGCTCTCATAAGGTGTGAAGGTACATGGCGATCCTGCAGGCCCTCAGAGTCACGCTTTTCTACCTGCTGCTGTCGTCCAGCTCGTTCTTCTGGTGTCTGATCAGCCTGGTAGTGGCGCCCTTGCTGCCGTTCCGCCAGCGCTATCGCTTCGTCGTC
This sequence comes from Pseudomonas sp. C11, assembly GCF_034683865.1. Taxonomy (NCBI): domain Bacteria; kingdom Pseudomonadati; phylum Pseudomonadota; class Gammaproteobacteria; order Pseudomonadales; family Pseudomonadaceae; genus Pseudomonas; species Pseudomonas sp. C11. Next base: position 148,737 of record NZ_JAWIIP010000007.1, read on the forward strand.
CAGGCCTGGTGCAACTGCGGTGTGTGGCTGGCCAAGGTCATCGTCGGCATTCGCTATGAAGTGCGCGGCCTGGAGAACATCCCCGCGCGCCCCTGCGTGATCCTCGCCAATCACCAGAGCACCTGGGAAACCTTCTTCCTCTGTGGTTTCTTCGAGCCACTGTCGCAGGTGGTCAAGCGTGAGCTGCTGCGCGTGCCGTTCTTCGGCTGGGGCATGGCACTGCTCAAGCCCATCGCTATCGACCGCAGCAACCCCAAGGCGGCGCTCAAGCAAGTGGCCAAGCAGGGCGACGAGCGCCTCAAGCAGGGCGCCTGGGTATTGGTGTTCCCCGAAGGCACGCGCATCCCGCCTGGCCAGATTGGCAAGTTCTCCCGTGGCGGTGCCGCCCTGGCAGTCAATGCCGGTCTGCCGGTGCTGCCGATTGCCCATAACGCCGGTGAGTTCTGGCCCAAGGCCGGCTGGGGCAAACGCTCCGGCACCATCCAGGTCGTCATCGGCGCGCCGATGCATGCCGAGGGCGAAGGCCCGCGCGCCATCGCCGAACTCAACGAGCGCGCGTTCCAGTGGGTGCGGCAACAACAGACCGAGATGCGCGGCGAAGAGCCGCAGCTGAGCCGACTGGGCGAAACCGCCTGATCTGTGGATAAGCTGTGCGTCAAATACAAGCAAAGCGCCATCACTGTTTGTATCTACCTGATTTTCCTGGCGAATCGCCAACGCTAGGAAAATCCTGCAGCGGGGTATAAGTTGTCACCTCAGTAGGGCGGGTGCAACCCGCCATCAGCGCTCTGGCGGGTTGCACCCGCCCTACGTATGACCGTCGACAAATCCGCTTTTACCTCGACAAGCGCACAGTCTCGCTCACTGCGATGGCCGATCATCCGACCAGTAAAGGGAATTCACTGCCATGCCATCGATCTACCAGCTCAAACCCGCCTTCCAGAACCTGCTGCGCCCTGGCGTCGAGCGCCTTTACGCGCGTGGGGTGACCGCCAATCAGGTCACCCTCGCTGCGGCCATCGCTTCGCTGCTGCTCGGCGCGTTGCTCGCTACGTTCCCCTCGAATACCTGGCTGTTCGCGCTGATACCGGTGTGGATGCTGCTGCGCATGGCGCTGAATGCCGTCGACGGTATGCTCGCCCGTGAGTTCGGCCAGCAGTCCAAGCTCGGCGCCTACCTCAACGAGCTGTGCGACGTGATCGCCGACAGCGCCCTGTATCTGCCTTTCGCGCTGCTGGCCGGCGTCTCGCCGCTGTTGGTGATCGTCGTGGTGCTGCTGGCCGTGATAAGCGAATACGCCGGCGTGCTTGGCCCCATGGTCGGGGCCTCACGGCGCTACGACGGGCCGATGGGCAAGAGCGACCGCGCCTTCTGCTTCGGCGTACTCGGTGCCGGCGTCGCCAGTGGCCTGCTCGTGGCCACATGGATCAATGCATTGCTGGCACTGATCCTCGTGCTGCTGCTCTACACCCTCTACAACCGCATTCGCCATGGGTTGGCCGAAACGGCCTGACCCAACCACAACGGAATAAGGAGATTCCATGCGCCCTGTAAACCTGCACACCTTCACCACCCATGATGGCGTCGACCTGAGCTATCGCCACTGGCCGGCCAGTGCGCCCGCCGAAGGCCCACGCCAGGCGGTGGTGCTGTTCCATCGCGGCCACGAACATGGCGGGCGCATGGCCCATGTGGTGGACGAACTGGAGCTGCCGCACTGCGACTTCTTCGCCTGGGATGCCCGTGGCCATGGCCTGTCGCCCGGTGCGCGTGGCGACAGCCCGAGCTTCGCCAGCAGCGTGCGTGACGTGCAGACCTTTATCGAGCACATCGGCACCCGGCACGGCATCGCCGAAGAGAATCTGGCCGTGGTAGCGCAAAGCGTCGGTGCGGTGATCGTCTCCACCTGGGCCCACGATTACGCGCCGAAGGTGCGCTGCCTGGTGCTCGCCTCGCCGGCCTTCAAGGTCAAGCTCTACGTGCCCTTCGCCCGTCCCGGCCTGAAGCTGCTGCATGCCTGGCGTGGCAACTTCTTCGTCAACAGCTACGTCAAGGCCAAGTTCCTCAGCCACGATCCGGAGCGCATCGCCTCCTTCGACAATGATTCGCTGATCGCCCGGCCGATTTCGGTGACCATGCTGCTCGGCCTGTACGAAGCAGCCGATCGCGTCGTCGCCGACGCCCACGCGATTCAGGTACCGACGCAACTGCTGATCTCCGGCGCCGACTTTGTCGTCCATCGCAAACCGCAGGAAGACTTCTTCGAGCGCCTTGGCAGCCTGCGTAAGGAAAAGCACCTGCTACCGGGTTTCTTCCACGACACCCTGGGTGAACGTGACCGCGCCCACGCCCTGAGCCGCGCGCGGCGCTTCATCCTGGGCAACTTCGAGGAGCCGGTATCGCGCCCCTCGTTGCTCGATGCCGACCACCTGGGCGCCACCTGCGCCGAAGCCGAAGAACTGGCCGCACCGCTGCCGAAAAACTCGCTGCGCGACCTTTACTGGCGCGCCACCCGTGCCGGCATGCGCATTGGCAGCACGCTGTCGGCAGGAGTGAAGCTGGGCTTCGACACCGGTTTCGACTCCGGCAGCACCCTCGATTACGTCTACCGCAATCAGCCTACCGGCAAGGGCGCACTGGGCCGCCTGATCGACCAGAATTATCTGGACTCCATCGGCTGGCGTGGCATCCGTCAGCGCAAGCTGCACGCCGAAGAGCTGCTGCGCCTGGCCATGGCGCGCCTGCGTGAAACGGGCAGCGCCGTGCGCATCGTCGATATCGCTGCCGGCCATGGCCGCTACATCCTCGAATCGCTGGAAGGCCAGGCCCAACGCCCCGACTCGATCCTGCTGCGCGATTACAGCGACATCAACGTGCGCGACGGCAATGCACTGATTCAACAGAAAGGCCTGGGTGACATCGCCCGCTTCGTCAAAGGCGATGCCTTCGACCGTGACGATCTTGCCGCGCTGGATCCCAAGCCGACCCTGGCGGTGGTCTCCGGCCTGTACGAACTGTTCGGCAGCAACCAGATGGTCGGCGACTCGTTGGCCGGGCTAGCGGCTGCGGTCGAGGAGGGCGGTTATCTGGTCTACACCGGCCAGCCCTGGCACCCGCAGCTGGAGCTGATCGCCCGCGCCCTGACCAGTCATCGTGGCGGCCAGGCCTGGGTCATGCGCCGGCGCAGCCAGGCGGAGATGGATCAACTGGTGGAAGCCGCAGGTTTTCGCAAGGTGGCGCAGCGCATCGACCAGTGGGGCATCTTCAGCGTATCCCTGGCGCAGCGAGTGAAGTGATGGACAGTGCCCGCGAACAGGGATTGTGGAAGCGCGGCGTACTCTGGCTGCTGTTGCTGGGCCCGCTGTTCTTCGCCAGTTACGGTTTCGCCAACTGGATCAGCGGGCAGCGCGATGACGTCGGCAGCCTGGTCTTCGCCTGGGAGCCACAGATACCGCTGTGGCCCTGGACCATCGTGCCGTACTGGTCGATCGACCTGCTTTATGGTCTGTCCTTCCTGCTGCCGGCCTGCCGCCGCGAGATGGATCGGCATGCCCTGCGCCTGCTTGCCGCTCAGGTCATCTGCGTCGCCTGCTTCCTGCTCTGGCCGCTGCGCTTCACCTTTGAACGGCCACCGCTGGACGGCACCTTCGGCCTGATGTTCGACGTGCTGATGGGCTTCGACAAACCCTTCAACCAGGCGCCGTCGCTGCATATCACCCTGCTGGTGATCATCTGGGCGATGTTCGCCAATCACACCCGCGGGCTGCTCTGGCGTGACCTGCTGCACCTGTGGATGGCATTGATCGGTATTTCCGTACTGACCACCTGGCAGCATCACTTCATCGATGTGCCCACCGGGGCGCTGGCCGGCTTTGTCTGCCTGTGGCTGCTGCCGCTGCAGGGCGATGTACCGCTGCGGCAGATGCACCTGAGCAGCGATCCACGGCGTTGGCGCCTGGCGCTGCGCTACAGTCTCGGGGCGCTGCTGTGCTCTGCGCTAGCCGTCAACCTGGGTGGTACCTGGCTATGGCTGTTCTGGCCGGCGATTGCCCTGGCCATGGTCGCGCTCAACTACCTGCTATTCGGCGCTGATGGCTTCCAGAAGCAGGCCGACGGTCGTCTCAGTCCGGCTGCCACGGTCTTGCTCGCGCCCTATCTGCTTGGCGCCTGGATCAATTCGCGGTTGTGGACGTTTCGCCAGCCGGCGCCCAACCAGGTGGTGGAGGGTATCTACCTGGCTCGACTCCCTGCGCCGCAGGATCTCGAGGGGTTTACCGCGCTGATCGACCTCTGCGCCGAACTGCCTCTGCAACGCACGCCACCAGCCTATTGCAGCCTGCCGTCGTTGGATCTGGTCGCGCTGGACGCGCTGACCTGCCAACACGCCGCCGAGGCCATCGAGCGCCTGCGTCATCACGGTTCGCTACTGGTGTGCTGTGCACTCGGCTATTCGCGCAGCGCCACTGCCGTGGCGGCATGGCTGCTGCATAGCGGTCGCTGCCAGACCGTGGAAGCGGCCGTGGATTTGATTCGCCAGGCGCGCCCTCAGGTCGTGCTCGGTTCGCAGCATCTGGCCGCCCTGCAAAACATGCTCGATGCACAACCGAGACTGGAGGTCGTTCATGCAGGCTGATCTGCTGCTGGTTGCGTCGCTGTTACGACGTGGCCGCAGCCTCGATCATTTCTCCAGCGCACTTAGCCTGGTCGCGGTGGTCTTCGGCCTGGCGCCATTGCTCGGCGCGCCAGGCAGCCTGACCCTGGCGCCGCTCTGCGCGCTGCTGCTGATCGCGGGCCTGGCCGAAAAATACTGGGCATTACGCGTGGCCCTCGATGCAGAGTTATTCCAGCACCTGGCCGAGTCAGGGGAACAACTGGAGACACAAACCCAGGCCCTGGATCAGGCGTTGCAACGTCTGGGCCTGCAGTCTGGGGAGCAGGGTGATCGCTCCTGGAGCTCGCGCTGCCAGGGCGCATTGGGCCTGCTGCGCAAACAAGTACTCTGCCTCCTACTGCAGGCCGTGATCGTGCTGCTCGGAATTTTCATAGTTCTCGCTTAAAGGAGTCACCATGCTCGCCGCATTGACCGCTTTCGCCATCACCTCGGCAGCTCGGCTGCTGACCGGTGCCCGCGCCTTGTGGCTCGGCAGCACCGCACAGGCCACTCAGCGCCTGTACTATGCCAACCACAGCAGCCATGGCGATTTCGTCCTGCTCTGGGCCTCGCTACCGCCCGAGTTGCGCAAGCGCACCCGCCCGGTGGCCGGCGCTGACTACTGGCAGAAGCCGGGTGTGCGCAGCTTTTTGATCAACCGCGTATTCAACGGCGTGCTGATCGACCGCGAGCGCAAAGAGGAGGGCGTCAATCCGCTACAACCGATGCTCGATGCTCTGGATAGCGGCGACTCGCTGATCATCTTCCCCGAGGGCACGCGCAATCTCGGCGACGAGCCCTTGCTGCCCTTCAAGAGCGGCCTTTACCACCTCGCCCAGGCTCGCCCGGACGTAGAGCTGGTGCCGGTATGGATCGCCAACCTCAACCGGGTCATGCCCAAGGGCAGGGCGCTGCCGCTGCCACTGCTGTGCACGCTGAGCTTCGGCGCGGCACTGGAGCCCATCGAGGGGGAGGGTAAGGACGCCTTCCTGGAACGCGCGCGTAACGCCCTGCTGGCACTGGCACCCGAGGAGGCCTGAAATGGATCGCAATACCCTGCTGTTATTCGCCGGTATCGGTGCCCTGCTGCTGCTAGCCAGTCTGGTCGGTTTCATCCTCAAGCGGCGCAGTGGCGATCAACCCAACCCGGTGATCGACAACCTGAATGCACGGATCAACGCCTGGTGGGTGATGGTGCTGGTGATCGGCATCGCCTTCCTGTTCGGTAACAACGGCGTGATCCTGCTGTTCTACTTCGTGTCCTTCTATGCGCTGCGCGAATTCATGACGCTGACGCCGACCCGACGCAGCGACTATCCGGCGCTGGTGGCCGCCTTCTATTTCGCCTTGCCGATGCAGTACCTGCTGATCGCCTTCGATTGGTACGGGCTGTTCGCCATTTTCATCCCGGTGTACCTGTTCCTGTTGCTGCCGATCCTCGCCTCACTGGGCGGTGACACCACGCGCTATCTGGAGCGTGCGGCCAAGGTGCAGTGGGGCTTGATGATCGCGGTGTTCTGCATCTCCTCCGTGCCAGCGCTGCTGACCCTGGATATCCCCGGCTACGAAGGGCGCAACCTGCTGCTGATCGCCTGGCTGATCATCGTCGTGCAGCTCTCCGACGTGCTGCAGTACGTCTGCGGCAAGCTGGCCGGCAAACACAAGATCGCACCCAACCTGTCGCCCTCGAAGACCGTGGAGGGCTTCGTCGGTGGCGTGGCCCTGGCCACGCTGATCGGCGCCCTGCTGTGCTGGATCACGCCGTTCGCGTTCTGGCAGGCCGCGCTGTTCGCGCTGCTGGTGTGCATCCTTGGCTTCGCCGGCGGCCTGGTAATGTCGGCGATCAAGCGCGACCGCGGGGTGAAGGACTGGGGCCACATGATCGAAGGCCATGGCGGCATGCTCGACCGCCTGGATTCCGTATGCTTCGCCGCACCGGTGTTCTTCCATATGGTGCGCTACTGGTGGGCCTGACGTCTGGCGGCGAATGTGTAGGAGCGGCGCCTCGCCGCGAACAAGGGCGATGCGCAATTGAACAGCTTCGCCCCAGGCCGTGGCTCCTACGAAAGGCCGCTTTGGCAGCCTTATCTGAGCAGCATTAGCCTGACGGCCCGCCTTTTTCTGAGCCAACAAAAAAACCGTCGGGAAGGGTTCTTGACGTCGCTTGCGACGGCCCGAAGGGTTGCCACCAGGGCCGGTTTTCACTCCTGCAAAACCGGCATTTCCGCCATCCCTGTGGCGGTCAGATGACAGGCAACAAAAAACCCGCCGAAGCGGGTTTTTTAATGACCTTCCGACATCCTGTCGTTTGCCCTCCTGGCGCGGTCTGTCTTCCTTGACTCGGGTTATCCATTTCCCGGTACGTGTGTGTAGATTAGCCAAGGCTCGCAGGCGAGGGCAGAGGCCCGTTGCGCTTCGCCGTGTAAGCCTTTTGCCATAGGCGGAGGCTTCTAAGCTGAATTGTGATCAGCCGCGCATTTTCCAGCCCCGTCTACTCATCCAAAGGGAGCGAGAGCTATGCGATCGAGTGCTTGCTCAGGGGTGATGCCCTGGTTAGCGGTTTGCTCTGCAAGCGACTCAACCTTTCTCATACCTGACAGCGTTTCAAATAAGGCTCAGTAACATCTCAGGAGCCAGGCGCTTCACGATTTTTCGACAACCACCTCAATATCCTGCCCCGACGTTTTCGATCAATCCAAAAGGGCAGGGCCAGTATGTCCGGCGTGCGTACTCGAATTCATCCCGAATTTCTCGCTCCAGTAGCAGCAATCGTCCTGGTGTTGTTCTACAACCAGCCGTTGTGGGGGCATTTGAATGAGATCCTGGGCGGCGGTAACGATGCCTTGGCCCTACGCCTTGGCTTTGGTGCCATGCTCTGGGCAATCTTCTCCCTGGTGTTGCTCGCCCTCTCCACACCGCGACTGCTCAAACCTGTGCTGGTTGGGTTGTCCCTCTGCAGCGCGGCCAGCCTGTACTTCATGCAGCAATACGGCACATTGTTCGACCGGGACATGCTGCGCAACGTGGTACAGACCGATGCCAGCGAAGTACGCGATTTGTTGTCGTGGAAACTCTTCGCCTACCTGCTGCTGTTAGGCGTTCTGCCTTCGGTTCTGCTCTACAAACTGCCGCTGGCACGCCATGGCAGCGCTCTACGTGCCGTGCTTAGCCGTGCCGGTGTAGCCACCGTAGCATTCAGTGTTCTGCTTGGCGTGGCCCTGGCTCAGTATCAGGGGTTGGCTTCGCTACTACGTAACCACCATGAACTGCGTCTGCTGGCCGTGCCCAGCAACTACCTCTCGGCAGCTTACGGCTTTGCACGCGACAGCCTGGTGAGTGATACCAAACCCTGGCAGACGATTGGCGAAGACGCCCATCGAAGCAGCGCCTGGCAACAGCATCAGCGTCCATCGCTGACTGTACTGGTAATCGGCGAAAGCGCCCGTGCCGACCACTTCGGCGTGCTCGGTTACCCACGCGACACCACTCCAGAATTGGCCCATGAAGCCGGCCTGCTGACGTTCCCACAGGTGACCTCATGCGGCACCGAAACCGCCGTGTCGGTGCCCTGTATGTTCTCGCGGATGAACCGCAGCGATTACAAAGCCGCTGTCGCAGAGCATCAGGACGGCCTGCTCGATATCCTCCAGCGCAGCGGCCTGAAGGTCACTTGGCTGGACAACCAATCCGGCTGCAAGGGCGCCTGCGACCGCGTCGAACACCAAAGCCTGCGCGATGCCAAAGACTCCAGCTTCTGCTCCGACGGCGAATGCCATGACGCCATCTTGGTCGATGGCTTGCAGCGCTATCTGAACGACCTGCAGGGCGACAACGTCCTGATACTGCATCAGATGGGCAGCCACGGCCCCGACTATTTCAAGCGCTACCCGCAGGCGTTCCAGCGCTTCTCGCCGATCTGTGCCAGCAACGCCCTCAATGACTGCTCGCAACAGGACATCATCAACGCCTACGACAACACCATCAGCTACACCGACCATGTACTTTCCAGTGCCATCGACATTCTGCGCACCCAGTCGAATCGGCTCGACACCGGTCTCATCTACCTCTCCGATCATGGCGAGTCGCTGGGCGAGTTCAACCTCTACCTGCACGGCACGCCTTACGCCCTGGCCCCGCCACAACAGACGCATATACCCATGCTGATGTGGTTCTCCGATGGCTACAGGCAGGAGTTCGGTCTCGACCAGGACTGCCTGCGTGATGCGAGTGGCCAAGCCTACAGTCAGGACAACCTGTTCCACTCCATGCTCGGCCTGCTACAGGTCGAGACCCGCGAGTACCAGCGCAGTCTCGATCTGTTCGCGAACTGCCGGCAGCCAAGCGGCATGTTGGCCAAGGAGGGGAAGTAGAACAGATGCTCGAATCGGAAAAAGGCTCTCGGTCTGAAGCTGTAGTTGCCAACAAGCCACGCAGCCGTGATGAGGTGTTGCGACGCAGAGGGGCGGGCTAATCCGTAGCGCCACGATGGCCCAGGCGAGGACGGGTGCACAGTGTGTGCAGCTGAAGAGCAGCCCATCAGTTAGACAAAGAAAAACCCCAGCTAATCGCTGGGGTTTTCTTGGTAAGCAAATCCTTAGCCCACGGCTCTAAACTCGGACGCATGAATATGCGCCCGGGCCCGGAGTATCAGAAGTCCAGGTTCGACACCGCCAGGGCGTTGGACTCGATGAAGTCGCGGCGCGGCTCCACAGCGTCGCCCATCAGGGTGTTGAAGATCTGGTCGGCAGCGATGGCGTCCTCAATGGTCACCTTGAGCATGCGGCGTACTTCCGGATCCATGGTGGTTTCCCATAGCTGATCCGGGTTCATCTCGCCGAGACCTTTGTATCGCTGGATGCTGTGACGCTTGGTGCTTTCGCTCATGAGCCAATCCAGCGCTTCCTTGAAGGTATTGACCGGCTTCTTGCGCTCACCGCGCTGCACATAGGCACCTTCTTCCAGCAGATTATTCAGTTGGTCGCCGAGGGTGGTGACCGTCTTGTAATCGTTGCTGGCGAAGAAATCGCGGTTGAAGGTGGTGTAGCTGGACAGGCCATGCGCCTTGATCTCCACCTCAGGCAGCCAGACGTGGCGCTCGGGGTCTTCACGCAGGCTGATGGTGTAGGTCTGGCCGGACTTCTCAGTGGCCTTCAGGCGCGCGCTGAAGCGCTCCAGCCAGGCCTGCATGCCGGCGTGGTCGGCCAGCTGCTCGAGGCCGATGCTCGGCAGGTAGACGAAGTGCTCGGTGATCTCCTTCGGATAGACGCGCGACAGGCGATCCAGGGTCTTCATCACGCGGCGATAGTCGCCGACCAGCTTCTCCAGTGCGCCGCCGGACAGACCCGGGGCAGTCTCGTTGACGTGCAGGCTGGCGTCTTCCAGGGCCGACTGGGTCATGTATTCGTCCATGGCCTCGTCGTCCTTGATGTATTGCTCCTGCTTGCCTTTCTTGACCTTGTACAGCGGCGGCTGGGCGATGTAGACGTAGCCACGCTCGATCAGCTCCGGCAGCTGGCGGAAGAAAAAGGTCAGCAGCAGGGTACGGATGTGCGAACCGTCGACGTCAGCATCGGTCATGATGATGATGTTGTGGTAACGCAGCTTGTCGATGTTGTACTCCTCACGCCCGATGCCGCAGCCCAGCGCGGTGATCAGGGTGCCCACTTCCTGGGAGGAGAGCATCTTGTCGAAGCGCGCCTTCTCGACGTTGAGGATCTTGCCCTTGAGCGGCAGGATGGCCTGGGTCTTGCGGTTACGGCCCTGCTTGGCAGAACCGCCCGCGGAGTCACCCTCCACGATGTAGAGTTCGGACAGCGCCGGATCTTTTTCCTGGCAGTCCGCCAGTTTGCCGGGCAGGCCGGCGATATCCAGTGCGCCCTTGCGGCGGGTCATCTCACGCGCCTTACGCGCGGCCTCACGGGCACGGGCGGCGTCGATCATCTTGCCGACCACGGCCTTGGCTTCGTTCGGGTTTTCCAGCAGGAAGTCGGCGAAGTACTTGCCCATTTCCTGCTCGACAGCCGTTTTGACCTCGCTGGAAACCAGCTTGTCCTTGGTCTGCGAGCTGAACTTCGGATCCGGTACCTTGACCGAAATGATCGCAGTCAGGCCTTCACGGGCATCATCGCCGGTGGTGGCGATCTTGAACTTCTTCGCCAGGCCTTCGGCCTCGATGTAGTTGTTCAGGTGGCGGGTGAGGGCCGAGCGGAAGCCTGCCAGGTGGGTACCACCGTCACGCTGTGGAATGTTGTTGGTGAAGCAGAGGATGTTCTCGTTGAAGCTGTCATTCCACTGCAAGGCGACTTCCACCCCAACGCCGTCTTCTTCGCGCTGGATGTTGAAGTGGAATACCTGGTTGACCACCGTCTTGTTGGTGTTCAGATACTCAACGAAGGCCTTCAGACCACCCTCGTACTTGAACAGTTCTTCCTTGCCGGTACGTTCGTCACGCAGCAGGATGCCCACACCAGAGTTGAGGAAAGACAGCTCGCGCAGACGCTTGGCCAGGATGTCCCAGCTGAAGTGAATGTTGGCGAAGGTCTCTTCGGAGGGTTTGAAGTGGATCTGCGTACCGGTACCGTCGGTGTCACCAACAGCAGCCAGCGGCGCTTGCGGAACGCCGTGGATATAGGTCTGTTCCCAGATCTTGCCGCTGCGGCGGATGGTCAGCACCAGCTCCTTGGAGAGGGCGTTCACCACCGAGACACCCACGCCGTGCAGACCGCCGGACACCTTGTAACTGTTGTCGTCGAACTTACCGCCGGCGTGCAACACGGTCATGATGACCTCGGCCGCGGATACACCTTCTTCCTTGTGCATGTCGACCGGAATACCACGGCCGTTGTCACGCACGCTGATCGACTCATCCGGGTGGATGGTGATGGTGATTTCGCTGCAATAACCTGCCAGCGCTTCGTCGATCGAGTTATCGACCACCTCGAACACCATGTGGTGCAGACCACTACCATCGTCAGTGTCACCGATGTACATCCCGGGACGTTTGCGTACGGCATCCAATCCTTTCAGCACCTTGATGCTGGAGGAGTCGTACGTTTGGTTCTCGCTCATGCCTTCACTCCCGATGGTCTTGGGTCTGGGTGATACGACCATGTTCCACGTGGAACATGGCAACCGGCGTATCCATCTGCCAGCCTTCCCTCAACAATTCATGATCCACACAGGTGATGAACACCTGGCAGCGCAAATCTTCCAGCAACCGGCACAATGCCTGACGATGCTGCTCATCCAGTTCAGACGGTAGGTCGTCCACCAGATAGATACACTGGCCACGCTTGGCTTCATTGACCAAGTGGCCCTGGGCGATGCGTAAAGCACACACCACGAGTTTCTGTTGCCCTCGCGACAGGATTTCTGCCGCGTTATGCCCCGCTAGACGTAGACGCAAATCCGCGCGCTGCGGTCCGGCTTGGGTGTGCCCGAGCTGCTGGTCACGGAGCAGGGAAGAGGCGAGCACTTCGCTCAGCTCTCGATCCTTGTCCCAGCCACGGTAATAGCTCAGGGTCAGCCCTTCCAATTGCAGCAGCTCAGCTAACGTGCTTTCGAACACCGGTTTCAACGCCTGGATATAGGCCCTGCGGTAGGTGTCGATTTCTTCGCTTGCACTGCACAATTCGCGATCCCACGCGGCCTGCGAAGCACCGTCAAGTGTACCATGGCGCAGCCACGAGTTCCGCTGCCGCAGGGCTTTCTGCAGGCGCTGCCAGGCTCCCAGGAAGCGATGTTCCACGTGGAACACACCCCAATCGAGAAACTGCCGACGAATCTTCGGAGCGCCTTCCAGCAAGCGAAAACTGTCCGGATTGATCAGCTGCAGTGGCAACAAGTCTGCGAGCTGAGCAGCGCTACGCGCATTCTGCCCATCGATACGAATCTGCAACTCGCCTTGGCGATCACGCGAAATACCGAGATTGCTAGAGCCGCCCTCGGCCAACTGCACCTGGCCAAAAATGGTACAGGCGGGTTGTTCGTAGTGAATGACAGGTTGCAGGCGTGTGCTGCGAAACGAGCGGGCGAGGCCGAGCAGATGGATCGCCTCCAGCACGCTGGTCTTGCCGCTGCCGTTGGCGCCGTGAAGGATGTTGATGCGGGGGGAGGGGGAGAGGGTCACCGGGTGCAGGTTACGCACCGCGGTGACCATGATACGGCTCAGGGACATTAAAGACGCATCGGCATGACAACGTAGGCAGAATCGTCGTTGTCGGCTTCCTGCAGCAGGGCGCTGCTGTTGGAGTCGGAGAGGATCAGGCGCACCTGTTCAGTACCCATCACGCCCAACACGTCCAGCAGGTAGCTGACGTTGAAGCCAATCTCAAGACCGCCGCCGTTGTAGTCGACCACGATCTCTTCCTCGGCCTCTTCCTGCTCCGGGTTGTTGGCCTGGATTTTCAGCAGGCCGGCGGCCAGGGTCAGACGAATGCCACGGTACTTCTCGTTGGACAGAATCGCGGTACGGCTGAATGCCTCACGCAGACCCTGACGATCCGCCAGCACCAGCTTGTCACCGCCACGCGGCAGTACGCGCTCATAGTCCGGGAACTTGCCATCCACCAACTTGGAGGTAAAGGTGAACTCGCCGGTGTTGGCACGGATGTGGTGCTGACCCAGGACGATGGCGACTTCGGCGTCCTGCTCGGTGAGCAGGCGGGCCAGTTCGAGAATACCTTTACGCGGTACGATCACCTGATGCTTGCCGTCCTGCTGGATCGCGGCTTCCATCGAGCACATGGCCAAACGGTGACCGTCGGTAGCGACGGCACGCAGCAGACCGCTCTGCACTTCCAGCAACATACCGTTGAGGTAGTAGCGCACGTCCTGCTGAGCCATGGCGAAGCTGGTGCGCTCGATCAGGCGGCGCAGCTTGGCTTGCGGCAGGTTGAAGGTCAGCGAGCCCGGGCCTTCTTCCACAGTGGGGAAATCATTGGCCGGCAGCGTCGACAGCGTGAAGCGGCTACGCCCCGCCTTGACCAACAGCTTCTGATCATCGACCCGAATGTCGATCACTGCATCGCTTGGCAGGCTCTTGCAAATGTCCATCAGCTTGCGCGCCGGCACGGTGATTTCACCCGGCTCGGCGGCGTCTTCCAGCGTGACGCGACCAACCAGTTCGACCTCGAGGTCGGTACCGGTCAGCGACAGCTGTTGGCCTTCGACCACCAGCAGGACGTTGGACAGAACCGGCAGCGTCTGGCGTCGTTCCACGACACCGGCGACCAGTTGCAGGGGTTTCAACAGGGCTTCGCGTTGAATGGTGAAATGCATGGTCTAGTCCCTTGCCTCGTGGAGCTGCGGATCAGGTTGTAAGGGTACGCAGCAGGTTCTTGTAGTCCTCGCGGATGTCCGCGTCGGATTCCCTAAGTTCAGCAATCTTACGGCAAGCGTGCAATACCGTGGTGTGATCACGCCCGCCGAAGGCCACACCGATTTCCGGCAGGCTGTGGTTGGTCAGCTCTTTCGACAACGCCATGGCCACCTGGCGCGGCCGGGCGATCGAACGCGAACGGCGCTTGGACAGCAGATCGGAAATCTTGATCTTGTAGTACTCGGCGGTGGTGCGCTGAATGTTGTCGATGCTGACCAGCTTGTCCTGCAGAGCCAGCAGATCCTTGAGCGATTCGCGGATCAGCTCGATGGTGATGTCGCGGCCCATGAAGTGCGAGTGCGCGATCACGCGTTTCAGCGCACCTTCCAGCTCACGCACGTTGGAGCGGATGCGCTGGGCGATGAAAAATGCGGCATCGTGCGGCAGATCGACCTTGGCCTGGTCGGCCTTCTTCATCAGGATCGCCACGCGGGTTTCCAGCTCGGGAGGCTCGACCGCCACAGTCAGCCCCCAGCCGAAACGCGATTTCAGGCGCTCTTCAAGGCCTTCGATTTCCTTCGGGTAGCGGTCGCTGGTGAGGATCACCTGCTGACCCCCTTCCAGCAGCGCATTGAAAGTGTGGAAGAACTCCTCCTGGGAGCGCTCCTTCTTGGCAAAGAACTGAATGTCGTCGATCAGCAGCGCGTCCACCGAACGGTAGAAACGCTTGAACTCATTGATGGCATTCAGCTGCAGCGCTTTCACCATGTCGGCAACGAAACGCTCGGAGTGCAGATAGACCACCTTGGCGTTGGGATTCTTCGCCAGCAGATGGTTACCCACCGCATGCATCAAGTGAGTCTTACCCAGGCCAACGCCCCCATAAAGGAAGAGCGGGTTGTAACCATGCTTGGGATTATCGGCAACCTGCCAAGCGGCAGCGCGAGCCAACTGGTTCGACTTGCCCTCGACGAAGTTATCGAAGGTAAAGGTGCGGTTGAGATAACTGGTGTGCTTGAGGCCGCCCTCGACCTGGACGTTACGCTCACTACGAGGCGCAACAGCAGGCGTGGGGGGTTGCGGCGCAGCACCGGCCATGGAATCGAAGCTGGCTCGCGACGGCTCTTCCTGAACGGGTGGAGGAGCGGGTTTGTTCACTGCCAGATTCGGCTGCACGGGCTGCGCTGGACGCGCCGCAGCCGGACGTGGGGCAGTAGGCGCGACTCGTGGGGTAGCCGCACGCTTGCTCCCTATCAACAAGGACAGCGCGGGCACCAGGCCATTGGCTCGCTCGGCAAGCAGCTCGAGCAAGCGACTGAGGTACTTGTCATTGACCCAGTCAAGCACGAAGCGATTGGGCGCATACACGCGCAGCTCTTCGCCTTCGGCTTCTACCTGCAGAGGACGGATCCAGGTGTTGAATTGCTGGGCCGGCAATTCGTCGCGCAAGAGCTCGACGCACTGCTGCCATAGTTCCACTGACACTGACAATCCCCTACCAGGTGGCGATACGAAACAAGCGCCCATTGTAGCGGCCAAAGACTCACTTATCCACATCCCCTGGAGGAGATGGCCAAGTAAAATCAAAGCCTTAAATAACATTCACAAGGCTTATACAACCGCCAGGAACATTGTGGATAACAGCCCTTGAGCCCTCGGGACAAGCACAGGGATAACTCGCGGGAAAACCGTCCTGTGGGTAAACCACCTGTTTACCCCCAAGCTTTACCCAGTACCCGCACAGCCCCCGCACGCCTTGTTGACAGGCTTATCATCCCTTGCAGATGCCACTTTCACTCGTCCGCGGGTAGTTTTCCACAGAGCCGCATGCTGCTAATCATCATAAAAAGAGAAAAGGGTTTAAAAAGATCTTCTTCTCTTCTTCTTAATAGTCGGACAAAAGGTTGGTTGGAAATTGACCTGCCCAGCGGCTTTCTCTACAATCGCCGGTCTCTTAAAACGGGGGCCATACCGGCCCTAGTCGATCACCCAGGTAACGCACCATGAAACGCACTTTCCAACCCAGCACCATCAAGCGCGCTCGCACCCACGGTTTCCGTGCCCGTATGGCTACCAAGAACGGCCGCGCCGTCCTGTCGCGTCGTCGCGCCAAAGGCCGTAAGCGTCTGACTGTCTAATTCATCCGGACAGGTGGTGAGTCGAGGCTTCGACCGGGAAAAGCGACTGCTGACCCCCCGGCAATTCAAGGCAGTCTTCGACTCCCCAAGCGGTAAAGCGCCGGGCAAAAGTGTCCTGCTGCTGGCGCGCGACAACGAGCTCGATCATCCCCGCCTTGGTCTGGTGATCGGCAAGAAGAGTGTCAAGCTCGCTGTCGAGCGCAACCGCATCAAGCGTCAGATCCGCGAATCCTTCCGCCAGAATCAGGACAATCTGATCGGCTGGGATATCGTGGTCGTCGCGCGCAAAGGTCTAGGTGATCTGGAAAACGCCGAGCTTGCCAAGCAGTTCGACAAACTCTGGAAACGCCTGGCCCGGAACCGCCCCAGTCGCGAAGCAGAAGCGTCCCCCGGGACAAGCGACCATCCTCATGCGTAAAGTGGCCCTCGCCTGCATTCAGGTCTACCGCTACGCCATCAGCCCCCTGATGGCCAGTCACTGCCGCTTTTACCCAAGCTGTTCCTGCTATGCCTACGAAGCCATCGAGCAACATGGCCTCGTGCGTGGCGGCTGGCTGGCTGCGCGCCGGCTCGGCCGCTGCCATCCCTGGAATGCCGGCGGCTTCGACCCGGTTCCTCCCGCGAAAACATCCCGTTCCCCTTCGATGGCCGAATAATCATGGATATCCAACGTTCGATCCTGATCGTCGCCCTGGCAGTCGTGTCCTATCTGATGGTCCTGCAATGGAACCAGGACTACGGCCAGGCCGCTCTGCCGGCGCAGACTCAGTCCGCTCCAGCCGCCACGCCCGGTTTGCCGGATGCCTCCAGCGCAGCCGCCAGCAACGGCGACGACATTCCCAGCACCGTGGCAGATCCCAGCGCTGCAGCCGTGGCATCGACCACTGCCAGCAGTGACGAGCTGATTCGCGTCAAGACCGATGTCCTCGAGCTGGCCATCGATCCGCGTGGTGGTGATGTGGTGCAACTGCGTCTGCCGCAGTATCCGCGTCGTCAGGATCGCCCAGACGTACCCTTCCAGCTGTTCGATAACGGCACCGAGCGCACCTACCTGGCGCAGAGCGGCCTGATCGGCCAGAACGCGCCGGACAGCTCCAGCCGTCGCGCCCTGTGGTCGAGCGAGAAAAAGAACTACGAGCTGGCCGAAGGTCAAGACAAGCTGGTGGTCGATCTCACCTACAGCGACAACGGCGTCAGCTACATCAAGCGCTACAGCTTCAAGCGCGGTCTGAACCCGCAGTGCTCGGCGCGTGAACAACAGTTGAAGAAGCCTGGCTGCGTCGGCCCGTCCTCCTACCAGGTCGACGTGCGTTACCTGATCGACAACCAGAGCGACCAGGCCTGGAGCGGCAACCTGTTCGCCCAGCTCAAGCGCGACAACAGCGGTGATCCGTCCTCGACTACCGCCACTGGTACCGCCACCTACCTGGGCGCCGCCGTATGGACCCCGGACGAGCCGTACAAGAAGCTGTCGATGAAGGACATCGACAAGCACAGCTTCAAGGAAAGCGTACAAGGCGGCTGGGTGGCCTGGCTGCAGCACTACTTCGTCACCGCCTGGGTGCCGTCCAAAGACAGCAGCAACCAGATTCAGACCCGCAAAGACAGCCAAGGTAACTACATCGTCGGCTTCACCAGCTCGGCCTTGCAGATTCCTGCTGGCGGCAAGGGTGAAACCGGCGCCGTGCTCTATGCCGGCCCGAAACTGCAGGAATACCTCGGCAGCCTGTCGCCGGGCCTGGAGCTGACCGTCGACTACGGTGTGCTGTGGTTCCTCGCCCAGCCAATCTTCTGGCTGCTGGAAGTGATCCACGGCCTGGTCGGTAACTGGGGCTGGTCGATCATCTTCCTGACCATCATCATCAAGGCAATCTTCTTCCCGCTGTCCGCCGCCAGCTACCGCTCCATGGCACGCATGCGCGCCGTGTCGCCGAAGCTGCAGGCGCTGAAGGAACAGTTCGGTGACGATCGCCAGAAGATGTCCCAGGCGATGATGGAGCTGTACAAGAAAGAGAAGATCAACCCGCTGGGCGGCTGCCTGCCGATCCTGGTGCAGATGCCGGTATTCCTGTCCCTTTACTGGGTACTGCTGGAATCCGTGGAAATGCGTCAGGCGCCCTGGCTACTGTGGATCACAGACCTGTCGATCAAGGATCCGTTCTTCATCCTGCCGATCATCATGGGCGCGACCATGTTCATCCAGCAGCAGCTCAACCCGACGCCGCCGGATCCCATGCAGGCCCGTGTGATGAAGCTGATGCCGATCATCTTCACCTTCTTCTTCCTGTGGTTCCCTGCCGGTCTGGTGCTGTACTGGGTGGTCAACAACTGCCTGTCCATCGCCCAGCAGTGGTACATTACGCGCAAGATCACTGCAGCAACCAAGGCAGCCAACGCCTGATTCGGCAAGGCTTCCAAGCATCAAGCAAACGCCCCATGATTGGGGCGTTTTGCTATCCATGCATTTATCGTAGGAGCGAGCTCTGCTCGCGAATCTGACCCGCTATCCCGCGCACCTATATTCCCCCGCACAGATCGAGTAAACCGCCATGAACCAAGCCAGAGACACCATCGCCGCCGTCGCCACCGCTCAGGGTCGGGGTGGCGTGGGCATCGTGCGGGTGTCCGGCCCACTGGCGGGACAACTGGCTCAGGCCATCTGTCGCCGTGAACTCAAGCCGCGTTTCGCCCATCACGGGCCGTTCTACGCCGATCAGAAACTGACCCTGGACGAAGGCCTGGCCATCTACTTTCCAGGCCCGAACTCCTTCACCGGCGAAGATGTGCTGGAGCTGCAGGGCCATGGCGGCCCTGTGGTGCTCGACCTGCTGCTGCGTCGCTGCCTGGAGTTGGGTGCGCGCCTGGCCCGCCCAGGCGAGTTCAGCGAGCGTGCGTTTCTCAACGACAAGCTCGACCTGGCCCAGGCTGAAGCCATTGCCGACCTGATCGAGGCCAGCTCCGAACAGGCCGCGCGCAATGCCCTGCGCTCGCTGCAGGGAGAATTCTCCAGACGCGTGCATGCGCTGACCGAATCGCTGATCCAGTTGCGCATTTACGTCGAAGCCGCCATCGACTTCCCCGAGGAAGAGATCGACTTTCTCGCCGATGGCCACGTACTCAACCAGCTCGACAGCGTGCGCGTCGACTTATCCACAGTGCTGCGCGAAGCGGGACAAGGCGCCTTGCTGCGCGATGGCATGACCGTGGTCATCGCCGGTCGCCCCAACGCCGGCAAGTCCAGCCTGCTCAATGCACTGGCCGGGCGTGAAGCGGCCATCGTCACCGACATCGCCGGCACTACCCGCGACGTACTACGCGAACATATCCACATCGATGGCATGCCCCTGCATGTGGTCGACACCGCTGGCCTGCGCGACACCGACGACCAGGTCGAGCGCATTGGTGTAGAGCGTGCGCTTAAGGCCATCGGCGAAGCCGACCGCGTGCTGCTGGTGGTGGACTCCACCGCGCCGGAAGCCGTCGATCCCTTCGCGCTATGGCCTGAGTTTCTCGAACAGCGCCCCGACCCAGCGCGGGTCACCCTGATCCGCAACAAGGCCGACCTGTCCGGTGAGGCGGTAGCGCTGGAAACCAGCGCCGATGGCCACGTTACCCTCAGCCTTTCGGCCAAATCTGCAGAAGGCCTGGAGCTGCTGCGCGAACACCTGAAAGCCTGCATGGGTTATCAACAGACCGCCGAAAGCGGCTTCAGCGCCCGCCGCCGCCATCTGGAGGCGTTGCACCAGGCCGAGCAATACCTCGAACACGGCCGCAACCAGCTCACCCTGATGGGGGCCGGCGAACTGCTCGCCGAGGATCTGCGCATGGCCCAGCAAGCCCTGGGCGAAATTACCGGCGCGTTCAGCTCCGATGATCTGCTCGGGCGCATCTTCTCCAGCTTCTGCATTGGCAAGTGAAACTTGATGCAGCCGCGCACTCCCGTAAAGTTGAGCGCCTGATTCCCCTCTGAATGTGAAATCTGCGAGGTTCCTGTGACACGGATGTGGATGGTACGCGGTGAAGGCGGCAGCCTGTATGAAGCCTTCCGCGAGCACGGCGTCGCCGCTATCGGCTGGAGCCAGCTGGCTGAACAGGCCAAGCCTGGCGTTAGCCGCAAACAGTTGATTGCTTTGTACCAATCCATGGATCCCCAGGCTAAACAAGGCCGGGTGATCTCTGGCGCCTCCCAGGTCTGGCGTTTCGTCAATGAAATACAGCCGGGTAACTGGATCATCACTTACTCGCCCGCCAACCGCCTGTACGCCGTCGGCAAGGTAACAGGCCCTGCCGAATATCAACCGCA
The DNA here is from genome assembly GCF_034683865.1 of Pseudomonas sp. C11. Taxonomy (NCBI): domain Bacteria; kingdom Pseudomonadati; phylum Pseudomonadota; class Gammaproteobacteria; order Pseudomonadales; family Pseudomonadaceae; genus Pseudomonas; species Pseudomonas sp. C11. Next base: position 169,148 of record NZ_JAWIIP010000007.1, read on the forward strand.
AACGGCCGAACAAGGCATGGCGCTGGTACGCAAGGTGCAATGGCAAACGCAGGAACTGGCGCGTGACAGCCTCGGTACGACCACCAAGAACAGCCTCGGCTCGACTCTGACCTTGTTCGAAGTGCCTGCAAAGGCGGTCGCCGACGTACTGGCAGTACTCAAGGGTAAACCGGCAGAGCCAATGGAAGATGACAGTGAAGAAGCGGCCGCCGACCCGCTAGCCGATATCGAAGAACGCGCACGCGAACAGATCAAAGACCTGATCATCAAGCTCGACGACAAGGAAATGCAGGAGCTGGTGGCCGGCATCCTCCGCGCCATGGGCTACAAGACTCAGGTATCGCCCGATGGCCCGGATCGCGGCAAAGATATCGTCGCCTCTCCCGATGGTTTCGGCTTCGAGCACCCACGCATCGTCGTCGAGGTCAAACACCGCAGCGGAAAGATGGGCAGCCAGCAAATCCGCAGCTTCCTCGGTGGCCGGCACAAGGATGACCGCGGCCTCTACGTCAGTACCGGCGGTTTCAGCAAGGACGCCCAGTACGAAGCCGACCGCGCCTCGATCCCCCTGGCCTTATGGACACTCGAACATGTGGTGCGCGCCCTGATCGAGCACTACGACGCTACCGACGCCGAAACCAAACGTCTCGTGCCGCTCAAGCGCCTCTACTGGCCTGCTTGAGCCTAAGGAACTGTACCGTGAACAGCACCGAACAACAGACCGAACGCTTTCTGGCCATCCTCGCCTCGCTTGGCGGCAACGCAGACAACCAGCGCCTGCAGGAAGCCCTCGGCTAGCAAGACAACACCTACCAGCGCATCAAACAGCACCTGCTAGAAGAGGGCCGCATCCGCACGGGCCGTGGCCGGGGCAGTTCGGTCGCCCTGAGTGAAGCCACGCCCAAATCCAGCGCACCGGCCAAAGCCGCGGCACCGCAGAGCACAGAAGCCAAAACCGCACCGTTGGCGGAACTGGACTACGCCGACAATCTGTGGAAAACCGCCGACAAGCTACGCGGCAACATGGAGCCCAGCGATTACAAGCACGTTGCCCTGAACCTGATCTTCCTCAAGTACATCTCCGACGTCTTCGAGACGCGTCTGTTAAGAAGTAACCTCAAAGCAGTCCCAAAAATAAATATTTGAAAACTGGTCTGTCCCAGGCTGACAGGGCAATTCTGCCGAAGGCATGGGGAAGCTACTTTTTCAACAGAATCGGCCGTTCTCTGCCGGTCGGGACCGGCAGAATTTGCTCAAAATCGGTGATGGAGGGAGCTGGATATCGTCAGCCTCCATTAGCAGCTCTCAGCGACTAGGCCTTGAAGCCGCTCATCATGCGCTGCTGCTGATCCGCCAGATCGTTGAGCGCTTCGCTAACTACCGCGGACTCCTGAGCTCGGGCAGTAAGAGACTCCGTCATGTTGCGAATCGAGGCGACATTCCGGCTCACTTCCTCGCAGACTGCGCTTTGTTCCTCTGCGGCGCTTGCAACCTGCAGGTTCATTTCGTTGATGATCTCGATGCCGTTGTTCACGTGTCGCAGCGAATTCGACGCTTCCTCGATGCCGGAGACTGAGATTTTTGCCTTCTGGAAGCTGATTTGCATGGCGCGTACAACTTGGGAAGTGGCGTGCTGTTGCGCTTCGATGACTCTCTGGATTTGCAGCACCGAGTCCTGGGTGCGACTGGCGAGTTGCCGGACTTCATCGGCTACCACTGCGAAGCCCCGACCTGACTCACCAGCGCGAGCTGCTTCAATGGCCGCATTGAGCGCCAGCAGGTTCGTTTGCTCGGCTACCGAGCGAATGACTTCGAGCACTTGACCGATCTGCTCGCTATTGGCGGCAAGAGTCTCGACCTGGCCTTTGCCATGGTTGATTTCCTCAGACAGAGAGCGAATAGAGCCCGCTGCAGTATCTATGACCCTGCGACAGGCACTAGCGGCTTCGTCGGCGCTCCTGGAGGCATCCGCCGCTTGGGCCGTGTTGCGTGCCACATCATGGGCTGTTGCGCTCATCTCCTGGGCTGCAGTGGCAACCTGATCCACCTCTTGGAACTGCCGCTGCATGCTGTCACGCGAAGTAACAGCGATGCCTGCTGCCTGCTTAGCCTGGGCACGGGTAGTATCGACCGCGGCACGGACATCGGCGATGACTGGCTGCAGTTTGTCGAGGAATCGGTCGAACCAGGATGTCAGGATTCCCAGTTCGTCTTTGCGCTGGTAGTTCAGGCGGCGGGTAAGGTCACCATCGCCACTGGCGATGTCTTCAAGTCGTTTCGCGACCGACAGGATCGGCCGGGCGATGCTATTGGCCAGGAGCATCATCAACAGCAGTCCGAAGATTACGGCACCGGTGCCCAGCAGCAGTTGCCGGACGACGGCCTCCTGGCCCTTGGCGGTCAACTCATCACGCAGTTGCAAGGCAGATTTGAGGATCACGGGGGAGGGCGCTTCGATCAATACGCCCCAGGGCATAGCGCCGGTCAGCGGTGTGAAAGGAACGAACACGGCTGTTATTCCGTCCCGTTCGACGCTGCTCGGCTTGCCGCTGGCCAGGCCTTCGCTGACGATGGGGGCGAACGTGGCATCCACCTTTGCCATGGATTTGCCCAATGCTCCGGGGGCACGGCTCCGGGCTGCGACGACGCCGTCTGGACTGATGAAGCTCAGCACGGCCAGGCCGTCATAGAGGGTGTTGGCCGCTTCATCTGCTGACTTTTGGAGGCTGCTCAATGTGAGGTCTGCGCTCACCACGCCAAGCACCCGGTCGTGCTCGATCAACGGGTACGACACCGTGGTCATCAGCGTATCCACGCCATTCAGGCGGTAGCTGTACGGATTGATAAGGCAGGTTTTGCGGCTCTGGTGCGGGCAGACGAACCAGGCATTCGACGACGCCTGGGTATCCAGCAGGTCTTTTTCCGGAATGGTGAAACTCTCCGCAGGTGAAACGTAGGCGGCGAAGCGGCCGGTATCGTTGCCGAATGGTTGGCCTGAGCCGGCGAAACTGGCATCGGCGCCATCGAGTTGGCCCGGGTCGAAGGCCAGCGCTGTACCGAGCGTCTCGGGGTGCGCTGCGACTTGCTCCTGCAGTGTGCGATAGAGGTAGTTTCGCTTCGTCTGTGCAGACGTTGCTCCTTGTTGCTGTTCCGCCTTGAGAGAAAGCAATTGCTGGGCATAAGTCGCGAGATATGCCTGGGCCTCTGCTAGCTGCAGGCTGATGGATTTGCCTTGGCTGGCTCCTATTTCTCCCATGTGCGCCAAGGCGGCTTCACGCATCGCCTGGCTGATCAGTTCGTAGCTGTGTTCGGTAAGCGAGTGCGAGTTACTGACGGCATAACCCACCAGACCTGCGACCACGCTCAGCAGGCAAGCGCCGGAGACGAGCAACGTCTTGCTGCGAAGAGACAGGCTCAGGGCATTCATGATGATTTCTCTGTGCGTGGATCAGGTGCAGGCGAACAACAGCGCATGCGCTCTTGCTCGTCCTGAATGATCAGGGGTTCAACTGATGGCTGGGTGGGCGGGGATTCGGCTCCGATCCAGGCACGGAGCCAGTTCTAGGCGTGCCCGGCTTTGCTCGGCGGCAGGATCTGCCATGACAGATGCGGATAGTGTGCAGGCTTCTGCCGGAATTCGCTGCAGCCCATGGCCGATCCAGCGAATGAGCCTGTGCAGGGACGCTCTCGAGGTGGGTCTTTTCATCGTTCGATCTCCTCACTAACAAAAGGGGCGGCAGTCGTGGCTAGACGAAGATGAAGCATTTGTAATCGTTTACCAACAATTACAACCAGTCAGCGCGAAAGTCAATTGGCCGTCTAGTGATGCTGTGACCCCGATAATGCTCGAATTTGAACAAACGGGTAGCAAAGGCAGGCTCCACAGGAATGCTTGACAGTGCATTGGTTTTTTGGGAGATTAGCGCAGAGCTTTGTAAACGTTTACATTACTTGTTCGTTCGCTCACCTCATTCCCGCCCCACACTGGCGGGTTTTTTATTCTGCGGTTGCGCGCTGGGGCGGAGGTTGGCGATGGGGCTCTGGGTTGGCATCTCGAAGGAAGACTCGAAGGTTTTCTCGGGGTATCTGGCGATGCCTCCCAAGGGCTTCGGCCCGGGCCTGTTGCTTCTCCAGGAAATCTGGGGCGTGAACGGACACATCCGTGATCTCGCGGAGCAATACGCGGCAGACGGTTATGTGGTTCTTGCGCCTGACATGTTCTGGCGACAGAAGACGAGGGTGGAGCTGCCCTATGACGAGGCTGGCACTGCTCGAGCGTATGAGCATCTGCGTGCGCTGGATTTCGCTCAGGCAGGCGCCGACCTAGAGGCGTCCATTGCGTTCCTGTCCGGTTTGCCTTTCGTCGATGGCGGTATAGCCGCGCTGGGCTATTGCTTAGGCGGTCGCCTGGCGTTTCTTGCCGCCAGCTCCGGGAAGATCCGGGCTGCGGTTTCCTATTACGGTAGCGGCCTAGGCCAGCACGCGACCCAACTGCGGTCGCTGAAGTGCCCGATGTTATTCCACTTCGCAGAGCAGGATCACCTAATCCCTGTGCCTGAGGCCATGGAATGGCTAGCGTTGATTCCGCGGCAGACTCCGGTCGAGCACTTTGTCTATGCCGGACGAGAACATGGCTTCAACTGCCCTTACCGACCTCCCTATGGGCAAGGTGACGCGGCATTGGCCAAAGGCAGAACCCTGCAATTCCTGGCGCAGCACCTATGAGCGCCGAGGGCAATGCTGCGGCGGTGCGGCTTGGCGAGTCTGAGATGCCGTTGAGTAGTCGGCGCGATGAGCTAGCAGCCATCGCTTGCGTTCTGGTGGCCGTTCTCTTCATGGCGGGACACGATGCGCTGGCCAAGCGACTTTCCGCTGAATACTCGGTGGTGATGGTCGTCTGGTTCCGCTACCTGGTGCACTTCTCGGTCATGGCGGTGGGCGTGCTACCCATAGCTGGGCATCGCGCCTTCATCTCGCCAGTACTGCCATTGCACTTCGCTCGGGGGCTCTGCCTCGTGGGCCTTAGCCTTTGCTTCATCTTCGGCTTGCGCTTCATTCCGCTGGGCGAGGCGACCGCAGTGAACTTCCTGTCACCGCTGTTCGTCCTGGCGCTCTGCGCGGTGTTCTTTGGCGAGAGGATCCGGCCATTGCAATGGGGCGCTGTTCTTCTGGGGCTGCTGGGTGTACTTATCATAGTGCGACCGGGCGGCGGGTTGTTCACGCCGGCGATTCTGTTGCCGATAGGCTCGGCAGCGCTGCTCAGCGTCTATCAACTGCTGACGCGAATCACCGGGCGCACTGATGCCCCGGCCATTTCTAATCTCATGGTCGGGCTCAGTGGCCTGGTGTTTTCCTCGTTGCTGGTGCCGTTCTTCTGGTCTAGCCCGCGCATCGAGGATCTGTACTGGGTCGTCGGCATGGGCATCCTGGGGGCCTTGGCCCACATTCTGTTCGCCCATGCGTACCGCAAGACAAGCCCTGCTTTCCTAGCGCCTTTCAGTTACACGCAGATCCTGTTCGCTGCGGCATTGGGCTACCTGTTCTACCGCCATATGCCCGATGGATTGGCTGTCCTGGGGATGATCATGATCGGCGCGGGTGGCTTGATCACGCTGTTCAGATTCAAGTAGTTCGGAGGTTCGAATGTCGCTGCTATGGGGGATCGCCTGGCTGGTGGTCTTTCAGATCTTGGGCACGATGGTGAGTGCGGCCCTGGTTCCGTTCACACCCGGGCCCATCGTCGGCCTGGTGCTGATGCTGCTGATGCTGGCGGGCAGGAGGAAGGTCGCGCCGGCTCTCGAAGAGGCCGCTGGCAGCCTGCTCAAGCTCATGCCCTTGCTGCTGGTGCCTGCGGCAGTGGGTGTCATGGCTTATTTCAGTGTCATCGAGCAGGAGCTGTGGCGTCTGATCGGTACGCTGGTGCTGTCGCTACTGCCATCGATGATTTTCGCCGGTTGGCTCATGCAGTTCCTGGTGCGGCGCAAGGAGCGACAGCAGAAATGACTCTGATACAAACGCTCCAGTCGGGCTTTTATCACCCGCTGTTCGGAGTGGGGCTGACCCTAGTCGCCTTCCGCCTGGCGCTGAAACTCAGCCAGCGCACTGGGCTCGTCTTCCTACAGCCCGTCCTGGTTTCGGCGGCACTCATCGTCGCGGTGCTCAGCCTACTGGGCATCGATTATGGCGAGTACCGCCAATCGACGACGATTATCTCGGTGCTGCTGGGGCCTGCGACTGTCGCACTGTCCGTTCCGCTCTACCAGAATCTGAGGCGTATCCGGCAACTGTTCTGGCCGATCCTGCTGACACTGATCCTCGCCGGAAGCTTCACAACCGGCCTTGCGATGGTTCTGGGGCACCTGTTCGGTATCGATCATGCGTTTCTGATGACCTTGGCGCCGAAGTCGGTGACCTCGCCCATAGCCATGCTGGTCGCTGACCAGATTGGCGGTGTCGCGGCGCTGGCTGCAGTGTTCGTGCTGATTACCGGAATTCTTGGTGCAGTCGTGGGTCCTCCGTTGCTGAAAGCCCTGAACGTGACCCACCCGGCTGCCGTAGGGATGGCTCTCGGGCTCACCGCCCACGCGGTGGGTACTGCAAGGGCCCTGGAGGAGGGGCGTGAGCATGGAGCATTCGCCGCCCTGGCAATGAGCTTGATGGGTATTGCTACGGCGATCTTGCTGCCGCTGGTGTTTGCCTTGTTCCCACGGCTTTGACGTTATCCGGAGGATGCCTCCTGAGCACCGCCATCACCTCGGTTTTCCGGTGACGAGCGGTCTGAAGGTTTTCTTGCAAAGTTTAATGTAATCGATTACAAAGAGATCAACGGCTTCAGGCTGGCTCTCGCCCAACAACAATTTTCTCGGGAGAACAAACGTGCGTGATATCTACGGTCGGGCTGCACTGAAAGCCTACGATTATGTGGTGGTGGGATCGGGCTCCGCAGGCAGTGTGATGGCGGCCCGCCTGGCGGAAGAGAAGGGCGTCAAGGTACTGCTGCTCGAGGCAGGCCCCTCCGACCAGAGTCTCTATATCCGCATGCCGGCGGCGCTGGGCTTCCCGCTGATGAACGACAAGTTCAACTGGTACCTGCATTCCGAGCCTGAAGCCGGCCTGCGCGACCGCAAGATCTACGAGGCCCGAGGTCGGGTCCTGGGCGGTTCGTCGTCGATCAATGGCATGAACTGGGTACGTGGCAATCCCTGGGACTACGACAACTGGGGTGCCTTGGGCCTGGAGGGCTGGAGCTACGCCGAGTGCCTGCCGTACTTCCGCAAGGCCGAAACCTTCGACAAAGGGGAGAGCGCCTACCGCGGTGGCGACGGCCCCATGAAGATCCAGACCTGCAAGGCCGAGAACCCGCTTTACCACGCATTCCTAGAAGCCGGGGTGCAAGCCGGACACAAGCACGTCGACGACCACAACGCCTATCGCCAGGAAGGTGTGCATATTACCCAGCGCAACATCCATAACGGTATTCGCTGGAGCACTTCCCAGGCATACCTGCACGCCAATAACGACCGTGAGCGTCTGCATGTGTGCGATCGTGCTCAGGTCACTCGCATCGAGTTTTCCGGCAAACGCGCGGTTCGTGTACATTTGCTGGCCGCCGGCGAACCGCAGGTCATCGAGATCGGCCGCGAGATCATCCTCTGCGCCGGCGCCATCCACTCGCCGCATCTGCTGATGCTTTCCGGGGTGGGCGAGGCCAAGCACCTCGAGCAGTTCGGCATCAAGGTGGCCGCAGACCTGCCGGGCGTCGGCAAGGGCATGAAGGATCATATCGCCGCGCCGGTGCAGTACCGCGCGACCCAGAATGTGTCGATCGCCAAGGACCTGACCCTGCTCGGCAAGGCCAAGCTCGGCCTGCTCTGGCAGCTGTTCAAGAAGGGCATGGGTGCGACCAACTTCTTCGAGGTTGGGGCCTTCATACGTACTGATGAGTCGATCAAGGTGCCGAACGTTCAGTTCGAGTTCATCCCGATGCTCGGCGAGTTCCAGCACGGCAGCGTCAAGTTGGAAAACGGCTTCCAGTACTTCTTCAGCCTAATGCGTCCGACCAGCACCGGCTCGGTCTGGTTGGGCAGCGCCAACCCGTTGGAGGCGCCGAAGTTCAACTTCAACTTCCTCTCCACCGAGGAAGACCGCGCCGAGGCCATCGCGGCGGTAAAAGCGATCCGTCATGTCGTCTCGCAGGCGGCCTGGGATCCCTACCGTGGCGAAGAAGTGACTCCAGGTGCAGCCACCCAGAGCGACGCCGAGATCCTGGCGATGCTACGTCAACTGGCTGGAACCAACTACCACCCATGCTGCTCGCTGCGCATGGGGAACGATGACCAGAGCGTGGTGAACGCCTGGGGCCAGGTACACGAGCTCGACAACGTGCGTGTAGTCGACGCCTCGATCATGCCGGAGATCGTCAGCGGCAACCTCAACGCGCCGGTGATCATGATGGCCGAGAAGATCGCCGATCACGTGCGCGGGCGCCCGCAGCTCCAACGCGTGGATGCCGACTACTACAAGGTCGCCTGAATCAGGTCCTGTGTTCGGGCACTGGAAGCTGCGCCTGTAACCGCTACAAGAACAAGATCGAGTATGCAGTGATGAGCAACGAGAACTCGAAAAACCTGGGTGAGGCGCGTGCAGCCACTTCGGCCATGTTCTTCGTCAACGGCATGGTGCTGGCGATCTGGGCCACCAATATTCCAGGCATGAAAGAGGCGCTGGCGCTCTCCGATCAACAGCTGGGGATGGCGCTCAGTGCATTCGCTGCGGGCACCATGCTCACGCTATTCCTAGTGGGAGGCCTGGTCACTCGCTTGGGTAGCCGCACTACCTTGCTCTTGGGCGGTGTCTTGCAGGCCTGTGTGTTGCCGTTATCGGCGTTGGCAACTACCTCGCTGCAGTACAGCGTCGCAGTATTCCTGCTTGGCGTGGCCAACAGCGTGTTCGACGTGGCGATGAACACCTATGGTTCCATCATCGAGGGGCGTCGGGAAAAGCCCCTGATGTCGTCCTTCCATGCCGTGTTCAGCATCGGCGGCCTGGTGGGAGCCTCGGCTGTAGCCACGCTGCTAGCCGACCGCCTGGGGCCTGTCCACTGTCTTTCGTTCGCCTCGGCAATGGTAGCGCTGACTTCGCTGATGGCGAGCCGTTGGCTGGGCAAGCTCGGGCCCGCGGTGAGAGATGCCGAAGGGCAGGGGGTCGCCTTCGCCATGCCAAACCTGGCCCTGCTCGCCATAGCCGGCTTGACGTTCCTGGCCCTGTTCATCGAGCGGACGGTCATCGACTGGAGCTCCCTGTATCTCACCGATGTCACCGGAGCATCGGCCAGCTTCGCGGCCTTCGCCTTTGGTGCGTTCAGCCTGGCTATGGCGGTTGGGCGCCTGACCGGTGATCCTCTGGTGCGCCGTTTCGGCCAATCGGCGGTGCTCTCCGGGTCGGGTGCCTTGGGTGCGGTCGGGCTGAAGCTCGCGATGCTGTTGCCGATGTTCGCCTTCGTGGTTCTGATGATCTGTACCCGGCGCGCAAGCGAGGGGATCGAACAACAAGAAATTGAGAAATTCGTGCCTGTGCAGCTGTAAGGGGAGCTCTATCTCCTTGTTTTTCTGCTCGAAATGAAAACGTTTACGAGTAAAACCAGTCCCATTTCATGAGGTGACAGCAATGACCGACTCGAACAATGCCCTGAAAGCCCCTGAAGACAAGGGCGTCGTCTACTACTTCAACCGCGATACCGAGGTCAGCTATTGGCAGCCCAAGCCCGCCAATGGCCACGTCTCCGTGTGCGTATCGCCGAGCCTTACCAAGATGGAGCGCGATCTCTCCATGGGCACCCAGACCCTACCGCCAGGCGGCCGCGTTCGCGAGCATGCCCACCCGGCCAACGAGGAGATCCTGCATTTCATCTCCGGCAAGGGCAAAGCGATCATCGACGGTGAAGAGTACGCCCTCGAGCCAGGCGTCACGGTCTTCCTGGGCAAGCACAACTCCCACACTTTCATCAACGACGGCGAAGTCGACCTGCACTGGGTCTGGTTCATGACCCCTAGCGGCCTGGAGAACTTCTTCCGCGATATCGGTCGTCCGCGCAAGAACGGCGAGCCGGCCCCGGAGCCTTTCGAACGCCCTACCAACATTGAGCAGATCGAAGGCAAGGAGAACGGTGTGTTCTCCTACACCAAGAACTGAGAGAGCGCGGCAATGGCAAACGAAGTCTTCGCGCTGGATCAGGGCACGGGTGAGGCCGTGCTGCTGATATCCGGACTCGGCGGACAGGCTACCTTCTGGCAGCCCACCGTCGCCGAGCTGAGCAGCCGGTATCGCGTCATCACCTTCGATCATCCGGGAATCGGTGGCAGTGCGCTGTCCGAACTGCCGACCATTCCGGGCATCGTCGCAGCGATCCTGCGCCTGCTGGACGAGCGCGACCTGGAGCAGGTTCATGTGGTCGGACATTCCACGGGATCCCTGGTCGCCCAGAGCCTCGCGCTCGACCATCCGGAGCGGGTGAAGAGCATCGTGCTGAGCAGCGGCTGGGCAAAGCCGGACAAGCGTTTCGAGGACTTCTTCGCCTACCGCAAACTTCTGCTCGACCGTTTGGGTGGAGCGGCCTACACGGCGCTGACCCGCCTGGTGGCCTACCCATCCGAATGGTATGGCGAGCACTTCGCCGTCGCCGAAGCACTGGACTTCGAGGCACCCTCGTCGGTCGACGTGAAGATGGTCTCCGCACGTATCGACATGCTGCTGGGCTACAACCGCAAGGCGGAGCTCGCCAACGTCCGGCGTCCGACCTTCGTGATCGGCGCCGCCGACGACTACGTCATTCCTTACCACCACGCCCAGGAGCTCGCCAGCCTCATTCCCAGCGCGACGCTTTGGGAACTCAGTGGTGGTCATTTCACACCTGTCACGCGAACCGCCGAGTTCGCATCGCTGCTGCGTAACTTCTGGGAGACACAAGCATGAGCACTCAACCCATTTCCCGTGTCGGCATCATTGGCCTGGGCGCCATTGGCAAGCGGGTACTTGATGCCCTGCAGCATGATCACCTGCCCGCAGCGGCCTATGCGGCCATCGATCATGTGGTGCATACAGAAGCGTTCGTGAGTGAACACCATCTGGAGGTGTTCAACGACGTCCAGCACCTGATCGCCTGGAAGCCCGACCTCGTCGTCGAGTGCGCCGGTCACTCGGCCGTGGTGGAAACCGTTCCGACTCTGCTGCGTGCTGGCATCGACGTGGTGATCGCCTCCATCGGTGCGCTCGCCGACAAGTCCATCAAAGATGCGTTGGATGCAGCGGCCCATGCCGGGAACGCGCATTTGATCCTCGTTTCTGGCGCAATCGGTGGCCTGGACGCACTGCGCTCGGCTCGCTCCGCCGGTCTCGACAAGGTGGTCTACGTTGGCCGCAAGCCTCCGCGTGCCTGGGCCGGCTCGCCGGCGGAAGAGGAGTTCGATCTGGCGGCAATCAGCCAGCCGACCACCATTTTCCGCGGCACAGCGGCTGAGGCGTCCATTCGTTTTCCGAAGAACGCCAACGTCACTGCGGCAGTGGCACTTTCCGGTGTCGGCTTCGAAGCGACCCAGGTCGAACTGGTCGCCGATCCCGGCGTGGATCGCAACGTTCACGAGGTGCAGGCTGTCGGCTCCTTCGGCGACCTGAGCATTCGTCTGGCCAATAACCCGCTGCCCGACAACCCCCGTACTTCCTGGCTGGCCGCCCTGAGCATCGAAGAGGCCGTCAGCAAGCAACTGCAATCCCTGGTTTTCTGAGGAACCCACACATGAAACTGCAGAACAAGGTCGCACTCATCACCGGCGCCGGCGCCGGCATCGGCGAAGCCACCGCCATCCTTTTCGCCGAGCAGGGCGCCAAGGTGGTTCTGGCCGACCGCAACTACGCGCAAGCCGCCGCTGTTGCTGAACGCATCGGCAACAACGCCTTCGCGCTGGAAGTGGACGTAGCCAAGGCCGAGCAAGTCAAGGCGATGGTCGAGAAGACCGTGGAGCACTTCGGCGGCCTCGATATCCTGGTCAATAACGCCGGCTTCGGCTGCCTGGGCACCGTCGTGACCCTCGAGGAAGATGCCTGGGACAGCGTCATCGACGTGAACCTCAAGGGCGTGTACCTGTGCTCGAAGTACGCCCTGCCCGAACTGGTTAAGCGTGGTGGCGGCTCGGTGGTGAACCTGGCCTCGACCATTTCCGTGGTCGGCATCAAGGATCGCGCCGCATATGTCGCCGCTAAAGGTGGTGTTGCTGCATTGACCCGTGCCATGGCACTGGACCATTCGGCCGAGGGCATCCGCGTGAACAGCGTGGCGCCGGGCGTGATCAACTCCAGCTACTACGACAAGATGTTCCAGCAGGTGCCGGACCCGGAAGCCTTCCGCAAGGCCCTGGAGGCCCGTTCGCCGCTAAACAAGATGGGTGACCCGATTGACATCGCCAACATGATCCTGTTCCTCGCCTCGGACGACTCGAAGTTCGCCACCGGTGCCATGTTCACCGTCGACGGCGGCTATACCGCCTGGTGATCCGCCATGATCCATGAACTGCGCGAGTATCGACTCCTGCCCGAAAAGTGGCCCGTGTACTTTGACCTTTTCCAACGGGTCTGCATGCCACTGCGGGGCAACGAGTACGGTCGGTTGCGGGGCACCTGGCTGGAGCAGGACAGCCGCCAGGTGCGCTTCTTTCATCTGTGGGAATACGAGTCGCTGGATGCTCGCGCCCGCCTGCGGGTGGCGCTGGCGGAAAAGCCAGGCTGGCGCGAGGACTTCCTCGCCCATGCCGCGCCGCAGATCCACCGCCAGCACTTGCGGATACTCAATCCGCAGCGCATAGCGGAAGAACTGATGACAGGGGAGGGTGACCTCCATCTGGTGCGCTATGGCTGTGATGTAGGGCGAGCCAATGCAGTGCGTGGCGAGCTGGAGGATATTTGCAGTGCCGAGACGTCGCTCTGGACAATGGAGTTTCCCGACCCCAACCAGGTTCTGACGCTTTCCGCCTCTGCCGAGATCGAGTTCTCCGAAGAGGCAAGACGAAGTGTGCAATCGATCGAGGTAATACGCCTCAGGCCGTTAGCCTTCTGAAATACTGCCAGATAAAGAACGCCGAAGGTAATCCTTCGGCGTTTTTGCTTCCGACATTCTCGGGCATTGGCTTGGTGTTTCTTCGATACTTGTGGGTTTCGGCCTGATCGTCGGTCTTACCTGCACCAACATACTCAGCGTGAAGAGCTTCGGAGTGCTGGAGTATTGGTTCTCGCTGGTCAAGGTGGTGACCATCCTGACCTTCATCGCGCTGGGCGCCTTCACCATTTTCGGCGTGTTGCCCATTAGTTTGGTTTCCGGCGTGCGGCATTTGTGGAACAACGGTGGTTTTGCGCCGACAGGTATCCCGAGTATCCCCTCGGCGCTGGTTCTGGCGCTGTTCAGCTTTACCAGCATGGAGATCGTGACCATCGCCGCAGCCGAGTCGGAAGTTCCGCGCCGCAACATTCGCAAGGCGATTCGCTCGATCGTATGGCGCATGCTGATCTTTTACTTCGGGTCGAGCTTCGTGATCGTCAGCCTGGTCTCGTCGATCCTCACTAGCGCCCTGGTTCTCGTGGACGTCTGGCTGCAGTATCGCGACCGTGGAGCCAGCTCGCTTTCCCTGACATCCGTGGCGGAGTGATAGTCAGCAAACTCGTTTGCTCCAAATGAACCTGCAGGTCGCGTTTTGCGCGGCCTGCAAGTCGGTAGTTCAGCGGGGTGCGGTACGTGCGACAAAGGAGCTCTCAAAGTGAGGGCTCCTGAGGTCAAATGGCGCGCCGGATAAGGTCTGCCGCTTTCACGCCGATCATGATAGCCATCGCGTTGGTATTGCTGGAGCAAAGGTTGGGGCGATCGAGTTCATCAAGTGGCGATAGCGTCTGGGCAAACGCTTGGCGCAGCGCAAAGCCGTCTTGCGAATGGCATCGGGATCGTCGTGAATCCGTGCACAAAGCATTACGGCCAGTACGGCATCTATCAAGCTCATTCGACGACCCTCGTAGCTGAGCATGCAATGATAACGTTTACATTTTTTACAGCACCATGTTGGCCGTCGGCACCTATTTTCGTCATTTTTTGATGCTCCCCGATGGGGCGTTTTCCTCCCGAACGCACCATCTAGAAACGTACTTTCGTAACGCATCCATTAGCGAGTGTTACTTAATTAAACGGGCTGGAGGGCTCGAAACTACTCGCTCTCTTTGAATTGTCCGGCTTTGGTCATCGCCAATTCGCGATCTTGCTGGTCTGCGCTTAAGGTCTTTATGGAAGATGTCGGTGCTTGGGGAGATGGCATGGAATCTGCCTGTAAACCTTTACATAGAAAATACTACCCATTGGGTAGCAACCTCGGGGTTGGAGAGGATGGCCTGCCCGAGGGGTGTTGGATTCTGTGTAGTTTATCGCCATGAAATGTAAAGGATTACATTCCTGGACTAATAAAGGGCAGCCCGGTATAGGGCTATATGAGAACAAGAGCGGGACTCGCGCCTACGTGCACCGCTGAAGCGAGGTTAGTGATGGATATTGAGAAGAGAAGCATTGAGTTCGTACCGCACTCCGAGCGCTACGGACACCCCAAACGGCTCTTCACGATCTGGTTCAGCGCGAATATGCAAGTGACCACTCTGGTGGTCGGTACCTTGGGCATCGTGGCCGGGCTGAACCTCGCCTGGACTTGCCTTGCCCTGATCCTGGGCTGTGCCATTGGCACCATATTCATGGCGGCGCACTCTTCCCAGGGACCTCACCTGGGGATCCCCCAGATGATTCAGAGCCGTGCGCAGTTCGGCGTCCTCGGTGCGGGCTTCCCGCTGCTGATCAACTACCTGGCTTTCGTGTTGTTCACTGCGGCCAACGGTGTGGTGATGCGGGACTCCATCAAGGCATTCCTAGATGTCGACGATAACACGGCAATCATCCTCTTCGGTGCCATTTCCTTCGTGGTGGGTTTCATCGGCTACGAGCTGATTCACCGCTTCGGCGCCATAATGTCGGCGCTGTCGGGCATCCTCTTCCTGGTAGTTGCTGTCCTGGCGCTGCAAAAGCCGCTGCCCATCGGGGCAATCGAAATGACCGACACATTCAAGGCCACCGCCTTCGCGATGACCGTGATGCAGGCAGCTTCCTGGACCCTTGGATTCGGCCCCTATGTAGCGGACTACTCGCGCTACCTGCCGGCGAATATCTCGAGCAAGCAAACCTTCTGGTATAGCTACATCGGCAACTTGCTGGGCGCTGGCCTGGTCATGCTACTGGGAGCTCTGCTGGCGACTCTGCTCAAGGACGTGACCAATGATCCAGGCAGCGCCATCGGCAGCTTCTTCGGCCCGTGGTCGAAAATAGCGATGATAGTGGTGGTGCTGGGCGTCATCGAGATCAACTCGCTGAATCTCTATAGCGCCTACATGTCGGGCATGACTATCTTCACTGGCATGCGCGGGATGACCCGGATCAGCCGAAGCACAAAGTTCATCGCCATGGCGCTGACGGCCATCGCGGCAACCTGGATCGCGGTGAAGACGCAGTACAACTTCTTCTCCTACTTCTCCGACATCCTGATCGCACAGGTCTACTTCCTGGTGCCGTGGAGCGCGATCAACCTGGCCGACTTCTACCTGGTGCGCAAGGGCAAGTACGTAGTTGACGACATGTACAACGTCGATGGTCAGTACAGTAAGTACAACTTCTCGACTATGGCCATCTACCTGCTGGGCGTGCTGTCGACCGTACCCTTCATGGACATGTCCTTCTACCACAGCTACTTCGCCCAGATCATCGGCTCGGATCAGAGCTGGATCCCGGCCTTGCTCGTCCCGGCAACGCTCTACTACTGCTGGAACCGCAAGCGTTTTTTGGCACCGGTAGCACGAGTTCAGGCCGCAGCCTAAAGTAACGAGGCGAGAAAAAAACGACCCGCATAAGTGGGTCGTTTTTTATGTTCGGGAAAGCGCTCAGGTGGAGTGAGTGGATTGGCGAATGATGAGTTCGGTTCCGAGAAGGACAGGCTTGATGTCCGAGCCATTGCGGAGGTGAGCGATCATCGACTCGGCACTCAGTTGCCCCATCTCTTCGGCGGGGATTGCCAGGGTAGTGAGCGGCGGATCTAGGTACTCGGCAAATTCAAGGTTGTCGTATCCCACCACTGAGAGCTTCGATGGCACATCGATGCCAAGTCTTTTGCAGGCCGACAACACGCCAAAGGCGATCACATCGCTGTTACAGATCACGGCAGTAACTTCAGGCTGCGCCATGAAGATACGGCGCATGGTCTTGTCGCCGAACTCAATGCTGTAGCCTTCGGTGCTTTCGTAGATGACGTGGCTGGCTTCGCCGTTGAGCGGCTTGAGGCTGTCTTCGAAGGCCCTGACCCTCGCCTGTTGGCGATCATTGCCCTGGATCGGCCCGGTGAGCATGGCCATATGGCGATGCCCCAGGCCGATTAGGTACTGAATCAGTTGCTGGGTGGCCTTGTAGTTGTCGAAGCCGATGAAGGGAAATGCACGATCCTCCAGATAGGAGTAGGTGCAGATCACCGGCATGTTGTACTCCTTCAGGTAGGCCTCGAGCTCCTCGTCGGCGATTTCACCTACCACCAGCAGGCCTTCGGCTCCGCGTTCGACGAGCAGACGCACCTTGTCGTAGATGGAGCTGGAGTCGAAGCCGCAGGAAAGCACGTGCACGACATAGCCATACTGGGCCAGCCACGCCTGGAAGCTGTTGACCATCGTGGCGTAGATGGCGTGGTCGAGTGTCGGGATGACGGCGCCGATAACATTGGTCTTGCGTGAACGCAGGGCCTTGGCCGCGGAGTTCGGCGTGTAGCCCATCTTCTGTGCCACCTCCAGCACCTTGGCGCGAACGTCGTCGCGTACGTGGTGGGGCAGGTTGAAACTGCGCGATACGGTCGCAACGGACACGCCCGCAGCCTTGGCTACGTCGATAACGTTTACGCGCTTGGGTGTTTGCTTGGGCGTTCTGACCACTACGACCTCGGTGAGCATCCTGGCTCGGACGCTGTAGCCGTCAGAGCGGTGAAGAAGGGGAAAGGCTGCCTGGAGCAGCGCCTTTTCGGAATCAAGTATTAGCCATACGCCCGCAAATAGGCATGGTTTCTGGCTTCAAGCCTAAGGTTCGACCATCAATTTCTCAAGCTTGGCGCTCCGGCAGGGCGACGCGGGCCATCGGAGGCGCTAGCGATCACGCCGTCTGTTTGGCTCCGTGCGTGGTTTCAGGGAGAGCCTTGAAGAAAAAACTGTAAACGATTACATAACTATGCATAATCCATTCATTCGAATCGGCAAGGTCTCGACTCGACAAGGTGCTGACTGCGCGGAAGCCTAATGGTCGGCATGGTGATGAAGAGGCTTGACACCCGAAACGATAACCTTAAATTGTAAACGTATACATTAACAAGTCCAACAGCAGGTCCTTCCCATGATTCGAATATACAAACACTGGATCAACGGCGCCGAGCAGACCCCAGCCAATGAGCAGTTCATTTCGCGCAAGTCTCCGGCTCATGGCGGACTGCTGGCGGAGTTCGCCTTTGGTAACGAGCAAGATGTGGATCGCGCGGTGGCCGTCGCCCACGACCTGCATGTGGCAGGCAGTTGGTCGAACGTGCCGGCATCCGAACGTGCAAAGCTGCTGAACAAATGGGCAGACCTGATCGAGCGTGACGCCGACCGCCTGGCGGAGATCGAAGCGGAAGAGGTCGGCAAACCCATCGTCTATGCCAAAGGTGAAGTCCTCTGGTCAGCGGAACTGACCCGTTTCGCTGCCTCCCTCGCGTGGCAGATTCCTGGTGAAGCGCACTCCCACGTCGGTGAAAACCGCCTGGGCCTGGTGACTCGCGAAGCTCGCGGCGTGGTGGGGCTGATCGTGCCGTGGAACTTCCCCATGGTGTGCCTGTTCCAGAAGCTACCCTACGCCATTGCCGCGGGCTGCCCGGTGGTGATCAAGCCTTCCGAGCTGACCTCGGGCACCGCGCTGGAGGTGGCTCGCCTAGCGGCTGAAGCCGGCCTGCCCAATGGCCTGATCAACGTGGTCACCGGCAAGGGCTCGGTCGTGGGTGAGCGCCTGACGCGTCACCCGAATGTCTCCATGGTTTCCTTCACCGGGTCCACGCGCGTCGGCAAGCAGATTGCAGCTGCCGCCTCGCAAGATCTCACACGCGTGGCCCTCGAACTCGGTGGCAAGGCTGCCAACGTGGTGTTCGCCGATGCTGACCTGGATGCCGCGCTGGATGGCGTGCTGTTCGGCGTCATCCTCAACCAGGGCGAAGAATGCGTCGCTGGCACCCGTCTGCTCATCGAGGAATCGGTTGCCGACGAATTCGTGGCTCGCCTGGTGGAGCGATCCAAGAAGGTCGTCGTGGGGCTGCCGATGGAAGCCAAGACTCAGATTGGCGCGCTCATTCACGAAGATCACCTCAACAGTGTCCTGAACTACATCCGCATCGGTCAAGAGGAGGGGGCCACCCTCGTCTACGGCGGCAAGCGCCTGACCGAAGGGGAGCTGGCCAATGGTTACTTCGTGGGCCCAACCATCTTCTGCAATGTGAAGCCGGAACACCGCATCTTCCGCGAGGAGATCTTCGCCCCCGTGCTGGCAGTGACCACCTTTAAGACGCTGGACGAAGCGGTCGCACTGGCCAACGACACCGACTACGGCCTGGGCAACGGTGTCTGGAGCAAGGACCTGGATAAGGCGCTTGGCGTGGCCAAGCGCCTGCAGAGCGGCACCGTGTTCGTGAATACCTATCTGGAAACCTCGGTGCAAATGCCGTTCGGTGGTTACAAGCAGAGTGGCTACGGCCGTGAAAATGGCGTTGATGGCCTGCTGGAGTTCATGGAGGTGAAGTCGACCTTCATTCGCATGGGCGAGCGCACGCCGGTGCTGCCCAACACCGTAGACTGAGGTCCGGACGACGCCGCTCCGGCGGCGTCACTTCCAGTGCCCTGTGGGGCAAACCTGCGAGAAGTGCCATGAATTTCAAACGAATGATCAATGTGGTCGGCGTGCACGCGGCTGGCGAGCGAAACGACGTCATCACCGGCGGTGTGCTCGACGTTCCCGGCAAGACCATGTTCGACAAAATGAAGTACCTGGAAAACGAAGCGGACGACATCCGCAAGTTTCTCCTCCAGGAGCCCCGCGGCAGTGTCACACAGTGCGTGAACCTGGTGCTGCCGTCTTCCCATCCGGAAGCGGACGCCGGCTTCGTCATCATGGAGTCCGAGTACTACGTGCCGATGTCCGGCACCAACACCATCTGCACGGTGACCGCGCTGCTGGAGACAGGCATGATCCCGATGCAGGAGCCGATAACCCGGCTGACCCTAGAGGCTCCCGGCGGGCTGGTGCGTATCGAGGCCCATTGCAAGGCAGGCAAGTGCATCAGCGTGAAGTTCAGCAACGTCCCCTGTTTCGTTTTCGCGCTCGACAAGCACATCGAGGTTCCGGGGCTGGGTACGCTCAAGGTCGACGTGGCCTATGGCGGTATGATCTACGTGCTGGCCGATGCCCAGGCGCTGGGCTTCGACATCACCCCGGACGAAGCGGCGACCCTGGTGAGCGTCGGCGAGACGATCAAGGCCGCCGCGGCAGAGCAGATTCCGGCCGTCCACCCGGAACAGCCGGAAATCCACACCATCAACCAGACGCTGTTCGCAGGTCCGCTACGCGACACGCCCGAAGGCAAGCGCTCGCGCAATGGAGTGATCGTTTCCCCGGGCCGCCTGGATCGTTCGCCCTGC
This sequence comes from Pseudomonas sp. C11, assembly GCF_034683865.1. Taxonomy (NCBI): domain Bacteria; kingdom Pseudomonadati; phylum Pseudomonadota; class Gammaproteobacteria; order Pseudomonadales; family Pseudomonadaceae; genus Pseudomonas; species Pseudomonas sp. C11. The sequence goes on from NZ_JAWIIP010000007.1 coordinate 188,957, forward strand.
GGCACTGGTACGAGCGCTCGCTTGGCGGTCATGCATTCCCGTGGACAGATCAAGCCGGGCGAACGCTTCGTGCATGAATCGATCATCGGCACCGAGTTCACCGGCGAGATCGCCGAGACACTGACTGTCGGTGGGCAACCGGGCATCCGTCCGACCATCTCCGGCAACGCCTGGATCACGGGTTTCCACCAATACGTCCTAGATCACAGCGATCCTTTCCCCACCGGTTTCACACTGAGCGATACCTGGCGCAAGAGCCAATAAAACTCTCATCTTCCCCCGCCCATATCTTCTGCCTTGGGTGGGGGCTTTTTCAGATCGCCACTCGCGAGTCGTCCTGCCGTCGATTTCCACGCACCTGCTTGGTGCGCCTTACATCTACCCCCTGTCACGCCTTCGGCATCGATCGTATGAGTACTGCGAAATGTATTCGCTGACTGACGTCGATCTTCCCCCGCTAACGAACGTAGCCACCAAATGTGCTTGACGATCACCCGCTTCCTGCAATCGGCGGGCTCTCCAAGCATGTACCAAGCTCACGTCGATCAACGCCCACCACATATTTTTTGAGTTATTCAGGCCCAAATAAACCCTGTGGAAAACCTCCCATAAACCCTGCCCATAACCCTATGACAAAGCTGGGCGTAACCATGCCTGTGGGTAAGCAGCACTTCCATCCACAATGGTTAAGCAGCTTTCTCAGTGGAACCCAGCAGGAACGACACAGGCTTATCATTCTCTGTACAGCAGAATCTGTAAGGCTTACAGCGGTTTATCCACAGAAAGGCATGGCTCTATACATAAACATAAAGAACAAGCTTTATAAAAATTCTCTCTTTATATTCTTTATAAGCCTGAACGTATTTCTCACCGGGCAGAGGGTGATCAGGTAGTGATGCTCGTGAGTCAGGCCAGCACTGACCGATTGGCTATTTTTTGTGCAGAAGGCTTCATTCAGCAGGCTTAAGTCCCTATACTTGCCGCCTTTCTGAAAACCCCCTTTCTCAACAGGCACGAGGTGCGTGGTGGATTTCCCTTCCCGTTTTGACGTGATCGTGATCGGTGGCGGTCATGCCGGTACCGAAGCAGCCCTGGCTGCAGCACGCATGGGCGTGAAGACCCTGCTGCTCACCCATAATGTCGAGACCCTCGGCCAAATGAGCTGCAACCCGGCCATCGGTGGGATCGGCAAGAGCCATCTGGTCAAGGAAATCGATGCGCTCGGTGGCGCCATGGCCACTGCTACCGACAAGGGCGGCATCCAGTTCCGTATCCTCAACAGCCGCAAGGGCCCAGCCGTGCGTGCCACTCGCGCCCAGGCTGATCGCGTGCTGTACAAAGCAGCGGTACGCGAGATTCTGGAAAACCAGGCCAACCTGTGGATTTTTCAACAGGCAGCCGATGACCTGATTGTGGAAAACACTCAGGTCAAAGGCGTGGTTACCCAGATGGGCCTCAGATTCCATGCGGATTCCGTGGTGTTGACCACAGGCACTTTCCTCGGTGGACTTATCCACATTGGCCTGCAGAATTACTCCGGTGGCCGTGCTGGCGACCCACCCTCCATCGCTCTGGCCCATCGCCTGCGTGAGCTGCCGCTGCGTGTCGGCCGCCTGAAGACCGGCACGCCGCCGCGTATCGACGGCCGCTCCGTGGATTTCTCGGTGATGACCGAGCAGCCAGGTGATACCCCAACGCCGCTGATGTCCTTCCTCGGCAAGCGTGAGCACCAGCCGCAGCAGATCAGTTGCTGGATCACCCACACCAACGCACGTACCCACGAGATCATCGCGGCGAACCTCGACCGTTCGCCGATGTATTCCGGTGTGATCGAAGGCGTCGGCCCGCGCTATTGCCCGTCGATCGAGGACAAGATCCACCGCTTCGCCGACAAGGACAGCCACCAGGTGTTCATCGAGCCGGAAGGCCTGACCACCCATGAGCTGTACCCCAATGGCATCTCCACCTCGCTGCCGTTCGATGTGCAGCTGCAGGTGGTGCGCAGCATCCGTGGCATGGAAAACGCACACATCATGCGTCCCGGTTACGCCATCGAGTACGACTACTTCGACCCTCGTGATCTCAAGTACAGCCTGGAAACCAAGGTCATCGGCGGTCTGTTCTTCGCCGGCCAGATCAATGGCACCACTGGCTATGAAGAGGCGGGTGCGCAGGGCTTGCTGGCCGGCTGCAATGCCGCTCTGCGTGCACAGGGCAAAGAGGCCTGGTGCCCGCGTCGTGACGAGGCCTACATCGGTGTGCTGGTCGACGATCTGATCACCCTCGGCACCCAGGAGCCCTACCGCATGTTCACCTCGCGTGCCGAATACCGGTTGATTCTGCGTGAGGACAACGCCGACTTGCGCCTGACCGAGAAAGGTCGCGAACTGGGTCTGGTTGACGACGAGCGTTGGGCGGCCTTCGAGGCCAAGCGCGAAGGCATCGTGCAGGAAGAGCAGCGCCTGAAGAGCACCTGGGTACGCCCGGGCACGCCGCAGGGCGATGCCATCGCCGCGCGCTTCGGTACGCCACTGGCTCACGAATACAACCTGCTCAACCTGCTGGCCCGCCCGGAAATCGACTACGCCGCCCTGGCTGAAGTAACCGAAGCCCCGGCTGTGGATAACCAGGTCGCCGAACAGGTCGAGATCAAGACCAAATACGCCGGTTATATCGACCGCCAGCAGGATGAGATCGCCAAGCTGCGTGCCAGTGAGGACACCAAGCTGCCGGAATATCTGGACTACAGCACCATTTCCGGGCTGTCCAAGGAAATTCAGTTCAAGCTGAGCAACACTCGCCCGGCCACCCTTGGCCAGGCTGGGCGGATCCCCGGCGTTACGCCGGCGGCGATTTCCCTGCTGCTGATTCACCTGAAGAAGCGCAGCGCCGGACAGAAACTGGAGCAGAGCGCCTGATGTCGGTCACTCAACGTCACGCCGAAGAACTGCTCCAGGGCGCCCGTGAGCTCGGTATCGAGCTCAGCGCCTTGCAGCAGGAACAACTGCTCGCCTACCTGGGGCTGCTGATCAAGTGGAACAAGGCCTACAACCTCACCGCCGTGCGCGACCCCGACGAAATGGTCTCGCGCCATCTGCTCGACAGCCTGTCGGTGGTGCCGTTCGTGGCCGAGCGTGGGGATAACTGGCTGGACGTCGGCAGTGGCGGCGGTATGCCCGGTATTCCGCTGGCGATCATGTTCCCCGAACGGCACTTCACCCTGCTCGACTCCAACGGCAAGAAGACCCGTTTTCTCGTCCAGGTGAAGCTGGAGCTGAAACTCGCCAACCTCGAGGTTGTCCACAACCGGGTCGAAGCGTACCGACCCGAGCAACCTTTCGATGGCATCAGCTCGCGGGCTTTCAGCAGCCTGGAAGATTTCAGCAACTGGACGCGTCACCTCGGCAATGCCGACACCCAATGGCTGGCGATGAAGGGCGTACACCCGGATGACGAGCTGCAGGCACTGCCGGCGGACTTCCGTCTCAGTGCCACGCATGTGCTGCGGGTTCCCGGTTGCCAAGGCCAGCGCCATCTGTTGATACTGCGTCGCTCGGTCTAAGGGGGAAGGAAGATGGCCAAGGTATTCGCGATCGCCAATCAGAAAGGCGGCGTGGGCAAGACCACGACGTGCATCAACCTGGCTGCTTCTCTGGTGGCGACCAAGCGCCGCGTGCTGCTGATCGACCTCGATCCTCAGGGCAACGCGACCATGGGCAGTGGTGTCGACAAGCACGCCCTGGAGCATTCGATCTATGACGTGCTGATCGGTGAGTGCGATCTGAGCGACGCCATGCAGTTTTCCGAGCACGGCGGCTACCAGTTGCTGCCGGCCAACCGCGACCTCACCGCCGCCGAAGTTGCCCTGCTGGAAATGAAGATGAAGGAAAGCCGCCTGCGTTATGCCCTGGCGCCGATCCGCGAGAACTACGACTACATCCTCATCGACTGCCCGCCGTCGCTGAACATGCTGACCATCAACGCCCTGGTCGCCGCCGACGGCGTGATCATCCCCATGCAGTGCGAGTATTACGCGCTGGAGGGGCTTTCCGATCTGGTCAACAGCATTCAGCGCATCGGTGAACTGCTCAATCCCAAGCTGCAGATCGAAGGTCTGCTGCGCACCATGTACGACCCGCGCATCAGCCTGACCAACGACGTCACGGCTCAGCTCAAGGAACACTTCGGCGACAAACTGTACGACGCCGTGATTCCGCGCAACGTGCGCCTGGCCGAGGCGCCGAGTTTCGGCATGCCGGCGTTGGTTTATGACAAACAATCCCGTGGCGCCATCGCCTACCTGGCCTTGGCCGGCGAGCTGGTGCGCCGTCAGCGCGCCGCCGCGAAAACCGCTACCGCTTAAGGAATATCGCATGGCTGCGAAGAAACGAGGTCTGGGTCGAGGTCTGGACGCCCTGCTTGGCGGCAACACCGTCAGCGCACTGCAGGAAGAGGCCGCCCAGGTCGACACGCGCGAGCTGCAATACGTGCCCCTGGAGCTGATCCAGCGCGGCAAGTATCAGCCGCGTCGTGACATGGATCAGACCGCGCTGGAAGAGCTGGCGGCTTCGATCCGTGCCCAGGGTGTCATGCAGCCCATCGTGCTGCGCCCCATCGGCGGCGGTCGCTTCGAAATCGTCGCCGGTGAACGCCGTTGGCGAGCCAGCCAACTGGCCGGCCAGGACAAGATCCCGGCCATGGTGCGCGAGCTGCCCGACGAGGCCGCCATCGCCATGGCGCTGATCGAGAACATCCAGCGCGAGGATCTCAATCCGATCGAGGAAGCCGTGGCCCTGCAGCGCCTGCAGCAGGAATTCGAGCTGACCCAGCAACAGGTCGCCGATGCCGTCGGTAAATCCCGCGTCACCATCACCAACTTGCTGCGTCTGATCGCCCTGCCGGAAGAGATCAAGACCCTGCTCGCCCATGGTGATCTGGAGATGGGCCATGCCCGTGCCCTGCTCGGTTTGCCCCTCGAACAGCAGATCGAAGCTGCGCGACACGTTGTCGCACGTGGCCTCACCGTGCGTCAGACCGAAGCCCTGGTGCGCCAGTGGCTCTCCGCCAAACCGGCTCCCGTCAAAGCCAAGGCCGATCCGGATATCAGCCGCCTGGAACAGCGCCTGGCAGAGCGCCTGGGCTCGCCGGTGCAGATAAAACACGGTGCCAAGGGCAAAGGCCAGTTGGTGATCCGTTACAACTCCCTCGACGAATTGCAGGGCGTGCTCGCCCATATCCGCTGAAACAATTCGGCACACCTGGCCGTGTAGCGCACGGTCGGAAAACACTACCTGGCAGTTGAATGGGGGGCATACGCCCCCTATACTCTGCGCGCAATTTTGTTGGCACTTTTTATGCCAATTCATTGATTTAAAGCGGTCGATAGTCGAGGTCAACTGTTGATGGAACGCCGCATGCCGAAGCGCTTGCCCTTCCATCGTCTACCGGTTTTTCCGGTGCTGGTGGCCCAACTCATCGTCCTGCTACTGGCCGCTGCGCTGTGCTGGCAATGGCGAGGCAACGTAGCCGGTTATTCGGCGCTGCTCGGCGGGATGATCGCCTGGCTGCCGAATATGTATTTCGCCCACAAGGCGTTCCGTTACAGCGGGGCGCGGGCTGCTAGGGAAATCGTCCGTTCTTTTTATGCGGGCGAAGCGGGAAAACTGATTCTGACGTTCGTGCTCTTCGCACTGGCGTTTGCGGGCGTGAAACCCCTGGAGGCACCGATGTTGTTCGGTGTCTACCTGCTGACCCTGATGGTCAGCTGGTTCGCCCCGCTGCTGATAACGAAATTTTCAAGACCTTAAAGCGTTCGAGGCAAATAATGGCAGCAGAAACCGCTTCGGGTTACATCCAGCACCACCTCACCAACCTGACCTATGGTCAGCACCCGGTGAATGGCTGGAGTTTCGCCCACACCGCACAGGAAGCCAAAGAAATGGGCTTCTGGGCCTTCCACGTAGACACCCTGGCGGTGTCGGTGGTTCTCGGCCTGATCTTCATCGTTCTGTTCCGTCTGGCGGCTCGCAAGGCCACCTCGGATCAGCCTGGCGGTCTGCAGAACTTCGTCGAAGTTCTGGTCGAGTTCGTCGACGGCAGCGTCAAGGACACCTTCCACGGTCGTAACCCGCTCATCGCTCCGCTGGCCCTGACCATCTTCGTCTGGGTCTTCCTGATGAACTTCATGGACCTGATCCCGGTTGACTGGCTGCCGAAACTGGCTGCCACCATCGCTGGCGACCCGCACCTGTACTTCCGCGTGGTACCGACCACCGACCCGAACGCCACCCTGGGCCTGGCCCTGTCGGTCTTTGCCCTGCTGCTGTTCTACAGCGTCAAGGTCAAAGGCATCGGCGGCTTCCTCGGTGAGCTGACCCTGCATCCGTTCAGCAGCAAGAACATGGCCGTGCAGATCGTTCTGATTCCGGTCAACTTCCTGCTCGAGTTCGTCACCCTGATCGCCAAGCCGGTTTCCCTGGCACTGCGACTGTTCGGCAACCTGTATGCCGGCGAGCTGATCTTCATCCTGATCGCCATCATGTTCAGCGGCGGCATGCTGCTGGGCTCGCTGGGTGGTGTGCTGCAAGTGGCCTGGGCCATCTTCCACATCCTGATCATCGTGCTGCAGGCATTCATCTTCATGATGCTGACCATCGTCTATCTGTCGATGGCGCACGAAGACAGCCACTAAGGCTGTCAGTGAGGTTCCTCGGCACCGCCCAGGCGGTGCCGGCCAGGACAACCCCCCACTGCCTGCGGGCGTGAGGGCGCTGTAAACAAACGATTTCGCTTTACCGCTTCAACAAAAACCTAACCAATACGACTGTAAGTCGGGAGGAAAAATGGAAACTGTAGTTGGTTTGACCGCTATCGCCGTTGCACTGCTGATCGGCCTGGGTGCCCTGGGTACCGCCATTGGTTTCGGTCTGCTGGGTGGCAAATTCCTGGAAGGCGCTGCGCGTCAGCCGGAAATGGTCCCGATGCTGCAAGTCAAAATGTTCATCGTCGCCGGTCTGCTGGACGCCGTGACCATGATCGGTGTTGGTATCGCACTGTTCTTCACCTTCGCGAACCCCTTCGTTGGTCAAATCGCAGGCTAATTCACTCGTTTTCGAGTGAATTGGTGTGACGGACAACGAACGAGCGAGGTGTTGGCGTGAACATTAATGCAACCCTGATAGGCCAGTCCGTTGCCTTCTTCATCTTCGTGCTGTTCTGCATGAAGTACGTGTGGCCTCCGGTCATTACGGCTTTGCAGGAGCGTCAGAAGAAGATCGCAGACGGCTTGGACGCTGCCAACCGCGCGGCTCGTGATCTGGAGCTGGCCCACGAGAAAGTGGCCCAGCAACTGCGCGAAGCCAAAGGGCAGGCTGCCGAAATCATCGAGCAAGCCAATAAGCGTGCTGCTCAGATCGTCGACGAAGCCCGTGATCAGGCCCGTGTCGAAGCTGACCGCGTGAAGGCTCAGGCTCAGGCCGAGATCGAACAGGAAATCAACGGCATCAAAGACGCCCTGCGTGCCCAAGTGGGTAGCCTGGCAGTCAGCGGTGCGGAGAAGATCCTGGGCGTATCCATCGACCAAAACGCGCATGCGGAGCTGGTTAACAAACTGGCAGCCGAAATTTAAGCGAGGGCGCGATCATGGCAGAACTGACCACGCTGGCCCGACCTTACGCTAAGGCTGCCTTCGAGCACGCCCAGGCCCACCAGCAACTGGCCAATTGGTCAGCCATGCTCGGCCTGGCTGCGGCGGTGTCGCTCGACGACACCATGCAGCGCGTGCTCAAGGCCCCGCGTCTGACGAGTACAGAAAAGGCCACCACCTTCAACGAGGTGTGTGGTGACAAGTTCGACGCCCAGGCACAGAACTTCATCCGCGTTATCGCCGAGAACGACCGTCTGGCCCTGTTGCCGGACATCTTCGCCCTGTTCGAGCTGTACAAGGCCGAGCAGGAGAAGTCGATCGACGTGGATGTAACTAGTGCCTTCGCATTGAGCGATGAACAGCAAGACAAACTCGCCAAGGTTCTCAGTGCACGGCTCGGCCGAGAAGTGCGTCTGCACGCCGCGGAAGATGCCACCCTGATCGGTGGTGTACTGATCCGCGCCGGCGACCTGGTAATCGATGGCTCTGTTCGCGGCAAGCTCGCGAAACTGGCCGAAGCATTGAAATCTTGAGTTTGAAGGGGCAGCAGAGCTATGCAGCAACTCAATCCTTCCGAAATTAGTGAAATCATCAAGGGGCGCATCGAGAAACTCGACGTCGCCTCCCAAGCCCGCAACGAAGGCACCATCGTCTCCGTTTCCGACGGCATCGTGCGCATCTACGGTCTGGCCGACGTCATGTACGGCGAAATGATCGAGTTCCCGGACGGCGTCTACGGTATGGCGCTGAACCTGGAGCAAGACTCCGTGGGTGCTGTAGTGCTGGGTGCTTACACCAGCCTTGCAGAAGGCATGAGCGCCAAGTGCACCGGCCGCATCCTGGAAGTCCCGGTTGGTCCGGAACTGCTGGGTCGCGTGGTCGATGCCCTGGGTAACCCGATCGACGGCAAAGGCCCGATCAACGCGCAGGCTACTGACGCTGTTGAGAAGGTTGCACCGGGCGTGATCTGGCGTAAGTCGGTCGACCAGCCGGTACAGACCGGTTACAAGTCGGTCGATGCCATGATCCCGGTAGGCCGTGGCCAGCGTGAGCTGATCATCGGTGACCGTCAGATCGGTAAGACGGCTCTGGCCGTCGACGCCATCATCAACCAGAAAGACAGCGGCATCCGCTGCGTCTACGTGGCAATCGGTCAGAAGCAATCGACCATCGCCAACGTCGTGCGCAAGCTGGAAGAATCCGGTGCGCTGGCCAACACCATCGTGGTCGCCGCTTCCGCTTCCGAATCCGCTGCACTGCAGTTCCTGGCTCCTTACGCCGGTTGCACCATGGGCGAATACTTCCGCGACCGCGGCGAAGACGCTCTGATCGTGTACGACGACCTGTCCAAGCAGGCCGTGGCTTACCGCCAGATCTCCCTGCTGCTGCGCCGTCCGCCAGGCCGTGAAGCCTACCCGGGCGACGTGTTCTATCTCCACAGCCGTCTGCTGGAGCGCGCTTCCCGCGTTTCCGAAGAGTACGTCGAGAAGTTCACCAATGGCGCCGTGACTGGCAAGACCGGTTCCCTGACCGCTCTGCCGATCATCGAAACCCAGGCTGGCGACGTTTCCGCGTTCGTTCCGACCAACGTGATCTCGATCACCGACGGTCAGATCTTCCTGGAATCGGCCATGTTCAACTCGGGTATCCGTCCGGCCGTCAACGCCGGTATCTCGGTATCCCGTGTGGGTGGTGCAGCCCAGACCAAGATCATCAAGAAGCTCTCCGGTGGTATCCGTACCGCTCTGGCTCAGTACCGTGAACTGGCAGCATTCGCTCAGTTCGCCTCTGACCTGGACGAAGCCACCCGCAAGCAGCTCGAGCACGGTCAACGTGTTACCGAACTGATGAAGCAGAAGCAGTACGCGCCCATGTCGATCGCCGACATGTCCGTGTCCCTGTACGCTGCCGAGCGCGGCTTCCTGACCGACGTGGAAGTGAACAAAGTTGGCGCCTTCGAAGCAGCCCTGCTGGGCTACTTCAACCGTGAGCTGGCCGATCTGATGGCCAAGATCAACGTGAAAGGTGACTTCAACGACGAAATCGACGCGGGCATCAAAGCCGGTATCGAGAAGTTCAAAGCCACCCAAACCTGGTAAGCCGCAGCGGGCGTCGCAAGACGCCCGCCTGCTAACCCGATAGGTGTGAAATGGCAGGCGCAAAAGAGATTCGCAGCAAGATTGCGAGCATCAAAAGCACGCAGAAGATCACCAGCGCCATGGAAAAAGTGGCGGTCAGCAAAATGCGCAAGGCTCAACAGCGCATGGCAGCTAGCCGTCCCTACGCGGAGCGTATCCGCCAGGTGATTGGTCATCTGGCCAACGCCAACCCGGAGTACCGCCATCCCTTCATGATCGAGCGCCCTGTTAAGCGCGCCGGTTATGTGGTGGTGAGCAGTGACCGTGGTCTGTGCGGTGGCTTGAACACCAACCTGTTCAAGGCCCTGGTCAAGGACATGGCGAAAGATCGCGAGCAAGGCGTGGAGATCGATCTCTGCGTGATTGGCTCCAAAGGCGCGGCATTCTTCCGCAACTTTGGTGGCAATGTCGTCGCTGCGATCAGCCACCTCGGTGAAGAGCCGTCGATCAATGACCTGATCGGTAGTGTCAAGGTCATGCTCGACGCTTACCTCGAGGGGCGTATCGACCGTCTGTCCGTGGTCTCGAACAAGTTCATCAATACCATGACGCAGAAGCCTACAGTGGAGCAGTTGGTTCCCCTGGTGGCCGATCCGGATCAAGACCTCAAGCATCACTGGGACTATCTGTACGAGCCCGATGCCAAGGAACTGCTCGATGGCCTGATGGTTCGCTATGTCGAATCGCAGGTTTACCAGGCAGTGGTCGAGAACAGTGCGGCCGAGCAGGCTGCGCGGATGATCGCGATGAAGAACGCCACCGACAACGCTGGCCAGCTCATCAAAGACCTGCAGCTGATCTACAACAAGGCGCGTCAGGCAGCGATCACCCAAGAGATTTCGGAAATCGTCGGCGGCGCTGCCGCGGTTTAAGAACGGTTCAAATATTCAGAGGAACCAAAGATGAGTAGCGGACGTATCGTTCAAATCATCGGCGCCGTTATCGACGTGGAATTCCCGCGTGATCAGGTGCCAGCCGTATACGAGGCGCTGAAAGTAGTCGGCGCCGAAACCACCCTGGAAGTTCAGCAGCAGCTGGGCGACGGCGTGGTACGTACCATTGCGATGGGTTCGACCGAAGGCCTCAAGCGCGGTCTGGACATCACCCGTACCCACAAGGCCATCTCGGTACCGGTCGGTAAAGCGACCCTGGGCCGTATCATGGACGTACTGGGCAACCCGATCGACGAAGCCGGCCCCATCGGTGAAGAAGAGCAGTGGGAAATCCACCGCGCTGCACCGAGCTATGCCGAGCAAGCCGGCGGTAACGACCTGCTGGAAACCGGCATCAAGGTTATCGACCTGGTCTGCCCGTTCGCCAAGGGCGGTAAAGTGGGTCTGTTCGGTGGTGCCGGTGTCGGCAAGACCGTAAACATGATGGAACTGATCCGTAACATCGCCATCGAGCACAGCGGTTATTCCGTGTTCGCCGGTGTGGGTGAGCGTACTCGTGAGGGTAACGACTTCTACCACGAGATGAAGGACTCCAACGTTCTCGACAAGGTAGCCCTGGTCTACGGTCAGATGAACGAGCCACCAGGCAACCGTCTGCGCGTAGCACTGACTGGCCTGACCATGGCCGAGAAGTTCCGTGACGAAGGCCGTGACGTTTTGCTGTTCGTCGACAACATCTATCGTTACACCCTCGCCGGTACCGAAGTATCCGCACTGCTCGGCCGTATGCCGTCGGCAGTAGGTTACCAGCCGACTCTGGCCGAAGAGATGGGCGTTCTGCAGGAGCGTATTACCTCCACCAAGAAAGGCTCCATTACTTCGATCCAGGCCGTATACGTACCTGCGGACGACCTGACCGACCCGAGCCCGGCGACCACCTTCGCCCACTTGGACGCCACCGTCGTACTGTCCCGTGACATCGCTTCCCTGGGTATCTACCCGGCCGTTGACCCGCTGGACTCCACCAGCCGTCAGCTGGATCCGAACGTCATCGGTAACGAGCACTACGAAACCGCTCGTGGTGTTCAGTACGTGCTGCAGCGTTACAAGGAACTGAAGGACATCATCGCCATCCTGGGTATGGACGAGCTGTCCGAAGCGGACAAGCAGCTGGTATCGCGCGCTCGTAAGATCCAGCGCTTCCTGTCCCAGCCGTTCTTCGTGGCCGAAGTCTTCACCGGTTCGCCAGGCAAGTACGTTTCCCTCAAGGACACCATCGCTGGCTTCAGCGGCATCCTCAAGGGCGACTACGACCACCTGCCGGAGCAGGCTTTCTACATGGTCGGCAGCATCGACGAAGCCATCGAGAAAGCGAAGAAACTGTAATCACCCACGCGCCTGGCAACGGGCGCGTCAGGTTTGTGGATAACTCAGGTTGTCCACAGCCTGTAACCTGAGGCAAGCGTATGGCTATGACAGTCCATTGCGATATCGTCAGCGCGGAAGCGGAGATCTTCTCCGGCCTGGTGGAGATGGTGATTGCGCACGGCAACCTGGGTGATCTGGGTATCGCTCCGGGCCACGCGCCGCTGATCACTGACCTGAAACCGGGTCCGATCCGCCTGATCAAGCAAGGTGGCGAGGACGAGGTGTTCTACATCTCCGGTGGTTTCCTCGAAGTGCAGCCGAACATGGTCAAGGTTCTCGCCGACACCGTGCAGCGCGCCGCCGACATCGACGAAGCCGCTGCTCAGGAGGCCCTCAAGGCCGCTGAGAAGGCGCTGAGCGAGCAGGGTTCTGAGTTCAACTACAGTTCCGCCGCCGCTCACCTGGCCGAAGTCGCAGCTCAGCTGCGTACCGTCCAGCAGCTGCGCAAGAAGTTCGGCGGTTGATACCACCGGCTTCAATCGCTGTTTGAGAAAGGGTAGCCTTGGCTACCCTTTTTCTTTTTCTGCCGTTTGATTCTGCTGGCACCTCGCGTGCCGGTGGTCGCCAAGGAATCTTCGTTCATGTCGCTCGATATCGTCATCCTCGCTGCCGGCCAAGGCACCCGCATGCGTTCCGCTTTGCCCAAGGTGCTGCACCCGGTGGCTGACAAGCCCATGCTCGGTCATGTCATCCACACCGCGCGCAGCCTGCAGCCGAGCAGCATTCAGGTGGTGATCGGCCATGGCGCCGACAAGGTGCGCGAGCGACTGGCGGCCGACGACCTGAATTTCGTCATCCAGGCCGAACAACTCGGTACCGGCCATGCCGTGGCCCAGGCCCTGCCGCAGCTCAGTGCTGAGACCGTGCTGATTCTCTATGGCGATGTCCCGCTGATCGAACCCGTGACCCTGCAGCGTCTGCTGGCACTGGTCAGCGACGATCAACTGGGCCTGCTCACCGTCGAGCTGGCTGACCCGACGGGTTACGGGCGTATCGTCCGGGATGGCAGCGGTGTGGTGCAGGCCATCGTCGAGCACAAGGACGCCAGCGAAGCGCAGCGACAGATCCGCGAAGGCAACACCGGCATCCTCGCCGTGCCGGGCAAGCGCCTGGCCGACTGGCTGGGGCGTCTGTCCAACAGCAATGCCCAGGGCGAGTACTACCTGACCGACGTGATCGCCATGGCCGTGGCCGATGGCCTGACCGTCGCCACCGAGCGTGCCGCAGACGAGATGGAGGTGCTGGGCGCCAATGACCGTATTCAGCTCGCGCAGCTCGAATCTCACTACCAGCAGCGCATGGCCCGTCGCCTGATGGCGCAGGGCGTGACCCTGCGCGATCCACAGCGCTTCGATGTACGCGGTGAGGTGACGGTGGGCCGCGACGTGACCATCGACATCAACGTCATCCTCGAAGGCAAGGTGATCATCGAGGACGATGTGCAGATCGGCCCGAACTGCGTGATCAAGGACTCGGTGCTGCGCAAGGGCGCCATCGTTAAGGCCAACAGCCATCTGGAAGGTGCGGAGATGGGCGAGGGCGCTGATTGCGGCCCGTTCGCCCGTCTGCGCCCCGGTACCAAGTTGGGCGCCAAGGCCCATGTGGGTAACTTCGTCGAACTGAAGAACGCGGTCATGGGCGAGGGCGCCAAGGCTGGCCATCTGAGCTACCTGGGCGATGCCGAGATCGGTGCGCGCACCAACATCGGCGCCGGCACCATCACCTGCAACTATGACGGTGCCAACAAATTCCGCACTGTCATGGGCGAGGACGTCTTCATTGGTTCCAACAGTGCGCTGGTGGCTCCGGTAACGCTAGGTGACCGCGCCACCACGGGCGCCGGCTCGGTGGTGACCAGCGATGTACCGGCCGACACGCTGGCCGTCGGCCGCGCCAAGCAGCGCAATATCGAAGGCTGGAAGCGGCCGACCAAGAAGGCCTGAAGGAGCCGGCAAGGATGCCACTGCGTAAACGTTGGATCGTGCTCGTATTGTTGCTGACCTGGGGCGTGCTACCTGAATGGCCGCGAATTCCGGTGGAAGGTGCCAGTGCCCGAGATTGGAATCCGCAGACCTTCTGGTTCGAGCCCTGGGGCCGTTCCGGTGTGCACAAGGGCATCGATATATTCGCCAAGCTGGGTACACCCGTGCGTGCTACCAGCTACGGTGTGGTGCTGTTCCGCGGAGAAATCCAGCAAGGTGGCAAGGTTGTGCTGGTGCTGGGCCCTAAGTGGCGTCTGCACTATTACGCCCATTTGCACAGCATCGACGTCTATCCAGGCCAGCCACTGCTGACTGGCAGTCTGCTCGGTAGCGTTGGCGACACGGGGAACGCACGCGGCAAACCGGCCCATCTACACTACTCGCTCGTCAGCTTGCTGCCATTGCCTTGGCGCGCGGACGACTCGACCCAGGGCTGGAAGAAAATGTTCTACCTCGATCCCAACGCGATTCTGCCGATTCGTTGAGGAGTCCGAGGCCTGCTTGTTGATAACTTCGCGTAGCCAGGAGCTTTGGCATGTTCGGTGTGACGGATTACGCCGCCTTCGTGGTGGCCTTCATCATTCTGCTGGCGATTCCCGGGCCGGGTAACCTGGCGTTGATTCTGTCCACCGGCAAGGGCGGTATTCGCGGTGGGCTGGCCTCGACCTTCGGCATCATCTTCGGCGACCAGGTGCTGTTGTGGCTGGCGGTGGCCGGCGTTGCCGCCCTGCTCAAAGCCTATCCTGCGGCCTTTCATCTGGTGCAGTGGCTCGGTGCGGCCTACCTGGTCTATCTGGGGTTACGCATGATCCTGGCCAAACCCGGTGCAGCGCCGACGCTGGAGATCAAGCCACGCCGTTACCTGTGGCAAACCCTGGTGATCACCGTGTTCAATCCCAAGGCCATCATCTTCTACATGGCCTTCTTCCCACTGTTCATCGACCCCGAGCGACATCAGGGGCTGGTGACGTTCGCTTTCATGGCCGTGACCATCATGGCGCTGACCTTCCTCTATGGCCTGCTGATCGTGCTGCTGACGCACTTTCTCGCCGAGCGCATGCGCGCCAATCCGCGAATTGCCAGAGGTCTGGAGAAACTGGCAGGGCTTTGTCTGGTCGGTTTCGGGGTCAAACTGACGCTGAACTGAGCGACGGACGCTTGCGGGCTTTTCGATCATATGTTTTGATTCGCGCCATTATCTTTCGAATCGAAACTTAAGCATGTCGAAGCGCAACACGCCGCAACGTCGCCACACCATTCTCGCCTTGCTCGCCGAGCAGGGCGAAGTGTCCGTGGACGCCCTGGCGCAGCACTTTGCCACCAGCGAAGTGACCATTCGCAAGGATCTCGCCGCCCTGGAAAAGAACGGCCTGCTGTTGCGTCGTTACGGCGGCGCTGTGCCCGTACCACAGGAACTGATCGGCGAGCCGACGCAGCCCATTTCCCCGCATAAGCAGGCCATCGCCCGCACCGGTGTGGCGCGTATCCGCGAGCATGCGCGCATCATCATCGACAGCGGCACCACCACGGCAGCGATGATTCCGCAGCTTGGCCACAAGCCCGGCCTGGTGGTAATGACCAACTCGCTCAACGTGGCCAACGCCCTACGCGAACTTGAGCACGAGCCGGTGCTGCTGATGACCGGCGGCACCTGGGATCCGCATTCCGAGTCGTTCCAGGGCCAGGTCGCCGAACAGGTGCTGCGCTCCTACGACTTCGACCAACTGTTCATCGGCGCCGACGGCATCGACCTGGCGCGTGGCACCACCACTTTCAATGAGCTGCTGGGCTTGTCGCGGGTCATGGCCGAAGTGGCACGCGAAGTCATCGTCATGGTCGAAAGCGACAAGATCGGCCGGCGCATTCCCAACCTGGAGCTGCCCTGGAGCAGCGTCCATACCCTGATCACCGACGAGCGCCTGGATGCCCAGGCCGCCGAACAGATACGCGCGCGCGGCATCCAGCTGATCCTCGCGCCGCTGGAAAACTGAAGGAGAGCACCATGTGCGGAATCGTAGGCGCCATCGCCGAGCGCAACATCACCCCGGTATTGGTCGAAGGGCTCAAGCGCCTGGAGTATCGCGGCTATGACAGCGCCGGCGTGGCGTTACTGACCGAACAGGGCGCGCTGGATCGTCGCCGCCGGGTCGGCAAGGTCAGCGAACTGCAGGCCGCCCTGCAGGCCGAACCGCTGGCTGGGCGTCTGGGCATCGCCCATACCCGCTGGGCCACTCATGGCGCGCCGAGCGAGCGTAACGCCCACCCACATTTCTCCGGGCACGAGCTGGCCGTGGTGCACAACGGCATCATCGAGAACCACGAAGAGCTGCGCGAGCGCCTCAAGGGCCTGGGCTACGTCTTCACCTCGGACACCGATACCGAAACCATCGTCCACCTGCTCGATCACAAGTTGCAGCAGCTCGGCGACCTGACCGCCGCGCTCAAGGCCGCGATTCCCGAGTTGCATGGCGCCTATGGCCTGGCGGTGATCAGCGCCAAACAGCCGGATCGTCTGCTCGCCGCGCGCAGTGGCAGCCCGCTGGTGATCGGTCTGGGTCTGGGCGAAAACTTCCTCGCTTCCGATCAACTGGCTCTGCGCCAGGTCACCGACCGCTTCATGTACCTGGAAGAAGGCGATATCGCCGAAATCTGTCGCGACAGCGTGCAGATCTGGGACGCCGCTGGCCAGCCGGTGCAGCGCGAAGCCGTGCAGTACCACGAAGGCGCCGAGGCCGCCGACAAGGGCGAGTACCGCCACTTCATGCTCAAGGAGATCCACGAGCAGCCCAAGGTGGTACAGCGCACCCTGGAAGGCCGCCTGGGCAGTGATCACGTACTGGTGCAGGCCTTCGGCCCACAGGCCGCCGAGCTGTTCGCCAAGGTCAAGAACGTGCAGATCGTCGCCTGCGGCACCAGCTACCACGCCGGCATGGTCGCCCGTTACTGGCTGGAAGAGCTGGCTGGCATTCCCTGTCAGGTCGAAGTGGCCAGCGAGTTCCGCTACCGCAAGGTGGTGGTACAGCCGGATACCCTGTTCGTCAGCGTCTCGCAGTCAGGCGAGACCGCCGACACCCTGGCCGCGCTGCGTAATGCCAAGGAGAAGGCACCGGGGCAGGGCGGCTACCTGGCCAGCCTGGTGATCTGCAACGTCGGCACCAGCTCACTGGTGCGTGAATCCGACCTGTGCCTGCTGACCCAGGCTGGCCCGGAAATCGGCGTGGCCTCGACCAAGGCCTTCACCACCCAACTGGTCGGCCTGATGCTGCTGACCCTGGCCCTCGGTCAGGTGCACGGTACGCTGGACAAAGCGCTGGAAGCACAGGTGGTCGAAGAACTGCGCCGCCTGCCGACCCGCCTGGGCGAAGCGCTGGCCATGGACAAGACCGTGGAGAAAATCTCCGAATTGTTCGCCGAGAAGCACCACAGCCTGTTCCTGGGTCGTGGTGCGCAGTACCCGGTAGCCATGGAAGGGGCGCTTAAGCTCAAGGAAATCTCCTATATCCACGCCGAAGCCTATCCCGCTGGCGAGCTCAAGCACGGCCCGCTGGCCCTGGTCGACGCCGACATGCCGGTGGTTACCGTGGCGCCGAACAACGAGCTGCTGGAAAAGCTCAAGTCCAACCTGCAGGAAGTGCGCGCCCGGGGCGGCGAGCTGATCGTCTTCGCTGACCAGCAGGCTGGCATGAGCAACGGCGAGGGCACCCATGTGGTGGCCATGCCGCATATCCACGACCTGCTCGCGCCCATCCTCTACACCGTGCCGCTGCAGTTGCTGTCGTATTACGTTGCCGTGCTCAAGGGCACCGACGTCGACCAGCCGCGTAACCTGGCCAAGAGCGTGACAGTCGAATGAAGCGCCAGGACGTGATCGAGCGGTTGGCCGATGGCGTGGTTTTCCACACCCAGGTCATGGTCAACCCGGCCAATACCAGCGAATGGATCGTGTTCTTCAACAAGGATGCGGGCCGCAGCTTCTTTCTGGTGGACGATGCTGAGCAGGTGCAGACCTTTACCAGTCTGGATGCGTTGATGGTCGAGCTGCGCGGCTTGGGCATCAAACGGGTGGAAGTACAGCTCTGAATAGTTGCTCACAGTTGGCGTGGATCAAGCTGTGGATATCCTCGTGACAGTTGGCTGAAGCCATTGCGAATAGGGCCTTACAGCCAGTTGTACAGAAAGTGCTCGCCAGCTTGCCCACTATCCACAGGGTGATTGGATAAGTCGCTTCCTATCCTGTTGATAAAGCGCTGAAAGCCATACATAGCAAGGCTTTCAGCGCTTTGTACGGTTTCTCGCCAGAGTTCAATCAGTGCCGGGACGGTAGAGGTGCCGATGCGCTGCGTCATACAGCGCAGATTCCGCGAAGGCACCTGGATCGAGTACGCGACCGACCAGGATCAGCGCCGTGCGGCGGAAGTCCTTGGCGGCGACCCTCTCTTCGATATCGGTCAGTGTGCCCAGCACCCAGTCCTGATCCGGCCAGCTCGCTCTGTGGATAACCGCGATGGGGCAGTCGGCGCCATAGTGCGGCAGCAGTTTGTCGACGATGGCCGGCAGATGGCGTACACCGAGGTGGATGGCCAGGGTTGCGCGGTGCCGCGCCAGGTCATGCAGTTGCTCGCCCTCAGGCATCGGCGAAGTGGTGCCGTAGCGGGTAAGAATCACCGTCTGGGCGATGCCCGGCAGAGTCAGCTCGGATTCCAGCAACGCCGCACAGGCAGCGGTGGCGGTAACGCCGGGAATGATCTCGAAGGGGATGCCGAGCGCGCGCAGCTCGCGAATCTGTTCGCCAATGGCGCCGTACAGCGACGGGTCGCCCGAGTGCACGCGGGCCACGTCCAGGCCGCGCTTATGGGCCTGGTGCAGCAGCGTGATGATCTCGCCCAGGTTCAGCTCGGCAGTGTTCACCACCTGTTCGGCGCTGTGGCCCTGCAGCACCGCCTCGGGCACCAGCGAGCCGGCGTAGAGAATCACCGGGCACGAGCGGATCAGGCGTTGCCCCTTGACGGTGATCAGTTCGGGGTCGCCGGGGCCAGCACCGATAAAGTAGACGGTCATGCAGGTTCTCTATCGAAGGTGGCCAGTGCACAGGTGGCGCTGGCACTACGGTTTTTCTCGCCGAGCAGGCAGGGCGATGCGCCCATGCGCGCTGCCAGTGCGAGGGCACAAGGCTCCGCTACGGCGGGACTGCCTGTGGCTGCCTGGGTCAATGCATTGCCGGCGGTCAAGGCCTGATAGGGGCTCAGTTGCTCGGGGGCGAAAAACACCAACTCAAGGGCCAGGTGCTCAGCCAGTTCATGCAGGCTGGCTTCGTCGCGCTTGTGGGCGATGCTGGCCAGGCCGACTATGTTGTCCACCGTCAGCTCATGCTGGGCCAGGCTGTGGATAAGCAGGTCGATCAACTCGTCCAGGCTGCAGCCACGGCGACATCCCAGCCCGGCAACGACCTGGATCGATGAGGCAGAAGGATGATCGGAGGTGGTCGGCAACATGAGTGACATTCGGACTGAGCGGTGGCGTAGCTCATCATGGCACCTGCCAGCGGTCAACCGCGATTGACCGGCCGCCGTGGCCTGCGTAGCCTTCTCGCTTTCGAGGTTCTTCCCGGCATGGCGCCGAGGAGCTAAGAGGGAACAGGGTCGATGCCCTGGCTGCCCCCGCAACTGTGAACGGTCGTAAACCCTTCGATACACCACTGCCTCAGGCGGGAAGGTGAAGGATGCGCAACGCGCACGCCGTGAGCCAGGAGACCTGCCTCGACAGACCAGCCATTTGCTCGGACGGGGTGATCCGACGCGGCCAGCACGCCCTTGTGTGCCCGCCTGCGCGTACCCGTCCGCCGAACCTACCGACGCCACGGGGCCCTTGATGAAAACCCTCGCCAAACTGCCTGTCACCATCGTCACCGGTTTTCTCGGTGCCGGCAAAACCACCCTGCTGCGCCACCTGCTGGCCAATGCCGGCGGCCGCCGTATCGCGGTGATCGTCAACGAGTTCGGTGAACTGGGCATCGATGGCGAGATCCTCAAGCAGTGCTCCATCGGCTGCAGCGAGGAGGAGGCCAATGGCCGAGTTTTCGAACTGGCCAACGGCTGCCTGTGCTGCACCGTGCAGGAAGAGTTCTTCCCGGTGATGCGTGAGCTGGTGGCGCGCCGCGGCGATCTCGACCATATCCTCATCGAGACCAGTGGTCTGGCATTGCCCAAGCCGCTGGTGCAGGCCTTCAACTGGCCGGAAATCCGCAACGCCTGCACGGTCGACGCGGTAATTACCGTGGTCGACAGCCCTGCAGTGATCGCCGGCACCTTCGCTGCCTTCCCCGACCAGGTGGACGAGCAGCGCAAGCTCGACCCCAACCTCGACCACGAGTCGCCGCTGCACGAGCTGTTCGCCGACCAACTGGCCAGCGCCGACCTGGTGATCCTCAACAAGGCCGACCTGCTCGACGCCGAGGCGCTCGCTGCCGTGCGCGCCGAGGTGGCCGAGGAGTTGCCGCCAGCGGTCAAGGTGATCGAGGCGCACGGTGGTGAGCTGCCGCTGGACGTGCTGCTGGGCCTGAACAGCGAAACCGAGCTGCATATCGAAAATCGCCGCACCCATCACGACGATGAAGACGACGACCACGATCACGAGGAATTCGACTCGTTCCACGTGGAACTACCGGAAACAGAGGAGCCGCGCCTGCTCGCCGCACTGAAAGACGCTGTGGCCAAGTACGGCATCCTGCGGGTGAAAGGTTTCGCAGCGATCCCTGGCAAACCCATGCGCCTGCTGGTGCAGGGTGTGGGCCAGCGCTTTGACCGTCACTTCGACCGCGCCTGGCTGGCTGACGAGCCGCGTGTCAGCCGCCTGGTGGTGATCGGCCAGCAGCTTGACCGCTCGGCCATCGAGGCCGAGCTGAAAGCGGCGCTGGCCTGATACAGAGCGTAGGGCGTACTCGATCGTAGGGCGGACTCAGGAGCGAAGCGAACAGTCCGCCGGATAACTGAGTACACCCTACGGCGCTAAGACCAATCGCGGCTAAAGCCCCTCCCACAGAGCGAATATGCACTTACTGCGCACCCAACCCGGCGCCCAACTGCCGGCTGACAGCATCGCCGACCTTGGCCAGACGCCTGCCGAGCTGGTGATCCTGTGCACGGGCGATTCGCATCTGTCGTTGCTGGCTGAAGCCGCCCGGCAACTGCCTGAGGACTACCCCAGCCTGCGCCTGGCCAGCCCGGCGCAGCTGAGCAACAACGCCTCGGTGGACTACTACGTCGAGCAGGTGCTGCAGCACGCCAAGGTCATCCTGATCTCGGTGCATGGAGGGGTCAGCTACTGGCGCTACGGTGTGGAGCGCCTGGTTGAGCTGGGCGCGCGCGGCGCCACGGTGATCATGGTGCCGGGCGACGACAAGCCCGACCCGGAGTTGAATGCCCTCGGCAATGTCGGTGAAGAAGACAGCCAGCGCCTCTGGCAGTACCTGCGCCAGGGCGGCTTGGAGAATGCCCGCCAGTTGTTCCGCTGCATCGGCAACCGCTGGCTGAGCCGGGACGACACGTGGCAGGAGCCGCAACCGCTGCCGCGCGTCGGCCTCTATCACCCGCAGCGCAGCCCGGCGGCGCTGGCTGACTGGCAGGCGCAGTGGCAACCGGAGGCGCCCGTGGTGGCGCTGCTGTTTTACCGCAACCATGTGCAATCGGCGAACACCGCCTTCGTCGATACCTTCTGCCAGCACCTTATCGCGCAGGGGCTCAACCCACTGCCGATTGCCGTGGCCAGCCTCAAGGAGGCGGCCTGCCTGGATCAGGTGCAGACCTGGCTGGACGAAACCAACGCTGCGCTGATCATCAATACCACCGGCTTCGCCCTGTCCAACCCCGAGGCGCCGCAGACGCGGGTGTTCCGTCGTGATATTCCGGTGCTGCAGGCCATCTGCTCGCTGGACAACCAGGCGCAGTGGCACGCCAGCGCCCAGGGCCTGGGTTCGCGCGACCTGGCCATGCACGTAGTGCTGCCCGAGCTGGATGGCCGGCTGATCGGTACCGCTATCAGCTTCAAGGGCCTGGCCTGGCGCAGCGAGCGTAGCCAGAGCGATGTGGTGTGCTACCAGGCGCATGAACCGGGTATGGCTTATGTCGCGGAACTGGCGAGGAACTGGTGCCAGTTGGCGATCAAAAGCAACGATCAGAAGCGAATCGGCTTGATCATGGCCAACTACCCGACCCGCGATGGCCGCATTGGCAACGGCGTTGGCCTGGATACGCCCGCCGCCGCGCTCAATATTCTGCTGGCGCTACAGCAGCACGGTTATCCAGTGGATAACCTGCCGGACAGCGGTACCGCACTTGTCCACAGCCTGCTCGGTGGCGTCACCAACGATCTCGATGGCCTGGATACGCGGCCCTGTGCGCAAAGCCTGGCGCTGGACGATTACCTGGCGTTTTTCCACAGCCTACCCGCTGCCAACCAGCAGGCAGTGCGCGAACGCTGGGGCGAGCCGCAGGATGACCCGATGTTCCGCAGTGGGCGGATGATGGTCGCCGGCCTGCGCTTCGGCCTGACCTTCGTTGGCATCCAGCCGGCGCGCGGTTATCAACTGGACGCGGCGGCGGTGTACCACGACCCCGATCTGGTGCCGCCGCACGGCTATATCGCCTTCTACGCCTGGCTGCGCACGGCCTTCGCCGCCGACGCGCTGATCCATGTCGGCAAGCACGGCAACCTGGAGTGGCTGCCGGGCAAGAGCGTCGGTCTTTCCGAAGGCTGCTGGCCGCAGGCGCTGATCGGCCCGCTACCCAACGTCTATCCCTTTATCGTCAACGACCCGGGCGAAGGCGCGCAGGCCAAGCGGCGCACCCAGGCGGTGATCATCGACCACCTGATGCCGCCGTTGACCCGCGCCGAGAGCTACGGCCCGCTGCGCGATCTGGAGCGCCTGGCCGACGAGTACTACGACGCCAGCCAGCTCGACCAGCGCCGCGCTGTCGAGCTACGCGGCGAGATTCTGGCCAAGGTGCGCGAGGCCAGCCTCGACCGCGAACTGGGCCTACAACTCAACGACGACGGTGATAGCTGGTTGCCGCAGCTCGACGCCTACCTGTGCGACCTCAAGGAATCGCAGATTCGCGATGGCCTGCACGTATTTGGCGAGTCGCCCAGTGGACAACTGCGTCGCGACACCTTGCTGGCGCTGCTGCGTATCCCCCGTGGCGATGGCCAGGGCGCCAATGCCAGCCTGCTGCGCGCGCTGGCCCGTGGCCTGGAGCTGAGCCTCGATCCGCTGGACTGTGATATGGGCCAGCTCTGGCAAGGGCTACGTCCACAGGCGTTGCAGGCTGTGGATAACAGCCTGTGGCGTACCGTCGGTGATACCCGTGAGCGCCTGGAGCTGTTAGCACTGGAGTTGATCGTACGGCGCCTGAACGGAGAGCAAATCGACGCTTTCGGCGCCGGGGTGGGGCTGATCCTAGACGGCCTGGCCGAGCATATCGCACCGCTGCTGGATGCCTGCGGCGACGCCGAGATGGGCGGCTTGCTGGCGGCGCTTGAGGGGCGTTTCGTCCCTGCCGGGCCGAGCGGCGCGCCGAGTCGCGGGCGCCTCGACGTGCTGCCCACCGGGCGTAACTTCTTCACCGTCGACGTGCGCCATCTGCCCACGCCGACCGCCTGGCGCCTCGGCGTGCAGGCCGCGGATCGTCTGCTGGAGCGCCATCTGCAGGACGAAGGTGACCACCTGCGCCAACTCGGTCTGTCGGTGTGGGGCACGGCGACCATGCGCACCGGTGGCGACGATATCGCCCAGGCCATGGCGCTGCTTGGCGTGCGCCCGGTCTGGCAGCCGGGCAGCCAGCGCGTCGAGCGCTTCGAGGTCTTATCGCTGGAACAGCTTGGCCGGCCCCGGGTGGACGTAACCCTGCGTGTGTCGGGCTTTTTCCGCGATGCCTTCAGCAATCTGATTCGCCTGTTCGACGAGGCCGTGCAGGCGGTGATCGAGCTGGACGAACCGGAAGACATGAACCCGCTGTCCGCGCGGGTCTGGCGCGAGTCGCTGGCGCTCAAGGACGGTGGCCTGGACGAAGCCGAAGCGCGGCGGCAGGCCGGCTGGCGGGTGTTCGGCGCCAAACCGGGCGCCTATGGCGCCGGGGTGCAGAACGCCATCGAGGAACGCCTGTGGCAAAGCCGTGCGGATCTGGCCGAGGTGTATCTGAACTGGGGCGGCTACGCCTACGGCAGCGGCGCCGAGGGGCTGCCTGCGCGGCAGCGCTTCGTCGAGCGCCTGGAGCAGATGCAGGCGGTGCTGCATAACCAGGACAACCGTGAGCACGACATCCTCGACTCCAACGACTACTACCAGTTCCAGGGCGGCATGCTGGCGGCGGTGGAAACCCTGCGCGGGCTCAAGGTGGCCAGCTACTTTGGCGACAACAGCCAGCCGGATACGCCGCGTATCCGTACCTTGAAGGAAGAGCTGAACCGCGTGGTACGTGCCCGTGCTGCCAACCCCAAGTGGATCGAAGGCATGAAGCGCCACGGCTACAAGGGCGCCTTCGAGCTGGCCGCAACCATCGACTACCTGTTCGCCTTCGACGCCACCAGCGAGCTGGTCGACGACCATCAATACGCGCTGCTGACCGATGCCTATTTGCTGGACAAGGACACCCGCGACTTTATCCAGCAACACAACCCTGGCGCGCTCAACGACATCCTTGAACGCCTGCTGGAAGCCCAGCAGCGCGGCCTGTGGGAGAATCCCGGCGAGTACCGCGAAGCGCTGGAAAACCTGCTGCTCGATAGTGAGGAGTCATGAAGCGCTTGAGTGCGGCGGTGTTGTGCTCCCTCTCCCGCTTGCGGGAGAGGGCTGGGGAGAGGGTGGTTCAGGTCGCTCGGTGTCGCTGGATAAACCCTCTCCCCCGGCCCCTCTCCCATAAATGGGAGAGGGGAGGAATCCCTCTGATCCGCTGCAATCGCCAATTGCCCGCACCGCCATTCCCGGATTTCATCCGGGCTACCGTCGGAACCATGTTTATCCACAGGCCAGAGCCATGACCGAACATCACTTCCCCCTCGCAGCAGTAGTCGGTGCCGACTCCCTCAAGCTGGCGCTGTGCCTTGCGGCCATCGATCCGGCCATCGGCGGTGTGCTGATCGAAGGCCCGCGCGGTATGGCCAAATCGACCCTGGCCCGTGGCCTGGCCGATCTGCTCGATGGCGGGCGCTTCGTCACCCTGCCGCTGGGGGCGAGCGAGGAGCGTATCGTCGGCACCCTGGATCTGGACGCCGCGCTTGGCGAGGGCCGGGCGCAGTTTTCCCCTGGCCTGCTGGCCCGTGCCGATGGCGGCGTGCTGTATGTCGATGAGGTCAACCTGCTGCCGGATCATCTGGTCGACCTGCTGCTCGACGCCGCTGCCAGCGGGGTCAACCATGTCGAGCGCGACGGCATCTCCCATCGGCATGCCGCGCGCTTCGTGCTGATCGGCACCATGAACGCCGAGGAAGGCGAGCTGCGCCCGCAACTGCTCGACCGCTTCGGCCTCAACCTGGCTCTCGATGGCCAGCCGCAGCCGGCCGAACGTGCCGAGATCGTCCGTCGCCGTTTGGCCTTCGATGCTGACCCCGCCGCCTTCCTGCAACGTTGGCAGGTCGAGCAGGCTGCCCTCGCGGCCCGTTGCCAGAACGCCCGCCAGCGCCTGGCCGATATCCCTTTGGATGACGCCGCCCTGGGCGAGATCAGCCAGCGCTGTTTCGCTGCCGGCGTCGATGGCCTGCGTGCCGATCTGGTCTGGCTGCGCGCCGCCCGTGCCCATGCCGCCTGGCGTGGTGCGGCGGGCATCGAGCCTGTGGATATCGAGGCGGTGGAAGACTTCGTCCTGCGTCACCGTCGCCGTCAGCCACAACCGCCGGCTGCCACGCCGCCCGAGCAGAGCCAGGCGCCGCAACAGGCGCAGGAGCAGAGCCAGGGCGAAGGCCAGTGGGGCGAACTGCCGGCGCAGCCGCAGGCCATGGGCGAACGGCGCGTGCCGCCACGCTGGCCAAAAAAGTCCTGAGCATCCGCCCGCGCACAGCCACAGGCGCGGATGCCCGTAACCGGCCCGGACGACTCGGCGGCGGCCTGCGTGGTGCCGCACGTAGCGGTGTGGCTGGTCGTATCGATTGGCCGGCGACCCTGCGCCAGGGCCGCCCGCAACGCCGCGAACAACTGGTGCTGCGCCCGCGCAGCCAGCAGGCCGACGAGCTATGGCTGGTGCTGGTGGATGCCTCCGCCTCGACCCGTCGCCACGGTGCCTTGAGCCGAGCGAAAGGCGTGCTCGCCGAAGTGTTCGACAGCGCCTATCGCCAGCGTGCACGCCTGGCCGTGCTACAGGCCGGTGGTCGTGAGGCGCAGTGGTTGTGGCAGGGGCGCAAGGCCAGCGCGGAGTTGCATCGATGGCTTCAAGAATTGGGCGCCGGAGGCGGCACGCCGCTGCTCGATGCGCTCAATCAGGCGAGTGACTGGCTGTCGCGTCGGCAACGGGCGAAACCGAGCGAACGCCAGCGCCTGCTGATCCTCACCGACGGCCGTCTGCGTGATCTGCCAAATCTGGCGCCGCTGCCGTGCCCAACCCTGCTGCTCGACACTGAGCGCGCGCCTATTCGCCTGGGTCGTGCCCGCCAGTTGGCGCAGGCGCTGCAGGCCGACTACCACCATATCGACGACCTGGCGCCCGGCGTGCCGGGGCGCACCTGGAGAACCCCATGAAAACCCTGCTGCTGGTCGGCATCGGCGCCGGCGACCCGGACTACATCACCTACCAGGCGATCAAGGCGCTGCGCCGTAGCGACGTGATCTTCCTGATGGACAAGGGCGCGGCCAAGCACAAGCTCAACGCCCTGCGCCGCGAGATCTGCGCGCGCTTTTTGGACGGCCACACGCCGCGCTTCGCCGAAGGCCTGCAACCGGAGCGCGAACGCGAGGCGGCGGACTACCGCGCCAGCGTCGACGAACTCAACCGCGACAAGCAGGCGGTGTTCGAGCAACTGATCGACGAGCAGATGGCCGATGGCGAGACGGCGGCCTTTATGGTCTGGGGCGACCCATCGCTATACGACAGCAGCATCCGCATCATCGAGGCCATCGCCGCGCGGCGTAGCGATTTCGTCTATGACGTGATTCCCGGCATCACCAGCCTGCAGGCGCTGACCGCACGGCATCGCATCCCGCTCAACAGCATCGGCCGCGCCGTGGAAATCACTACCGGCCGCCTGCTCGCCGAAGGCTGGCCGCAAGGCGTGGACAGCGTGGCGGTGATGCTCGACGCCAAGGACACCTACCGCCGCTACGTCGGCCAGGGGCTGCATATCTACTGGGGCGCCTACGTCGGTACTGCCGATGAAATCCTTATCGCTGGCCCGCTGGATGAGGTGGCCGAACGCATCGTCACGACCCGCGCCGAAGCGCGTGAGCGTAATGGGTGGATCATGGATAGTTACTTGCTGCGCAAGGAAGGTACGGCGCAGGGCTGAGCTGGGGTGTGGACAAGAAGAGCGTTGTCCACCCTACGCGCTACGGACGATAAGCCTCGAATCGAACAGGCGCTTCGCGTTTTGCGGTCGTGACTTTGTATACGTCGAGAACCAGCGCTTCGGCATCGGGGTCTTGGCTGTCATTGAGAACCCAGTTCTCGAAGATTCGCTTGTGAAATACCCAGTCCTTCACGGTCGGGTCGTAGCGGAAGGTAATGTAGTCCGTCCAGTGCTGACCGCAGGCAACACCGTTTTCGACGGTGAAGTATCGATCTTTGATGGCTAGTCCTTGAGCATCGCCATCAAATGGATCGCATTGGCCACCCTCATTGATCTTGAGCACCACTTGGTCATTGCGAGCACGTAGCTCGTAAGTGCCATCCACAGTTTGGGTAAAGAGCAGCAGAGGCCTGGGTGGTGCCTCCTGTTCTTTGGCCAATGTCGCTTCTTCGGGGTTATGCACAACGACGAGGTAATCGGTCAGCGTGTCACCATCCAGCTCGCCAGACTCATAAAGCCACATCGAATAGCCGGCAGGAATCTGCTCGATAATCCCCGCTGGCAGTTCATTGCCAGCCGCAAATGAAGAAAAGGCCAGTGCTGCGTACAGGAGCTTCTTCACCGTTTTTCTCCCTGTCTTACAACCAACTCCAAGAAACCCCCGTATATACCCCAAACCCTTCCCCAGGCGTGGAGCGCGCTACATCAGCGCCGTTGTCGTTATAGCCCGGCGTCACGGTGGCGGCATAGCGTTTGTCGGTCAGGTTGCGCAGGTCGAGCCAGGCTTGCCAGTCGTCTTTCGGTGAGGCGTAGCCGAGGGTGGCGCCGAAGGTGGCGTAGGCATCGGCGTAGTAGGAGTTGGCGTAGTCCACGGCGACTTTTGAGGCGTACTGGGTGTTGAGGCCGGCGTAGAAGCCGCTCGGGTGGTCGTAGCGGACTTCGGCCTGGTAGTAATGGCGCGGCAGGCCAGGCAGGCGGTTGTCGCCGAATACGTCGTCGTCGCGGTAGTGGAAGTCGCTGAAGGTATAGGCCTGGCGCAGGCTCAGGGCGCCAGCTGCGCCGCCTTGCCACAGCGGGCTGCTCAGGCCGGCTTCGATGCCCTGGTGCACGGTGGGGCTGGCGTTGGATTCAGACGGCGTTACGCCGGGGATGATTTCCACGGTGAGCAGTTCGTGGCGCACCTGCGAGTAGTAGTAGGTCAGTTCCCACTGGCCCAGTGCGGAGTCGCCTCGCCCGCCGACCTCGAAGGTGGTGGCGGTCTGGTTATCCAGGCTGATGGCGGCGCGTTGGCGAGCGGCATAGGGCTCTGTGATGGTGCTGGAGAAGCGCAGCGGCGAACTCCAGAGCATCGACCAGGCATGCGGCGGTTCCACCGAGCGGCTGATATTGCCGAACAGTTGCACATCGGGGTTGAGCTGATAGCGCAGGCCGAGGCGCGGGGCGTAGTCCCAGGTGTGCTCGCTGAGCCTGTCGTCGGTGGCCGGCCAGGTCACTTCGGCTTCACGGCGGGTGTAGATCAGCGCCAGGCCGCTGGTCAGCCACAGATCGGGCATCAGCTCCGTGTCGTTGCTGAAGTGCAGCACGTTGTCCGAACCCAGGTGTTCGTAGTCGCGCATCAAGGTGCCGGCGGGATAGGTGATAGTTGTGCCGCCGGACTCCACATTGATCGGCAGCGCTGCGGTTTCCCTGGATGTGCTGCTCGGCAGATTTGTGGTGCTGCGCAGTCCAAGGGTGGTCACGCTGTTCAGGCCGAACAAGCTGTGCCGACGGGTGTAGTTCAGGGTACCGCTGATATCGCTGTAGTCCACGCGGATGCGATAGGCGCCGCTTCGATAGAAGGTTTCGGTGATATCCATCGGGTAATGGTGATAAGCCAGGCCCGCCACCAGGGTCGAGTCGTCGTCGATCTGCCAGGTGGTCTTGTTCGCCAGCCAGGTACTGCCGGGTTGGTCGCGGTGGGCGTCGATAAGCAGGTTGTTGGCAGCGGCCTGGCGCGGATCGTCCTTGAGCTGGGCCTTGGTCAGGCGGCCGGGCGTTTCGTGCTCGGTTTCGCGGTAGCGCAGGTAGAAGCGCGTTTCCAGGTTCTCGTTGAGCCGATAACCGAAGTTGGCGGCGATGCCTTTGCCCTTGCCGGAGGCCTGATCCTGATAGCCGTCGGTGTGGCTGTCGGTCAGCGCCATGTAGTAGTCGAAATCGCCCAGCACCTGACCGGAGGCGATGTTGCGTTTCTGGTAGCCATGGCTGCCGGTTTCATAGCGCAGTTGCAGCTTGGGCGCGGTGTAGCCGGTGTGGGTGATGTAGTCGATGGCGCCGCCGAGGGCCAGCGAGCCCCGCTCGAAGCCATTGGCGCCGCGCAGCACTTCGGCGCGACTTATCCACAGCGGTTCCAGCAGTTCGTAGGGCGTGCCACCGGAGCCGGTCAGCGGCAGGCCGTCGAGCAGGATATGGGTGCCGGAAGCATGCGAGCCGGGCCCGCGGTTGATACCCGAGCCACGCACGCTGATCTTCACCCCTTCGTTGCCCGGGGACTGGGCGTAGACGCCGGGCTGGTAAGCCAGTACGTCGGCGACGCCGGCTACACGGCCCTGTTCGACCTTGCTCATGTCCACCAGATTGCTGGCGCCGGGCACCTGCTCGAGGTCTTCGCGTGCGGCGTCCTCTTCACTCATCCGTACGCCACTGACTTGCAGGGCATCGAGCTGCACGGGCTCTTCGGCGAAGGCGCTGTGAGCGCTCAGGCAGGCGAGCGTCAGCAGGGTAAGACGAGCAGGGTGGCGGGGAAGCGGCAGGGGCAGCATGCAAGGGCTCCATTGAGCGGGCGGCGAGTGAGTCTGATGGAGGCGACGGGGGATTGGTCACGAAGCAGGGGCGGCATCGGGCGGATGGCAAACCGGCGCGGCGAGTCTTGCACTCTGGGCTTGCCAGGTCGACCCGTTCTGGCGAGACACCCCGGCCGACGTGACAAACATGCCCAGCCGCCAGGCCAGGCTGAGCCCATCAAGGCGCTCGCCTTATCCGTTACAGAGGCTGTGCGTCCGCTGCCTGCTGCCGTGAGGCAATGGCAAGCGCCGCGAGCATCAGTACGCCGGCCAGGAGAAAGGTCTGTCGCATCCCTGCTGCGATGGCCGAGGCCGGTGCAAGCGCGAATGCATCCGTGCCCACTGCGGCAGCGAATACGGCGCCCATCGCCGATGCGCCAACGATCAGGCCGAGGTTGCGTGACAGGCCAAGCAGGCCGGACACCGTACCCTGCTGTTGCGACGGCGTTTGGGTGAGCGCTGCGGTGTTGTTGGCCGCCTGGAAGAGCTGGTAGCCCGGCGTCAGGACGATGATCGCCAGGACATAGCCGGCCATGCCGATCGCATTGGGCAGCAGGGCCAGCAACCCCGAACCTGCAGCCAGCAGAAGGAGCCCCATGACGAGTACGCGGCTGCTGCCCCAGGTATCGACCAAATGCCCGCTGGGCACGCCACTGACAATGGAGATCAGCGGCCCGACCGACATGACGAGCCCTGCCTGCGTCGCCGTCAGGCCGAGGGCGGCACCGAGGTAAAAGGGGCCGACCACCAGCGTCGTCATCATCACGGCAGCCACCAGCAAGTTGATCAGGAGATTGGGCAGCAACTCGCGATCCATCACTGTCCAGAGGCGTGAGGGCTGGGTCGACTTGCGCTGGCTGCCGTTCGGCAGCAGCGAGACGGCGAGGATCAGCGCCAGCACTGCCAGTGGCACCAGTACCCAGAAGACGGCGCGCCAACCGGACAGCGGGATCAGCAGGCCGCCCAGCGTCGGGCCGAGTGCGGTGCCGAGTGCCGATACGGTGCCGAGCAGGCCCATGGCTCGCCCGATACGCGCTGCGCTGGCGGTTTGCCGCATCAACGTCATGGCGAGCGTCATCAGAAAGGCGGCGCCGATGCCCTGCAGCGCCCGTGAGGCGATCAGTAGCCAGAGGCCCGGGGCCAGGGCGCAGAGCAATGAAGCGCTGGCGAAGAGGGCAAGGCCGGCCACCAGGATGTTCTTCGCGCCATATCGATCAGCGAGCCGGCCAGCACTGACGACCGATAGCGTCAGCGCGGCGAGATAGGCCACCACCACGGCCTGCACCTGGGCGAAGGGGGCTGGGAAGGCGGCTGCCAGTTCCGGTAGCGCGATATTGGCGATGCTGGTGCCGAGCGAGGCGAGCAGCATCGACAGCGCCAGAGTCACTGTGATGCCTGTCTGAGCCCGCCTCGAAGATGGTGAGTCGATCGCGTTCATTGCTGTGCCCTCTTGCCGAAATTGATGGTCGTGAGAAGCTTGCAACTTCAAGTCGACTTGAGGTCAAGCATGAAATTTCTGGATATCGGAGAGGTCGCGCAACGCAGTGGTCTCAAACCCTCGACCCTGCGTTACTACGAGGAAGCCGGGCTGATCGCCTCGGTGACCCGCATCGGCTTGCGCCGCCAGTTCCCAGCCGAAGTGCTGCTGCAACTCAAGCTGATCGCCATGGGCAAATCGGCGGGGTTCTCGCTGGAAGAGATCGCCGGCATGTTTGGCGCGAACGGCGTACCGGAGCTGCCGCGCGAGTTGATCCGCACGCAGGCCGATGCCATCGACCGGCAGATCCGTGAGCTGAGTGCGCTGCGCGACACGCTGCGGCATGTCGCCGACTGCCCGGCGCCCTCGCACCTGGAATGCCCGACCTTTCGCCGTCTGGTCGAGGTGGCTGGCAGGCGTGGTGCCAAGCGCAAAAGCGGCAAGCGTGACACCAACCCTGGCGTCGGTTGAGGTGCTTCATTCCCTCGGTGGGGTTCAGGGTGCGCTCTCGGCTATCGAGATCAGCGCCGGGCCTGCGACGGCGGAAATCCATACTGGCGCTTGAAGGCGGCGCTGAAGCTGCTGAGGTGTTCATAACCGGCCAGGCTGGCGGCGTCCTCCACCGACAGACCCTGCTGGCGTATGGCGTGATAAGCCCGGGCCAGGCGCTGGCGGCGTAGGTAGGCGGCAATGGTGGTGCCGTTACGGTGGCGAAAGGCGTTCTGCAGGTCGACCGGGTTGGTGCCGAGCTGGCGCGCCATGTCGGCGATGCTCAGGGTGTCGGCCTCGCCGCTGTCGAGCCACTCCTTGAGGCGCGCCAGGCAGCGTTCGAGGTGGCTGCCGAGGCGTTTCTCCTGGGGCGTGTCGATGCCGCGCAGGATGTCGCAGGCCAGATCCAGGGCGAAGCTCTCGCGTTGCAGGCGCTGCAACAACGGCGGCAGCGTCGCGTCACGTTCGAGCAACTGGTGGGCGCGCTGGAGGATGTCCAGCGAGGGTTGCCAGGGCAGGTTGTGCCAGTGGCTGCGGCTGAAGCGCAGCAGGGCGTCGCTGCGCAGTTGGCTGCCGAGGGCGACCTGTTGCAGCCAGTCCGGGGTGATGCTCAGGCACACCTTGGTTTCTTCGCGGTCGCGGCGCCAGTGACGCTGGAACTGATCGCTATCGGTCAGGTTGACCAGCATGGCGCGCTGGCCACCTGGGCGCGCGTCGAAGTGCAGGCGCTGGCGCGGCAGGCTGACTTCGGCTTCGCCTTGCAGCAGGAAGGCGGCGGTGATGCCTGGTGCCAAGCGGTTGTCGCTACTGGCGTCGACCAGATCGCGGCTGTGGCTGAAGTACAGCACCAGGCCTTCGCTCAGCACCTGCACCTGTTGTTCACCGTCGAGCACCGGCTGTTCGCCCGGCAGCTCGCGCTGGAAACGCAGGTTGCCGCCGAGGGTGTGGGCGACATCGCTGAGCTGACCGCAGGTGAAGACCGTCATGGTGGCGTGACCGATGGAAGTTTCGTTGCGGCTAATTTTTCCTTCTTTTCGCCTAAGCGCGCAACATTGTTCAGAATTATTCTCATGTGCAATGAGGTCGCAATCGTCCTGGTTGCGTCACCAACGATCATGGGAATCACACAGCGATGGGTTTGCTCCTCACGCAAACGGCGGTGGTCGAGGCGGTCTTCCACGACCATGTCGACGCGGCGCAGATACGCCAGTGGCTGGACGGAATCGAGCGTCTGATCGAGGGCCGTCAGCCGTTCTTCTTCATTTCCAGCACCCGCGAGGGCAGCACCTTCGCCGAGGATTACCGGGCCATCCAGGGCGTCTGGTACAAGCAGCACAAGGTGGCGTTCCGCGAGATTTGCCAGGGGCTGGTGCGCATCGCCGCTGACGCCGACGAGCAGGCCCGGCTCGACACCCCGGCGCTGCATGCCGCCTGGGGCGTGCCTTATTTCGTCACCCTGGACAGGACGCACGGCTATCGCTGGATCGCCGAGCGCATGGTGAATCATGCAGCGTCCGTCTGAGCAGGTGCCGGTGACCCGGCTGGCGCTGGCGGTGATCGTGGTGCTGTACCTGGCCCACGCGCTGCCGCTGTACTTCTTCAACGTGGCGATGCCGGCCATTCTGCGTAGCCAGGGTGTCGACCTGCGCTGGATCGGCATGCTCTCGCTGCTGTACATCCCCTGGGCGTTCAAGTTTCTCTGGGCGCCGCTGGTCGACCGCCATTACTTGCACAGCCTCGGCCGGCGTCGTACCTGGCTGTGGCTGACCCAGGCGGCGCTGGTGGTCGGCATCCTGCTGCTGGCGCTGACCGGCCTGGAGCACGGCCTGCTGCTGTTCGTGCTGGTGAGCCTGTGGATATCCACTTTTGCCGCCACCCAGGACATCGCCATCGACGGCTATACCGTGGAATCGCTGGCCAGCGAGGATCATCGTCTCGGCAGCATGGCGCAGAGCATTGGCGTGGCGCTGGGCAGTATGTTCGGCGGTGCCGGCGTGCTGTGGTTGTACCAGGTGGTCGGCTGGCAGAGCGCGCTGCTGACCCTGGCCGGCCTGAGTGCCTTGACCATGCTGGCGGTGGTGCGGGTCGATGACCGCCTGCCGGCGCAAGCCGAGGCGGCCAGGCCGGGCTTCATCGCCACCTTCAAGCGCCCGGAGATCCGCTGGGCACTGCTGCTGATCCTGGTCTATCGCCTGGTCGAGGCGCCGGCCATGGCCATGCTCACGCCGATGCTGGTGGATCGTCTGTGGTCGCTGACACAGATCGGCCTGCTGATGTCGGTGGCTGGCGCCAGCGTCGGGCTGCTCGCCGCCGTGGCGGCTGCGCGCCTGTTGCAGCGCCAGCGTGCGGCGACCCTGCTGCTGCGCGCCGGCTGGCTGCGCAGCCTGGCCTACCTGGCGGTCGCCGGGCTGCTGCTCAGCGGCCTGGCCGACGGCTCGCCCTTGTGGCTCGGCGCCATGGTGCTGGTGCTCCTGGCCATCCGCTACCTGGCGATGACCAGCCTCTACGCCCTTTTCATGCAGCTCTGTTCGCGGCAGCAGGCCGGCACCGACTTCACCGTGCTGGTGTGCTTCGAGCTGCTGGTGTTCTTCGTTGGCGGTTCGCTGTCGGGCTTCCTCGCCAAGGGCCTGGGTTACGAAACCTATTACCTGCTGCTGGGCGCGCTTTCCGTGCTCAGCGTCCTGCTCTGCAAACCCATCGTCCGGCGCATTCAGGCCGGCACCGACAATCATTGACGCGCTTTCTCTGGGGGAAACCATGAGGCATCTTTCGGCATCCATGCAGGTCACCTTGCTCAGCCTGGCGGTGAGCGGCGCGCTCCACGCGCAGGCCGACGACACATCGACCAGCCAGGTTCAAGAGCTCGGCCCGGTGGTGGTCACCGCCACCCGTTCGGCCAAGAGCGTCGCCGAGATCGCCGGCACGGTGTACAGCATCGAGCACGAACAGGTTGCCGAGCAGGCCACGGCCGGGCGCTCCACGGCGGACATCCTCGGCCAGCTCGTGCCTTCCTTGGCGCCGAGCAGCGGCACCACCAGTAACTACGGCATGACCATGCGCGGGCGCACCGTGCAGGTGATGATCGACGGCGTGCCGTTGACCGGCTCGCGCGACGGTGCGCGCCAGCTCAACAGCATCAACCCGGCGATGATCGAGCGCATCGAGGTGATCTCCGGTGCCACCAGCATCTACGGCGCCGGTGCCACCGGCGGCCTGATCAACATCATCACGCGCAATGCCGACGACGAGACCAGCGACTTCAGCAGCCGCATCGGCCTGCGCACCCCCGGCAAGGCCGCGCGTGACGCCATGGCCTACGAGGCCTCGCAGACCGCTGCCTTCCACCAGGGCGCGGTCAGTGGTTTCGCCGGCCTGAGCTACACCAAGCAGGGCGAGATTCGCGACGCCCATGGTGATCGCATTGGCCCGGAAATCTCCCAGACCGACCGCCAGGACACCACCAGCTTCGACTTCAATGGCCGCCTGACCTGGCATCTGGACGACGACCAGCAACTGAGCGGCGGCGTGCGCTACTACGACGACGAGCAGGACAGCGACTACGGCCCGGATTACGGCCCCAATCTCAATGTCCTGCTCAACAGCGCTGCCCCCAGCCACAAGGCCGTGGATGGCCTGCAACTCGACGACCAGCCGCGCACCCGTCATTACGGCGCCAATGTGCAGTACCTCAACCGCGATTTGCTGGGTGGTCAGCAACTGACCGCCGAAGCCTACTACCGCAAGGAAAAGTCGCGCTGGTTCCCCTTCGCCAGCCGTGCGGCCAATGCCGCGTTACCCGGTGGCGTGGCCAACGTGGTGATGCAGTCGAGCACCGACATCGACGTCTGGGGTGTACGCACCGCTTTGCAGAAAGGCTTCGATCTGGCCGGGCGCGACCTGCAACTGAGCTATGGCCTCGATTACGAGCGCGAACAGGATCGTCAGGACGGTCAGTTCTATGACTTCACCACGTTCTTCACCAGCAAGGGCCTTAACTACCGCGAGACCTACAGCTCCTCGATGGGCCCGGACGTTGAAGTGAGCAAGACCGGCGCGTTCCTGCAGGGCGACTACCAGCTCACCGAGCGCCTCAGCCTGCAGGCCGGGGTACGCCGCGAAACCATTCGCAACGAGGTGGACGATTCCATCCCCTATGGCGAGGCAGTCACCGCCGCCACCGTTGCCGGCTACCAGGCGCGCACGCTGGAAGGCGGCAACGTGCGCCACAGCGAAACCCTGTTCAACCTCGGCGCGGTATACAAGCTGACCGACAGCCAACAGCTGTTCGCCAACTTCTCCCAGGGCTTCAGCCTGCCCGATACCCAGCGCATGCTGCGTGATGTGCCGGCCAGCTTCGTCATCGATAGCAGCAGTATCGATTCGATCAAGGTCAACAACTACGAACTGGGCTGGCGTCTGGGCGAGGCCAGCGGCCTCAACGCCGGGGTGACCGCCTTCTACAACACCTCCGACAAGGTGGTGCAGTTCAATCGCGATTTCAGCGTCTCGGTGGCCGATACCGACGAGCGCGTGTGGGGCGCCGAGGGCAACCTGCAGGTGCCGGTCGCCGAGGGCTGGACGCTGGGCGGCACCCTGGCCTACACCCGTGGCCAGTACAAGGACGCCGCCGGCAACTGGCGCGAGCTGAATGCCTTCCGCGTCTCGCCTCTGAAGGCCACCGTCTACAGCGACTGGAAATTCCAGGAAGGCTATGGCGTGCGCCTGCAGGCGCTGACCGTGGGTGGCAGCGACCGTGCCTACGACGACGCCCAGAAGGCGGCGATCAGCCCGAGCATCCGTGCCACCCCGGCGAGCAAGATCCAGGGTTACACCGTGGTCGACCTGATCGCCCATGCGCCCTGGTTCGGTGGCGAGGTCGGCTTCGGCGTCTACAACCTGGCCGACCGCGACTACAAGACCGTCTACGGCCAGCAGGCCGAGGCCACCTACGGCGCCATCTCCAGCCTGCCGGCAGCCGGACGCACCTTTGGTCTCAGCTACTCGGTGGCGTACTGATCGGCTTTCAGTCCGCGCGGTAGTTCAGCGGCCGTTTCGACGATTCCGGCAGCGCCAGGCCGCCCGCCAGGGCGATCAGGGCGATGACGATCAGGTAGTAGGCCGGCGCCATGCGGTCGCCGGTTTGCTCGATCAGCCAGGTGGCCACCAGCGGCGCGGTGCCACCGAAGAGCGTATAGGCCAGGTTGTAGGTGAAGGCCGAGGCGGTGTAGCGCACCCGGGTAGGGAACTGCTCGGACAGCAGCACCGCCGTGACCACGCCGCAGATCACCGCACCCACGGCCAGCAGCATGGCGCCCAGCGCCGACGGAAGCAGCGCACCGGAGGTGGCCAGGGTAAAGGCCGGGTACACCGCGACGATCAGCGCCACCCCGGCAGTGAGAATGGTACGCCGACGGCCGACGTAGTCTGAATAACGGCCGATGAAGGGGCATAGCAAACCGGCGAAGATCAGCGCCATCAGGCTGGCCAGCAAGGCGGTCGGCCGTGTGGCGCCGCCGACCACCTGCATGTAGGTGGTGAGGTACGTGGTGAACATGTAGAACGACAGCGCCGTGGCCGAGATGAAGGCACCCAGGCAGGCGATGGTCGCGCCGTGCAGGCGCAGGGTTTCCTTCAATGGCGAATGTTCCGGCGCTGGTTCGGACGCCATGGCCTTGAATGCCGGCGATTCATCCAGGCGCAGGCGCATGTACAGGCCCACCAGCCCCAGCGGTGCGGCGATCAGGAACGGCAGGCGCCAGCCCCAGGCCTGCATCTGCTCGCTGCTGATCAGCTGATCGAGACCGAATACCAGGCCGGCTGCCGAGGCGAAGGCGAGGAAGGTCGACACCGGTACGAAGCTGCCGTAACGGGCCTTCTGTTCGGTCGGTGCGTGCTCCATGACGAAAGCGCAGGCGCCGGCGTATTCGCCCCCGGCGGAGAACCCTTGCAGACAGCGCGCCAGCGCCAGCAGCAGCGGCGCGAGCAGGCCGATGCTGGCGTAGGTCGGCAGCAGGCCGATCAGCGTGGTGGCGCCAGCCATCATCAGCACGGTGATCGACAGCACACGCTTGCGCCCGATGCGGTCGCCGAGAATGCCGAAGACGATGCCGCCCAGCGGGCGCAGGGCGAACGACACCGCGAACACCGCGAAGGTCTGCAGCAGCGCCAGGGTCGGATTGCCCGGTGGGAAGAACAGCGAAGCGATGGTCACGGCGAGGAAACCGTAGACGGCGAAGTCGAACCACTCGACGAAATTACCGATGGCCGAGGCGGCGATCACCTTGCGCAAGGTGGCCGGGCTGACCTGCTGACTGCTGTGTGTGCCATTCATGCAACGCTCCTGATCCCTGATTTAGACGGCTTCAGGCAGGTTACGGAGCGATGACCGGGGCAGGCGCCACGCAGGCGACGGTGACGTTGCCGTGAGCGACCTGGCTGAGCGAGTATCGCCATCTCTCATCCATGCCCAGTTTGGAGACGCCATGCAGCCCCATCTCGCCCCAGTCGACCTGGTCAAGGCCTACCGTTTACTCAACCACGGCCCCACCGTGCTGGTATCGGCCCGTCACCAGGCTGTGGATAACGTCATGGCGGCGGCCTGGTGCTGCGCCCTGGATTTCGACCCACCGAAGCTCAGCGTGGTGCTGGACAAGGCCACTCGTACCCGCGCGCTGATCGAGGGCAGCGGTCTGTTCGCCATCCAGGTGCCGACCGTGGCGCAACTGCAACTAACCCAGGCGGTGGGCAGCGCCAGCCTGGCCGATGATCCGGCGAAGCTGGCACATGCCGGTGTCGAGCTGTTCACCCTGGATGGCCACGATCTGCCGCTGGTGGCCGGCTGTTCGGCCTGGCTGGTCTGCCGGCTGATCGAGGAGCCGCACAACCAGCAGGCCTACGATCTGTTCATCGGCGAGGTGATTGCGGCCTGGGCCGACGAGCGTGTGTTCCGCGATGGTCGCTGGCATTTCGAGACGGCCGACCCGAGCCTGCGCAGCCTGCATCATGTGGCGGGCGGGCATTACTACGCGATTGGCGAAGCACTCAAGGCCTGACTCGCTCAGCGCGCCAGCGGCAGCGCCACGCCGATCAGCACGAAGAGCACGCCGCAACTGCGGTTGAAGGTACGGCCGCCGCGCTGTAGCCAGGGCCGTACGCGGAAGGCCAGCAGCGCCAGCAGCAGCTCGACGAGGAACTCGACCACAGCGAAGGTCGCCGCCATCACCACGAACTGCATGGCCAGGCCGCGCTGTGGGTCGAGGAACTGCGGCAGAAAGGCGCCGTAGAACAGGATCACCTTGGGATTGGACAGCGCCGACAGCAGGCCCTGGCGAAACAGCCGGGCGGCGCTGGGGCGGGTGCCGCTGTCGGCCAGGGTCAGGTTCATCGGCGGCGAGCGCCACAGTTGCACGCCCAGCCAGATCAAGTAGGCACCGCCGATCCACTTGAGTGCCAGTAGCGCAGTGGGTGCGGTCTTGAGCAGCGCGCTGAGGCCGAACATGGCCAGGGCGATCAAGGTACTGAAGCCGACCACGCCGCCGAGGATGGTGGCCAGCGCCATGCGCGCGCCGTACAGCCCGCCATGGGTCAGCGCCAGCAGGCTGTTGGGGCCGGGCGTCAGCGCCAGGCCGAGGGTAGCGACGAAGTAGACGAGCCAGAGTTCGAGGGCCATGCGGGTCTCCTGTGAAGGCGCGGCCAGTCTAGTCAGCGGCAGGAGCGGTAATGAGGTAGATTCTGGTCATCCAACGGTTGATTCTGGACGGTCATGGTCGAAAGCCCCGATCTGCGTTTTCTCCTGCTGCCGCTGCCGGAGTTCGCCTTGCTGCCGTTCGGTGGTTTTCTCGACAAGTTGCGCTTCAGCGCCGACGACGAGGACTACAGCCGCCAGCGCTACTGCGCCTGGACGATTCTCGGCCTGCAGCCAGGGCATGTTCAGTCCAGCAGCGGTGCGGCGCTGCGTATCGAGGCCACTCCGGCTGAAATCGAGCTGGCCGACTTCGATTACCTGGTGCTGTTCGGCGGGCGTAACGCGCAAGCCACCGCCGCGCTGGCGCCGACCTACCAGCCGTTGCTGCGTCGTGCGGCGCGCGCTGGCGTGAAACTGGTGGCGATCGACAATGCCAGCTTCCTGCTGGCCGCCTGCGGTTTGCTCGACGGGCATCGGGTGGCGGTGCACTGGCGCCACGAGGCAGAGTTTCGCGCCAGTTTTCCGCATCTGCGCCTGGCTCGTGAGCGCCTGTATTGCATCGATGGTGCGCGGATTTCCTGCGCCGGTGGCGCTGCGGCCATCGACCTGGCGGTGGAGTTGCTGGCCCAGGGCAGCGGTCGGGCGCGGGCGCTCAAGGGCCTGGCCGACATGCTGGTGGACGAGACGCGTAGCGGCCAGCACGCGCTGCGTTCGCTGCACACGACGCCGAGCGGCGAACGTCATGTCGACCGCGCCATTGCCCTGATGCGCCACGGCCTGGCCAGTGCCGACGGTATCGAGCAACTGGCGGCCAGTGTCGGCATCAGCCGGCGTCAGCTCGACCGTCTGTTCCAGGCCAGCCAGGGCATGAGCGCGCGGGAGTACTGGAACGAGCTGCGCCTGCAGCACGTGCGCTGGCGCCTGCTCAACTCCAGCCACAGCCTGGCGCAGATCGCCGACGAGATCGGCGTCAGCGATGCCAGTCATCTGGGCAAGCTGTTCCGCCAGCGCTTCGGTACCACGCCTGGTGTGATGCGCCGCCAAACCAAACCCACGGCGTAGGAGCGGCTTCAGCCGCGAAGCTGGTACAGCAACGGTACCCACACCGAGGCCAGCAGCAACAGGGCCATGCAGCGGTTGAACAACAGCAGCCTGGCCGGTTGTCGCAAAAGGCGCGCGCTGCCGATACCGAGCAGGCCCCAGGCCAGCAGGCAGGGCGTGGACACCAGCAGGAACAGCGTCGCGTAGCTTGCCACCGCGCCGAACGAAGCCTGGCCGTCGAGAAAAATCGCCGTGACCGACAGGGTCATCAGCCAGGTCTTGGGATTGATCAGTTGCAGGCCGGCGCCCTGGACGAAGCCCTGACGCCGGTCGACGCTGCGCTCGTCCAGACCAGCCGCTTCGGCGCACATCAGCTTGTAGGCCATCCAACTGATCCAGGCTGCGCCGGCCCAGCTCATCGCCGTCTGCAGCAGCGGCGCATGGGCCAGCAGTTCACCGAGACCCAGACCGACTACCAGCAACATCAGGCTGGCGCTCAGGCTCGCTCCGATGGCAATGGCGAGGGCGATGGCCAGACCGAAGCGGGCGGCGCTGCCAAGGATCAGTAGGTTGGTCGGGCCGGGGGTAATCGAGGCTACCGAGGCGAACAGGATGAAGGGCAGCCACTGGTTCATGGCAGTGAAGGGCATTGGGCATCGCTCCATATCAGGTGTGGCGCGATTGTCCGGCTCGGTCTATCCGTGGTCTTGAAGCTTTGTGCAGCGGT
This sequence comes from Pseudomonas sp. C11, assembly GCF_034683865.1. Taxonomy (NCBI): domain Bacteria; kingdom Pseudomonadati; phylum Pseudomonadota; class Gammaproteobacteria; order Pseudomonadales; family Pseudomonadaceae; genus Pseudomonas; species Pseudomonas sp. C11. Next base: position 230,765 of record NZ_JAWIIP010000007.1, read on the forward strand.
TGCGGTAGGCGCCTGGGGTCAGGCCATTGGCGCGGCGGAACCAGCGGCCCAGGTGGCTCTGGTCGGCGAAGCCCAGATCACTGGCGACCTCCGCTGGCGCCGTGCCGAGGGCCAGCAGACGTCGGGCGCGCACCAGGCGCAGCTGTATCAGGTAGCCGTGCGGAGCGATGCCGAAGGCTGCCTTGAACGCGCGGCTTAGGCGAAAGCGGTCGACGCCGCAGGCACGCGCCAGTTCGTCGAGGCCGATGTTCTGCTGAAAATGTGCGTGCAGGTAGTCGCGGGCGCGCAGGGCCACGCTGGGAATCTGCGGATTACCCGGCAGGCTCTGGCGCCAGTGCAGGCTGCGCGAGATGCGTTCCAGCAGCGCATCGAGTGCTGCGTCGCGCACCATGCGTGGCTCTCCGTCGCGTAATGCCTGCAGGGCGTTGGCGATGCACGGCAGCAGGCCAGGATCGTCCGGCTGGGTGCGCGGCACGCCGGGCAGGCAGTCGCCAGGCGCCTGCTCGAACAACGCCGGCAGCGCACGCTGCAGCCAGGCCGGCTCAAGATAGAGCGTGGAGTAGGTGAAGCCACCCGGCGTCGGTGCATGGCCGTCGTGAATATCGCCGGGCTCGAGGAAGAAGGTCTGCCCGGCGACGCTGCTGAACAGCGCGCGACGGCAATGGAACTGCTGCACGCCCTGTTCGGTGAAGCCGATCAGGTAACTGTCGTGCCAGTGCGGGTCGTAGGCATGCCCCTCGAAATGCGCACGGATCACCTCGATGCCGGTATCGGCATCCTGCTTGAGGTCGACCCATGATTGCGCGTTCATTGCCTGCTGCCCTTCGCGGTTGTGAACGCCCGAGCTTAGCGCGTACTCCGTGCTGAGCTAGAAGATTTGTGCAACCGCCCAGGGCTAATACAGCAACAGCATGCCGCCGGTCTGTCCCGCCAGGGCCAGCTTGGGTGGGTACTCGGCGATGAATTCGTCGACAGCGGTCGTGGCGCCCGGAAAATGGCTGGAGCCGTAGTCGTCGACCACGATGACGCCGCCCTCGCTCATGCGCGGGCCGAAAAAGTGCAAGGAAGCCTGGATCGGCGCGTACAGGTCGACATCGATATGCACCAGGGCGAAGCGCCGTGAAGCGAGCTCCGCCGCCTGCTCGAAGACCTCGGGAATCCAGCCCTTGTGCAGCTCGACGAAGTCAAACGGGCTGAGGACATTGGCCACTGCCTCCTGATTGGATGAAAACAGGAGTTTTTGCTTGAGCGTTTCTTCCGGGCTGGTATCGCCCAGTTGCGTGCGATCCTGCGCGGTCTTGTCGGAAAGGCCGCCCTCGAAACTGTCGAAGATCAGGAAACGGCCCGACCAGGCGCTGGTAGCCAGCGCGCTGGCGATCATGTGGCTGGAGTGCCCTCTCCAGCAGCCACACTCGGCAATATCGCCGGTGACCTGCCCGTTGGCTACGCGCTGCACTGCCTGCATCAGCGTATGAAAGCGCATCTGCTTGGCCAGGTCGTCGCTGGAGGCGGTGAGGCGCCGGGAGTGCTGGTAGGCCTCCAGGTAGGCATCGCCCGTCCGTGGGTAATTCCAATAGCGCTCGATATCGTCGAGATTGAGTTTGCTATCGATGCGGCCTGCGGCCTTGTTGAACAGAAAACGCAGTCGCGATAACCAATTGATCGCCATTCGCCTCTCCAAGGCATATCCATGTAGTGAGACCACGGACAGGTATCCAGGCCTCGAACCGGCGGTACGTTAATGGAGTGGCTGTAGCAGCACCAGCTCTATGATGTGTTTTTGCCTTAGTCGGTAGTGAGCGCCGGATACCAGCGCGGCGTATACACCCACTCGCCACCATTGGCACGCGGGAAACGGCGGGTTTGGCTGGAGCCGATGATCACCAGGGTGCGCATATCGACCATCTCCGGCGTCAGCTCGCCGAGGGTCAGGCTGCGCAGGGCTTCGGCGGGGCGGCCGATATCGCGGCCGAGCACCACCAGCGTTTCCGGCGTGCGGTGCTGGCGCAGCAAGTCGAGCGCGCGGCCGAGCTGCCAGGGGCGGGCCTTGGAGATCGGGTTGTAGAAGGCCATGGCCAGGTCGGCCAGGGCGGCGTGCTCTAGGCGTTTCTCGATCACCGCCCAGGGCTTGAGGTTGTCCGATAGCGAGATCAGGCAGAAGTCATGACCCAGCGGCGCGCCGGCCTTGGCGGCAGTGGCCAGGGCAGCGGAAACGCCCGGCAGTACTTCCAGTTCTACGCCTTGCCAGGCCTCGCTTTGCGGGCTTTCCAGCGCTTCCATCACGGCGGCGGCCATGGCGAATACGCCGGGATCGCCGGAGGAGATCATCACCACCCGCCGACCGCTGGCGGCCAGCTCGAAGGCATGGGCGGCGCGTTGCAGCTCCTCGCGGTTATCGCTGGGGTGCAGGCATTGATCGGTGCGCAGCGGGCCAGCCATCTTCACGTAGGTGTCGTAGCCGAGCAGGTCTTCGGCCTCATCAAGGGCACGGCGTACGGCGGGAGTCATGTGCTCGGCCGCGCCAGGGCCGAGACCGACCACGCTGAGGCGGCCACGGCGCTGGCCGAGGCGTTCGATATCCAGCGGCTGTTCACTCAGCAGCAGGCGCAGGCCATCGCCAGCATGGTGTTCGGGCAGCAGTTCGGACGTGCTGTGGATAAAGCGCAGCGGCAGCTTCAACTCGTCTGCGGCGGCGTGTAGCTCGGCATTGGCCATCCAGCGGTTGTCCGCAAGCAGGCAGGCCAGCGCTTGCGGTGCCAGGTTGGCGATGCTCAGTGCCTGTTGCAGCCGTGCCGGCAACTCGGCATCGGGGCGTTCGATCAGTGCGGCGGCGCTGCGCGGGTGGATCAGCAGTTCGTCCGGCTGCGCCGGGCGTGCCTGCGGGGTGATGTGGATGACCCGGTTGGCAGCGTTATCCACAGGCAACTGCGCGGCTTCCAGCCAGGGCGCCTGGCCTTCGATACGCACCGTTTCGCCGCCGAGCAGGTCGCTGACGAAGCGCTTGCCCTGCTGCAGGTCGGCCAGTGCATAGCCGGCCGGCGGCTCCAGCAGGCAGGTGCCGAAGCGCAGCTCACCGCTAGTGGTGATGGCCGGGGTGACGCCCAGGTGCGCGGCGATCTCGCGGGCCAGGCGGTTGACCCCGGCCAGGCCGCCAAGCAACGGCACCACGGCGCTGCCATCCTCGGCCAGGGCCAGCACCGGTGGCTCGGCGCCTTTTTCCGCCAGCAGCGCGGCAAGGCTGCGGATAACGATACCGGCGGCGCACAGCACCACCAGCGGCTGACCGGCGCGGTAGAGGGCGCGCAGGTGCTCGCCGAACTCGTCGTAGTGGCGCTCTGCGCCGTCGGCACGGCCGCGCAGGCCATGGATCACGGCCTGTGGATAAAGCGCCTTGAGGCGTTGTGCAGTGGCCAGCGCGCTGGCGCCGAGGATGACGATGTTCATGCGGTAAATCCTGTAGCCCGGATGCAATCCGGGGAATGGGGCTCCCGGATTTCATCCGGGCTACGGTCTAAGTCCTGTGTGCTGAGGTAAATGAACTGCCTCCCAGTGCACGGACTGCTCCCTCTCCCATTTATGGGAGAGGGTTGGGGAGAGGGTGGCTCAGGCGATGCGGAGTTGCCGGTTAGACCCTCTCCCCCGGCCCCTCTCCCGCAAGCGGGAGAGGGGAGAAAAGCATGTCGGGCGCTTCACCCCCGCCACTTTTGCCCAGGCACCAGAATCATGGAGAAGTACGGCGAATCCATCGGCTCTACTTCATCGAGCGGCACGATCTTCTGGCTGGCCATGGTGGCGCGTTCGACGTAGTGGGCGCGGTCGTCCAGACCGAGCTTGCGCAGCACGCGGCGCACCTTGTCGAAGTTGCGCCCGAGTTTCATCACCACCGCCGCTTCGGCGTCGCGCAGGCGTTGTTCCAGTTCGTCTTCCGGCAGCACGCCGGAGAGCACGCTCAAGCTCTGGTTGCGATACACCAGCGGCGTGCCGAGCACCGAGGCGCAGCCGAGCATCGAGCACACGCCAGGCACCACCTCAACCTCGTAGCGCTCGGCCAGACGGTCGTGCAGGTACATGTAGGAGCCGTAGAAGAACGGGTCGCCTTCGCAGATCACCGCCACGTCCTGGCCATCGTCCAGCAATTGGGCGATCTGCTCGGCACAGGTGTCGTAGAAGTCGGCGATCACATCCTCGTAGGACAGCGGCGGGGCGAGCTTCTCGGTGGTCACCGGGTAGACCAGCGGCAGGCGCTGCTGGGCGGCGTCCAGATGCTGCTCGATGATGCCGAAAGCATTACCGCCATGGCCGGCGTTGTGCTTGGCCTTGGCCACGAAGTAGGCCACCACTGGCGCGCCTTTGAGCAGGCGCAGCGCCTTGAGGGTAAGCAGCTCGGGGTCGCCGGGGCCGACGCCGAGGCCAAGTAGACGGCCAGCCATCATTCCACCTCCGAGGCGAGGGCGTTGACCGCGGCCACCGCCATGGCGCTGCCGCCGCGACGGCCACGGACGATGACGTAGGGCACGCCACGGCTGTCTGCGGCCAGCGCATCTTTCGATTCCGCAGCACCGATAAAGCCCACCGGCATGCCGATGATCAGCGCCGGTTTCGGCGCCCCGGCATCGAGCATTTCCAGCAGGTAGAACAGCGCGGTGGGCGCGTTGCCGATCACCACCACGCTGCCTTCCAGGTGTTCGCGCCAGTGCTCCAGGGCTACCGCCGAGCGGGTGTTGCCGACTTCGCGGGCCAGTTCCGGTACGCCGGCGTCGTGCAGGGTGCAGATCACCTTGTTATTCGCCGGCAGGCGCGGGCGGGTGATGCCCTCGGCGACCATGCGTGCATCGCAGAGGATTGGCGCACCGGCCAGCAGCGCGGCACTTCCCGCTGCACCGGCGCCGGGGGAGAAGCGCAGATCCTCGACCACATCGACCATGCCGCAGGCGTGGATCACCCGTACGGCGAGTTTTTCCAGGTCGGCGGGAATGCCGTCGAGGTTGGCCTCGGCGCGAATGGTGGCGAAGGAGCGGCGGTAGATTTCCTGGCCGTCGCGGATGTAATCAAGCATCGGGTTTTCCTGCGGGGTGTTGGCGGGCGAACCAGGCGCCGGCCTCGTCGATGGTCATGGCCGGCACCAGCAGACGGCCGAAACCGGGCGCCTCGGGCGTGCGTTGATAGAGCTGGTAGTGGTCGGGCGTGCTGGCCAAAAGGGTGTAGGGCTGCACGCGGGCGCTGGCGCAACTGCGTGGGCAGGCGCTTAAGTGCACCTGTGGGCGCGCGCCGTTTGCGCGCAGCAGCTCGGCCAGATGCAGGGCGTGGTGCTTGCTGTCGGCCAGGCCGCGCGCGCACGCCGCCGAGCCGGTACAGGCGACCAGGCCGAGCAGCGGTTCGTCGAGATGGGGCAGAAGGTCCAGTTCGCTCAGTGCGGCCAGTAATTCGTCAGCCCTTTCCTTCGCCACGTTGCCCAGCAGCACGCCCTGCCAGGGTGTCAGGTGCAGCTCGCTGTCGCCCAATCGCTCGCTGAGCTCTGCGAGCGTCAGCAACTGTTCGGCGTGCAACCGGCCCAACTGCGCACCTGCTACCACCATGCACAGGCCGGTCTGCGCCTGTGGATAAATCCCTGCCGGCGCACTCTGGTGAACAACGGCGGGCTGCCGAGGGTTAGCAGCAGGCTGCAGGGGAAAGGCCAGCCGGGCCTGCAATTGCTGCAGCAGCTCGCTGGGTGTGATCTGCGCCAGCAAATGGCGCATGCGGGATTGTTCTGGCGTGGCGCGTTCGAGGAACAGCAGCAGGAGTTCGCGTACCACTTCGAGCGCTTGTGACGCTTCGATGCGTACCAGCGGCGTGTCGCCGGGGCAGCCAGCCAGGCCCAGCAGCAAGTGCTGCTCGTTCTCAGCGGCCAGCCACAGGTCGTGCGGGTGTTCGCGCATGGCCAGGGCTTCGCCGCCGTCCAGTTGCAGGGCGAACTTGGGCGAAAGGGCATGTAGCGCCGGGGTGTCCTGCAACAGGTCGAGCAACTGGCTGGCCAGTGGCCGCACATCCATCCGCGCCTGCGGGTCGAGGCCGGCGGCGGGGCTGAGCATCAGGTTGCGCACGTCATCGGCGGCGGCCACGCGCGGGCCGAGCCCGGCAGCGAGCAGGGCATCGATCAGCGGTGCTTCCTGGCCGGGTAGCACGCCACGAATCTGCAGGTTGCTGCGGTTGGTCAGCTCCAGTACGCCGCTGGCCTTGTGCAGCGCGGCCTCGGCAATCGCCCGCGCCTGGGTGCTGCGCAGCACGCCGCCGGGCAGTTTGACCCGGCAGATGCCGCCGTCCAGCGCAGGCACGATGCGCAGCAGGCCGGGGCAGGCGGAAGGGCGGACGGATGCGGGCAAAGGATCACCTGTGGATAACGACGCGGCGACCAAACCAGCGAAATCCACAGGGGATTCCATGGCATCGGTACACCCCGCCCGATGTTGGCACTCGCGACCAGCGTTCGTCGGCAGGTCTCCTGGCTGACAGGTCTTGGTCTGTTGCGGCCTTCCCGGACATCCAGTGGCGTGGGTGCAGCAGACTCGCTGTTTACAGTTGCGGGGGCAGCCACGGTTTAGCCGTGTTCCCTCTTAGGCCCGTTGCGGAGTCGTATCGACTCAAGGGCACCGACGAAGCCTGTATTATGCCCGCTTTGCCCGGAGCGCGGACAGGCGCTCCGTCGGGCCCGTGCGAGGACATTGGATGAAACCCTGGTTGACCCTGGTCGGCATCGGCGAAGACGGCTACTCCGGCCTCGGCAAGGCCGCGCGCCGCGCCCTGCTGGCGGCCACGCGCATCGTTGGCGCGCCACGGCAACTGGCGCTGCTGCCGCCGTGCATCAGTGGCGAGCGGGAAACCTGGCCGAGCCCCTTCGACCTTGGGCCGCTGCTGGCGCGGCGCGGCGAGGCGGTGTGCGTGCTGGCCAGTGGTGATCCGATGTTCTATGGCGTCGGTGCCAGTCTGGCGCGCCAGGTTGCCGCCGACGAGCTGCTGGTATTACCCGCGCCGTCCTCGGTGTCCCTGGCGGCCGCGCGTCTGGGCTGGCCGTTGCAGGAAGTGGAGGTGGTTTCGCTGGTCGGGCGGCCCCTGGCCACGCTCAAAGGCAAACTGTTTCCCGGCATGCGCCTGCTGGTATTGAGCGCCGATGGTGACACCCCCGCGCAGGTCGCCGAAGCCCTGTGCGCCCGCGGTTTCGGTGCCAGTCGTCTGACTTTGCTGGAGCACCTTGGCGGCCCCGAGGAGCGCCGTGTTGATAGTCTGGCCGCGAGCTGGAACCTGCCACGGGGCGCCGACCTCAACCTGCTGGCGGTGGAATGTCTGGCCGATGCCGGGGCACAACTGCTGCCGCCGACCTGCGGCCTGCCGGACGACGCCTATCGCCACGACGGGCAACTGACCAAGCGCGACGTACGCGCGGTCACCCTGGCACGCCTGGCGCCGCTGCCTGGTGAGCTGCTGTGGGACGTTGGCGCCGGCTGCGGCTCCATCGGCATCGAGTGGATGCGTGCGCACCCGGCTTGCCGCGCTATCGCCATCGAGGCCAACGAGGGGCGCCAGGAACACATTCGCCACAATCGCGACACGCTCGGTGTACCCGGTCTGCAACTGGTCGCCGGGCATGCGCCCGAGGCGCTGGCTGGGCTGCCTGCACCGGATGCGATCTTTATCGGCGGCGGCGTCACCGTGCCCGGTGTGCTGGAGGATTGCTGGGCTGCGCTCAAGCCGGGCGGGCGTCTGCTGGCCAATGCCGTGACCATCCAGAGCGAGGCGGCGCTGGTAAGTTTTCGCGAGCAGCACGGCGGCGAGATGCTGCGTCTGACCGTGGCCCAGGCGCAGCCGCTGGGTGGTTTCGACACCTGGCGCGCGGCGCTGCCGATCACCCTGCTGACGGTGCGCAAGCCGTGAGTGCGCGGATCCTGCTGCTCGGCGGCACCACCGAGGCGCTGCGCCTGGCGCGTCGGCTGGGGCCGGAGACGGTCTACAGCCTGGCTGGGCTGGGCCGCGTGCCGGACGACCTCGCCTGCCGTGTGCGCGTCGGCGGTTTTGGCGGCGCCGAAGGACTGGCCGCCTTTATCGCCGACGAAGGCATCGAACTGCTGCTGGATCTGACCCACCCCTACGCCGCGCAGATCAGCCATAACGCCGCCCGCGCCGCCGAAATCGTCGGCGTGCCCTGCTGGGCGCTGCGTCGCCCTGGCTGGCAGCCAGGCGGGGAGGATGACTGGCGCGAGGTGGACGGCTGGGATGAACTGACCCGCGCACTGGCACTATTCGAACGGCCCTTCTTCACCTCCGGACGCGAGCCGCTGGCGCATCTGCATGAGATTCCTGAGCACCAGCACTGGACGGTACGTTGCCTGCAGGCCGAACCGGCGCCGCCGCGTGCTGAGATCATCGGCGCGCGTGGGCCGTTCTCCCTGGACGAGGAGCGTGCACTGTTCGCCCGCATCCGCTGCGACGTGCTGATCAGCAAGAACAGCGGCAGCGCGTCCACCGAGCCGAAGCTGCAGGTGGCGCGAGAGTTGGGCCTGCCGGTGCTGCTGTTGCGTCGTCCCGAATTGCCGGTGGTGACGCGTGAGTTTGCGGAGTTGGACGCCCTCTGCGAAGCGCTGCCCCTGTAGGGCGGGTGAAACCCGCCAACGTCGGCCCGGCGGGTTACACCCGCCCTACGCTTGACGCCACGCCGCCTGCCATTGCCAGTGGTGACGCGCGAGTTCACCGAGTTGGATGCCTGGGGCGAGGCGCTGCTCCTGTAGGGCGGGTGAAACCCGCCAATGTCGGTCTAGCGGGTTGCACCCGCCCTAAGCTTGCCGTTGCGCTGCTAGACTGCCGCCCCGTTTTGGAGACTGTCATGAGCCAAACCCCTTACGCCCGCATCCTGTTCATCGGCCCCGGCCTGGGGCGTGGTGCATCGTCCGAGCGCCTGCAGCAGCGCATCGAAACGCTGCTGGGCGAGGCGCATCTGCATGACACCGAGCAGGACGGTTTCTGGCACGCCATCGATAACGCGCCACGCCCGCTGCTGCTGGTCGACCTGGAACCGCGCGCCGATGCCGCGCACCGTGACTGGTTGCGCGAGTGCATTGCCGAACGCGGTAATGGGAGCGAGGTGTTCGTGGTCTGCACCGCCATGGAAGACACCTGGCTCGATGGCCTGGGCGCGTTGCTCGAACGCCGTGAAGCGCATATCCCCTGCAGCGACGTGCCAGCCGTGCCGGAACACCATGCCTGGTCGCAGATCCCGCCGCATGCGCAGCGCCTGCTGCTGTGCAACGGCCCGCGCTGCACGCGCAAGGGCGCGCTGGGCCTTTGGAAAACCCTGCGTCAGCGGCTCAAGGCCGCCGGCAAGCTGGAGTGCGAGGGCGGTGTGCATATCACCCGCAGCCAGTGCCAGTTCCCCTGCGACCTGGGCCCGACTGCGAGCCTTTATCCACAGGGCGAGTGGTATGGCATCAAGGATGAAGCGGCGGTGATCCGTCTGGTCGACGAGCGTCTGGTGGCGGGCAGGGCGTTGCCGGAGTTGCGGATTGATGAGCAGGCTTAATGCCCGCCCCCTTTCGCGGCTGACGCGCAATGCCGCCCAACTGCTCCTATAAAAGAGCAATCGCCGCTAAAGCGCCTCCCACAGTCGGCCCCGCGCCTTGACTTGAACGGAGGCGGGTGGTCATATCCGCCCCGCTTCAGGTGTCTCACGCCGCCGCGCGTGAGGTGAAACGGGAAGTCGGTTGAAGTCCGACGCTGCCCCCGCAACGGTAAGCGAGCGACCGCATCGATACGCCACTGTGCGCCACGCGCATGGGAAGGCGATGCGTTCATGACCCTCGCAAGCCCGGAGACCGGCCTGGAGTCGTTTGTGTCTGGCAACCCGCGGTGGGCGGGCGTTGACTCCAGTAGGGCGCCGCCGTGCCCCTGTCTGCTGTTGCGCATTTCCATCGGATTGCCGTGCCTTTTCTCTTTGCGATGGAAGCAATATGGCGCGCCATTTCCGCATCAAAAAAACCGGTCTGGCCGATTTGGCCAGGGCATCCGTTCGGCTGCCTTCCTGGCGACAGAGATTGAAAATGTTATGTTATAACAATAACGTTTCATGTCTCGACTCCTCGCGTACCACCGGAAGCCCTAACGTGCGAAACCCTGTTATTCACTGCACCTGGCCGCTGGCCCTGCTGTTCAGCGGCCTGGCCCTGGCCGACAAGGCTGTCGATCTGCCCGCACTCGATGTCCAGGCCAAGGCCGCCGAGGAGGGCGAAAGCGACCTGCGCACGCCCACCACCAGCGGTTCGCGCCTGGAGCTTTCGGCCCTGCAAACCCCGGCCAGCACCAGCAGCTTGAGCGGCGCCGAGGTGCGTGAACGCAACAACCTGACGGTACAGGATGCAGTAACCCGCACGCCCGGCATCAGTTTTATCGGCACGCCCGGCAATGGCGGCACCGCGCTATCGGCACGCGGCTTCACCGGCCACTCGGCGACCATGCAGCTCTACGACGGCACCCGCCAGTACGTCGGCGCCGGCACCGTGACCTTCCCGGCGGACACCTGGTCGGTGGCGCGCATCGACGTGCTGCGTGGCCCGGCTTCGGTGCTCTATGGCGAAGGCGCCACCGGCGCGGTGATCAACGTGGTGCCGAAGAAGCCCTTCTCCGGCCCGGTCGAGAATCACCTGCGCCTGGGCTATGGCAGCGACGACCGCCGCCAGGCCGCGCTGGACAGCGGCGGTTCGTTGAGCGACGCGCTGAGCTATCGCTTCAACCTCAATCAACAGGCCAGCAATGGCTGGGTCGACCGTGGCGATTCCGACAGCCTGGCATTGAGCGCCGCGCTGCGCTGGGATGCCAGCGAAGACCTGAGCTTCACCCTGTTCCATGATCAGGGCGAGCAGAGCCCGGAGCGCTACCTCGGCACGCCCCTGGTCGATGGCAAGTTCCGCGAGAGCCTGCGCGAGCGCAACTACAACGTCGCCAACGCTGATATCCACTACAACGACCAGATCACCCGCCTGGTGACCGACTGGCGCATCAACGACGCACTGACGTCCAACAACCAGCTCTACTACATCAAGACCCAGCGCTACTGGCGCAACAGCGAGGCTTACCGCTGGCAGCCGGGTGATACGGTCGAACGAGGCGATTTCTGGCGCATCAAGCACAACCAGGAACAGCTCGGCGACCGCCAGAGCTTCAGCCTCGATCACGCCCTGTTCGGCCTCGACAGCCGCACCGTGGTCGGTGTCGACTACAACCATATTCGCTTCGCCCGCCACCACGATTTCGACAACACCTTCACTGACAGCGTACCGCTCGGCCAGTCCGGCGGCGGCAGCTACCAGAGCACCGACAGTTACCGCCCACGCGAGCTCAATCAGGCCCGGCAGTTCTCGCTGTTCGCTGAGAACCGCACCCAGCTCACCGAGCGCCTGGCGCTGGTCACTGGCGTGCGCCGCGATCAGGTGCATCTCGAGCGCAACAATCGGGTCGACGACAGCCGCGTCGACCGCAGCCTCACGGGCGACAACTGGCGCGCTGGGCTCGTCTTCGCCCTGACCCCGGAGCTGTCGCTGTACGGCCAGTACGCCACCAGCACCGAAGGGGTGAGCAACCTGCTCACTCTCAACCCGAGCCAGCAGCAGTTCGATCTGAGTGAAGCCAAGCAGACCGAGATCGGCCTCAAGCAACTGTTCTGGGGCGGGCAGGGCGAGTGGACGCTGGCCGCCTATCACATCGTCAAGGAGAAGCTGCTCAGCCGTGAGACACCGACATCACCCACCGAGCAGATCGGCCAGCAATCCTCCGATGGCCTGGAGGCCTCGCTGGAACTGGCGCTGGGGCGTGGCTGGCAGGTGTCGGCCAACGCGGCGTTCGTCCGTGCCGAGTACGACGATTTCGTCGATGGCGGTGGCGACCGCAGCGGCAATCGTCCGGTCGACGTGCCGAGGCGCACGGCCAACCTATGGCTGAACAAGGATCTCGGCAGCGGCGTGGAGGCGGGCATCGGCGCGCGTTATGTCGATGCACGTTATGTCGATACGGCCAATACCGAGAAAGTGCCGGGTTACACGGTGGTCGATGCGAATATCGCCTGGCAGGTGCTGTCGGACGTGCGCCTGGGCCTGGAGTTGAATAACCTGTTCGACCGCCAGTACGCCACCAGTGCCAGCAGCGATGGTCAGCAGTGGTTCCTTGGCGCGCCGCGTTCGCTGTTCGTCACGGCGGATTACAGCTTTTGAAGCGCGCGTGCCTGTCTCGGCGCGCCGCACGTGGAGAGTTCTTGTGTCAGTGAGTAGCGCCTCGGGCTGGTCGTTCAGCCTGTTCTCGCCGCCCGCGAGCCGCCGTAAGGCGGCGTCCGAGCCGCGCCTGCGCATCCGTGACCTGGCCTGGTCGCCGGATGGCCAGCGCGCCTTGCTCGAGGCCATCGACCTGGACATCGGCGACGGTGAGCTGCTCGGCCTGATCGGCCCCAACGGCAGCGGCAAGACCAGCCTGCTGCGCTGCGCCTATCGTTTTCAGCGGCCGTGCAGCGGCAGTGTTGAACTGGGCGGCGAAGCGCTGTGGCAACGCCCGCCACGCTGGAGCGCGCAGCGCGTGGCGGTGGTGCTGCAGGAATTCCCGCAGGACTTCGGCTTGCGTGTGCACGAGGTGGCGGCCATGGGTCGCACGCCGCACAAGGGGCTGTTCGACGGCGACGATGGTGAGGATCAGCGCCTGGTCGACGAGGCGCTGGCGCGGGTCGGCCTGAGCGAGCGGGCGCAGCAGGATTTCGCCCGCCTGTCCGGCGGCGAGAAGCAGCGCGCCTTGCTCGCCCGCGCCCTGGTGCAGCAGCCGCAACTGCTGATCCTCGACGAGCCGACCAACCACCTCGACCCGCGTTACCAGATCGAACTGCTGCGGCAGATCAAATCGTTGGGCCTTGCGACGCTGGCCAGCTTCCATGATCTGAACCTGGCGGCGGCTTTCTGCGACCGCCTGTGCGTGATCGACCAGGGTCGCCTGGTGGCCGTCGGCACGCCCGCCGAGGTGCTCACTGCCGAGCTGCTGCAACAGGTGTTCGGTGTGCAGGCACTGGTCGACACCCATCCACTGGCGGGTTATCCGCGTATTACCTGGATTCTTTGATGAAGCGCTCACGCACGGTCGAACCTGTAGGAGCGAGCTCTGCTCGCGAATCATGGGTAAAGACAAAAGCTTCGCGAGCAAAGCTCGCTCCTACATTCATTGGTGCAATCCTGCTGGCGCTGGCCAGTCCCGCCTGGGCCGTGATCGTCACCAGTTGCGACCGGCAGATCACCATCGACCAGCCGCCGCAACGGGCCGTGAGCCATGACGTGAATATGACCGCCATGCTCCTGGCTCTCGGCCTGAAAGGGCACATGGCCGGCTACACCGGCATCAGCGGTTGGAAGACCCTCGACCCGAGCATGCGCGAGCAGCTTGATGGCCTGCCCGAACTGGCCGCGCGTTATCCGTCGCTGGAAAACCTGCTGGGCGCAGGCACCGATTTCGTCTTCGCTGGCTGGAACTACGGCATGCGTATGGGCGGTGAGGTCACCCCGAGCAGCCTGGCGCGCTTTGGCATCCCGGTGTACGAGCTGAGCGAGTCTTGCGCCCACGTTATGCCGGGCCGCGTCACCAGCCTCGACGATGTCTACACCGACCTGCACAACCTCGGTCGAATCTTCGCCGTCGAGGATCGCGCCGACGCGCTGGTGCAGGGCATGCAGGCGCGGGTGGCGGCGGTGCAGGCGCGCCTCGGTGGGCAGCCAACGCGGCCACGGGTGTTCGTTTACGACAGCGGCGAAGACCTGCCTTTCAGCGCCGGGCGCCAGGGCATGCCGCAGCCACTGATCGAGGCGGCCGGCGGGCGCAACGTGATGGACGGTGTGACCGGTAGTTGGATCAAGGTGGGCTGGGAAGCGGTGGTCGAGCAAGACCCCGAAGTCATCCTGATCGTCGACTACGGCGAGCGCACGGCGGCGCAGAAGCGCGACTTCCTGCTGCAGCACCCGGCGCTGCAGGGTGTCACGGCGATCCGTGACAAGCGCTTCGTGGTGCTGCCGTATCTGGCGGTGACGCCAAGCCTGGATAACGCCGCCGCCATCGAGACGCTGGCCGCTGCGCTGCACCCCGAGGCCTTCGCCCAGTGAATCGCTATCGCCTGCTGCTGCTTGGACTGGCCGTGCTGCTGGCGCTGTCCTGCGCCTGGTCGCTGGCCTTCGGCGCGGCGCAGGTGCCGCTAGATCGCGTATTGGCGATCCTCGGCCAGCATCTGTTGGGTATCCCGCCCGAGATGCCGATCAACAGCGGCCAGGACAGCATCGTCTGGCAACTGCGTGCCCCACGGGTGCTGCTCGGCGCGCTGGTCGGCGCCGGACTGGCACTAGTCGGCACCGTGCTGCAGGCGGTGACGCGCAACCCGCTGGCCGACCCGCACCTGCTCGGCGTCAGCTCCGGTGCGGCGTTCGGTGCGGTGATCGTGGTGCTCTACCTGGGCGAGTTCGCCGGGCTGCTCAGCCTGCCGCTGGCGGCCTTCGTCGGCGCGCTGGCGAGTATGTTGCTGGTGCTGGCCATCGCCAGCCGGGGCGGGCGTCTGGAGAGCGACCGCCTGCTGCTGGCCGGGGTGGCGGTGTCGTTCGTGATGATGGCGGCGAGCAACCTATTGCTGTACCTGGGCAACCCGCATGCGGCCAGCTCGGTGCTGTTCTGGATGCTCGGCGGCCTCGGCCTGGCGCGCTGGGAGCTGCTCTGGCTACCAGCGTTGTGCCTGGCCCTGGCCATGATCGTGCTGCTCGGTCTGGGCCGCGCGCTGAACGCGCTGATGGCTGGCGAGCAGAGCGCCGTGAGCCTGGGCCTGGAGCCGCGTCGGGTGCGCTTGCTGGTGTTCGTGGTGGCCTCGTTGCTCACCGGCGTACTGGTGTCGCTGTCCGGTGCCATCGGCTTCGTCGGCCTGATGCTGCCGCACGTGGCGCGCTTTCTGGTCGGCGCCGAGCACCGCCGCGTGCTGCCGGTGGCGGCGCTGCTGGGGGCGCTGTTCCTGGTCTGGGTCGATGTCGCAGCGCGCACCTGGCTGGCGCCGCAGGATCTGCCCATCGGCATCGTCACTGCGGCCATCGGCGGAGTGTTTTTCGTGGCCCTGCTCAGGCGCCGCTAGTCGCCTTTACAGACGGAAGCGCTGCACCTGGCTTTGCAGCGAGCTGCCGAGGCGTGCCAGCTCCTGGCTGGCCTGGCTGGTCTGCTCGCTGGCGGTGTAGGTCTGCTCGGTGATGCCACGCACGTTGAGCACGCTGCGGTTGATTTCCTCGGCCACGGCGCCCTGTTGTTCGGCGGCGGCGGCGATCTGCTGGGTCATGCCCTGGGCGTTGCCGATGCTCGTGGTGATGCTGTGCAGGGCCGCGCCGGCCTGGCGGGCCAGCTCGACGCTGCTGTGGGTCAGGTTGCGGCTGCCTTCCATGCGTTGCACGGCCTTGAGCGTGCCCTGCTGCAGGGCGGCGATCAGCGTCTCGATTTCCTGGGTGGACTGTTGCGTGCGCTGGGCCAGGCCACGCACTTCGTCGGCGACCACGGCGAAACCACGCCCGGCTTCGCCGGCACGCGCTGCCTCGATGGCGGCATTGAGCGCCAGCAGGTTGGTCTGCTCGGCCACCGATTTGATGACGTCGAGCATGCCGCCGATGCGTCCGCTTTCCTCGGCCAGGGCACTGATGGCCTCGCCGGTCAGCTCCACCTCGCTGGACAGGCTGTCGATCTGGGCGATGGCCTTGTTGACGATCTGCGCACCACTGCTGGCTTCCTGGGCGCTGTGCTCGACCGCGTGCGCCGTTTCCACTGCATTGCGCGCCACGTCCTGCACCGAGGTGGCCATCTCGTGCATGGCGGTGGCCACCTGATCGGTTTCCAGCTTCTGCTCGTTGGCGCCGGCACGGGTCTGCTGGGTGATGGCGGAAAGCTCTTCGGTGGCGCTGGCGATCTGCGCGGCGCCGTCGCCGATATGCCCGATCAACTGCCGCAGGCTGCTGGTCATGGCATTCATGCCTTGCTGCAACTGGCCGATCTCGTCACTGCGCTGCACCTGATCCTGATGGCTGAGGTCGCCGCTGGCGATGCGTTGCACGTTGTGCAGCACGCTGCGCAGGGCCGGGACGATCTGCCGGGTGATCAGTAGGGCGCCGACGATGCCGAAGATCAGCGCCAGTGCCAGGCAGCCCAGCAGCATCCCCGAGGCCTGCTGGGTGTCTTCGTTGCGCCGTTGCATCTGGTTGTCATACAGCGCCTGACAGTGCTCGACCATTGCCAGAACCAGCGCATTGGCTTTCTTCTGATCCTGATCGATGCGCAGCAGGGCGGCCTGGTGGGTATCGAGCGTATCGCGGTAGGTGCGGATGGACTGCTCCATCTCCTGAAACAGTGCGGGCGGCGCATCGCTCAGCGTCGCACGCAGGGGCTGGAGATTGGCCAGGGTCTTGTCGATGGCATCGAGGGTCGACTGGTATTGATCGGTCTTGCCGCTGTAGCTGTAGGCGCGCGTCTCGAAGCGGGCGAAGAGGAACTGCATCTGGATGGTCTTCACCACCTTGTAGCGTGCGTATGTCCGCTCGACGTCCAGTGTGTCGCTACTGACATAGCTGTCCAGCTTATCCAGGGATGCCAGGGCCTGATCGCCGCTGCTGCGGCGCAAATTTCGCGACGAGGCGATCTGCTGGTAAGCCCCTTCCATGTCGTTGATCAGCGCCTGGTAGTTGCCCAGCGCCTCGTCCATCTGGGCGATCTTCTGCTGGTTTTCCTGGGTCATGAAATAGCCGCGCAGGTCGGCCAGATTCTGCTCGATGGTGACGATCTGCTGCTTCAGCTCGGCAGCAGATTTCTCTTCGCCGTTGCTCTGCAGATACGCGGCACGCGCCAGGCGCATGTCCGAGAGATGCTGCATCAACTGGTTGACCGCACTCATGCGATCCATGCGGTAGGACAGGTTGGAGAGGGCGTACCAGCCAGCCGAGAACATCAGAACGCTCATGATCAGCAGCAGGCCGAAGCCGGCGATCAGTTTCTTGGCGACACTCAGGTTTACCAACCAGCGATTCATACGACGTGCTCCTTGAGTGGCGGGTGGACGGTGCGTGTGTTCGAGGGCAGGCACACAGCAGTCCAGCACCGATTGAACGGAGCCACGTCAGGATTCTCTTGGCAGCGGATGACTCGTGGAGTCAGGCAGGGAGTCGAGGGCATGGGCAGTCGTTCTTGTTGTCTTATTGGCTTCGATGGTATCGGCCAGGTTTTCTTTATGAGTAGGCGGCTTACCCATCATCTGGCGGCAAGCGCTAGGGGATCGCCCTGACCTGTAGGGTGGAGTCAGCCTTGCGGGACTATGACAGGGCTGGATAAATCGATCCAATGCAATTCTGGCGTCTTTTATTTCTTTTTAAGCATTAATCAGTGCGGTCTGTGCTGCGCTTCTGAGGGGTGGTTCAGAGCAGCCTGTTGCCGTTAGTCAGCTTGAACGAACCTGGCCAGGCATGGCTGGGTCATCTGCTTCAGGTTCCATCACACCTGATCAGGAGGGACGACCATGCTCGCGCAACTGCCCACCGCACTTCGTGACCTGCAACTGCCGCTGCGTCTGAAACTGTGGGACGGCAAGCAGATGGATCTGGGGCCGAAACCGCGGCTGACGCTGGTGGTCAAGGATCCCAGCCTGGTCAGCCAATTGGCTCACCCCAGCCTGGATGCGCTGGGCGCGGCCTACGTCGAGGGCCGGGTGGAGCTGGAAGGTCCCATCGAGGCGGCCATCGAGTTGGGCGATGCACTGAGCAGCGCGCTGCTGGGTGACGACAGCGCGCCGGTGGAACTGCACACGGCCCACGACAAGCGCAGCGACGCCGAGGCGATCAGCTACCACTACGACCTGTCCAACGAGTTCTACCGGCTGTGGCTGGATCGCGACATGGTTTACTCCTGCGCCTACTTTGAAACCGGCGGGGAAAGCCTCGACCAGGCCCAGCAGGCGAAGATGCGCCACCTGTGCCGCAAGCTGCGCCTGCAGCCGGGCGACAAGCTGCTCGACGTCGGCTGTGGCTGGGGCGGGCTGGCGCGTTTCGCCGCCCGCGAGTTCGAGGCCGAGGTGTATGGCATCACCCTCAGCCAGGCGCAACTGGAGCTGGGCCTGCAGCGTGTGGCCGAAGAGGGCCTGAGCGAGCGCGTGACCCTGGAGCGCCTCGACTACCGCGACCTGCCGCAGGATGGCCGTTTCGACAAGGTGATCAGCGTCGGTATGTTCGAGCACGTCGGTCACGCCAACCTGGCGCTGTATTGCCAGCGTCTGTTCGGCGCGGTCAGGCCCGGCGGGCTGGTGATGAACCACGGCATCACCTCGCGCTTCACCGATGGCCGCCCGGTCGGTCGGGGCGCGGGCGAGTTCATCGACCGCTACGTGTTTCCGCAGGGCGAGCTGCCGCATCTGGTGACCATCGCCACGGCGATCAGCGAAGCCGGGCTGGAGATCGTCGATGTCGAGAGCCTGCGCCTGCACTACGCGCGCACGCTGCAGCTGTGGAGCCAGGGCCTGGAGCAGCAACTGGACAAGGCCGCGCAGTGGGTGCCGGCGAAAGCCCTGCGCATCTGGCGTCTGTACCTGGCCGGCTGCGCCTACGGCTTCCAGCATGGCTGGATGAACCTGCACCAGATTCTCGCGGTGAAGCCGCGCGAGGACGGTAGCCATGATCTGCCCTGGACGCGTGCCGACCTCTACCTCTGATGCAGTAACATGCGGCTCGTGCCCACCCCCGCGAGCCGCCCATGCCCCTGCCGCAACGCCCCCGCTACCGCGTTCCGCTCACCGCCCTGGCGATCCTCGTCGGCCTGCTGCTGAGTGCCTGGCTGGGCGGCCGCTATGCCGAGCGCCACGCCTGGGACGAGCGCAGCGTCGAGGCGCGCGGGCAACTGCAGCTCTATGCACAGTCCATTCGCACCCTGGTCGAGCGCTTCAGCTCGGTGCCCGAGGTGCTGGCGCTGGACAGCGACATCAAGGCGCTGCTGCGTACGCCACATGATCGACAGTTGCGCCAGGCCCTGAACCATCGCCTCGAACGCCTCAATGCCGCAGCGGGCTCGACCGTGCTGTATCTGCTCGACACCCACGGCGACACCCTGGTGGCCAGCAACTGGCGCGACTGGAGCAGTTTCGTCGGCAACAACTACGCCTTTCGTCCGTACTTCCAGGGCGCGTTGCGCAACGAAGGCTCGCGTTACTTCGCGGTGGGGGTCACCACCGGCATTCCCGGCTACTTCCTTTCCCATGTGGTGCGTGACGACGACGGCCGCCTGCTCGGCGTGCTGGTGGTCAAGCTGGAGCTGGAAGAGCTGCAGCGCGAATGGGTCGGCCAGCCTGGCGTGCTGCTGGTGGCCGACAGCTACCAGGTGGTGATCCTGAGCAATCGTCCGGCCTGGCGTTTCCGTGCCCTGCAACCGTTGAACGAGGCGGCGCGCGCCGAGCTGGTGGAGGTGCGCAAGTACGCCGAGCAATCGCTGCAGCCGTTGACCAGCGTGCAGCACCGCCGCATCGACGATGACGCCGAGTGGGCGCGGGTCGACGGCCCGGATGGCAATCGTGATTACCTCTGGCAGCGCCTGCTGATGCCCGAGGAAGGCTGGACGCTGCACCTGCTCAGCGAGCCCTCCGGCCTGGCCGACAGCGTGCGCAGCTATCGCCTGGCCGCCGCCGGGGTATGGACGACCCTGGCCTTCCTGCTGCTGTTCCTCGTTCAGCGGCGCAAGAACCAGCGCCTGCAGGCCGGCATCCGTGAGCGGCTGGAGCGTGAGGTCGAGCTGCGCACCAGCGAGCTGCGCGAAGCCCAGGAAGGCCTGGTGCATGCCGCCAAGATGGCTGCGCTGGGGCAGATGTCGGCGGCCCTGGCGCACGAGATCAACCAGCCGCTGACCGCCCTGCAGATGCAGCTCGGCAGCCTGCGCCTGCTGCTCGACAGCGGTAAGGCGGAGGCGGTTCGCGACGGCCTGCAGCGTGTCGACGGCCTGCTGCAGCGCATGGCCGCGCTGACCGGCCACCTGAAAACCTTCGCGCGCAAGAGCCCGGCAGGCTTGAGCGAACGCCTGAGCCTGGCCGACGTGCTGGAGCAGGCCCTGCAACTGCTGGCGCCCCGCATGCGCAGCGAACAGGTGGAGTTGCGCCGTGAGGTCGATGCCGGGGCGCAGGTACTGGGCGATGCCATCCGCCTCGAACAGGTGATTCTCAACCTGCTGCACAACGCCCTCGATGCCATGGCCGAGTGCGATGCCCGCGTGCTGCAGGTGCGTATCGCCCGTGACGGCGCCGACTGCGTGCTGAGCGTCGAGGACAGCGGCGGCGGTATTGCCGAAGAGACGCTGGGGCGCGTCTTCGAGCCTTTCTTTACCACCAAGCCGGTGGGGCAGGGGTTGGGGCTCGGCTTGGCGGTGTCCTACGGCATCGTGCGTGATTTGGGCGGTAGCCTGGAGGCCGACAATGGCGAGCTGGGCGCGGTGTTTACCCTGCGTTTGCCCGCCGCACCGTAATACCGGTGGGAGGGGCTTTAGCCGCGACGGCGATGTCATATGTTCGCGGCTAAAGCCCCTCCCACATAAGCGCGCTCGGGCTACACTGCCAGCCGTTTTGATGAGGAGGTGGCATGAGCGCTCAGGTCATAGTGGTCGACGACGAGGCGGCGATTCGCGAGGCGGTGCAGCAGTGGCTGGAACTGTCCGGTTTCACCGTGCGCACCTGCGCCAGCGCGGCCGAGGCGCTGGCTGCGGTGGATCGCGATTACCCCGGCATCGTCGTCAGCGATGTGCGCATGCCCGGCAGTGATGGCCTGCAACTGCTCGACAAGCTGCTGCAGATCGATAGTGACCTGCCGGTGATCCTCATCACCGGCCACGGCGATGTGCCCATGGCCGTGCAGGCGCTGCGCAACGGCGCTTATGACTTCATCGAAAAACCCTTCGCCCCCGAACGCCTGCTCGACAGCGTGCGCCGGGCGCTGGACAAGCGCCGCCTGGTCTGCGAGAACCGCCTGCTGCGCCAGCAGGTGGCGGACAAGGGGCGCATCGAGAGCCAGTTGATCGGCATCTCGCGCCCGATGGAGAACCTGCGCCGGCAGATCCTCGAACTGGCCGGCACCTCGGTCAATGTGCTGATCCGCGGCGAAACCGGCAGCGGCAAGGAGCGCGTGGCGCGCTGCCTGCACGACTTCAGCCCGCGTGCCGACAAGGCTTTCGCCGCCCTCAACTGCGCGGCGATCCCCGAGACCATCTTCGAAAGCGAGCTGTTCGGCCACGAGAGCGGCGCTTTCACCGGCGCTCAGGCGCGGCGCATCGGCCGCATCGAGCATGCCGATGGCGGCACGCTGTTTCTCGATGAGGTGGAAAGCATGCCACTGGCGCAGCAGGTCAAGCTGCTGCGCGTGTTGCAGGAAAAGACCCTGGAACGCCTCGGCTCGAACAAGAGCATCAAGGTCGATCTGCGGGTGATCAGCGCGGCCAAGCCGGATCTGCTCGACGAGGTGAAGGCCGGGCGCTTCCGCGAAGACCTGGTGTATCGCCTCAACGTCGCCACCCTGCATATTCCGCCGCTGCGCGAGCGCCGTGAGGACATTCCCCTGTTGTTCGACCACTTCGCTCATGAGGCGGCCCTGCGCCATGGGCGCGAGGCGCCGCCGCTGGCGCCGAGCGAGCTGGCGCGTCTGCTCGGGCATGATTGGCCGGGCAATGTGCGCGAATTGATCAACGCCGCCGAGCGCCATGCCCTGGGCTTGTCCCGCCCGTCGCCGGACGAGCGTTTTGCCGGCCAGGCGCTGGTCGAGCAGATGGAAGCCTTCGAGGCGCGCTGCCTGCACAACGCCCTGCAGCAATGCCAGGGCAACATCACCGCGGTGATGGAGATGCTGCAACTGCCACGGCGCACCCTCAACGAGAAGATGCAGCGCCACGGGCTGGCGCGCAGCGACTATCTGCCTGCTGGTGAGGAGTGATGCGGGTTCTGCGCTAGCCAGCCTGCCGAGAAAGTTTTTCAGCGTAGCCCGGATGCAATCCGGGTAAACAGCGCGCTCCGGCCCCGGATTGCATCCGGGCTATTTATAGGCGGATTTCTGCCGATGGCTCCGCGGGTATAAGCGGTTTCCCGCTCAGTGATCCCTGAGTCATTTGATAAAACCCCTCTATCTCGGGCATTTCAGGCGCTGGCACGGCATCTGCTAAAGCAATGTCAGCCGCGCGGTGTCTTGCCGATGCGGCGACCATAAGAACGACAAGAGGTCAGCCCATGAACTGTCATGCCCCCCGCGCCATGCCGCCTGTATTGCCGTGCATGGGCCGCCATCCGACCGCCAACGCTGCGGTACTTGTCCGACGCTGCACCCTGCGCCGCTGATTGCGCGGTACGACTGCGCTCGCCGTGTGCTGCGGAGGGCGTCGTCTACAGTGAACCTCTGCATAAAGCCATAACAACGACGGAGATACTTCCATGCGACTGACCAAGAAATTCGGCCTTTTCGCCGCCGCTGCAGCCCTGACTGCCAGCACTGCCGTGCTCGCTGCGCCGACCTTCATCAACGTGCTCACTGGCGGTACCAGCGGTGTGTACTACCCGATCGGCGTTGCCCTGTCGCAGCTCTATACCACCGGCATCGACGGCGCCAAGACCTCGGTACAGGCCACCAAGGCCTCGGTGGAAAACCTCAACCTGCTGCAGGCTGGCCGTGGTGAACTGGCCTTCGCCCTCGGTGATTCGGTCGCCGACGCCTGGAACGGCGTGGAAGATGCCGGCTTCAAGGCGCCGCTGAAGAAGCTGCGCGCCATCGCCGGTACTTACCCGAACTACATCCAGATCGTCGCCAACGCCGATTCCGGCATCAAGACCCTGGCCGATCTGAAAGGCAAGCGCATCTCCGTGGGTGCACCGAAGTCCGGTACCGAACTCAACGCGCGCGCCATCTTCGCCGCCGCCGGCCTGACCTACAAGGACATGGCTGCGGTGGAGTTCCTGCCCTACGCCGAGTCGGTCGAGCTGATCAAGAACCGCCAGCTGGATGCCACCCTGCAATCCTCTGGTCTGGGCATGGCGGCCATCCGCGACCTGGCCTCGACCATGAAGATCAACTTCGTCTCGATCCCGGCGGATGTCACCGCCAAAATCGGCAACGCCGCCTATCAGCCGGCGACCATCCCGGCCGGCACCTATGACGGCCAGGACGCTGACGTGCCCACCGTTGCCATCACCAACATCCTGGTCAGCCATGAAGGCGTTTCCGACGACGTGGCCTACCAGATGACCAAGCTGATGTTTGACAACCTCGACCGCCTGGGCACCGCTCACTCCGCGGCCAAGGACATCAAGCTGGAAAACGCTGCCAAGAACCTGCCGATCCCGCTGCACCCGGGCGCCGAGCGTTACTACAAGGAAGTCGGCGCGCTGTAATGCCGAATCAGGCCGCGACATGAGTCGCGGCCTGATCGCTCTGCCTCCACGCCGACCTTGCTTTTGTAGGAGCGGCTTCAGCCGCGATGTTTGCGAGCTGATCGCGGCTGAAGCCGCTCCTACAGCGCAAAGACCGGAATGGGCAGAGCTCCCAGAATCGCGAATAAAACCGGCGTTAAACGGCGGTGGGTTTTGTTGGCGAGTCTGTCTCCGCATCCTATGTAGTCATGAGGTTTGCACTCCATGAGTGATCAGAACAACGACCTGGCTGCCAGTCCTTCGGATTGGCCCAAGGCACTCTTTGCCGTCGCGCTGCTGTTTTCCGTTTTCCAGATCATCACGGCGGCCTTCCACCCGGTGTCGACCCAGGTGCTGCGTGCGGTGCACGTGGGCTTCCTGCTGCTGCTGGTGTTCATCAGCTTTCCGGCGCTGGGCAAGGGCCGCCCGTGGCAACCGCTGGCCTGGCTGCTGGGCCTGGCGGGCATGGCCACGGCTTTCTACCAGTGGTACTTCGAGGCGGATCTGATCCAGCGCTCGGGTGACATGACCAGCACCGACATGATCGTCGGCCTGACCCTGATCGTGCTGGTGTTCGAGGCCGCGCGCCGGGTCATGGGCATTGCCCTGCCGATCATCTGCGCGCTGTTTCTCGCCTATGGCCTGCTCGGTCAGTACCTGCCGGGCGACCTGATGCACCGGGGCTACGGCCTCGACCAGATCGTCAACCAGTTGTCGTTCGGTACCGAGGGTCTGTACGGCACCCCGACTTACGTGTCGGCGACCTACATCTTCCTGTTCATCCTGTTCGGCGCCTTCCTCGAGCAGGCCGGGATGATCAAGCTGTTCACCGACTTCGCCATGGGCCTGTTCGGCCACAAGGTCGGCGGCCCGGCCAAGGTCTCGGTGGTGTCCTCGGCGCTGATGGGCACCATCACCGGCTCCGGCGTGGCCAACGTGGTCACGACCGGCCAGTTCACCATCCCGCTGATGAAGCGTTTCGGCTACCGTCCGGCGTTCGCCGGTGGGGTCGAGGCGACCTCGTCGATGGGCAGCCAGATCATGCCGCCGATCATGGGCGCCGTGGCCTTCATCATGGCCGAGACCATCAACGTGCCGTTCTTCGAGGTGGCCAAGGCCGCGCTGATTCCGGCGCTGCTGTACTTCGGTTCGGTGTTCTGGATGGTTCATCTGGAGGCCAAGCGCGCCAACCTGCGCGGCCTGCCCAAGGATGAATGCCCGAACCCCTGGAAGGCCGTGCGTGAGCGCTGGTTCCTGCTGATCCCGCTGGCCATTCTGGTCTACCTGCTGTTCTCCGGGCGCACGCCGCTGTTCTCCGGCACCGTCGGCCTGGCGCTGACCGCCATGGTCATCCTCGGCTCGGCGATCATCCTGCAGGTGTCGTCCAAGGCCATGCGCTTCGCCTTCTGGATCGCCCTCGGGGTGCTCTGCGCCGGTTTCTTCCAGCTCGGCATCGGCGTGGTGTTCGGTGTCATCGCGGCGCTGGTGGCGGTGTGCTGGTTCGTCAAAGGTGGCCGCGACACCCTGACCCTGTGCCTGCACGCACTGGTCGAAGGCGCGCGGCATGCGGTGCCGGTGGGGATCGCCTGCGCCCTGGTCGGGGTGATCATCGGCGTGGTGTCGCTGACCGGGGTCGCGTCCACCTTCGCCGGCTACATCCTCGCCATCGGTCAGGACAACCTGTTCCTCTCGCTGGTGCTGACCATGCTCACCTGCCTGGTGCTGGGCATGGGCATCCCGACCATTCCCAACTACATCATCACCAGTTCCATCGCTGCCCCGGCGCTGCTCGATCTGGGCGTACCCTTGATCGTCTCGCATATGTTCGTCTTCTACTTCGGCATCATGGCCGACCTCACCCCGCCGGTGGCGCTGGCCTGCTTCGCTGCCGCGCCGATCGCCAAGGAGACGGGTCTGAAGATCAGCCTGTGGGCCGTACGTATCGCCGTGGCCGGTTTCGTCGTACCGTTCATGGCGGTCTATTCGCCCGCCCTGATGCTGCAGGGCGACAGCCTCTTGGCAACGGTCTACGTGGTGTTCAAGGCGGTATTGGCGATCGGTCTGCTCGGCGCAATCTTCACCGGCTACCTGCAGGCCAAGCTGAGCTGGTGGGAGCGTCTGCTGGGCTTCGCCGCCGGTGCCAGCCTGATCCTGGCCACGCCGTCGAGCGATGAAATCGGTTTCGCCCTCAGCGCGCTGTTCATCGCTCAGCATCTGTGGCGCGCGCGACGCTCCCAGGTGGCCACGGCGTGATCGGCCTGTGCCTGGGGATGGCCGGCGTGGTGTGGGCGTCGCTGCCCACGCCAGCGTTCACCCTGGCCTGGAACCACACCATCGAGAAGATCCGCTGGGAAGAGGATTACCGCGTCAGCGCCGAGGGTTTGATCCTCGGCGAGGCGCGGGTCAAAGGCTCGGGCGCCGGGATGGAGATTCCTGACGGCGCCGAACTGCGCAATGGCAGCTGGCACTACCAGCGTCAGCTACCGCCCTTGCAACCCCTGCGCGTTGGGCGCACGCCCGAAGCGGGGGATTACCAACTGTGTATCGACCAGCGTTGTCGCCCGATGAGCGACTGGCTCGGCCCGCCAAAAGCGAGCCAGCCGGCGTTGGAACTCTGGAGCTGTGAGCTGAGCACCCCCGCACCCTCAGCGGGTTAGGTTCGCCAGCGCGAACCAGGCTCCCGGCGCCACAAGCGTCGGCGCAAAGAAGAAACCCCCATACGGCGCGAGCCTGTGGGGGTTTTGTTCGTTTGGCCCGTCGATTCCTGTCAGAGAGGCTCTACTCATTCGAGAAATTAGGTCAAATGCAAATAATTAGCGTTGACCAATAGAGGATCTGCTGTGACCATATTGAAGATAATCATTAGCATTTGCGTTGTGCAGGTGCGCCAGTGAGGCAAAGGCTGCAAAGGGACTGTCAGCAGCAATCGACAGCGCATCAGGAGACCGTCCCTTGTTCAGTAAAAAGACCCATCTGGCCGTGGCCGTCGCGGCAGCTTGCAGCTTCAACCAGGCCTCGGCCGACGAGCAGCAGAGCATGGAGCTCCAGGCCATATCCGTGGTGGGCAGCGGCGAGATGTCCGATACCGACAGCTACAAAGCCAAGCGCAGCAGCGCCGCGACCAAGCTCGACCTGACGCCACGGCAGACGCCGCAGGCGGTTTCCACCATTACCGAAGCGCAACTGCGCGACTTCCAGCTCACCAGCGTCAACGATGCGCTCAAGGCAGCGCCAGGCGTGCAGGTGCAGGAGGTCGAGACGGATCGCACCTACTACACCGCGCGCGGCTTCGACATCACCAACTTCCAGTACGACGGCATCTCCGTGCCCTTCGTCTATGGCAACGTCGAAGGCGATCTGGACACCGCCATGTACGAGCGAGTCGAGGTCATTCGCGGTGCCAACGGCCTGATCTCCGGCACGGGCAACCCGTCGGCGACGGTCAACTTCGTGCGCAAGCGGCCGACCGTCACGCCGCAGGCGCGGGTCGACCTGACCGCCGGCTCCTGGGACAAACGCCGCATCGATACTGACGTATCCGGCGCGCTCAACGACGCCGGCACGGTGCGCGGGCGCCTGGTGTACGCCAACGAGAACAAGAATTCCTACCTCGACCGCTACTCGCGCGAGAAGAACGTATTCCATGGCGTGCTGGATTTCGATCTGGACGACAGCACCGTTTTCACCCTTGGCCATACCCTGCAAACCAGCGATGCCAACTCGCCGATGTGGGGGGCATTGCCGCTGAATTACACCGATGGTTCGAAAACCCACTACTCGCGTTCCACCAGTACGTCGGCCGATTGGGCCTACTGGGACGTCAAGGAGAACCGCACCTTCGCCGAGCTGGCGCACAGCTTCGCCAACGACTGGCAGGCCAAGGTGGTGCTGACGCGGGTGGAGAAAAAGGGCGACGGCTCGCTGTTCTACATGGCGGGCACGCCGAACAGGGAGACCGGCCTGGGGCTGACCAGCTATCCCTCCGAGTACAAGGACGAGAACAAGCAACTGATCGTCGACCTGCAGGCCAGTGGTCCATTCAGCCTTGCCGGTCGCCAGCATGAGGCCGCGCTTGGGGCCAGTTGGTCGCGCTCGGAACTGAGCGATATCTCCTATTACGACTCGACCACCGGCAGTGCGTTGCCGCCCCTGGACGACTGGAATGGAGACATCGGCAGACCCTTGAACGATCAGCCCACGCGGGGCAGTGATTTCACTGATCGCATGAAGAGTGTCTACGGCGCAGCCCGCTGGAGTCTGACCGATGACCTCAGTCTTATCACTGGCACTCGAGTGGTCGATGTGAAGAGTGATGGCAACAACTACGGTGCGGACAAGTCGTCGAAGAACAGCGGCAAGGTGGTGCCCTATGCCGGTGTGGTTTACGACCTCACCGATGAGTACTCGGTCTATGCCAGCTACACCGAAATCTTCGATCCGCAGACCAAGACCGACATCACAGGCTCTCGCCTGGCACCGGTCGAGGGCGTGAACTACGAGGTGGGGGTGAAGGGCGAGCTGTTCGACGACCGGGTCAACGTGGCTCTGGCGGTGTTTCGCACCGAGCAGGACAACTTTGCCGAACAAGCGGGAACGGATGCGGGTCGCGCTTACTACCGTGCGGTGGAGGGGCTGACCAGCGAAGGGTACGAGCTGGAGTTCTCCGGCGAACCGGTGCAGGGATTACAGCTCAGCGCGGGCTATACCTTCGTCGATATCACCAATGCCGATGGCTCGCATGGTGTGACCTATTCGCCCAAGCACATGGTCAAGACAGCGGCCACCTACCGTGTACCCGGCCTGGAAAAGCTCAAGGTGGGGGGCGCCATGCGCTGGCAGGACGATATTCGCAACGGTATCGCCGAGCAGGATGCCTACGCCGTGGTCGACCTGATGGCCAGCTACGACATCGACCGTAACTGGAGCGTGTCGGCCAATCTCAACAACGTCACCAACGAGAAGTACCTGACCAGCCTGTACTGGACTCAGGCCTATTACGGCGCGCCACGTAACGTCAGCGCCACCCTGACCTGGAAGTACTGAGCGAACGGGCCGCTCGCTGCAGCGGCCCGCACGTTCGACGAGAGACTGTCATGCGCCCGATTCTGGTACTGCTGCACCGCTGGTGCGGTCTATTCATCGCTCTGTTCCTGTTTACCGCCGGTCTGACCGGCGCGATCATCTCCTGGGATCACGAGCTGGACGAGTGGCTCAACCCGCACTTGTTCGACGCGCAAAGCGCAGGGCCAGCGCAGGATCCGCTGCAACTGGCCGATGCTCTGGAGGCGCGTGATCCGCGTCTGCAGGTGAGCTTCATGCCGCTGGCGCTGGAACCGGGCCATGCGCTGAATATCTTCGTCGATCCGCGCATCGATCCGGCCACTGGTAAGACTTTCGAGCTGGGCTTCAACCAGCTCGGTATCGATCCGGTCAGTGGTGAGATCCAGGGCCAGCGCGAGTGGGGCGCGATCTCCCTGAGCCGGGAGAACCTGCTGCCATTTCTCTACAAGCTGCACTACAGCCTGCATATCCCGGATGGTTTCGGCCTCGAACTGGGCGTCCTGTTCTTCGGCATCGTCGCCATCGTCTGGTGCATCGACTGCCTGGTGGCGCTGTGGCTGTCGTTTCCCAATCTGCGCAGTTGGCGCAAGTCCCTGGCCTTTCGCTGGCGTCAGGGCGGCTACAAGCTGAACTTCGACCTGCACCGGTCCGGCGGCGTATGGATCTGGCTGCTGCTGCTGATCCTGGCGGTCACCTCGGTATCGATGAACCTCGAACGCCAGGTGGTGCGCCCCCTGGTGGAGCTGGTTTCGCCGCTGACGCCGAGCCCTTTCGCCAGCCGTACGCCGGTGACGCTGGACAAGCAGATCGTGCCGCAGATCGACCGTCGCGAGGCCATCGCGATTGCCGCAGCCGAGGCCAAACGCCTGGGCTGGCAGGCGCCGCCCGGCGGCCTGTTCCATTCCGCCGAGTTTGGCGTCTATGGCGTCGGCTTCTATGCGCCCGGCGAGGATCATGGCGATGCCGGACTGGGCAACCCGTGGATCTATGTCGACAGCCGCAGCGGCGAACTGGCCGGCGCCCATGTGCCGGGTACCGGCAGCGCTGGGGATATCTTCCTGCAGGCGCAGTTCCCGCTGCACTCGGGGCGCATCATCGGTCTGCCGGGGCGCATCCTGGTGTCGCTGCTGGGCCTGGCGGTGGCCGGCCTGTCGCTGACCGGGCTGGTGATCTGGGCGAAGAAGCGCCGCTCGCGGGTGCTCGGCGAGCAGCGCAATCGGGCGACGGCACAGCTCGTCGGTTGAGCGTCAGAGGATCGGCGAGATCAGCCGCGCCACGCGCATGCCCAGCTGTTGCAGGCGATGCAGGTTGCGTCGGTCGGCGTTGACCAGCTCGCGTGAGCGGCTGAAATCCGCTTCCAGCATGGTGGCCACCTGCGCATTGAAGGCCTCGTCGAAGGTCAGCAGGCTGGCCTCGAAATTCAGGCGGAAGGAGCGGTTGTCCAGGTTGGCGCTGCCCAGCACGCAGGCATCGTGATCGATCAGCAGGGCTTTCTGATGCAGGAAGCCCGGCTGGTAACGGAAGATTCTCACGCCGGCGCGCAGTGCCTCGAAGGCATACAGGCTGGAGGCGGCATAGACGATGCGGTGGTCGGGGCGTGACGGCAGCAGCAGACGCACATCGACGCCGCGCATCACCGCCAGGCGCAGGGCCGCAGACAAGGCTTCGTCGGGGACGAAATAGGGGCTGCTCAGCCACACCCGTTCGCGCGCCGCGTGGATCGCTTCGACGAACAGCAGCGAGCAGGTTTCCTGCGCGTCGGCCGGGCCGCTGGCAATCATCTGGCAGAGCAGGCCGGGGTCGTCCTGTTTGCTTGGCAGCAGCAGTGGTGGCAGCTTGCGGCAGGCCCAGTACCAGTCTTCGGCGAAGGCTTCCTGCAGGCTCGCCACCACGGGCCCGAGCACTTCTACGTGGGTGTCGCGCCAGGGCGCCAGGGGTGGCTTCTGCCCGAGGTATTCGATGCCGACGTTGAGCCCGCCGAGAAAGCCGATCTCGCCGTCGACCACGACGATCTTGCGGTGGTTGCGAAAATTCAGCTGAAAGCGATTGAACAGCCCAGCGCGCGTCGGGAAGGCATGCACCTGTACGCCGCCCCGACGCAGATGATCGATGTAGGCGCGGGGCAGCGAGTGGCTGCCGACGCCGTCGTACAGCACGTGCACCTGCACGCCGGCGGCAGCTCGCTCCAGCAGCACGTCGCGCAGGCGCTGGCCGAGCGCATCGTCGCGGATGATGAAGAACTGCAGCAGGATCACCTGCCGAGCGCTGGCCAGTGCGGCAAAGATCGCTTCGAAGGTGGCCTCGCCATCGACCAGCAACTGCACGCGGTTGCCCGTCAGACCCGGCAGATGTGACAGGCGCGGCAGCGCACGCAGGCGCTCATAGGCGGGAGACAGGTGCGCGGCCTTGGCTTCCTCGACCCAGGGGCGCCAATCCTGCTTGGCCATCGCCAGGCGCATTTCCCTGTCGGCCTGGCGCCTTGCTCGCACGTAGGCATCGAAACGGCTGCGGCCGAACACCAGATACGGCAGCAGCGTCAGGTAGGGCATGAAGAACAGCGACAGGCCCCAGGCCAGGGCGCCCTGCGCGGTGCGCACGGTGAGCACGGCGTGAATGGCCGCGAGTACGCCCAGGGTGTGAATGACGGCGATCAGGTAGGCGAACAGGTGGGGAATGCCGAAATCCGCGGGCATGCAGGGTCTTCCTTTGCACGAGCTGTAAGCAGCTGACCACGTGGGGTGCGTGGCGTTCGCGACCATCCTGCCATGCCCGTGGGGGCAATGGCAGAGGCGGGCAGATTGCCATCGGGCGGGGAATTATTCGGCACTTTCACGTGTCTTGATTTCTGAGTGAGCGGAATTCATGTGTTACCCTTTTCGGTTCGACCTACTCGTCGGTCGACTTCAACTGGAGGAGGGCATTCGTCCTGTTCACGCTCGTCTAGCGAGTCAAACGCATCAAGGAGCACGCCAACCATGGGAAACGTCCCTTCGCATGACACGACCCCGCCACCCGCAGCGGAAATTCAAGAGGGCATCCCGGCACCGACCGGTGAGGCCAACCTGATCGACACCGATTACGTCATCGGTCAGGACAACATTCAGGGGCAGTTCGTCTTCTCCCTGGACATTCACGGCAAGGTCTTCACCATCTCCGCGCTGGTCGCGGTGATCTTCGTGATCCTCGCCCTGGCCTTGCAGAACCAGATCGAGCCGCTGTTCAGCGGTGTGCGCGACTGGCTCACCCATCACATGGCCTGGTTCTTCATCGGCGCCGCCAATATCTTCGTCCTGCTCTGTATCGGCCTGATCTTCTCGCCCTTGGGCCGAGTGCGCATCGGTGGCAAGGACGCGACGCCCGACTACACCTACATGGGCTGGTTCTCCATGCTGTTTGCCGCTGGCATGGGCATCGGCCTGATGTTCTATGGCGTTTCCGAGCCGATGTCGCACTACAGTTCGGCAATGGGCGGGATCACCGTGGGCGCCGATGGTGTGCGCACGGACTGGGCGCCGCTCGGTGGTGCGCAGGGCAATGCCGAGGAGGCCGTGCGCCTGGGCATGGCCGCGACCATCTTCCACTGGGGCCTGCACCCCTGGGCGATCTACGCCATCGTCGCCCTGGCGCTGGCGCTGTTCTCCTTCAACAAGGGCCTGCCGCTGTCGATCCGCTCGATCTTCTACCCGATCCTCGGTGAGCGTGTCTGGGGCTGGCCTGGCCACGTGGTCGACATCCTCGCGGTGTTCGCCACGCTGTTCGGCCTGGTCACCTCGCTGGGCCTCGGTGCCGAGCAGGCGGCTGCCGGCCTGGAGTACCTGTTCGGCATTCCCGCTACGGACATGACCAAGGTGCTGTTGATCGTGGCCATCACCCTGATCGCCCTGGCTTCGGTCGTTGCCGGTCTGGACAAGGGGGTCAAGCGCCTGTCGGAGATCAACATGGCCCTGGCCCTGGCCTTGTTGTTGTTCGTGATCATCGTCGGGCCGACCCTGGTGATCTTCACCGACTTCTTCAAGAACCTCGGCGCCTACCTGCAATACCTGCCGGCGCTGGCCAACCCGGTGGGGCGTGAGGACGTCAACTTCAGCCAGGGCTGGACCGCCTTCTACTGGGCCTGGTGGATCAGTTGGTCGCCGTTCGTCGGCATGTTCATCGCGCGGGTCAGCCGTGGCCGCAGCGTGCGTGAGTTCCTCGTTGCCGTGCTGCTGGTGCCGTCGCTGGTGTCGGTGCTGTGGATGACCGCTTTTGGTGGCACCGCGATCAACCAGTTGCTGGTCGATGGCTTTACCGGTGCGCAGGACGCCGGCCTGGAGCTGAAGCTGTTCAGCATGCTCGGCGAGATGCCACTGACCGGCATCACCTCGTTCATCGGCATCGTGCTGGTGGTGGTGTTCTTCATCACCTCGTCGGACTCCGGCTCGCTGGTGATCGACACCATCACCGCCGGCGGCAAGGTCAATGCGCCGGTACCGCAGCGCGTGTTCTGGGCCAGCATCGAAGGCGTCATCGCCATCGCCCTGCTGCTCGGCGGCGGCCTGGTGGCGCTGCAGGCCATGGCGGTATCGACGGGTCTGCCGTTCACCATCGTGTTGCTGGTGGGCTGCATTTCCATCGTCAAGGGGCTGATGAGCGAACCACGCTGACGCGCCCGTCGGCTGGATAAAAAGAGCGCGCCTTCGGGCGCGTTTTTTCATTCCCGCCTGGCGGTCGCTAATGGGAAAGCCCGCGCCGCTTGCGCAGCGCAGGGCCGATTTTCCTTCTGATAGCGTCTGCATCCGCGTATAGCAGCGGCAATCGCCGCATTGCTCGCGAATAAAAAAAGAAGGAGCAGCCCCTTGAGCCAAGGCCCCGCGTCACGCAAGAACGACTCAACAGCAGACGGTATTCCCGCCCCAAGTGGCGCGGCAAATCTCATCGACACCGATTACGTGGTCGGCCAGGACAACATCCGTGGCCGCTATCTGGTCAATCTGGATATCCACGGTGTGGTGTTCCTGGTATCGGCCGTTGCCGCATTGATTTTCGTCACCCTGGCCATGGCCATGCACGATCAGGTCGAACCCCTGTTCAAGTCCGTGCGTGACTGGCTGACCGTACACCTTTCCTGGTTCTTCATCGGCTCGGCCAACATCTTCGTGCTGTTGTGCCTGGGTCTGATCGTTTCCCCGTTGGGCAAGGTACGTCTTGGCGGCACCCTGGCCCGGCCCGACTACTCCTATTTCTCCTGGTTCGCCATGTTGTTCGCGGCGGGCATGGGCATTGGCCTGATGTTCTACGGCGTCGCCGAGCCGATGTCGCACTACGGCACCGCCCTGGGCGGTACGGTGGTCGATGCCAATGGCGTGCGCTCCGACTGGGCACCGCTCGGCGGGGCTGCCGGCGACTCCGCTGAAGCGGCGCGTCTGAGCATGGCCACCACCATTTTCCACTGGGGCCTGCACCCCTGGGCGATCTACGCCATCGTCGCCCTGGCGCTGGGTCTGTTCGCCTTCAACAAGGGCTTGCCGCTGTCGTTCCGCTCGATCTTCTTCCCGCTGCTGGGTGAGCGCGTGTGGGGCTGGCCAGGCCACATCATCGACATCCTGGCGGTATTCGCCACCCTGTTCGGTCTGGTGACCTCACTGGGCCTGGGTGCCGAGCAAGCCACGGCGGGCCTGCATGTGTTGTTCGGCCTGCCGGCCGATACCACCACCAAGGTCGTGC
Organism: Pseudomonas sp. C11; assembly: GCF_034683865.1. Taxonomy (NCBI): domain Bacteria; kingdom Pseudomonadati; phylum Pseudomonadota; class Gammaproteobacteria; order Pseudomonadales; family Pseudomonadaceae; genus Pseudomonas; species Pseudomonas sp. C11. Next base: position 264,981 of record NZ_JAWIIP010000007.1, read on the forward strand.
TGATCGCCGTGATCACCCTGATCGCGCTGTGCTCGGTGGTGACCGGCGTGGACAAGGGTGTGAAGATCCTCTCCGAACTCAACATGGGTCTGGCCCTGGTGCTGCTGCTGTTCGTGCTGATCGCCGGCCCCACCGCGCTGCTGCTGAGCGGTGTGCTGGACAACCTCGGCGCTTACCTGCAATACCTGCCGGCGCTGTCCAACCCGGTCGGCCGTGAAGACGCCAACTTCAGCCAGGGCTGGACGGCCTTCTACTGGGCCTGGTGGATCAGCTGGTCGCCGTTCGTGGGCATGTTCATCGCGCGCGTCAGCCGTGGCCGTACCGTGCGTGAATTCCTCACTGCCGTACTGCTGGTGCCGTCGCTGGTTTCGGTGATCTGGATGAGCACCTTCGGTGGTACCGCGCTGCACCAGGCCCTGGGGGGCCTGACCGAGCTGAGCCAGGCTGCGCTGGAACTGAAGATGTTCGTCATGCTCGATCAGTTGCCGATCAGTGCCATCAGCTCCTTCGCTGCCATCGTCCTGGTCGTGCTGTTCTTCATCACCTCGTCGGACTCCGGTTCGCTGGTGATCGACACCATCACCGCAGGCGGCAAGATCAACTCGCCGGTTTCGCAGAAGGTGTTCTGGGTGGTCATGGAAGGTGCGCTGGCTGTGGCACTGCTGCTCGGCGGTGGCCTGGTGGCCCTGCAGGCCATGGCGGTGTCTACCGGTCTGCCGTTCACCATCGTGCTGCTGGTCGGCTGTGTGGCGATCATCAAAGGGCTGATGAGCGAACCGCGCTAAGCAGTAAGCCGGTGCCGCTGTCGGCGGCTTTGGTCTGAGCAACGCCTCTATCTCGGAATAGGGGCGTTGTCGTTTATGGGGGCTGAACATGGATGAGCGTCACTGCTCAAGGCTAGAGACTTGGTGCATGGTGTGGGCTAGCAGGGGCTGTTTGATTGATACCGGATTGGCAAGTTTGTGTGTTGGGTGGTGGCTTGTTGGGTGTTCTGGACGCCGCTCCTGTGTGTTCAGTTATTCCGGGTTTCGCCCCTTCGGGCGACTCACTTTTCTTTGAAGTGCGCAAAGAAAAGTAAGCAAAAGAAAGCGCACCCCATCATCCGGCCCCGGCTTCGCCGGGGTTCGTTCGCTCCATCGCCGCTCCGAGGGTCGGCGTACATGGGCCATCCCTGGCCCATTACGCCTCTCGCGGCATCCATGCCGCTCGCCCCTCTGCGCAACGATTCCACTCACCCTCCTGAAGGGGCCATTCGCGCGCCTGAGCGAACAGGTATGCAAGGATAGTCCTGCGTGCTCTGGTGGCTGTGTAGTCGCGATGTGGCCGTCGCGTTATCTCATTCAAGTAGTTTCATATACGTGGATAGCTTGCCGGCCTGCAGCCGGCATTCCGGTCAGCCCTCTGGCTGACCACTCCTTATCCCTTCTGGGTTACCTGGCGTTCAGGCGCGTGCAGAGCCCGCCCAGGAGGGTGAACGGAGTCGTCGTGGAAGAGGTTGAGCGACAGGATGTCGCGAGAGCCACGGAGGGCCATGGATGGCCCATCGTGGCGGGCCTCTGGAGCGGCGATGGAGTGAACGAACCCTCGCGTAGCGAGGGCCGGATGAACGGGCGGAAGGGTTTGGTTACTTTGCCCGCAAAGTCACTCGCCCGGGAGGGCGAAACCAAAAACATCAGCAAAAACGCGGCAATCCGGAACAGACACCCGAACAACCAGCAAGCCAACACACAAACTTGCCAATCCGGTATCAAGACCAACGCCACGAAAACGCAAAAAACCAGATGCCAAGACCTGGCATCGGGTTTTCAATAAAGCGCTGCTGGTGCTCAAACCATCAAGAACGAGCAATCCTGGCTGGCCATCAGCACTCGATGATATTCACCGCCAGGCCGCCACGAGCGGTTTCCTTGTACTTGGTCAGCATGTCGGCACCGGTCTCGCGCATGGTCTTGATCACCTTGTCCAGGCTCACGTAGTGCGCGCCGTCGCCGTACAGCGCCATGCGTGCGGCGTTGATCGCCTTCACCGAGGCGATGGCGTTGCGTTCGATGCAGGGGATCTGCACCAGGCCGCCGACCGGGTCGCAGGTCAGGCCCAGGTGGTGTTCCATGCCGATCTCGGCGGCGTTCTCGACCTGCTCCGGGGTGCCACCCAGTACCGCGCACAGCGCGCCAGCGGCCATCGAGCAGGCCACGCCGACTTCACCCTGGCAGCCCACTTCAGCGCCGCTGATCGAGGCGTTTTCCTTGTACAGGATGCCGATGGCACCGGCGGTGAGCAGGAAGTCGATGATGCCGCGCTCGTTGGCACCGGAGATGGCGTTGGCGTAGTAGTGCAGCACCGCCGGGACGATACCGGCGGCGCCGTTGGTCGGTGCAGTGACTACGCGACCACCAGCGGCGTTCTCCTCGTTCACCGCCAGCGCCCAGAGGTTCACCCAGTCGAGCATGCGCAGCGGGTCTTCGATGTAACTGCGCTGGAAACCGCCCAGTTTGCGCGCCAGGATGGCGGCGCGGCGGCGTACCTTGAAGCCGCCGGCGAGGATGCCCTCGGTACGGCAGCCACGATCCACGCAGGCTTGCATGACTTTCCAGATGTTCAGCAGACCGGCGTCGGTTTCTTCGTCGGTGCGCCAGTGGCGCTCGTTGCGGCGCATCACTTCGGCGATGCCGATGCCATGCTCGCGGGTCAGCTTGAGCAGGTCGGCGCCGCTGCGGAAGGGCAGCGGCAGGGAGGTGGCGTCCGGGGCGATGATCTTCTGCTTGCTGCCGTCGGCCAGTACCGCCTCGCTGACCACGAAGCCGCCGCCCACCGAGTAGTAGGTGGCTTCATGCAGCTGGATGCCGGCGGCATCGAAGGCAGCGAAGCGCAGACCGTTGGCGTGCAGCGGCAGCGCCTTGCGGAACATCTTCAGGTCGGCTTTTTCGTCGAAGGCCACGGCATGCTTGCCGGCCAGGACGATGCGCTTGTCGCGACGAATGGCCTCGATGTATTCGGGCACCTGATCGACGTTGACGGTATCCGGCTCATGGCCGCTGAGGCCGAGCAGCACCGCCTTGTCGCTGCCATGGCCTTTGCCGGTGGCGCCCAGCGAGCCATACAGCTCGGCAACTACGCGGGTCACCTTGGGCATGTGCTCGTGGTTTTCCAGGGCGTGGGTGAACAGCGCGGCGGCGCGCATCGGGCCGACGGTATGGGAGCTGGACGGGCCGATACCCACTTTGAACAAGTCAAAAACGCTGATAGCCATGGCGGAGTTCTTCTGGTCGATTGATTGAACACGCGCCCGGTTACGCGCGTGTGGATGCCCTATCTAAGAACGGCCCTATCATTATGTATACTGATTTATTTTTAACGTATTCGTTAGCGTCGCTTAACTATTGAGATTGCGTCATGGACATCATCCGCCTGCGAACCCTGCGCGAACTGGCCCGCTGCCGCACCATGGCGGCTGCTGCCGAGTCGCTGCACCTGACACCCTCGGCGGTGTCGCAGCAGGTCGCTCAGCTCGAACGCGAAGTCGACGTGGCGTTGGTCGAGCGACGCGGGCGTGGGGTGGTGCTGACCCCGGCCGGCGAGCGGTTGGTGGCGCATGCCGAGCGCATCCTCACGGTACTCGACGAAGCCCGTTCGGAGCTGGCGCTGTTGCGTGGCGAGATCGCGGGTGAGCTGCGGGTGGCGGCGTTCCCCTCGATCGCCGTGGCGGTGATCGCGGAAACCGTGCGAGCGCTACGCAGCGCCTATCCACGGCTGAACGTGGTGGTACTGGATCTGGAACCGCAGGAAAGCCTTAGTGCCCTGGGCTCCTGGCAGATCGACGTGGCAGTGATCGACGACCTGGCCGTGACTCTGGACGAGAACCGCGAGCACTACGCGCTGCTTCCCCTGACCCAGGACTTGCTGCACGTGCTGCTGCCCATCGACCATGCCCTGGCCAGGCGCGACAGTTTGACCGTCGCCGATCTGCGAGACGAAGCCTGGGCGCTGGATTCCAGCGGCAGCTCGTTCGGCGAGTTCATCACCAATCTGTGTCGCCGTTCCGGCTATGCGCCGCGTATCAACGCCCACTGCGCCGGCTTCGAGATGGTCGCGGCGATGGTCGCTTCAGGCAACTCCATCTCCATCGTTTCCGGCCTGCGCCTGGTGCGTCCGCTACCGGGCGTCATCGCCGTACCGCTGCTGCCGGACATCCAGCGCGGCGTGTTCCTGGCCTACCGCAAGGGCGAGCGGGATCATCCGGCGGTCAACGTCTTTCTCGACGAGGCGGTGTACACGGCAGACAGAGTGCTGGGTTAGCCCCGTACGGCCGGGTAGGAGCGGCTTCAGCCGCGATGCTCTTGGCTTTTTCGGTTTTTACTCAACGGACGCGAGAGGCTCTTGAGCCACTTCCGCCTCCAGCTTCGCCCTGTCAGCCTTGCTGATGTACTTGGGTTTGTTGCTTTTGGGCGCAAGCTTGGCATTGGCCTTCTTGGCGTGGGCTTCGAGCAGTTGCTTGATCTTTTTGCGGCGATTCATGGGTGTGCGTCTGCGCTGTCATAGATTGAAGGTATTGCTGGTAGCCGTAGGATGGGTAGAGCACGGCGAAACCCATTATTTGTGAGTTCCCGGGTTTCGCGCTGCTCTACCCAGGCTACTTGCTCAGCCCACCTCGGTTAGCGCCGCGAAGGGTTTAGATCTTGCTCCCATGCAGTGCCTTCTCAGCGATTTGCTGAACACGCTGCATGCTGATGCCATGAAGTTGTTCAAGAGAGAGGGGATGATCCGAAGGCTCTATCTCAATCAGAGGGCGTTCCCCTAAAGCCTGGGTCTTGACGTGCGTTTTAAGGCTCAGTGTCGAGGGTTGATACGGTAGTGCGCTTTGTAGCCACCCGAAATAGGCTGGTTCTGACTCACGGCCTTCAACGTTCCAAAGCGCTGATGCACGATTGAAGTTTTCTTCGCTGAGCGAAACCCAGGCAAGCCAGGTAAAAGGGTTTGGGGAGTCATGAACGGGTATTGAGATCCGACCCAATATGAAGAAGTGTTCACCATCGATAATGCATTGGTCAGACGAGAGATCAGCGCGCTCTGCGCGTTCAGATTCTGGTAGTGAGAACCAGAGTTCAGGGGCAGGGGCCCCCCATACCACTGGCAATTCATCATGAAATTGCCCGCATGTCGCACAGTTGAAACCGGTCATCCCTTTGGCACCTGATGATTCATGAGGCGACATCGTCGTCGCGTTTCTGGCCGGCATCTCATACACAACTCTTCATTCGTACGCTCGCCTATTTGACCGTGCATGAAGCGCGCATGGCAGCAGCGGAAGAAAAAGGCTTGGGAATCTCAGTTTGGCTGATGGCTCGGCGCTAGCATCGGGAGCAGAAGCTAGTCCATTCGTGTGGAGGTGTCCATGCGGCCTTTTTGCCTTCTTCCATCATGGAAGAGAACAAGGTTTCGAGAATGAGTTCGCTTCTGTAGGGGAGGTCAGCTCCAAACCGCCCCCACAGGCGTATGCGCTGGGTAATGCGTCGCCACCTGCGCCTGCAGCAGTTCACCACAGGCCAGGGCGTCGGTCAGGGCGTGGTGTGCGGAATACAGCGGCAGGCCGTAGCGCAGGCGGCTGTCGGCCAGGCGGATGGAGATGCGCTTGCGGCCGCGCAGGCGATCCCACCAACTGATGCTGCGTTTGGGATGCACTCGGGCTTCCAGTTCCATGGTGTCGATGATCGGGAAGAGCAGGCCTTCACCGAGGTGCTGGCGTAGCGCCTGGTCGAGGAAGTTGCGCTCGATGTTGCGGTAGTGCGCCACCACCACCTTGCCGGCCAGGGCTTCGAGTAGTTCATCCAGTACATGGGCCAGGCGCGGGGCATGGCGGACGTCGGAGTGGGTGATGTGGTGGAAGGTGACCGACTCGGCGCTCAGCTCGCGAGTGGGTTTGACCACCCAGTAACGCGCCTCGGCGCAACGGATGCGTTGCAGATCCATTGGCACCAGGCCGAGGCTGACGATGGCGTGCTGGTGCGGGTCGAGGCCGGTGGTCTCCACGTCCAGCGCCACCAACGGTACGTCGGCCAGTGGTGTATCGGCGGCGATGCAGCCGGCGGCGTAATAGGCCCGCAAACGCTCGTCCTGGCTGCTGGCGGCAAGCTCGGCGAAACGTTGCGACCAATCCTGGTTCTGGTACGCCGTCATTGTGGACGCGGCAGTGGCTGGGCCGGGTAACGGAAGCGCAGGAATTTCTGCGCATTGCTCACCACCTGGAAGGCTTCCTTGAGGTGGTGGCGTTCGCTGGAGCTGAATTTTTCCGGCTCGACGTAATTATCGGGCGGGTTGCCGGCTTCTACTTCGCGCGCCTGGTGGCGGATGCGCACCAGGCTGAGGAACTCGTAGGCGTAGCGCAGATGGTCCAGCGCCTCCTGAGGCAGCAGCTTGGTGGCGGCGATGGCGTCGAGACGCTCCAGCGAGTTCTGCGCCTTGGAGCCGCAGGCCAGGGCGTGCACGCGGATCAGGTCGGTCAGCGGCGCGGTGCCACGACCCTTGAGGTTGATGATGTTCTTCTGCCGGCCATCGGTTTCCATCACGAAGGTACGGAAGAAGCCCAGCGGTGGCGTGCGGTTGAGCGCGTTGCGCGCCAGCGCGGCGAGGAAGGCCGGCGTGGCGCTGGCCTTTTCCGCCAGCATTTCCTTGAGGTTCTCCACCAGCGCGGTCTTGCCGTAGACACCGTCGAGGTCGAAGAAAATGCTGCTGTTGAGCAGGGTTTCCGGGTTGGGCCGTTCGATCCATTCGCTGAAGTACTGCCGCCACACCTTCAGCGGCTGGCGCCATTTCGGGTTGCTGGCCATGATCCCACCCTTGCAATAGGCGTAGCCGCAGGCGGACAGGCCGTTGCTGACGAACTGGGCCATTTCGGCGAAGTAGGGGTCGTGCAGCTCCGGGTTGAAGCTGTCGTCGAGCACCAGGGCGTTGTCCTGGTCGGTGAGCAGCAACTGTTCGTCACGCGCCATCGAGCCGGCGATCATGAAGCAGTAGGGCACCGGCGGCGGCCCGAGTTTTTCCTCGGCGAGAATCAGCAGGCGCCGGGTGAAGGCGCGGCCGATGCTGCTCATGGCGCGGCTGACCATGTGTGCGCTGGCGTCGTCGGCGACCATGCGCACGAAGGTGGCGTGCAGATCCGGCAGCAGGCTCTTGAGGCCTTCCACCGACGTCTTGTTGAAGATGCTGTTGACCAGATAGAGGCTGCTGCGCGACTCGTAGCGAATCACGTCGGCCAGCGAGATCATGCCCACCGGGCGGCGGCGCTGCAGCACGGGCAGGTGGTGGATGTTGTTGCGCAGCATGCACAGCATGGCCTCGAACACCGATTCGTCGGCCTGCACGGTGACCGGTCCGGGGGTCATCACCTGGCTCACCGGCGTGTCGCCGGGCAGCCCCTCGGCCAGCACGCGGGTGCGCAGGTCGCGGTCGGTGAGAATACCGGCCATCACCTGATTCTGCTGATCGGCCACCTGCACCTGCGCGGGGTTGGGCCAGCGCCGGGCGGGATTGACGATGATCACCGAGGACACGCTCTGCTCGCTCATCACCTTGGCCACCTGCTGCACGGGCATGTCCAGCGGCACGCTGACCGGCGAGCGGCTGATCAGTTTGCGCACCTTGATCTTCATCAGCTCGCTGGCCTTGCCGTGGCTGTCTTCCAGGGCCGACTTGAGGCGCGACTGACCTTCGGCCTCGACGAAATCGGCGAAACTGTCGAACTGGTCGCAGAGCTGCTGAAACAGCGGCCCAGGGATGAAGTAGATCAGGCTATCTTCCAGTGCGCGCGCGCCCAGACGCACCTTGTTGCCGCGCAGCAGGCCGGCCTGACCGAAGATATCGCCTTCGGTCAGACGGTTGTGCAGTTCCCCGCCACGCCGATGGGTTTCCACCGCGCCACTGCGCACGTAGTGCAACTCATGAATCGGCGCGCCAGCGGCAAGAATCTCGCTGCCGGCCTTGAAATAGCCCACCTGTACCTGACGGGCGATCTCATCGAGGGTCTGCTCGGGCAGGTTGTCGAAGGGAGCGAAGCGATTCAGGTGGTCGCGAATCTCGATCAGCTCGATCTGCATGGGTCATATGTCATGGGGAAAGGGTTCTCCACCATAACGCCTGATTTTGTCCAGGCAAGGCCGTTTTACGAGATGCCGTTCGACGGAAAGTCGATGTCGTGGATCAGTCGGTATTTATTTGTCATGGCTCATCGGTAGACTACTCGTCCGCTAATGGCTCATTGCCTTTATGTGCATCCGGCCGACGCGTGATCCCGCTTTTTACTTGGACTGACGGTGGCCATTTTCCGCCGACAAGATGCTTTTCGTAGATTTCACAGGGACGTAGTACCGTGCCGACTTATCAGCAGATCACCCCGTATTCCAACGTATCACTTAGCGTCTCCACGACGGTCAATGCGCTTCTCTACGGAACCAAATGGTCAGGTACGGCGCCGCTGTCCTACAGCTTCGCCAATCCTGACGTATCGCTGTACTCGAGTAGCTATGACTTCTACGATCTGCCCGGTATCAGCTCCCGAACTTATGTCTACGCCCTGACAGCCAATCAGCAGGATGCTGTACGCAGTGCGCTGGCTGACTGGAGCTCGGTTGCCAATCTGTCTTTCACCGAGGTGAGCGATACCGCAGGTGGTCAGGTCGGGGATCTGCGCTTCGGCGGCTATGCCCTGACCGACTCGGATACGGCGGCATTCGCCTTTCTGCCCGGCGGCAGTCCGATTGCCGGTGACGTATGGGTCGGCTTTGCCACCAATGAATCCGCGCCGTCGCCAGGTAGCTATGACTACCTGACGTTCGTCCATGAGATCGGTCACGCCTTGGGCCTGAAGCACTCGTTCGAGGCCTCAGAGTCCAGTAATTACGTGTTGCGTGGCCGCTATGACGACGTGCGCTATACGGTCATGAGCTACAACGACAGCTACGACTTCCAGCCCACTGGCCCGATGCTTTTCGATATCGCCGCCATCCAGTACCTGTACGGCAGCAACGATAGCTGGCAGACGGGCGACAACGTCTATCGCTGGGATGCCAATGCACAGATTTTCGAGACCATCTGGGACGCAGGCGGCAATGACACGATCGATGCCAGCAACCAGCTCAAAGGCGTGGAGATCAACCTCAATAGCGGCGAGTTCAGCTCCATTGGCCAGAACATATACAACTATTCCACTGGGGCATCGCGCAATGACTTCCTGACTATCGCCTATGGCGCGGTGATCGAGAACGCCATCGGCAGCGACTACAACGATACGTTGATCGGCAACAGTGCTGACAACGTACTCGATGGCGGTAAAGGCAGGGACACGCTGCGCGGAGGAGCCGGCAACGATACCTACTACATTGATCTTCCAACAGGCTCCGACTTCTACGACAGAGTGACTGAGTATGCCGGTGAGGGTTATGACAAGGTCATCCTGCGTGGCAGTAGTGCTGGCTTTTTCGGCAGCACATTCTCCCTGGACATTGATGTCGAAGCGGTGGATGCCAGCCAGACGAGTAACGTCGCTCTGACCCTGCTCGGCAACAATTCGGACAATCGGATCGTCGGTAATGCCGCGAACAATGTCCTCGATGGCGGTGCTGGTGCAGACACCCTGATCGGCGGAGCTGGCAACGACACCTACGTGGTCGACAACGTGGGCGATGTGGTGGTCGAGCTGGCTGACGAGGGCACCGATCTGGTTCGGGTTGCTATCGCCACGGCTGGCGGCACCTACACCCTGGGTGAGCATGTGGAAAATGCCACGCTGACCAATACGGTTGCCTTCAATCTGACCGGCAACAGCCTCGCCAATATCCTGATCGGCAATGCGGCGAACAATGTGCTCGACGGCGGTGCTGGTGCTGACACCATGAATGGTGGTGCTGGAGATGACACCTACATCGTCGATGACAGCGGTGACGTGATCATCGACAGCGCTGGCGTAGACAGCGTGCGGGCGAGCGCCTCCTACGTCCTTGGCAGTGGGCTGGAGAACCTGGTGTTGACAGGCAATCAGGCTATCTCCGGTACGGGCAACGCATTGGCCAACGTTCTGGACGGCTCGCAGAATAGTGCGGCCAATGAACTGCGTGGCCTGGGTGGCAATGACACCTATATCGTCGGCGCCGGTGATACGGTGATCGAGCAAGCCAACGGTGGCATCGACCTGGTACAGGCCTATGTGAGCTTCACCCTGGGCGACAACCTGGAGAATCTGACCCTGTTGGGTAGTGATGCCCTGAGCGGCACGGGTAATGGCCTGGCTAACGTGATCATCGGCAACGACGGTAATAACGTCCTCGATGGTGCTGCTGGCGTGGATACGTTGCGCGGTGGCAAGGGTGACGATACCTACTTTGTCGATCTGACGACGGACAACCTTCTCGAAGACCAGATCCTCGAAAACGCTGGCGAGGGCATGGATACGCTGATGCTGCGCGGTGGCAACACAGATCTGGCCAGCCCGGCGATGATCACGCTCATGGCCAATATGGAAGCGCTCGATGCCAGTGCCACCGGCCAGTTGCGCATCAACCTGAGCGGCAATGCGCTGAACAATCGCCTGGTTGGCAATGCGGCAGACAATCTGCTCGATGGTGGTGTCGGTGCCGACACCATGATCGGTGGTAACGGCAACGACACCTACATGGTCGACAACGTCGGCGATGTGGTCACCGAGCAGGCCGATCAAGGCATCGACCTGGTGCAGGTTGCCATCGCCACGGCGGGTGGTACCTACACCTTGGGCGAGCATGTCGAGAACGCCACGCTGACCAATACGGTTGCCTTCAACCTGACCGGTAACAGCCTCGCCAATACCCTGATCGGCAATGCGGCGAACAACGTGCTCGACGGTGGCGCCGGCGCCGACATCATGAATGGCGGTGCTGGTAACGACACCTATATCGTCGACGACAGCGACGACGTGATCATCGACAGCGCCGGCGTGGACAGCGTACTGGCCAGTGCCTCCTATACCCTGAGCGACAACCTGGAGAACCTGACGCTGCAGGGCACTGCCCATATCGACGGCACGGGTAACGGCCTGGTCAACACCATCACTGGCAACGACGGCAACAACACCCTCGATGGCGGCGCCGGCGTGGACACGCTGCGCGGTGGCAAGGGCGACGACACCTATATCGTCGACCTGACCACGAAGAACGCCCTCGAAGACAAGCTCTTCGAAAACCTCAACGAAGGCAGCGATACCGTCCAGTTGCGCGGTGGCAATGCGGCCCTGTCCACGGTGGCCACCATTGCCCTGGCCAACAACTTCGAAAATCTCGACGCCAGCGATACCGGAAGCACGCGCCTGAACCTGACCGGCAACGCGCTGGACAACGTCATTACCGGCAACGCGGCGAACAATGTGCTCAACGGCGGCGCCGGTGCCGATATCCTGATTGGCGGTGACGGCAACGACACCTACGTGGTCGACAATTTCGGTGATGTGGTCACCGAACAGGCCGATCAAGGCATCGATCTGGTGCAGGTTGCCATTGCTACGGCGGGTGGCACTTACACGCTGGGCGAGCATGTCGAGAACGCCACGCTGACCAACAAGGTCGCCTTCAACCTGACCGGCAACGATCTGAACAACACCCTGATTGGCAACGCGGCGAACAACGTGCTCGATGGCGGCCTGGGGGCCGACACGATGAACGGTGGCGCGGGCAACGACACCTACATCGTCGATGACAGCGGCGACGTGATCATCGACAGCGCCGGTATCGACACCGTGCGGGCAAGCATTGCTTACACCCTCGGCAACGGCCTGGAAAATCTCGTGCTGACCGGCGATCAGGCCATCGCCGGAACCGGCAACACTCTGGCCAACGTCCTGGACGGCTCGCAGAACAGCGCTGCCAATATCCTCTCGGGCCTGGCTGGCAACGATACCTATATCGTTGGTGCGGGCGACAGCGTGATCGAGAACGATGCCAAGGGTGGGATTGATCTGGTCAAGTCCTATGTCGACTTCGAACTGGGGCTTAATCTGGAGAACCTGACCCTGCTGGGCAGTGATGATCTTTCCGGCACGGGCAACGGCCTGGCCAACGTCATCACCGGCAACGATGGCAACAACACCCTCGATGGCGGCGCCGGCGTGGACACGCTGCGCGGTGGCAAGGGTGACGACACCTACGTCGTCGACCTGACCATGAAGAACGCCCTCGAAGACAAGCTCTTCGAAAACCTCAATGAGGGCAGCGATACCGTCCAGTTGCGCGGTGGCAATGCGGCGCTGACCACGGTCGCGACCATCGCCCTGGCCAACAACGTCGAAAACCTCGACGCCAGCGATACCAGCACCACCCGCCTGAACCTCACCGGCAACGCGCTGGACAACGTCCTGACCGGCAACGCGGCGAACAATGTGCTCAACGGCGGCGCCGGTGCCGACACCCTGATCGGCGGTGACGGCAACGACACCTACGTGGTCGACAACCTCGGTGACGTGGTCACCGAGCAGGCCGATCAAGGCATCGATCTGGTGCAGGTTGCCATCGCCACGGCGGGTGGCACTTACACGCTGGGTGAGCATGTCGAGAACGCCACGCTGACCAGCAAGGTCGCCTTCAACCTGACCGGTAACGACCTCGCCAACACCTTGATTGGCAACGCGGCGAACAACGTGCTCGATGGCGGCCTTGGCGCCGACACGATGAACGGTGGCGCGGGTAATGACACCTACATCGTGGATGATGTGGGCGATGTGATCATCGACAGCGCCGGACTCGACACCGTACGGGCAAGCATCGCCTACACCCTCGGCAACGGCCTGGAAAACCTGGAGCTGACCGGCAACCAGGCTATCAGCGGCACAGGCAACGGTCTGGCCAACGTCCTGGACGGCTCGCAGAATGCCGCAGCCAACGAACTGCGTGGCCTCGGTGGCAACGACACCTATATCGTCGGCGCTGGCGATACGGTGATCGAGCAAGCCAATGGCGGCATCGACCTGGTGAAGGCCTACGTGAGCTATGTCCTGGGCGATAACCTGGAGAACCTGAGCCTGCTGGGCAGCGCCAACCTCGATGCCACCGGCAATGCCCTGGCCAACACGCTGACCGGCAACGACGGCAACAACACCCTCGATGGTGGCGCTGGCGTGGATACGCTGCGCGGAGGCAAGGGCGATGACACCTATTGGGTTGATCTCACGGCGAGCAATGCTCTGCAGGATCGCATCGTCGAAAACGCCAACGAAGGTATCGACACGCTCATCCTGCGCGGTGGTGTGCAATTGCCAAAGGCCTCGACCATTACCCTGGCGACCCACCTTGAAAATCTCGATGCCAGTGAGACGGGCAATATTGCTCTAAACCTCACCGGCAATGCCGGCAACAACCTGTTGACCGGTAACCAGGGCAACAACACCCTGAGCGGCGGCGATGGCAGCGATATCCTGGTCGGGATGGGCGGCTTCGATACCCTGACCGGTGGCCGGGGCGCTGACACCTTCCGCTTCGATCTGAGCTGGCTCGGCCTGAACGACGGCGCGGATGCGCTGATCACCGATTTCCGCCGTCTGGATGGTGACAAGATCCAGTTGCAGGGCGATGGGGCGCAGGATTTCAGTTTCGTTGGCCAGTCATTCGATGCGGAGTCTGCCAGTAGTCATCAACTGCGCTTCGAGGCCGGCACGCTCTATGGTTCCGTCGATGCGGGGGCGAGCAATGCCTTCGAAATCCGCCTGCTGGGGGTGAACGAACTGCGCCAGGACGACTTCCTCTTCGGTTGATCGGCTCCTGGGCGGGCGTAAATCGCCGTGGTGGTCAATCAGGGAGAGGCTATGCAGGTTTCAGGATTTTGGTGGCTGGTGGGCGCGCTGCTGGTGCTCGGCGGCGCGACGGTCTTCTACTACAACCGCCTGGTGTTCAATCGTCATCGTGTGGCCGAAGCCGCCAGCGGCATCGATGTGCAGCTCAAGCGCCGCTCCAGCCTGATTCCGGCGCTGGTGGAGTGCGTGCGCCAGTACATGAATTACGAGCAGAGCACGCTCGAGGCGCTGGTGCAGGAGCGTTCGCGCGCTGTGCAACTGGCCGACTCGCCGCTGGGCGAGCGCGCGCCGGTCGAAGCGCAACTGAGTAGCCAGTTGCGCCAGCTGTTCGCCTTGGTCGAGGCCTATCCCGAACTCAAGGCCGACGAGCAGTTTCGCGAGTTGCAGAGCAACATCAGCGAGGTCGAGAACCATATCCAGATGGCACGGCGTTATTACAACGGGGCGGTGCGCGAGCTCAATGTGCTGGTGGAGTCGGTGCCGAGCAACCTGGTGGCCCGGCTGTTCGCCTTCACTCAGGCCGACTACTTCACGCTGGACGATCCGCGTGAGAGCCAATCGCCGAAGATGGAGTTTTGAGCATGCAAGGATGGTTGCGCAGCCTGTTGCTGATTGCCTGCCTGTTGCCCGCACTGGTGTCGGCGCAGGAGGCCATCGAGGATTTCTCCGTGAGCCTGCAGGTCGAGGCCGACGGTAATTTACTGGTGACCGAGCGCATCACCGTGCGCGCCGAGGGTCGGGACATTCGACGCGGCATCTACCGCGATTTGCCGGTTGGCTATGCATTGCCGATGGGGCTGGAGCAAAGCAGCCCGATCAGCCTGCTGGGCGTGACCCGCGATGGCCGGCCCGAGTCGGTTCGTCGTGAGCGTAACGGCGCCTGGATACGTTTCTATCTCGGTTCTCCGGACGTACTGCTGGAGCCAGGGCGTCATCGCTACGAGCTGCGCTATCGGGTCGAGCGTGCCTTGCTGCATCACGCCGAGACGGACGAGCTGTACTGGAACGTCACCGGCAACGGCTGGGTGTTCCCCATCCGCCAGGCTTCGGTCGAAGTACGCCTGCCGTCAGGTGCGCGGATCGGTCAATGGGCCGCTTACACCGGCGCCCAAGGCGACCAGGGCAAGGATTTCCAGACACTCGAACAGCGCGATGATGTGCTCCGTCTAGCTACGACCGCTGTGCTGCCGGCCTATCACGGCCTGACCGTGGCGGTGGACTGGCAGGCTGGACTGGTGCCACGGCCTGGCATGCTGCAGAACGCCAGCCGCGCGCTGCTGGACAATCTCGGCGTGGGCATTGGTGCCGTGTTGCTGATCGGCCTGCTGCTGTTCTACCTGCGCGCCTGGAACCGTGTCGGCCGCGACCCGGAGAAGGGCGTGATCATCCCGCTGTTCGAGGCGCCGCAGGGCATGAGCGCGGTGCAGGCCGGCTACCTCTGGCATCGCGGGTTGCGCGGGGCTTTCGGCGAGGCACAGGCCTTCAGCGTATGGCTCACCGACATGGCCATCCGCAAGCACCTGCACATCGAGGACAAAGCGCACGGCGGTGGCTTCAGCTTGGCCCGCGACCAGGGCGCCGGTAGCGAGATGAGCGAGCTTGACCGCGACCTGCGCAAGCGTCTGTTCCCGGCCAACAAGGACGGTGTCGCACTGACCATTGGCACCCAGTACGAGCCGCGTCTGGCGGACGCGGTGGCTGGGCTGAGCAGTCAATTGGGCGAGCAGGGCAAGGCCTGGTTCGCCAATAATCGTGGCATCTGGGCCTGGGGGCTGGTGTGGGCCGCACTGGCCTGTGTCGCCATCGTGCTCCTGAGCGGGCAGGGTGGCGATGATTGGGCCGCCGGGCTGGCCGGGCTGGTGTTCAGCCTGGGCTTTGGCGTGCCGACTTTGATCGTGTTCAACATGGCGCGCCACCAACCCAGCTTCGGCAAGCAGATGGGGTTGTACCTGGTGGTGTTTATGTTCGGCTGGCCGGTACCGGTGGGGCTGATGATGATGGCGGCGTTGTCGGTTCCGGCGCTGTTGCTCGTCGTCGCTTATGTGGTGCTGGTGGTGGTGTTTTTTTACCTGTTGCCGGCGCCGACCCAGGAGGGGCGGCGCCTGCTCGATGCGCTGGAAGGCTATCGCAATTACCTGCAGTTGGCCGAGCGCGATGCCCTGGCGCTGGCCGGTGACGCCCCGGCGATGAGCATTGCCCTGTACGAGCGCCACTTGCCCTTCGCCATGGCCCTGGGCGTGGAGGACAAGTGGAGCGCGCGCTTCAGCGAAGCCCTGGCCAACGGCCTGATCGACCCGGCGCAGCGCGACTATCAACCGAGCTGGTATCACAGTCGCAGCAGCTACAGCTCGCCGCAGGCGCTGAGCGGTGCGCTGGCTGCTGGTCTTGCCAGCGCCACGGCTTTGGCCTCTTCGCCGCCATCGAGCAGTTCTTCGGACGGTGGCGGCTCGTCCGGTGGTGGTTCCTCGGGCGGAGGCGGTGGTGGCGGCGGAGGTGGGGGTTGGTAACGATCCCCTGACGAATGTCGTGGATGTGCGGCGTTCGCTTTTTCTGTCGCGCCGACCGGAGTAGGGTGCCGCCTCGATTCGCCCGGCCGGCGATTGTGAGTGCCAAGGAGAGGGTCATGTCAGGAAGACTGCGAATTCTGCTGTTGCTGTGCTGTTTCTGCGTCTGCGGTGCGCAGGCCGAAGAGGCCATTCAGAGCTATGACGTGCGTCTGCAGGTCGAGCCCAGTGGCGAGGTGCTGGTGACCGAGCGCATCGCCGTCATCGCCGAAGGGCAGCAGATATCGCGCGGTATCTATCGCGACATCCCCACGCGCTACAGCCTGGGCAAGGGGCTGCTGCGCAGCACGCCGTTGACGCTGATCTCGGCCACGCGTGACGGGCAGCCGGAAAGCGTCACCCAGCAGGCGCTGGAGCACGGCGTGCGTCTGCGGCTGGGGCGTGCCGATGTTCGGCTGCAGCCCGGCCCCTATGTCTACGAACTGACCTACCGCATGGATGCGCAACTGCAGTTTCACGCCCGTGTCGATGAGCTCTACTGGAACGTCACCGGCAACGACTGGCGGCTGCCGATTCGCCAGGCCAGCGTCGAGGTGTTGCTGCCGGAGGGCGCGCAGATCGAGGCCGCTCATGCCTATACCGGCTACCGCGGTTCGCGAGAAGGGGCTTATAAGGTGGTCGAGCAGAAGGGCCATCGCCTGCGTCTGGTGACCACGCGCGAGCTGAAGGTGGGTGAAGGCTTCACCGTCGCTACCGCCTGGCCGGCCGGGTTGGTGAGCCGGCCGAGCTGGTGGCAGAACCTGCTGCGACTGGTCATCGACAACCTGCGCGACATCCTCTCGCTACTGGTGTGCGTCGGCCTGGTCGGGTTCTATCTCTATCTGTGGTGGACGATCGGCAGAGGCCCACGCAAAGGGCTGGTGATTCCATTGTTTGAGTTGCCCAGAGGTATCAGCCCGGCCATGGCCGGCTACGTCTGGCATCGCGGCCCGGCAGGCGATCCGCGTGGGGTGCGGGCGCTGAGCATCATGCTCACCGACCTGGCGATTCGCGGCTGGCTGCGTTTGCAGCGCAACGCCGAAGGCCTGCTGCTGACCCGAGCAGAGGCGCCAGGGGACGCCATTCGTGAAGACGAGCGGCGGGTGCTCAACGCGCTCATTGCCAGCGAGGATGGCTCGCTGACCCTGAGCAACCGCTATGAACCGCGCCTGACCACGGCGCTGGATGGTTTGCTGCGGAGTTTCGAGGTCATCGAGCAGAACAACTTCAACCGCCACACCGGTGAATGGCTGATCGGCGTGTGCTTCGCCTTCGTCGCCAGCTTCATCTCGCTGGTGACCACGCCTGCGGATTCCGCTGCGACGAGCAATGCATTCTGGTTGATGGTGGTGGGCGTCGCGTTGGGCACGTGGGGAGTGTCGTTGGCCGGATCGGGCGTATTGCTCGTGCTCCTCATGCTGGTTCTGGCGATCTGTGCCGCGAGTCAGGTGGGCGGCCCGGCCGTGCTGCTGTGCCTGATTCTCTTCTTCATCGTGATGGTAGCGCGCACACTCCTGCGCGCGCCCAGCATCGCCGGGCGGCGTCTGCTCGACGAGTTGGAGGGCTATCGCGAGTACCTCAGCCTGGCCGAAAAGGACGTGCTGGATAAAGCCGGCCAGGCACCGGTCATGAGCATCGCGCACTACGAGCGACACCTGCCCTACGCGATGGCGCTGGGCGTCGAACGGCAGTGGACCGAGCGTTTCACCTACGAACTGCGCAAGGGCACCCTGGCCCCGGTGGAGGTGGACTATCAGCCGCAGGCCTTCACGCAGATGATGGCTTCAGGCGCGGCGCACAGCCTGGCCTGGAATCTGGATCGGATGCTGATGAGCTCGTCGACGCCGCCGCAGGCGCCGCGCTCTTCCGATGACTTTTCCCCTTCTGGTGGCGGTGGTTCCGGCTCCAGTTCGTCCGCATCCCATGGCGGCGGCTCGTCGGGCGGTGGCGCGGGTGGTGGCGGTGGTGGGGGCTGGTAGGCCTTCAGCTCCAGTTCCAGCGGCTCTCTGCCACCGCATCGTGGGCGTGCAGGCTTTCCGCGTGGACGACCTTGAGGCGGAAGGCGTTGACTTGCGGCAATTCGCGCAGGGCGCGGTGCAGGCGCCGTGCGGCGTCTTCGCAGAACATCAGGTTCTGCCCGTTGGCCAGGGCGAAGGCCTGTTCGTCGGCGCGCTTAACTGCCGTCTGCACCGGCGTGCCGAGGGCCTGTTCGGCGCTGTCGATCAGGGCCAGCAGCGGCAGGTGGAGGCAATCTTGGGTCAGTCTCACTTCTAGCGTCGCGGTGCTGCGCTGGCTGTGCGGGGTGGCGACGATGCCCTGGGTCGAGCCGAGCCAGTCGAGCACTTCGATGTAATCGGCCTGGCGTTCAGGGAAGTCATCGATGAAGCGCTGCTGGATCAACTGCCGTGCCAGCGCCGCCGAGCAGGGGCAGGTGGACGAGTAGGTGACCTCGACCTGCAGCTCGATGCTCACGCCGCGTCCGTCCTGGCGCGCACGAAGCTCGAAGGGGTAGGTTTTCCAGCCACTGAGCGGGCTGACCAGCGCCGGGCGTTCGAGCGGCACCTCGCCGTGCAGCGTGAGGGAGGCGCTGTCGGACAGCGCCTGGTGGCTGCCCAGGCACTCATCCAGCACCTGCAGCACGGCCGGTACGTTCAATTGCTGATGCACCAGCCGCTGCGCTGCCAGGTACAGGCGCGACATGTGAATGCCGCGTGCGCCGGCGTCGTCGAGGCTGACGCCAATGTCCAGGCGAGCGGTCACGGCCGCGTCACCCAAACGGATGGGCAGGGTGATACCCGCCATGCCGACCCAGTCCAGCGGCAGGTCGTGATGAGTGGGCTGAGCAGCGATATCGGGCAGGGGAAGATCGTTCATCGCAAATCCGTGGGTTGGTTGCAGAGCTTAATGTTATGTTATAACAATTAAAACAAGCCAGCCGATTTGCCATGATCCCGATGACCGTACTGACCCAAGTCGAGCTGCTGGCCCAGCCGGCCGACGCGTACATGAACGACACCCAGCAGCAATTCTTCCGCGCGCTGCTGCTGGCCCAGCGTGCCGAGTTGCAGGCGCGCATCGACGATGAATTCACCGAGCTGCGCCAGCCCGATACCAGCAGCGACGTCGCCGATATCGGTGCCGCCGAGGAGCAGCGCCAGTGGCAACTGCGCCTGCTGGAGCGGGAAAAGAAGCTGCTGGACAAGATCGACCAGGCGCTCGAACGCCTGGCGCGTGGCGAATACGGCTGGTGCGCCGAGACCGGCGAACCCATCGGCCTGAAACGCCTCTTGCTGCGCCCCACCGCGACCCTGTGCATCGAAGCCAAGGAGCGGCAGGAGCAGCGCGAAAAACATCAGCGTGACCGTGACTGAACGAGGAATACCCATGAACCCGCGTCTACCCGTTACCGTGCTGTCCGGCTTTCTCGGCGCCGGCAAGAGCACCCTGCTCAACCATGTGCTGAAGAACCGCGACGGCCTCAAGGTCGCGGTGATCGTCAACGACATGAGCGAAATCAACATCGACGGCAGCGAAGTGCAGCGCGACGTCAGCCTCAACCGCGCCGAAGAGAAGCTGGTGGAGATGAGCAACGGCTGCATCTGCTGCACCCTGCGTGAAGACCTGCTGGAAGAGGTCGCGCGCCTGGCCAGCGATGGCCGTTTCGACTACCTGCTGATCGAGTCCACCGGCATCAGCGAACCGCTGCCGGTGGCCGAGACCTTCACCTTCCGCGACGAGCAGGGCCGCAGCCTGTCCGACCTGGCGCGCCTCGACACGATGGTCACGGTGGTCGACGGGGTGAACTTCCTGCACGACTTTCATGCCGCCGACAGCCTGGCCAGCCGTGGCGAAACCCTCGGTGAGGAGGACGAGCGCTCGATCACCGACCTGCTGATCGAGCAGGTGGAGTTCGCTGATGTCATCCTCATCAGCAAGATCGACCTGATCAGCCAGGCCGAGCGCGAGGAGCTGATGGCCATTCTGCGCGGCCTCAATACCCACGCCGACATCCAGGCCATGAGCATGGGCCAGATCGCTTTGGACAAGATCCTCGACACCGGCCGCTTCGACTTCGACCGCGCCTCGCAGGCGCCGGGCTGGCTCAAGGAGCTGCGCGGCGAGCACGTGCCGGAAACCGAGGAGTACGGCATCGCCTCCAGCGCCTATCGGGCACGTCGGCCGTTCCATCCGCAGCGCTTCTTCGACTTCCTCTCGCAGGAGTGGACGAATGGTCGCTTGCTGCGTTCCAAGGGCTTCTTCTGGCTGGCCAGCAAGTATCAGGAAGCCGGTAGTTGGTCGCAGGCCGGCGGGCTGATGCGCCATGGCCTGGCCGGGCGCTGGTGGCGCTTCGTGCCCAAGCAGCATTGGCCGCAGGATGAAGAGGGCCTGCAGGCCGTCATGCAGCACTGGAACGCCGATGTGGGCGACTGCCGTCAGGAGCTGGTGTTTATCGGCCAGAACATCGACTTTGCTCGCCTGGTGCGCGAGCTGGATGACTGCCTGCTCACCGATGCGGAGATGGCCGGCGGCCCTGAAGCCTGGCGCCTGCTCGCCGACCCCTTCGGTTCCTGGCAGCAGGAGGAGGCGGCCTGATGTTCGCCCTTAAACTGCCGCCCGCACCGCGCCAGGTGCTGGGCGAGGACATTCAGGTGCTGGGCGAGGTGCTGCACGACGGCGTCAACCTGGCCGTCTGGCAGCGCCGCCTGCCGGCGCAGATCGCCGACTTCGCCGAAGCGTTACTGGCGCAGAACGAACCGCTGGCGCAATCCCTCACCCTGGAACTGGCGCATGCGGACAGCGAGCCGAATCTCACCGGCCTGGTGGCTCAGTACGCCGACCTGCCCGGCCAGGCGGCCTTTCTCGCTGACGTGGCCTGGCTGGTGCGCGCCTATGCCTGCCTGCTCGACGCCCAACGCATCGGCCTGCGTTTGCGTGCGCTGGACAAGGCCATGTGCCCGCGCTTTCACGTCGACCACGTGCCGCTGCGGCTGATCACCAGCTATGCCGGTGTCGGCAGCGACTGGCTGGCGGAGGGCGTGATGCCGCGCATCAAGCTCGGCCAGCCGGGTGCAGAGCCGCAGGACGAGGCGTTGATCCAGCGTCTTGATAGCGGCCATGTCGCGTTGGCCAAGGGCGAGAAATGGCATGGCAACGAAGGGCGCGGATTGATCCATCGTTCGCCGCAACCGCCCGCCGGGCAGCGACGTTTGCTGCTGACGCTGGATTGGTTGGCTTAAGGCCATAGGCTGAGGTGCAAAAAAATAGGCCGGAGCAACTGCCCCGGCCTTAAGCACCAAGAGATCATGTCGATACGTGTCTCGACACTAGGGGTGTGAGGTACCCGCACTCATTAGGCGCTCGTTTGGTGACGCTTTGATGTCAGGGTTGCCACGTAGGGCGGGTGCAACCCGCCAGGCCGGGAATGGCGGGTTACACGAAGTGGCTCAGGGCTTGATCCATTTACCCTGATACTGGCCGGTGCAGGCCGGCTGCAGGTAGACGGCATCGCCGGCCACGCCGTAGTAGTGGATATCCTGTCGGTACAGACCGCTGCCGACATGGGCATCCTGGCACACGCCAAAGGCGCCGGTCGGGCACTGCTCGACGAACTCCACTTCGACCTTCTGCCCCTGCAATTGCGGTTGGCAGAAACCTTCGCGAAACAGCGTGGTGGGGATGTTGTGGTTCTGCTGGCAGACCTTTACGTCCAGACGCTCGGCGTGGCTGCGCACCACACAGGCCTCGGCCAGGGCCAGGCCTGGCAGCACGGAGAACAGCAACAGCCATGCACGCATCGTACGAGCTCCATCAAAAATTGCCGGCGAATCTAGCATGCCTGCCCGTTGCAGTCTGTGCAGTGAAGCGCCGACCATAGCGCCATGCTCAGTCAAATCCCCACCCACCTGATCGCCGGCCCGTTGGGCGCCGGCAAGACCAGTCTGATCCGCCATCTGTTGGCGCAGAAGCCCGCGGACGAACGCTGGGCGGTGCTGATCAACGAATTCGGCCAGATCGGCCTGGACGCGGCCCTGCTCGAGCGCGGCGAAGACGGTATCGCCCTGGCCGAGGTGGCCGGCGGCTGCCTGTGTTGCGTCAACGGTGCGCCGTTTCAGGTCGGCCTCGGTCGTCTGCTGCGCAAGACCCGGCCCGACCGCCTGCTGATCGAACCGTCCGGTCTGGGCCATCCGGCACAGCTGCTGGCGCAATTGCGTCAGCCGCCCTGGCGCGGCGTATTGGCCGTGCAACCGGCCGTGCTGGTACTGGATGCTGCTGCGTTGGCGGCGGGCGAGCCGTTGCCTGAGGTACAGCAACAGGCACTGGACGAGGCCGGCCTGCTGCTGTTGAACAAGAGCGCCGGGCTGGACGCCGAGACGCGAGCGCGGATTGCCGGGGATCTGCCATCCGTGCCGCTGTACTGGACGGAACAGGGGCGGCTCGACCTGGCCTTGCTGCCGGGGCTGAGCGCGCCGGCTTTGCCCGCACAGGGGGCGGTCGAGTTATCCACAACTGCGCCAGCCCTGGCGCAGATCTGGCACAACGCCGCCGAGCCGATCTGCCAGGTGCAGATCCAGCCTGAAGGCTGGAGCATCGGTTGGCGCTGGCACCCGAGCCAGTGCTTCGATCTGGCTCGGGTGGAACGGTGGTTGCAGAGCCTGGCCTGGCGCCGCGCCAAGGCCGTGCTGCACGGCGCCGAGGGTTGGCGTTCGCTCAATGCGCTGCATGGACAAGTCCGCCAGGACTGGGGGGCCAGCGAGTGGCGCAAGGACTCGCGGCTGGAACTGATCTTCGACCAGGCGCAGGACGCCGAAGCCCTCGGCGCGGCCTTCGCTGCCTGCCGAATCGCCCCGGCTGGCTGATACACTCGCCGGCGTTCCTCGCTGTGGATAACCCTGATGCAATTGTTGCCCTGGTCTCACGACACCTCTGCCGGTTTCACCCTGCGCGGCTGGTATACGCCGCCCTCGGGCAAGCCGCTGCTGCATTTTCTGCACGGCAACGGCTATTGCGGGCGCGTCTACACGCCGATGCTGGCGCGGTTGGCCGAGGACTTCGACCTCTGGCTGTGCGACGTGCAGGGCCACGGCGACAGTGACCATGGCGGCCGCTTCCATGGCTGGAATCGCAGCGCCGAGCTGGCGGTGGAGGCTTTCGAGGCCCTGCGCGGGCCGTTCGGTGAGGTGCCGCGTTTTGCCTTGGGCCACAGCTTCGGTGGGGTGCTCACCAGCCTGATCCTGGCGCGCCATCCCGAGTTGTTCCGCCGCGCCGTACTGCTCGACCCGGTGCTGTTCGGCCCGGCGATGATCGGGGTCATGGCGCTGTCCGACGTGGTTGGCCTGGCGCAGCGTACCGGCCTCGCCAAGCGGGCCCAGAAGCGCCGCCGACAGTGGCCGGATCGCGCCAGTGCACATGCCGCTCTGCATGGCCGCGGCATGTTCCGGGGCTGGGACGAAGCCGCGTTCGACGCCTATATCGAGCACGCGCTGAAGGATGTCGAGGAGGGTGTCGAGCTCAAATGTCGGCCCAGCCGTGAGGCGGATATCTTCGGCTCCTTCCCGCGTCGCCTGTGGCCGTCGCTGGCGAAGATCGTGACGCCCACCGAGGTGATTTACGGCACAACCACCTATCCCTTCGTCGCCCGTTCGGTGGCGCGTTGGTGTGCGAGTAACGCGCATGTGCGCAGTCAGGCGGTGCCGGGTGGGCACTGTTTCATGCAGGAGCAGCCGGCCGACAGCGCGGCACGGGTCGCGGACTTCCTGTTGCAGCGCAGCTGAGCGAGTAGGGCGGGTGCAACCCGCCACCCGCGCGGGTTATGCCTTGCGACGCCAGTCTTCGAGGCGGATCACATTGTCGCGAGTCTGCACCGACACCGGCTCGGGTTGCGGCTCCAGTATCGGGTGCGGCTCCAGCTCGATGCGGCCGACATGCGGGCCGAACATGCAGATATGCCCGCGCAGGCGCTGCTCGCCGGTGACGGTGAACTCGAAGTCGTAGAGCCGCGCCAGGCGCCGATGGCCCTTGGCATCGCGCTGGATGGCCAGGCGGCGCAGCGCCACGGCGCCATCGAGCAATTCCACATTGAGCCTGGCGCAATGCTGCTTGGCCGCCGCCAGCGCCCGCTCACGAATGCCATGGCCGCGCCACAGCCAGGCGCAGGCGGCGGCAAACAGCATCAGCAGGAAGACATCGAACAGGTTGATCATGGTGACTCCGGCTCCGGGAGGCAGAGCTTAGCCTATCTACCTCGCAGTTCTCAGCATAGCCACTTGCCCGTGCGTCGGCTGTGCACTAGCGTTCGCCCACCCAACTCTGAAAAGGATGTCAGCCTCATGCATTGCCCCGCCTGCCGTACCGCTCGCCTGCAAGCGGCCAAACTCGAAGATGGCCTGCTTGGCCATGGCTGCCCGCAGTGCTCGGGCACGCTGGTCAGCCTGCTGCATTACCGCGACTGGGCCGAGCGTCAGCCGGCTGCCGAGGCGTCTGCCGAGCT
Organism: Pseudomonas sp. C11; assembly: GCF_034683865.1. Lineage (NCBI taxonomy): Bacteria > Pseudomonadati > Pseudomonadota > Gammaproteobacteria > Pseudomonadales > Pseudomonadaceae > Pseudomonas > Pseudomonas sp. C11. Next base: position 289,813 of record NZ_JAWIIP010000007.1, read on the forward strand.
GGTCGCCCAGGCCGAGGTCGGTGAAACCAGCCACGCGCTGAGCTGCCCCAAGTGCGCCAAGCTGATGAGCAAGTTCCAGATCAGCGGCACCCGCGCCAACCGCCTCGACCTCTGCGGTACTTGCGACGAAGCCTGGCTCGACAGTGGCGAATGGCAGTTGCTCAAGGCGCTGGAGTTGAGCCACAAGATGCCGGCGATCTTTACCGAAGCCTGGCAGCGCCAAGTACGTCAGCAGGCCAGCGAAGAGGCGCGGCGCGAGCGCTTCAGCCGCATCGCTGGCGCAGAGGCCATCGCCCGCGCCGACGAGATCCGCGCCTGGCTCAAGGATCATCCGCAGCGCCGTGAACTGCTGTTCTACATCGGTCACGATTGAGGGTGTGACGCGCGCCGGCTCATGTCGCCCGCATCAGGCGATCACGGCCGGCGGCCTTGGCGGCGTAGAGCGCCGTGTCGGCGCGTTGCTGCATCTGCTCCAGGGTTTCGCCAGGGCGCCGCTCGGCCAGGCCGATGCTGACACTGATGTGCAGTCCCTGCAGATTGCGCTCGGCCAGGTTCGTGCGCAGGCGCTCCAGGCCTTGGGCGGCGGCCTGCAGATCGCTGTCGGGTAGAAGCAGAACGAACTCCTCCCCGCCGATACGGGCGAACAGGTCGGTCGCGCGCGCCTGCTCCCGGCAGAGCTGGCTGAATTCACGCAGCACCGCGTCGCCGGTGGTATGGCCGTGGCGGTCGTTGACCTGTTTGAAGTGATCCAGATCGAGCATCGCCAGGCATAGCGGAAGGTTCTGCCGTTGGCTGCGCTGTAGCGCCTGGCCGGCACGCTCTTCGAACGCGCGGCGGTTCAATGCCTCGGTCAGTGGGTCGGTGGTGGCCAGGTGCAGCAACTGTTGCTCCAGCGCCTTGCGCCGGCTGACATCACGGATCTCGGCGACCTGTCGGCCGTCCTCACGCAACTGGGCGATGCTGATTTCGGCTGCGAAGGGTACGGCGTCGCGCAGGGCATCGAGGTCATGCGGCTGGCCGTCGGCACGGCCCAGCAGCTCTTCGATGCGCGTCTGCTCGGCAGGGGCGAACAGGCTTTGCAACTCCGTGCCGAGCAGATGCTCGCGAGAACGGGCGAACAGCGTCTCCAGCATCGGGTTGGCGTCGACGATGCGGCCGCGCTCCAGCACCACCACGCCGGCCTGGGTGATACGCATCAGCCGCTCGAAACGCTCGGCGCTGTTTTCGGCTTGTGCGGAGTGGCGGCGGCTGTCGATCAGGATGCGGCGCATGGTCATCAGCGCCAGGCCGACCAGGCCGATCACCCACAGCGGAATACCGAAGTTGTAGGGCAGCAGGTAGGGCACCGAGCGGGTCACGTCGACGTGCTCGATGCCCTGCAGGCCATCGATCAGGCCGAGCAGGGCGCGCAGCAGGGTAATCAGGGCGAAACCGGCGAAGGCCAGGGCGACGAAACGGCGTACGCCGCGCAGTTCCGGCTCCTCACGGGCGACCCACAGGGCGCGGCAGGCCTGGATTGGCAGCAGCCCGCCGATCAGTGCGTAGAGGGTGACGACGAACTCGGTGTTGATCGGCGCGACGAACCAGTGCCAGCTCATCACCAGGCTCATCGCACCGGCGCTGGCCGGTACCGTCCACCACGGTGGCGGCAGCCCCAGGAAGCGGAACACGCCGACCATCAGCAAGGCTTCGCCGGCCAGTTGCAGGGCATTGCCGGCGATGTTCAGCCATGGGCTGCCACTGGCCATGTAGCCCATGAACAGCCAGATGCCGAGGTTGAGCAGCCAGGCACCGCTCATCCACACGCCCGGGCCGCGATAGGGGCGCGCGAAGTGCCACAGGGCGGTGCTGGCGATCGCGCTGCCTAGCATCAGGTTGATGCCCAGCAACAGTGGGGAGAAGTAGAGCGTTTCCATGACCCAGGCCGACTGGCAGGACGATTACGGCATTCTGCCAGTGCCCTGTAATGCTGTCTCTGTGGTCAGGCTTTTTCCTCGCTCAACGCCCGATAACGCTGCTGCAGCTCCTCGCGAATCTGCCGGCGCTGCTTGGCCTGGCGCTGGCGGCGCAGGCCGTCAGGGCTGTCTGGCTGCAGTTCCGGCACCGGCACCGGGCGGCCCTGGTCATCCACTGCGACCATGGTGAAGAAGCAGCTGTTGGTGTGGCGCACCGAGCGCTCGCGGATGTTCTCGGTGATCACCTTGATGCCGATCTCCATCGAGGTGCGCCCGGTATGGTTGACCGAGGCGAGAAAGGTGACCAGTTCGCCGACGTGTATCGGCTCGCGGAACATCACCTGATCCACCGACAGGGTCACCACGTAGCAGCCGGCATAGCGGCTGGCGCAGGCGTAGGCCACTTCGTCGAGGTACTTCAGCAAGGTGCCACCGTGGACATTGCCGGAGAAGTTGGCCATGTCCGGCGTCATCAGGACGGTCATCGTCAGGTGTGCAGTTCCGGCTTCCATTGTCGCTCCGAGTACGTGTAGGGCTTGTGAGAGTAAGGCCAGCGAGCCCTGGAGATGCAAGATTCGAACTAAACTCGCCATTTTTCGTTGCAAGGATGCTATCCATGCCTATCTGTTCGAAACATCTGCTGCCGACCCTGGCGTTGGGGCTCATCGTTACCGCGCAGGCGACCGAAGAATGTGCCACCGCGGTGCAATGCAACCAGGTCGGCAGTGCGGCCTACCAGTCTGGGCGTTATAAGCAGGCCATCGAGGCATTCGAGCGTCAGTTACGACGTGCCGAAGGCAGTGATACGGCACAGTTCGAACTGGCGCTGAACAATCTCATCCTGACCCATCTGCGCGCTGGCGATGCGGGGATGGCGCGTGCCTGTCTAGAGGTGGCGCTGGACAATAACCTCAGCGGTTCTTCGACGCGTCTGCATCTGACCAAGGTGGCCGAAGCGCTGGATTACCAGGCACTGGCTGCCAGCCCGGTAGGGCGCTATCTGCGCTACGGCGGCCAGGCCGTGTGGAGCGAGGTGGAGATCACGCCTGATCCACAGGGCGGTTACCGCGCCAGCTTTTCGCCGTTACGCGCCGGCGCGCGGGTGGAGGAATACGGCCCAGCCGCTATTGGCGGGCTGGAGGGCAAGCTGGAAGGCGATGCGGTGCAAATGCGTCTGCAGGATGCTGGCCCGAACAGCGATTGTGCGGTGCAGTTGTTGCGTGAAGGTATCGAGCTGCGTGTGCTGGAGGTGTTCGCTGAGGGCTGCCAGAACTACGGCGGCGCCGGCATCAGCGTGGCAGGTGATTACATCAAGGTGCGTTGAGCATGCCCCGGTAGCTTGCGCTACCGGGGCATGATGTCAGGCGTGATTGAGATACCAGCGCCAATCCTGCTCGCCCACTTCCCCCATGAACTGGCGGAACTCGGCCCACTTGATCGCCAGGAATACCTTGAGGAAGTCCTCGCCCAGTGCTTCGCTCGCCCAGCTTGAACCTTCAAGGTTGCGCAGGGCGGTGAGCCAGTCGGTGGGCAGGGTTTCGCGGGCCTGTTCATAACCGTTGCCGACGATGGCCGCCCCCGGATCGATCTGCTCACGGATGCCCTTGTGGATACCGGCGAGGATCGCCGCTGCCGCCAGGTAGGGGTTGGCGTCGGCGCCGCAGATGCGGTGTTCGACGTGGCGGCTGTTGGCCGGCCCGCCTGGCACGCGGAACGACACGGTGCGGTTGTTCACGCCCCAGCTCTTGGCCAGCGGCGCGTAGCTGTTGGCCTGGAAGCGGCGGAAAGAGTTGGCGTTGGGGCAGAAGATCGCCAGGGCATCGTTGAGCGTGGCCATCATGCCGCCGATGGCATGGCGCAGCAGTGGAGTGCCGTGGGGATCTTCGCTGGCCATCAGGTTGTTGCCCTCGGCATCGGCCAGCGACACGTGCATGTGCATGCCGCTGCCAGCCAGGTCGCCGAACGGCTTGGCCATGAAGCAGGCCTGCAAGCCGTGTTTGTTGGCCACGCCCTTGACCAGGCGCTTGTAGCGCACGCCTTCGTCTACGGCCTGCAGCGCATCGAAGCGGTGCTCCAGGGTCAGCTCCAACTGGCCCGGCGCGTATTCGGAGATCGCCGTGCGCACTGGCAGGCCCTGCACCTCGCAGGCGGCGTAGAGGTCGTCAAGGAACGGCTGCACCTGCTCCAGCTCGTACACGCCGTAGACCTGTGGTGCCTGCGGGCGCACGCCGTTCATCTGCACGGCTGGCTGCGGACGGCCATTGGCGTCGCGTTGCTTGTCGAGCAGGTAGAACTCCAGCTCTACCGCCATCACCGGGTGGTAGCCGTCTGCCTTGAGCGCCTCGATGGCGCGCACCAGCACGTGGCGCGGGTCGCCCGGCGTGGCCGGCAGGCCCTGGGTCGGGTGCATGCTCACCTGCAACTGCCCGGTGGGCACCGCGCGCCAGGGTTGCAGGGTGAGGCTGCCGGGCAGCGGATACGTCCAGCAGTCGGCGTCGGCCACTTCCCAGACCAGGCCGCTTTCCTCGACGTCCTCGCCCTGGATGGTCAGCGACAGGATGGAACTGGGCAGCGGCCGGCCGTTCTCGTAGATGGCCAGCAACTCGTCGCGGTGCAGCAGCTTGCCGCGTGGGATGCCGTTGGCGTCGATCAGCATCAGCTCGATGCTGCGCACCTCGGGGTGGCGTTCTAGGAAGTCACGCGCTTCTTGGGGGTTGGCGAATTGCATGGTGGTTCTCGCAAAAAGGGGGGCGTAGCTGATTCTGTGGGAGGGGCGTAGGGTGGATGACGCTCTTTTCATCCACCGCTTCACCGTGCGTGGTGGATGGATAAAGCGTCAGCTACGCGCCCCGATCCACCCTACGGCTTACTCACGGGCGCCGGGGATGGCCAGCAGCTCGGTGAGCGCCTGGTCGAGCATGGCGATCAGTTTGTCCACATCCTCGGCCGTGGTGCTCGGGCAGCACAGGGTCATGTTGTGGAACGGCGTGATCAGGATGCCGCGGTTGATCAGGTACAGGTGCAGGGCCATCTGCAGCTCGTCATGGAACGCTGCTTCGGCCTCGGCGCCAGTGCGCGGCGGCGTGGAGCAGAACTGGAATTCGCAACGCGCGCCCAGCTCGGTCACCGACCACTTCAGGTCGTGTTTGCCGATCAACCCGCGGAAGCCCTCGGCCAGACGAGCGGCCAGCGGCAGCATGTGGTCGTAGGCCGCCTGGGTCATCACCTGTTCCAGGTTGGCACGCATGCAGTGCATGGCCAGGGCGTTGGCCGACAGGGTGGTACCCATGCCGCTGTGACCGTGACCGTGGCTTTCTGCGCTGGCGCGTTGGCGGGCCTGGGTCATGGCATCGGCCATCGCCGCGCTGCAGCCGAAGATGCCGCAGGGTACACCGCCGGCGATGGGCTTGCCGACTACGAAGAAGTCCGGATCCAGGCCCCACAGCCGGGTGCAGCCGCCGATATCGGTGGAGATGGTGTGGGTTTCGTCGATGATCAGCAGGCTGCCGTACTTGCGCGTCAGCTCGCGGCATTTCTGCATGAAGCCCGGATCGGGCAGCACCATGCCGATATTGGTCATCGCCGGCTCGCAGAGCAGGGCGCAGACATCGCCTTGAGCCAGCGCTGCTTCCAGCGCCTCGATATCGTTGAAGGGAATGGCGCGGCTGTGTTCGGTCAGGTCATAAGCCTGACCGACCAGGCCGGAGCGGTGCACGGTCTTGCCGTCACGCTCGCGCACCATCACGTCGTCGACGGTGCCGTGGTAGCAGCCGTCGAACACCAGCAGGGTCTTGCGCTGGGTAATCGCGCGCGCCCAGCGCAGCACGTAGCGGTTGGAGTCGGTAGCGGTGGCGGTCACCTGCCAGTAGGGCAGGCCGAAGCGCTTGGCCAGCAGCTCGCCACAGACCACGGCATCCTCGCCGGGCAACATGGTGGTCAGGCCGTTGTTGGCCTGCTCGGCGAGGGCGCGGGCCACCGGGTCGGGCGAGTGGCCGAACATGGTGCCGGTGTCGCCCAGGCAGAAATCGACGTACTCATGACCGTCCACGTCGAAGAAGCGCGCGCCCTTGGCGCGTTCGACGAACAGCGGTACCGGCGTCGACCAGTCGGCCATCCAGTGCATCGGTACGCCGCCGTACAGCGAGTGACGGGCGCGCTCGGCCAGGGCCACCGATTTCGGGTTACGTTCGAGGAAACGCTCACGCTCACGGGCGGCGAAGGTTTCCACGGCGGTTGGGGCGATACCACTGGAAGTCATGTTGAACACCTCGTTCGAATTTCCGCACATCATATTTTGTGATCACAGAAATCGCAATATGTCGCCATAGAACCAATATGAGTTAGTATTTGACTGGTTATGTGATCACAAAAAATCAGGGCTGACGATCGGACATCACTCGTTCCTGTCAGCCTGGTCTTCGTCCAATGGAGAATCTCATGCGCGACTGCCTGCTCACCTTGTCCCAGCTTCCTGCACCGCCAAAGGGACGTTGAAACCATGAGCGACAATCTGCAGGAACAGCTGTATCAACGTATCCGCGAGGCCCTGCTGGCGGGGCGCTTCCAGCCTGGCCAGGCGTTGAAGATCCGCGACCTGGCTGCGCAGTGGGGTACCAGCCCCATGCCGGTACGCGCCGCGTTGCAGCGGCTGGTAGCCGAGGGCGCGCTGGAAGGCGAGCAGCAACGCTCGGTGCGGGTGCCGGCGATGACACGCCAGCGTTACGAACACATCTTTCAGGTACGCCTGGCACTGGAAGGACTCGCCGTTGAACTGGCCACGCCGCGCCTGGGCCAGGCCGACCTGGCCACCCTGCGAGACTGTGTGCAGCGTATGGATCAAGCCATCGAGCAGCGCCAGGTGCAGGCCTACCTGGACGCCAATAGCCAGTTTCACCTCCATCTATATGGTGCCTGCGGCAACCCGGTGCTGGTGCGCTCGATCGAGACGCTCTGGTTGCAGGTCGGACCGTTCTTGAATCGCCTGTTCACCGAGGCCGATCTGTCGCTGCGCCTCAATGACTTCCATGAGGACGCGTTCGCCGCCATCGAGGCCGGCGATGCCAAGGCCGCTCGTCATGCCATGGAGCAGGATCTCGTGTACTTCGCGCGCTTTTTGCTCAACCTGTTGGAACTGGAGCAAGCGCGGTAGCAAGTGGCTATCACGCTGTGCAGGCTGGCTGCCCTATAATCCGCGGCCAGCTAACTAAGGGATGGCTTCATGTCGGATTACAGCGCCAAGCGGTTTCTGATCGTCGACGACTTTTCCGACTTCCGCAATTCGGTCAAGGCGATGCTGCGCGAGATGGGCGTCCGGGACGTGGACATGGCCGACCGTGGCGAACAGGCCATCGCCATGTGCCGGCACAAGCGCTACGACATCATCCTCCACGACTACAACCTGGGGGCCGGCAAGAACGGCCTACAGACGCTGGAAGAGCTGCATGCGGCGCGGCTGATCAGCAATCAATGCATCTTCGTCATGGTCACCGCCGAGAGCAGCCAGGCCATGGTGCTGAGCCTGCTCGAGCACGAGCCGGATGCCTACCTGACCAAACCGTTCAACCAGGCCAGCCTGGTGCAGCGCCTGGACAAGCTGGTGGAGCGCAAGACCCTGCTCAAGCCTGTGCTGCAGGCGCTCGACAAGCGTAACCCGGCCGAGGTGCTCAATGCCTGCGATGCGCTGTCCAAGCAGGACAGGCGCCTGCAGCCGTTGTGCCTGAAGTACAAGGCCGGTGCCTTGCGCGACCTGGGGCGCCATCAGGAGCTCGAACAATTGCTGCAGGCGGTGCTGGCCGACCGCGCCATGCCCTGGGCTTACCAGGCGCTGGGTGCTCTGCTGCACGAGCGTGGCGATCTGCCGCGCGCCAAGGAAATCTTCGAACAAGGCCTCAAGGCGTTCCCCATGCAACCTGGCCTGTACGATGGTTTGTCCGCCGTGTTGGAACAGCAGGGCGAGGCCAAGCGAGCGCAGCAGGTGCTCGAGGATGCCGTGCGCATCTCGCCGCTGGCCATGCGCCGGCAGATGCAACTGGGCAAGCTGGCGATGCACAACGAAGACTTCGAGAGTGCCACCAAGGCCTATCGCAGCGCGGTGGAGCAGGGCAAGAATTCGCGCCTGAAGAGTCCGGAAAACTACCTGGCGCTGAGCCAGGCGCTGATGGCCAGTGCGGGCGAGGAAACCTTGGGCAAGCGGGCGCAACTGGAGATCACCCAGGTGCTGAGCGAACTGGGCCAGCAATATGCGGTGGACAAGGCTATCCAGGTACGCCGTCGCCTGATGCAGGCGAGCAGCCTGCAGAAAGCTGGCGAGCCGGCGCGCGCTGCGCAGATAGCCGCAGACGCGGCGGCCGAACTGCAGACGCTCGGCGAGTTCCTGCCGGCGGACGTGGCCCTGACCCTGGTCGGGCAACTCCAGCAACTGGGCCAGAAGGAAGCCGGCACCCAATTGCTCAAGGATTGTCTGGAGGTCTACGGTGACGACGCCAAGATCCTCGAATCGATCAGCCTGCTGACCGACGACCCGAGCGTTTTCGCCGCCAGCAAGGAGGCGACCGACCTCAACCGCCGCGGCGTACAGGCCTACAAGCAGGGCCAGGTCGGCGAGGCGCTGGCGCTGTTCCGCCGCGCGCTGGGCTTGCAACCGAAGAACATCAGCATCGCCCTCAACACCGCTCAGTCGCTGTTGCGCCTGGGCATCGCGCAACCCTCGTCCGAGTGGCGCGAGGAAGCGCGTAACTGTCTCGACGGAGTGCGCATGATCGCCCCCAGCGATGCGCGCCATGCGCGCTACCAGCAACTGCGCAGCAGGGTATTCGACACATGAGCGGGCTCGACCTCAGTACCATCATCGCCTCCACCGTGCATGACATGAAGAACTCCCTGGCGCAGTTGGGCCAGGCCCACGCGCGCTGGCTCGCGCAACTGCCGGACGAGCTGCAACATACACCCGAGCGCGGCGTGATCGAGTACGAAACAGCCCGCCTGAACGGCATGCTGGTGCAGTTGCTTGGCCTGTACAAACTGGAGGTCAATCAGCTGCCACTGTACCCGGCCCATCACGAGCTGGACGACTTCATCCAGGCGCAGCTGGCGCGCCATCACGATGTGCTCGACAGCCGTGGCATCCAGGCGCGCGGCGCGGTCAGCGAATTCGATCTGATGGGCTTCTTCGACCAGGAGCTGCTGGGCTCGGTGCTGGGCAACGTGATCGCCAATGCCATCCGCTATGCGCGCAGCGCGCTGCTGATCAGTGCCAGCGAACAGGACGGCGAGTTGCTGCTGTACGTCAACGACGATGGTGCCGGTTATCCACAGGCCATGCTCGAGCGCCAGGGCGACTACATCCTCGGCCTCAGCCAGAGCAGCGGCAGCACCGGCCTGGGCCTGTATTTCGCCGCACGCATCGCCCAATTGCACCAGCGCGATGGCCGTCGCGGGCGCGTCGAACTGAGCAACGGTGGCCCGCTCGGTGGCGGCGAGTTTCGCATCTATCTGCCCTGAGGCCTGGCAACGTCACGCCGCCAGGTTTCAGGCGCGCGCTCAGCTTTCCAGCCAGACGTCGCGGCACCAGTGCCAGACCGAGTCCCAGCTTTCGTCGGTCAGCTCGCCTTCGTCGCCATCCCATAGCCAGACCTGGCCTTCAACGTCCACCGCGTAGTAGTCGCGGCCGTCCTGGCACAGCGGCACCAGATCGCGCGGCAGACCGAGATCCCAGGCCACCGAAGCGACTTCGGGCAGATAAGTGTGCGATTGCGGATCGCTGGCGGTCACCGGCTCCAGGCGGCCGTACACCACGTCGCTGACCTTGAGCAGGTATTCGCGCAGCTCGAAGGGCAGGTGGATGAGGATCTGCTCCTGGATTTCCACCAGGGTTTCCTCGTCCGGCAGCTCCAGCGGCACGGGTACCGGTTCGTTGAGTTCGCGTAGCTGTTCGATCACTTCTTCCACGGCATCGGCTCCTCGTCAGGTGGGATCGGCTTTATACAGTAGCTGGCCGCTGCAATGAAAACCTCTCGGCGTCACGGCATACTGCGTTCTTTTGCGGAGCGCTCTCATGTCGCCTCTTGCCTGGCACTGCCTGCATCACACTGAACTCGACACAGCCACGCTCTACGAGCTGCTGGCTCTGCGCACCCAGGTGTTCGTGGTCGAACAGCGATGCCCTTATCTGGAAACCGATGGCCAGGATCTGCTCGGCGATACCTGCCACCTGCTGGTGCGCCAGGACGATGCGCTGGTCGGCTATCTGCGCCTGCTCGATCCGCAGCGCATGGGCGGTGAGGTGGTGATTGGCCGTGTGGTGATCGCCGAGGCTGCGCGTGGCTCGGGCTTGGGCCATCGGCTGATGGAGCGGGCGCTGGTCGAGTGTCATCAGCGTTGGCCGGGTATGCCGGTGTATCTGTCGGCGCAGGCGCACCTGCAGGGTTATTACGGGCGGTATGGGTTTCAGGCGGTGACCGAGGTGTATCTGGAGGATGACATCCCGCATATCGGCATGCGCCGGGCGGTGTAGTGGAGCGGATTTATCCGCGATGGGGCATGGTGTTTCGCCTTGCAAAGAGGTGATACCGGACTGGCTAGTTTGTGTGTTTGGCGTTCCGGACGCCGCTTCGGTGTATTCAGATATTCCGGGTTTCGCCCCCTCGGGCGACTCACTTTTCTTTGAGCTGCGCAAAGAAAAGTAAGCAAAAGAAAGCGCACCCCATCATCCGGCCCCGGCTGCGCCGGGGTTCGTTCGCTCCATCGTCGCTCCGAGGGTCGGCTTACAAGGGCCGTCCCTGGCCCTTTAAGCCTCTCGCGGCATCCATGCCGCTCGCCCCTCTGCGCAACGATTCCACTCACCCTCCTGAAGGGGCCATTCGCGCGCCTGAGACTATGGGTTTGACTTGATGACCAGAGCGGCTCGCTGTTGCTCTTGCCAGAGCACTCCCAGCTACACCTGAGTTACCGCAGGCTCAGGCGCGTGCAGAGCCCGCCCAGGAGGGCGAACGGAATCGTCGTGGAAGAGGTTGAGCGACATGGATGTCGCGACGACTGCAGGGATGCAGGAGGTAGAGCGACGCAGGATGCCAAAGCCGAGAGCTGCGATGGGCCAGGGATGGCCCACCGTCGGTGGGCCGCATCCGGTCGGGCCTCTGGAACGATGATGGAGTGAGCGAACCCTGGCGCAGCCAGGGCCGGATGAACGGGCGGAGGGTTTTGGTTACTTTTGTCGGGCCGGCCATCCGGGGCAAAAGTTACTTGTAAGTTGTTCCACACCTGCTCCAGACCGCCAGTGACTAGATCTCCAGATCGTGGGCGAGCGAGGGTCGGAGC